>CAYJFY010000007.1:0-79684 GCA_964369755.1 uncultured Lachnospiraceae bacterium
ATTACTAAATCTCAACTATCATTCTTAGAAAAACGACACCACATTTCGTGGTAAAGAATTGAACTTGTATGCTTGTGCTTATGATAACACAGCAAGTTCATATTGACAACATGATTTTCAAAGAGGCTTATCTGTAAATCTACAAGTATTGAACTATTTCATCATGGATAGAATTACAGATAAGTAAGCTATAATTTTAAACTTTTATATGTAAAGCCCCAAGGTTGCAGCAGAATCTACTCACTGGTTCCTTCTGCAACCTCAGGGCTTTCGGATGTTTATGAACTTCTAATAGCCGCATTAATCTGCGTAATCTGTTCTGAGATATCACTCGCAATCACATTACTCTGCTCAGCAGTCTGAGAAGTTTGTGTAATGATATCCATAAAGTTATTCATCTGTACAATAATCTCCCCAACTGTATGAACTTGTTTCTCGATGATCACATTGATATCTGAAACTTTTTCTGCCGAATGATTGCTTGATTCGATAACCTCGTCCATATTTTTAGCCGCTTCTCGGATGAATCGTGCGCCTGTTTGAACATTTGCAATGGAATTATTGATTAGTATACTACTTGCATTTGCAGCTTCCGAGCTCTTCGTTGCGAGGGTTTGTACCTCTTCCGCAACCACAGCAAATCCTTTTCCTGCTGCCCCTGCTCTTGCCGCCTCGATTGCAGCATTGAGTGCAAGTATGTTTGTTTGGAAAGCGATATCTTCAATCTGTTTGATGATCGTATTGATTTTTCTTGATGAATCTTCCATTTCGGCAATCGTCTTCACCGCTTCTGTCATATTTTCATTGCTTTTAGCCAATATTTCTGCATTGTCTCCAACAATTTTACTCGAATCCACTGCCATTTGTTTTGTCGAGTATATTTCTTCTTCCATGGCTCGACTTTTGCTAACCAAATCTGCAATGATGGATGTCTGGTTATTGGCATTTCCATTCAATATACTTGCAATGTCAAGCATCTGGTCTGAAGTTGATTTCAGGTTATTCGAACTTGATTTGATCCCTTCAAATATACTTTGAATCTTGTGAGCACTATCCTCTTGCTCCTTCATCTTCACTTCTACCTGATCAACTAGTTCTAGTGTTGTTTTCTCTTTTTCCAATGATTCATTCTTGAATTTTAATATCCAATTCAATAGGAGCCACAAGAAAAATAAGCAGAAATTAATCCCTAGAAAACTTCGCACTAAGAAAGCCGTTCCTAGACCAGCATAGAGACTATCTCTAAAGAATAATGAAATCAATAAAATCACATCTGTCAGCGCCCATTGAATCACAACAATTTTCTTTATAAAATACGTACTATTCATTGCAATAACACCAACAATAAGTGAGAAACCACCTGCGAATTCCCCTCCAAGCAAACCGAACAGCACTATGATCGCATATTGTACAAAGGTCAGGAAATATGTAGCGATTTCTTCTCCCAATTTTTTCTTGCAGACATAGACCACCAGTGTCATAAATGAAGTCGATAATAAAATCCCTAATCCTAGCGCAATACTGCCCCCCACAAAGTAAATGATACTATAGCAAATCCCCCCAATTAGAAGGACTATGATATTTATTCTAAGCAGTCTTTCATTTTCACTCATTTTACTTTCATCCATCGTACTCTCTCCATTTCTTAATCGTATAATTTGCTGATTTCATTCATCTCATTGATGATCTCAATGTGTTGTGGACAATGCGCCTCACATGAACCACATGCAACACAGTCCCCTGCTTTTCCTGCGCCATCCACATTCCAATTATAAGATCCTTTGTTTACAGGTTCTTTCCCTTCTTCTCCAAAGATTTTGTTTTGGTTTGCAACTGTGAATAGCCCTGGTATCTTTATCTTTGCCGGGCAATCTTCCACACAATAGCCACAGCCTGTACATGGAATGGTTGGAATCTTCTCCAATTCTTCTGTCACCTTATTCAATGCTTCATATTCCGCGTCATTTAATGGACAGACCTCTTTCATGTATGACATATTATCAATCACTTGCTCATAATTGGACATCCCGCTTAATACCGTTACGATATGGTCCAAAGAAGCACAGTATCTCATCGCCCAAGACGCAATAGACAAATCAGGTTGCAATTCTTTGCATATCTTTTTTCCATTCTCTGGAAGATTTGCTAAAAGACCACCTTTAATTGGCTCCATGATAATAACTGGCTTGTTATACTTCCTTGCAACCTCATAGCATTTTCTAGACTGTATATTTTCATTTTCCCAATCCGCATAATTAATCTGTAGTTGAACAAACTCTGTCTCTTCGCCATGAGCTTCTAGCAATTCTTCCAACACATCTACTGTATCGTGGAAAGAAAATCCAAAATGCTTAATCTTTCCTTCTGCCTTCATCTGCTTCATATATTCCCAAGCATTGAATTTCTCTGCCAATTTTATCTTTTCTTTATCTAATGCATGTAGCAAATAATAATCTATGTACTCTACCCCTAATTGCTCCAGAGATTCATGAAAGGTAGCCTGCATTTCCTCTTCTGATTTTATGCTCCAAAATGGCATCTTACTCGTAACTTGAAAGCTTTCGCGTGGATAGCGATCCACTAATACTTCCTTGAGCATCGCCTCAGCCTTTCCATTATAGTAAGCACGTGCCGTATCAAAATAAGTGAACCCTTCTTTCATAAATGCATCCACCATCCGAGTGGTTTGCTCCATATCCACTTCTTCCCCTTGCATCGGAAGCCTCATAAACCCGAACCCTAGTTTCGGTATACTTTCTCCTAAATACTTGTCCATCACTCTACACACTCCTCTTCTTAATCTCGACTTCTGATAATATTACAGAGGTTAAAATAACCCCGCCTCCTACAATTAATGTAGTTGTCAATGTATCTATCCCTAATAATACAGCAAAAACGCTTCCAAATAAACCCTCCATGCATAAAATTATTCCTGCTTTTGACGGAGCGGTGTGTTGTTGTGCCGTTGTCTGCAGATAATAGCATACACAACTCGAGAAAATCGCTAGGTAAGTAACAGATGGAAGCGCAGCCACCATAACTTCAAAATCAATCGCCCCTCTATCAAATATTACCATATAAATGAACGCTAGTACACCATTAACTATCATTTGCAAAAATGTAAGTTGCTTGCTATCCTTGTCCCTGCCCCAAATCCCTAGGTATGCAATGTGAACAGCAAAACATATCGCAGATAAAAACACCAGGATATCACCGTATTGAAAGGAAATTCCATTACTAAAATCCCATGTCAAAATTCCACTTCCGATCAAAGTTGTAAACCCAAGAATAAAATACTTCATTTTCGGATGCACCTTTGTAAATAACCACACAACAAAAGGCACCATCACAACATTCGTTGTCGTAATAAAGGAACTATTCGATACCGTTGTATTCGACTGTCCCAATGTTTGAAGATAGAATCCTGCAAACAACAGAGCACCTGCTATCGCCCCTACCTTAAATGTCTCTTTTTTTATCGACCTTACACTTTTAAAATACACAATTCCCAATAAAATTCCTGCGATTAAAAATCGCATCGCAACGATTAACGATGGACTTGCACCTGTGGCAAGGGCATATTCCGTTCCAATAAATCCTGTTCCCCAAATAACTGCCGTAACTACGAGCGCAATATCCGCCATTTTTGAATTCTTTATCACCTTAATAACCATCTCTTTCTCAATTACTTTTCCCGAAAACAGGGGAGCGTAAAAGCCCCCCTATTTACTATAAATCATACTATTCTATTCAAGCATCTTTTAACTTTTCTAATATATCAAAGGACATTCTCGGAATTTCTTGCTCAGGTTTCTCTCCAATGCATTTTTGAATGGATTCATTCAACATCAACATTCTTGCATCTAGATTCGATACCATCTCTGCACATTCCTTCAAGTCCGAACTAATAAATTCTGGAGCATTCCCCCTAAATTTGTAATATATCTTGTGCTCTAGGCTCGCCCAAAAATCCATTGCAATTGTCCGAATCTGGATCTCAACCTTCGTATCCACCACACTGTCAGACAAGAAAATCGGCACCGCCACTATCATATGATAACTCTTATATCCACTATCCTTCGGATTCTTAATATAATCCTTAATCCCCAAAACTTTGAGATCACTTTGATTCCCTATCATCTCTGCTAACTGATAAATATCTGATGTAAACGAGCAGATCACACGAATTCCTGCAATATCATTGACATACTTTACCATGTTTTCCACAGATGTCTCATATCCATATCGTTTTAACTTTTCTACGATACTTTCCGGCTTCTTTATGCGTGTCTTGATATGCTCGATTGGATTATAACTGTGTACGTGCTGAAACTCCCCATTCAAGATTTCTAGTTTCGTACCCACTTCCTTCAGTGCTGAATTGTAGAGAAACATAATGGTTTTCCAACTGTCTGCATCTTCATAGTTCTTTAATTCTCTTACCATTATAACTGTTACTCCTTTCTGTCTGCATAACCATGCAGTACATTATCATTATATCATAATTCATGCCTTATCTGTACTGTATTCATAGAATTTTCACTACTTCGTTTGATCATGTAAAACTTCTTTTACCTTATGGAGTGCCTCACGAATACCATGTGGATTTTTCCCACCAGCTTGTGCCATATGAGGACGACCTCCTCCGCCTCCACCGACAAGTCCTGCAATTGATTTAATCAAATCACCAGCATGTGCACCCTTTTTCTGTGCTCCGTCTGTCGCCGTTGTCACAAGATTTACCTTGCCATCTTGGGTAGACGCCAAAACAACAACTCCTTCTCCGATCTTCTCCTTCAAGGAGTCACTTAGGTCGCGGAGCCCATTCATGTCTACACCTTCAATCTCTGTTGCCAACACTTTGACACCATTGATTTCCACTACTTGATCCATTACGTCACCGACTGCATCTTTTGCAAGCTTACTCTTGAGGCTCTCATTTTCACTCTGTAACGCCTTAATCTCTGACATCATACTTGTCAACTTCTGCTCCAATTTATCCGGAGAAGTCTTCACTAATTTTGCCACCTTATCCAATGACTCTTCCAACTGATTGTAGTAATGAATCAATCCACTTGACGTCAATGCCTCAATTCTTCTCACTCCAGCTGCAACTCCAGTTTCAGATATAATCTTAAATGCGGTGATTGTTCCTGTATTTGCCACATGAGTTCCTCCACACAATTCTTTCGAGAAGTCGCCCATACTTACCACACGTACCACATCGCCGTATTTTTCTCCAAACAATGCTGCTGCCCCAGTCTTCCTAGCCTCATCAATTTGCATCAATTCCGATTCAACTGGCACACCCTCGTGTATTTGTTCATTTACAAGTCTCTCAACTTCATTGATTTCTTCTTGTGATAATGCTGAAAAATGAGTGAAGTCAAATCTTAGTCTCTCCGCATTCACATTAGAACCTGCTTGCTCTATGTGATTTCCTAATACCATTTTCAACGCTTTTTGTAACAAATGTGTCGCACTATGATTTCTACCAGATAACATTCTATTTTCTACATCGATCTCTAATGTTGCCTCAGTCTGCACTCGAATCATGCCTCGATCTACAATTCCTACATGACCGATTTTCCCACCCAACAATTTAATGGTGTCCTCTACACGAAATACTCCTTCTGAACTGGTAATACAGCCTATATCTGCTGCTTGACCTCCACTCGTCGCATAGAATGGTGTTTTGTCAACAATGATGGTTCCTCGTTCGCCTTCTGACAAACAGTCTACCAATTCGTGCTCACCCGCGATCACTGTAATCTTCGATACATAGGTCAAATAATCGTATCCTACAAATTCACTTGTAATACTAGGATCTATAGACTCATAAACCGTCACGTCTGCTCCCATGTAGTTTGTTACACCACGAGCATCACGTGCCTTTTTTCGTTGAATTTCCATCGATGCCTTAAATCCGTCTTCATCCACACTGCATCCTGATTCTTCCAGAATTTCTTTTGTCAAATCAATTGGGAATCCATAGGTATCATATAGCTTAAATGCATCGTCTCCACTTAAAACTGTGGAATTGTTTTCTACCATTTTCTTCTGCATCTCTGCTAAAATTCCAAGACCTTGATCAATAGTTTTATTAAATTGTTCTTCTTCTTTTGCAATCACATTGAAGATAAATTCTTTTTTCTCTTCTAGCTCTGGATATCCATCCTTTGACCCGTCAATTACTGTCTGCACTAACTTCACCAAGAAATTTCCTTCGATATTAAGAATTCTTCCATGTCTACAAGCACGTCGAATCAAGCGACGAAGAACATATCCTCTTCCTTCATTCGATGGCATAATTCCGTCCGAAATCATAAATGACACTGAGCGCACATGGTCGGTGATTACGCGAATCGATACATCTCTCGCCTCATCTTCTTTGTACTGAACACCTGCTAGGCTACACACGTGTTCTCTCAAAGCCTTCACTGTATCCACATCAAAGATCGAATCCACATCTTGTACAACAGCTGCAAGACGCTCGAGTCCCATACCAGTATCGATATTCTTCTGCTCTAATTCTGTATAATTTCCTTTTCCGTCACTTTCAAATTGGGTAAACACATTGTTCCATACCTCCATATAGCGATCACACTCGCAACCTACTGTACAGTCCGGGCTTCCACAACCATATGCCTCTCCACGGTCATAGTAAACTTCCGAACATGGTCCACAAGGTCCAGAGCCATGCTCCCAGAAATTATCTTCCTTGCCAAATCTAAAAATCCTAGACTCCTCAATTCCAATTTCCTTGTTCCAAATCTCAAACGCCTCATCGTCATCTACATAAATAGATGGGTATAGTCTATCTTCATCGATTCCTACCACATCGGTAAGAAATTCCCAAGTCCAGGCAATTGCTTCCTTCTTAAAATAATCTCCAAATGAAAAGTTTCCAAGCATCTCAAAGAAGGTACCATGTCTTGCTGTTTTCCCAACATTCTCAATATCTCCTGTACGAATACATTTCTGACATGTTGTCATTCGCTTGCTCGGTGGAATCTCCTGCCCTGTAAAATACGGCTTCAACGGAGCCATCCCCGAATTGATTAATAATAAACTTTTGTCATTATGCGGAACCAAAGAGAAACTCTTCGCCACTAGATGCTCCTTACTTTGAAAATAATCCAGGAACATTTTTCTTAATTCATTTACTCCATATTGCTTCATTTCTTGTATATCCTCCAATTTTCTTCTCTATTAACCAGAAGCTCAGCTTCCTAAAATACAAATATAAAAACATCATGTCCATTACACAAAACAAAGTGGGCATATTGAAAGCCCACTAATTTACGATCATTATTAACTTCCCACTCAATCTTTATTCCGCAGCCTCTTCACGTGCTACTTTCGCGTTTTTTAGCATTCTTAATTTTTTACCTATCATAATTCCACCAAAACCAACTGCGCCTAAAACCACAGCCTTCATTATTGTCATAATAAGTTCTGCTACAAAGTCCATATCCAAGAACCTCCCATCGTTTCTTCCTACCATTACATTCATGATACCATATTAAGGTAAGTATTTCAAGCAAAAAGTATTTACTTAAGCACTATATTGTGATAAAATATTTTCGTATGAAATAATCTTAATATCTTCTGTTATTTATAGAATATGATAGCAGAGAAGGGAATAAAAATGAAACGACGAATGCTACAATTTTTTGCCGTTTTAGCCTTTTCGACAGGTCTTTTCACATTGACTTCCTGTGGGACATCCGATGCAGCTGCTCCTAATAGCACTGAGTCAACCGCACTCTCCAACAAGGAAGAGGGAAGTAGTCCAGGACTTGAACCTACGGACACAGACGTTGTTGGTAGCAGAGACTCTACTCCTGTAGTTTTAACAACTACCGCAGATGGCACCAACCTACTAGAAGGTAATGCTTCACTGATAGACCTATCAAATACTTCAAAAGGCTATATCATGGTAAAATATACAGGCTCTGCTTCAAAAATCAAAGCCCAGCTTACATTCCAAGGCTCTGAGCCATATACGTATGATTTGACACCTGGTGACGACTATGCCGCATTTCCAATCACTTCAGGCAATGGAAGTTACACACTTACAATTAATGAAAATATTTCAGATACCAAATATGCTGTTGTGGATACCGCAGCATTCGAGGTTACATTAGAGGATGAACTACTTCCATTCTTGCACCCGAGTCAATATGTGAACTTCACTGCAGACACCGAAGCCGTATCCTTAGGCTCCGAACTTGCTAAAAGCGCAAACACAGATCTCGAAGCCTTGGAAAACATTTATAATTATGTGATCGCTAATGTCAGTTATGATTTTGAACTTGCAGAAAATGTAAAGACATTCTATATACCTGACATCGATACTACACTAAACACCGGCAAAGGAATCTGTTTTGATTATGCTGTATTGATGACCGCTATGTTGCGCACGCAAGGAATCCCTACACAATTGGTGTTAGGTTATGCAGGCCAAGCATATCATGCATGGATCAGTGTCTATACAGAGGAGACTGGGTGGATTAGCAATGTGATTGAATTCGACGGAAATGATTGGGTACTAATGGATCCAACATTTGCCTCAACCAATAGTAATAGTCCTGATATTCTAGAATATATCGGAGACGGTAAAAATTATAACGCATTATACTTTTATTAAAAATCACTTATTACATAACAAGTGAAGAGAGAGGGATATATGAAAAAAACAAAACAGTTATCTGCTAGTGAAATTTCAAACTTTTTTGAACAGATGCATATGTTTTCATCCAACGGAATTCCAACTTGGGAAAGCCTTAGCATCATCTGCGAACATTCTTTAGCCGAAAACAAAAAAATATATAATACAATGTATGAAATTGTTGCCGACGGTAATTTCTTTTCGGTAGCCTTAGAAGAAGTAAAATGCTTCCCGGAGTATGTCATCAAGATGATAGAAATCGGAGAGCAAACTGGCCATATCGAGGAAGTTTATAGTTCACTTGCAAGTTATTACAGAAATCGTGATAATTTGACACAGTCCTTGCGTTCTTCGATTACTTATCCACTATGCTTAGCTAGTATGGTTCTTATTGTAATCTTCGTTATATTGGTTCAGGTTATGCCCGTATTCGAACAGGTTTTTGCTCAGTTGGGACTCGCTCTCAACTCTGTAGCCTCTGCCTTGCTAGATGTTGGACAATTCCTGAATAGTGCTGCCATGTTTATTGCAATCGCATTTGTTGTTCTTGTCGCTTTATTCCTGATTCTACGCAATACACAATTTATGCGAAGAAGATTTGTCAATTTTTATCACAATTCAGCCTTGACGCGAAAGATTGCACACTCTGAGAATGCCAATCGTTTCGCATACTCTATTTCACTTATGCTTGCTGGAGGACTAGACATCATCAGTTCCGTGGAATTTTCGCGCATGCTTATCGATGGTGAAAAACCTCAGGCCAGAGTAATGAGCATCAAGGATGATTTAGAAAATGGAGCCAGTGTATCTGACGCTCTGATCGATAGTGAAATTTTCGATGAAAAGTACAGCGGAATCATCATCGCCGGTGTTCGCAGCGGATCTACCGGACAGATGTTGAACGATTTAGCAGATCGCTATTATGATGATGCACAGAGACAGACACAAAAACTACTCTCTGTCATCGAACCTATGATTGTCGGTTTACTCTGTCTTCTAATCGGTATGGTAATGCTTTCCGTTATGTTACCACTCACTAGCATCCTAGCTGGTATGTAGGAGGACATCGCATGAAGAGTCCTATTGTTAACATCATTATAAAAGTTTTTAAAAGTTCACCTTTTTGGTCAATCTGTATTTTTGTTGCATTTGTGATTATGATGCTTTCGCTAGTGCAAACTTTCTCAACGACCGTTTCAGATGAGCAAATCTCTCTTCTGGAAAATGCAGTAAGACGCAGTGCAATACAATGTTACGTTATCGAAGGCAGTTATCCGCCCGATGTTCAGTACCTCGTGGATAATTATGGTTTATATTACGATGAAAACTATATTGTACATTATCAAAACCAAGGTGGAAACCTTCTGCCTGAAATCGATGTCTTTCACCTAGAATAGAAAATACAAGACATCATCATACAATAAAACCAAAGGAGAAACAGGTGTGAATACAAAAAAACAAGCATTCTCTAGTACAATATTGGTATTTGCCCTATTTTTTGCTTATACCATCGGGGCTTTGCTCCTATCTATTATCGGTGCAAACGTATATACCAAAACCGTAGAGGCATCGCAAGAGAACTATGACGCAAGAACCTCGGTAGTCTATCTCTCTCAGAAAATCCGATTGAGTGAGCAAGCCGATGCGATTTCCATCCAAACTTTCAACAACACGGATGCCCTAGTCATCACCGAAAGTTATGGGGAATATGATTTCAGTACTTGGATTTATATAGAGGATGGATATTTGTGTGAAGCGCTCTTATCCTCAAATGTAGACTTAATTCCAGGAATGGGACAAAAAATCATGCCTCTGACATCAATGGATTTCACATTAGATGATAACGGACTCTTGGACATCACTGTCATGACCGAGGGAGAAAACACATATCACTCAAAGATTTACCTCGAATGTATGTAATACAACTTATACTATAAAGAAAGGTTGACACATGGATACACAATCAAACAAGCAGATCACGTATTTTTTATTTGAATTAATCGTCAATTGCCTATTATTTGTGATATCAGCCGCTATCTGTATTAGTCTATTTGTAGAAGGCTATATCGACAGTGAAGATAGCAATGCTCTATCCATTGCGATGATAGAAGCATCAAATGCGGCTGAAGTAGCGAAATTTAGTGACGGTGATTTAGATTTCATTGCAGATATATTTCAAGACGGGGAGATTGTAAACCAATCTTATATTATGTACTATGATGATTCTTGGCAAACAGTTACAAGTGAAGAATCACACAAATACTCTCTTATCATCGATTTAGAAGCATCTACTGATTCTATGATGGACGCCCATATCTATCTAAAACAAATAGATGGTAAGATTATATATGAATTGAATATATCACATTTCATTCCTGTGTAACTGAAACTCACTATAAGGAGATATCCTCTTGAAAAACAAAAATTATTTTCAACCAAAAAAAACGATTATAAGTGTCGGAATGGTATCACTCATCACATTTTTTACCATATTGTTACTCACATCATTCTCGATACTCATCCTATCTTCTTCACATTCTGATAGCCGCTATACTCAAATGGCTGCCGATGCAATTATAGCGCAGTATGATGTGGATGCAATTGCGGAACAAAAATTAGAAGATTTATACAATATTTATACAAAAACAACCCATGACAATTTTACATCTGAGCTAAACGGAACAGATTATACAGTCATTGATACACCCGAATATATCGGAACAGTCGTTACGTACACCGTTCCTGTGAATGATCAGAAGTATTACTATATAGAAATCGGTTTTCCAAGCAACCCGGAAGAACCTATACAGCGTCTAGCTTGGCAGATGATTACAACAAGCGACAGTTTATAAATAAATTCGTAGTGTCAGAAATCAAACTACTAAAAGAATGGAGACAATCACATGAAAAACGAAGCAACTAAAAAAGAAACTACAACAGTGTCACAACAACTCAAGGAAATGGTAGAGAGGGAAGCAGCGGACATATTTATCGTTGCTGGAAAGCCTGTCAGTTTTAAAACAAAAAAGCATATTGAAAACTATGATGACAACCGTATATTTCCAAAGGATGCCGAAGCAACCATTCGCGAAATCTATGAGATTGCTGGTCGTAATATCCAACCTTTGTTCGACCGTGGAGATGATGATTTCTCATTTTCAATCCCAGGAGTTTCTCGTTTTCGTATCAATGCCTATATGCAACGTGGATCTATCGCGGCAGTTATTCGTGTCGTAGCCTTTGCATTACCAGATCCAAAGAAACTATCTATTCCAGATGAAATTCTAGAATTAGGAAACTTGCAACGTGGACTCGTATTGGTTACTGGAACATCATTTAGTGGTAAAACTACTACTCTTACTTGTATTTTAGATAAGATTAATGAAGAACAGGAAGCTCATATCATTACACTAGAAGATCCGATTGAGTACCTACACTCTCACAAAAAATCTATCATCAGTCAACGTGAGATATCACTTGATACAGGAAGCTATCCAATCGCACTTCGTGCTGCGCTTCGTCAAAGCCCTGATGTGATTCTAATCGGAGAACTTCGTGATTCAGAAGCAGTCAACATTTCCTTGACAGCTGCTGAAACGGGACATTTGGTATTCTCAGCACTCCATACACTAGGGGCAGCCAATTCCATCGACCGTTTGGTAGATACATTTGAGGTAAATCAACAAGCACAGGTTCGTATGCAGCTCTCTATGGCACTACAGACTGTAGTTTGCCAACAATTGTTACCAACCGTAGACGGGGGAGTAATTCCTGCATTTGAAATCATGCACTGTACAAATGCGATTAAGACATTGATTCGCGATGGTCGTACCCATCAGATCAACTCCATTATTCAGTCGTCAACATCAGAGGGTATGATCAGTATGGATGCTAGCATCTTAAAGTTATATCAAGAGGGACGTATTACAAGAGAAGTTGCTATGACATACAGCTTGAATCCTGTATTCCTATCGCGCCAATTAGATAAAAAATAAAAGTTTGGGGACAGCGGAGATATACGAATAATTTAGATTATTAACGAATGACGTCAGTTGGGGACGGGGGAAATATACGAATAATTTAGATTATTAACGAACGACGTCAGTTGGGGACGGGGGAGAAAATGTGCAGCATTTCATACCCCCGTCCCCTTTTACATTTCTAGTTTCATGTCACCAGGTCGTATCCACTTTGCCCTTCTCATTCCTTCGGATATGGTCAATGTAATCACCGCTGGTAATACAAATTGAATTACAATGATTTTCAACATCACTACATGTGTCGGTTCAGTTGCAATCATGGTCTGCCACGTCATCAGTGGACCTACCAATCCTGCCGTACCCATTCCCGATCCTGTCGCATTATTTGTCATATGTAATAGCATGGTACTAATCGGACCCAGAATTGCACTGGATATAATAGCTGGCAGCCATATAATCGGTCTGCGCACAATATTTGGCATCTGTAGCATAGATGTCCCGATTCCTTGTGCCAACAATCCACTCCATCCATTCTCTCTGTAGCTTGCCACTGCAAATCCAATCATATTACAACAGCATCCAACGGTTGCAGCCCCAGCTGCTAGTCCAGATAATCCCAAGATGATACCAATCGCTGCAGAGCTAATCGGCAAGGTCAAGAATATCCCCATAAGAACCGAAACGATTACTCCCATAAGCAATGGTTGTTGTTCTGTTCCCCAGTTCACCATCGCACCCAATTGAACCATGAATCCCGATATCGTCGGACCAACAAATAATCCAGCGGCGGCACCTGTACCAATCGTGATAATCGGTGTAACCAAGATATCCAACTTTGTTTTTCCACAAATCAGATGTCCGATGGAAATCCCTACAATTGCAGCGATAAATGCCCCTAGAGGCTCTCCAGGTCCTGTAAAAACTGGATTCCCTTCTACTAGTAGGGATCCAGATAATATGGAATTCGCATATCCGCCAACCATTCCCGCAGTAGCTGCAGAAAGTGCAACCAAAGGTGGCTCTTTTAGCTTAGAGGCAACGCCAACTCCAATTCCTGCACTTGTGAGAGAGGCTGCAACTTTTCCGATTGCATAGATTAAATCCCCTACGGATCCACCTATCATAAGCCCCACTTGCTGCACAATTGTTCCAATAATCAATGTCGCGAACAATCCCAATGCCATGCCGCTCAATCCATCGATTAGCACATAATTAAAGATACCTTTTACTTTTTTCATGTTCTCCCTCTCCATTCTTCTTTTTCGTGCTTTATTATAACAAATTATTCCAAAAAAAACAACGAATTATCTCAAAAAAAACAAGTGTACCATATGATATTGTTGTGCTATAATCATCTGTATGAAAGCAAAGAAAGGAATTTTGTTATGAGAATCTGGGGAAAACTTTTTAAAGATAACCGTATGCTGAGAGATACCGTTGTTGAATTACATACATCCAATACAAGAACAGAAAAAATCCTCCAAGGATTGGAGGAGATTTGTTATGAATTCGATCTATCAAAACCTATCTGGTTAGACACAACCATAGAAGAATTTAAGCGACACGATAAGTGCCGCTTTACCTCCGATAATTTTATTGATTCGATTGAGTTTGATTACTTTGAATTTCACATCATAGAAGAATAGTTGCTATATCCTATCTTCCATCTTATCGTTTGTGGCACGCAGTACCTGTAGGATAATCGGCAGCACAATAATTTGCACGATAATCCCTGGAACGCCAGCCACAACAGCCGCTTGAACTGTTAATGCCTTCAGCATGCCTCCGTTGAGTTGAAATAATATGGTAAAAATAATTCCATATACCACCCTTCCGCAGAGCATGGACGCTAGAAGTGCTAGATATCGATTCCATTTTAGTTTTTGATAAAACAATCCACTACATAAGCCATAGCATGCCAATTCACCTAACATAATCGGTAGCATAGGAAATGCTGCTGGCATCCCTGTCAGCAAACTCGATAAAAGTGGCGTTACAATTCCCGCTGCCAGTCCAAGCATTGGTCCACATAAGAACCCACATAATAAAACTGGTAGATGCATCGGCAAAAATACATTTCCCGGTATTCCAAATGCATGCCCCGTGAAGTATGGCAATATAATACCCACTACAACTAGGAGTGAAGCTACGGTTAATCTCGCTGTGTTACTTTTAATTCTATCCATTTTAATCCCCATCTCTTTCTAAAAGATTGGCAACCTCGAACCCCTAGGTACAAGTCGCCCCTACAACCCTCGTAGGAGCATAGCATATTTTGGATAAAATTACAAGAGACTCCCCCCTTATTTCTTCATTACCGGCTTGAAAATCAGCGACGCTAGATACCCAAAGATTAAAGCTGCCGATATTCCCACTGCACTCGCTGTGAATCCACCACGAAAGATTCCAATAAACCCATCCTGATCTACCGTTTCCTTGATTCCGTTCCACAAGACATTACCAAACCCTAGCAAAGGTACACTAGCTCCTGCTCCTGCGTATTCTTGAAATCCATCATACAGACCAAAAAAACCAAGCACTGCACCAACGCACACAAGCATTACCATAATTCTACCCGGCATCATCTTTGTTCGATCTAATAAAATTTGAGCCAATGCGCAAATAACTCCTCCGACCCAAAATGCATTGAAATATTCCATCTATTCTCTCCTTATCAACCACCATCATACTCTAACACAACCCCATGTGCGATTCCTGGAACGCTCTCCCCTTCATTATAGCTGACGGTTGACATCAAAGCTCCAGTTGGAACGAATAACACACGCTTCCACTCTCCACTTTCAATCCGAGGCAAAATATAAGAGGCCAAGGTAACCGCAGCACAACCGCAACCGCTCCCTCCTGCATGAGTATCCTGTTGTAATTGGTCAAATATAATCTTTCCACAATCCAGATGTTGCTCCTGAATATGAACCTCTTCCTTTCGCAACATATCACATAAGATTGTACTACCGATATATCCCAAATCCCCCGTAATAATGCGGTCATAATCTTCTGGTCTACGATTCATATCAGATAAATTGCTCACTATGGTATCGCGCGCGGCTGGCGCCATACAAGCCCCCATATTCTGTGAATCCTTTAGTCCATAATCCACTATTTTTCCGATTGTAATTCCAGCAATCTTCACCTTTCGATTCTGTTTCTCGGATCCCAAGATAAATGCCCCGCTTCCCGTAACCGTCCACTGTGCCGACAGAGGGCGCTGATTCGCATAGTTTAATGGGAATCGAAATTCCTTCTCCGCACTCGCAAAATGACTAGATGTCGCTGCTAGCACATAGTCTGCATACCCAGCCGAAACACTCATGGCGCCAAGGGCTAGAGCTTCCCCGGACGTAGAACAAGCACCGAATAAGCCAAAGAGAGGAATCTGAAATTCTTCCGCAGCCCCTAAGGAGGTTGCAATTCCCTGGCGCAACAAATCACCACCAAAGAAAAATCTCATCTCATTTGGGCTAAGGCCTGCTTTTTGCAGGGCAATCGCACTTGCTTGCTTCTGCATTTCACTCTCTGCCGCCTCCCAGGTTTCCTGTTCAAACAACGTATCCTTTCCCACCTTGTCAAACATGGATCCTAACGGTCCTTCACCCTCTTTTGTTCCTACAATCGACGCACTCGATGCAATATAAGCAGGCCGTTCAAATACAATGCTCTGCTTTCCAACGTATTGTGACATACACTCTTCCTAACCTATCTAATGTTTTCTTAATAGGTTATCCCTAATTGGAAGATTTATGCATGATTTCATTTAAAATTTCATTTGCCACGTCTTCCTTACTCATCGTCGGCAATGACTTCTCCATATCTTTCGTTATGATGGTGACCACATTGGTATCTCCACCAAACCCTGCTCCATCCACCTTCAAATTATTTGCAACGATCATATCTAGATTTTTTCGCTCTAATTTATCACGGGAATTCTCGATTAGATTCTCTGTCTCCATGGAAAATCCACAGAGAAATTGTCCTTCCCTCTTCTTCGCTCCCAATGTTTTCAATATATCAGTCGTTCTCTCTAACGCAATCGACAAATCTCCAGCTTTCTTCTTCGTCTTTTCCTCATGGACTTCCTTTGGACGGTAATCCGCCACTGCTGCCGCCTTAATGACAATATCTTGTGTCGGTGCCCACTCCATGACCGCCTCATACATATCCTGTGCGCTCACCACATCCACAACTCTTACGCCCACTGGCTTACCTAAATTGGTTTGTCCCGATACCAAGGTCACCTCAGCCCCTCGCATCGCTGCCACTCTAGCGAATGCATATCCCATCTTTCCCGTGGAATGGTTGGTCATGAAACGAACTGGGTCCAGTGCTTCACGGGTAGCTCCCGCAGTAATCAATATTTTTTTTCCATGCAAATCCTTTGACATCGCAACTTCACGCAGGATATATTCCACCAAAACTTCCGGTTCTACCATCTTTCCAGCTCCAACATCTCCACACGCCAAATAGCCGCTCACTGGTTCTATCATCTGAAACCCATAACGGCTCAACTTCTCCATATTGTCCTGCACAATTTGATTTTCATACATCCCTGTATTCATAGCAGGTGCCACAAGAATCGGACATTTTGCTGCCAACACTGTCGTCGTCAACATATCATCTGCAATTCCATTTGCCATCTTGCCAATCACATTGGCTGTAGCAGGTGCAATTAAGATGATGTCTGCACTCTTTGCCAACCCCACATGCTCTACTTCAAATTCATGGTTTCGATCAAAGGTATCCGTGATACATCTTCTATGACAGAGCGCCTCAAATGTATTTGGCGTAATAAAATTCTGTGCATTCTCGGTCATAATGACGTGAACATCTGCGCCCAATTTAACCAATGCGCTTGCTGTATTTGCCATTTTATATGCTGCTATTCCTCCAGTAATTCCTAGAACAACGGTTTTTCCTCTTAGCATAGTTTTCACCCTTTCTATTTATCTCAAGCGATTTAGGTCAAAAGAATATTGACCTACAATTATTTTTTGTGCTATCATTACGATGTAACGTATTGTATTGTATCTTAATTTAAGAACGATAACAAAGGAGGCATAATATGAATCAAAAAAACAGAAACCAAAAGACACTAGACCTTGTGCAAGTCGCACTATTAAGCGCCGTCATCATCGTCATGGCATTCACCCCGTTCCTAGGATATATTCCTCTTGGATTTACTCGGGCAACCATCATCCACATCCCTGTCATCATTGGATCCATTTTATTAGGACCGAAAAAAGGCGCCCTATTGGGATTGGTATTCGGCCTAACTAGCCTAGTGAATAACACAATCAATCCGACTGTAACTTCCTTCGTCTTCACCCCATTCTACACATTAGGCGAGGTCAATGGCGGTATCGGAAGTCTCATCATCTGTCTTGTACCTCGGACCTTGGTTGGGATTACCCCATACTACGTCTACAAGGCAGTGCTCAAAGTGACCAAAGAAAGAAAGTCGAGCACCTATCTGGCGCTCGGAGCTTCCGGAATCGTCGGTGCGCTCACCAACACTCTTTTGGTCATGAATTTAATCTTTCTATTCTTTCGCGACGCTTATGCCAATGTAAATAGCATCGCAAGCGACGCATTATACGGTTTCATCCTAAGCATCATCGGAATCAACGGCATACCAGAAGCCATTGTTGCAGCCATTGTGACTACATTGGTTGGGCGGGTACTAATAAAGGTTGTAAAATAAAATACAACAACACCAACACCCCTAGGACAATCCGATAATAACCAAACACTTTGAAATCATTCGTTTTGATATAATTCATCAAGAATCGAATGGTAAAGATCGATACAACAAAAGCGACGAACATACCAACTAGTAGAATGGTCACTTCCATCACACTAAAGTTAAATCCATACCCAACAATTTTCAATAAACTTGCACCAAACATCACGGGAATGGACAAGAAAAAGGTGAATTCTGCTGCAATATGTCGCGACATTCCAAACATCAGCGCTCCTACGATAGTAATTCCGGAGCGCGATGTTCCAGGAATCAATGCCAACACTTGAAGCAATCCGATAATCAATGCATCTTGGTATGTAAACTGCGAAAACTTCTTAACTCGTGGTTCCACCCCTTTATTTCGATTCTCAACGATAATGAATAAGACTCCATAAATAATCAATGTGATTGCAACTACTACATAACTTCCCAGCACTTGGTCTATCGCATCTTCGAATAAAATCCCTATAACTGCCGCTGGCACAACTGCTACCAATACCTTGAACCAAATCGTCCATGTCGCACGTTTCTGTCGTGATGATTTTTTCGGTGAAAATGGATTTAATTTGTTGAAGTAGATGAGCACTACCGCCATAATCGCACCGAGCTGAATCACCACCAAAAACATATTCAAAAACTCTGCCGATACATCTAATTTGATAAATTCATCCACCAAGATCATATGTCCCGTACTACTAATCGGCAACCATTCGGTAATCCCCTCTACAATTCCTAATAATATCGCCTTTAGAATATTTAAAAATGCGTCCATATCTTCCCCCTCTATGCTTCCAATACAAATTTGTGAATCGCTTTGGCAACTCCATCTTCATTGTTACTATCCGTAATATAGTCGGCGCTTCCCTTGAGTGCCTCTACTCCGTTTTTCATCACCACACCGAGACCTGCCATCTGAATCATAGTCTCATCATTCATGCCATCTCCCAGTGCCATGATTTCATCAAGCTCAATCCCAAGATACTCTCCCAACTTCTGTAATCCGAGCCCCTTATGAATGCCGACTTCTGTAATTTCAATATTATTGTGAAATGCCCCGTGCATCTCATAATCGCCCAAGTTCTTCAGTGCTTCGACCAACTCTTCTTTCTCCTCGGTAGTTTCCACTACGATATGTAACTTATCACTCCCTTGATTTCTGCGCTGCAACTCCTCACGAATATCATCCACACGAACCCTAGTGGTCCTGATGTAGTGAATCATCTCATCATTGAGAAACTGCGGCAGCTTCTCAACCAGATCCTCTTGTGTATATCCAATCCCATCAAAGAAGACCTCATGATAAGTATGGTACTTCTGTGCAATATCCAATAATTGACACACCACATCGGGTGGCAATACCTTCTCAAACACCGTTTTGTTTTCCATCAAGTCTACAATTCTAGCACCATTTGCACTGATTGCATAGCGCACTCCCTCTATCTCCGTCAGCTCTTTTGGTATCGCACTAATCGGTCTCCCTGTGCACGCAACCACATGTACTCCTTGCTCGATCGCCTTCACCAAAGCCTCCCTTGTATAGGAAGTAAGTTCTTTCTCATCATTGAGCAATGTTCCGTCCATATCGATTGCAATTAATTTAATCTTCGAGTTCATCCTTCGTCCCTTACCCTTTTTATACCCTATGCGTGATAAATTCATTCCACCACTATTCCAATAATTCTCCTGCTAATTTCTCCATCTCTTGAAGATTCTCTTCGCTATATCTAGACTTGATCGTAATCGTCGTTTCACACAAGTCAATACTCTTCATCTTCTCGATGATTGCCTTCATCGCCTTCATCGCCGATGGCGCCCATGTGCCATTCTCGATCAATGCGATCTTGCGTTTTTGGTAATTCTTGCTCTGCAAGTGATGCAAAAATTCTTCCATACAAGGGAAGACTCCACCATCATAAGATGCTGCAAACAATACCAATCTGTCATAACGGAAGGCATCTTCTACCGCCTCTGCCATATCCTCTCTCGCCAAATCACAGATGCTTACCTTTGTAGTTCCTTCTCGATCTAGGATCTCCTTGAATTTCTCTGCTGCCGCTCTCGTATTTCCATGGATCGATGCATAGGCGATAAAAATCCCTCTATCTTCTGGTTCATAACTGCTCCAAATCCGGTATTTCCCGACATAGTGTGCTATGTTATCTTGTAATACTTCCCCGTGCAATGGACAAATTCTCTGCACATCGAATGCAGATGCTTTTTTCAACAAATTCTGTACTTGCACACCATATTTTCCTACAATGTTAAAATAATATCTTCTCGCTTCGCAGTCCCATGCCTCATCTGTATCTAGGGTTCCAAACTTCCCAAATGCATCGGCAGAAAACAAGGTCTTCTCCGTCGTTTCGTATGCTACCATAACCTCTGGCCAATGTATCATAGGTGCCATAATAAATTGTAGCGAATGCTCTCCTAAGGATAACGCTTCACCCTCTTTCACTTCTACCGTTCTGCCTTCTAATTCAAAATCAAAAAACTGCTTGATGAATACAAATGTCTTCGCATTTCCAACAATCTTTATTTCTGGATACTTGTTCAACAAGCATTGTAAACTCCCTGCATGATCTGGTTCCATATGCAAACACACCACATACGACGGTGTCTTTCCTTCCAACACCTCATCTAAGTTCTTCAACCACTCTTCGGACTTCACCGAATCCACTGTATCCATAATCGTGATAGACTCATCTAAAATCACATATGAATTATAGGCAATCCCATTTGGTACTACATATTGACTCTCAAACAAATCAATGTCCTTATCATCCACACCTACATATTTAATTGCATCTGAAATTTCTAATTTACTCATTTTTTCATCCTACCTATTCTTCTCTATTTTCTACTCTATTTCATGGACCAATCGCTGCATTATAGACAACTCCTGATCTCTTCCATCCATCACTTCTATCACGGACAACTCATAACCCCTTCAAGCCATCACTTCCATTACGGACAACTCATAACCCCTTCAAGCCACCACTTCCATTACGGACAACTCATGATACCCTCCGACCAGAGACAGGCTCCACAGGTCGGCGCTTCATTTCCAAAACAATCCTCCTCATTGGATGCCGGATAATCACAGTGCCCACAATTGATACATGGTGAAAATGCAAAGGACTTCACCCGCTCTCTAAACTCTGTATATTCATCTGAATTCCAGATTTCCTCCAATGCCTGCTCCCCAACATTACCAAAAGAATGATGATGAACCTTTCGTTCAGTTTCCATCACCGCTGTCGTTCCATTATGGAGCAACGCCATACAAGGACTCACATTTCCATCACTTCTGACAAAGCACATTCCCTCTTCAACGAAGCGGCAATATTGAGACTGTCTTGGTACATAAGTATCCCCAACATAGAGATTAAAATTCATCTTTGAGAACATTCCATTCAGTCCCTCTTGAACTTTTTCATCATCAAAATCCATATATGGAATCTTCACCTTCGGCCTTGTCAACCCAAATTTGTCTGATCCAATGGACATCGCCAATGTACGATTGTACAAAGCATTCTCCAAATCCGCTGAATCCGCAGGATAAATATTTGACACATGCACTTCATTGACAAGATAAGCATCCACAAAATATGGAATATTTTTCAACTGTGTCACATTATCCTTTGATACTACAAATGTCACCCCTAGTTCCATGGTAGACTTTCTAGCATATCTCATGTGATTAAATTTCTTCAGATTCGCCAACACACGCCTCGCACTTGGATGTCCCAACTCACTCGTCGCCTCGTCCACATCTTCCCTCTCAGCTTCCTTCTCCTTATATAAAGCGTTATTGGGTATAATGATATCATCTAGACTCACCCATAATTTATTCAGATTCAGGTCCATCAACTTCCCACACATCTCCTCTGACAGTAGTGACCCATTCGTTAGAAGCTCCACACGATACCCTTTCGCCTTACACACTTCCACCATGCGAAGAATATCTCTGTGATACAAAGGTTCTCCCATTCCGCCAAAGAAAATGGTCTCCACACCAAATGGGATTCCCTCGATAATCTGTTCAAACATCTCCCATGTCATATCTGTAAATTTTTCGTCAAACCAAGTGTGACGAAAACACATCTTACAATTAAAATTACAGTTCGAAGTAGGCTCTATGTATAATCTCTTTAACATTTCTACACCTGTTATTTTTATTTATGAAATCAGACTCTGATAACATATAATACCATTATCAGAGTCTGTCATAAAAATGTCAATACACTTTCATGTTTTTTTGTAAATGCTATGTTTTAATTGCGAAACATCGTGACTTCTCATAGGCGATGTCACGATATTTCTTCTGGGAAATCCACATCCTTTAACTCAGCAGACTCGACCTCTACATAGGTGATATGCTCCAAATACTGATCCATAAGCGCTCTTCCACCCACATCCCCACTCAATTCCAGCAGTTCCGGAAAATACTTCCGTCCCCAATACACTGGATTTCCTCTTCTTCCATCGATCGATGCACACACAATCGCAGACTCTCCACGATAGGCTTGATTCAGAATTCTATGAAGGGTCGACCGCTGCAACATAGGCTGATCACACACCATGAACAGGACACCTTGTAGGTCAGGATTTTCTCTTAGACAGACCCGCAATCCCAACTGAATGGAATGAGAGATTCCAAGCTCGGGCTCCCCATTGTAAACGAATTTCACCTCACTGCGCTCTGCCGCTTCCTCCACCTCTTTGTATCCTGTCACCACATATCTCGCTAGCCCAGCGAAGGACTGTAACGTGTCAAACGCATAGGAAAATATCGGTTTTCCCTTCCACTTATGCAATAATTTGTTGGAACCAAATCGCTCACCTCTTCCTGCTGCCAACAAAACGATTCCATACGACTCTCTCCGATGTCTATCATTCTCCATCGCCTCTAGCACTCCACCACCGATGGCACGTGCCTTGTCCGATATGGTGTAGCAATGCTCCAATTCACAACGAGAATCAATGTCTCCAATCTTCAATCCAGACGTTACATAGACCCCCTTTTGTAGCATTCCCCTGACCATACCACTCATCTGCGCATACACAGGACTCTGATCCACATAGGCAACCACTTGTCCCACTTCCACTTGGTCTCCGATTGTAACACTCGGAATCAGATACCCCTCTGTCGTTGCACGAATTAGGCGTTCCTTCGTATAGCCTCCGATTTCTCCTGGCTCTCCTGTATTTGGAAATGCCTGTCCCTCATAATGCACTCTACCGAGATGATGCCCCCTCTTCGTTTCCACAACACAGTGGCAGTCTTCACCTGCCGTAAATCCAGGACCTACCCCAATCACTAGAGGTGCATCCCACATCTTCGTTCCTAGATTTCTCTTTGCCAAAATCGCGTCCACCACTACGTCTGGTTGAAACGCTCTCCTGATATTTGCCTTCTCATCCACAAAAACCGGAATCCTTCCTCTGCTCCAACATTCTTTCGCCTGAGAAAGCTTGGTTACATGTGTACCTTCCACCTCTTCTACCTGTGCCGTTTTCTCATAGACCGCACGAGAAAAAGCCACGGTTCGTCTCACCGTCAACGGTTCCTCAATCTCTGTCATGAGAACCTGATGTCCACTGCGATATAACCTCACCGCAATCCCACTCGCCAAATCACCTGCACCTCGAATCAGCACCTTCATCGTACATATCTCCCCGCATACTCTGCTATGATATCTCCGTCTTTTGCTACAAGCCTTCCTCTTAGGAAAACCATTTCTGCACAACCCTTGATCTTCGTTCCCTCTAATGGCGCATAATCCGTCTTCGATTGCTGTGTCTTCTCCGATATGGTCCATACTTTCTCAGGATTCCACACCACAATATCCGCGTCACTTCCCACCTGAATCACACCTTTTCTCGGGTATAATCCATAGATTTTCGCCGCATTTTCCGACAAATATTCACACATCTGCTCTAGGCTGATTCTTCCCTGATTGACACCGAATTCATAGATGAGCGCTGGTCTCTCCTGAGCCCCAGGCATTCCACAAGGTGTCACTGCAAAATCCGCCTCACCAACCGATTTCTGCTCTTGATTAAAACTGCAATGATCCGTGGCAATGGTCTGGATCTGCCCCTGGTTCAATGCCGTCCACAAAACATCTTGATCCATTTTCTTGCGAAGTGGTGGTGCAATCATATAATTGCGCCCCCTGCCATCTCCTAGAGAATATTTGCTATCATCCATCACTAGGTATTGCGGGCAAGTTTCTACATAGACCTGCTGCCCCTCTGCCCTCGCTTCTTCAATCTGGCGATATCCTAGGGCACTGCTCAGGTGCACCACGATGACAGGTGTATCCACACATTTTGCAATCGCAAGCAAGCGATGAATGGCCTCTGCCTCCGCCTCGGCTGGTCTCGTACCTGGATAATCCGCTACATCTCTTCGATGTTTCTTCTCCCTTAGCAACTCCTCTAATCTGGCATCGATAATCCCCTTGTTTTCACAATGAACACCTGTAATCGCACCCAACTCCTTCAATCGGGTCAAAATCTCATAGATCGTCTTGTCATCCACAACCATCGCGTCATAAGTCATATAGAGCTTAAAAGAACGGACACCCTTGTTCACAACTTCTTCCAACTCTTCATAGATCGATTCATTCCAGTCTGAAATCGCTAGGTGAAATCCATAATCACAACTCGATACACCCTCCGCCTTACGGTGCCAATTCTCCAATGCTTGAGCCAGCGATTCCCCCTTATTCTGGGTGGCAAAATCTATGATACAAGTCGTTCCACCTGCGACCTCCGCCTTGGTACCAGACTCAAATCCATCCGCAGTAACCGTTCCACTCACCTCTAAATCCATGTGGGTGTGCGCATCGATAAACCCAGGAAAGAGATATTTACCACTGACATCTTCCACCTGAGCATCTTCCTGCGATAAATCCTCACCTACTGCCACAATCTGTTCCCCCTCTATGAGAACATCCAACTTGCTCTGCCCCGTTCCACTTACCACAGTTCCACCTTTTAACAAGCACTTCATGCCAATCCCCCTCTTACATCATCTGACTCTTCCACTATAGTGCCATTACATAAGAATAATTCTGCTCTATTTTCACTCTGCTACAAATGAATCCAACGCTCCACACACTGGACATATCTCCATTGCTTCTTTTGCTGGAAATCCACAAAAAATACAAAAGTGTTGTTCTTTTCCTTCCTCTGTAGGGTCTTGTTCTTCCACCTGATTATTTTCTTCTTGCGCTAGAATCATTTCTACGAAACGCCTCTCATGATCACATTCAATCGATGATATCCTCTCAAACATCGCTGCAACATCATCAAATCCCTCTTCCTTTGCTTGCATAGCAGCTTCTGGATAAGAGGTTTTCCATTCTTCGTTCTCATTACTGGCAGCTTGATTTAGATTGGTAACCGTATCACCAGATATATCATGAATGTATTTGAACCATGTCTTAGCATGTTCCATTTCATTTTTCGCCATTTTTTTGAAGAAGTCTGCCACTTCTTGGTTCCCTTCTGCTAATGCTATGTCTGCATATACAAGATAACCGATAATTGCTTTCGCCTCATTTGCAAGTGATTCTTCTATATTTTGATAAGTTTTTGTATTTTTCTCCATTGATATCTCCTACTGCTATTCCTCAATATATTTCAGATACAAAGCATGTGCCTCCTCCTGAAACACGCGATAGTTTTCTTTCATTTCCTCACTTACACAATCACATATTTCAGCCAATTCATCATAATGATCAATCGCCACCGAAGCCACATTCTGACAGATTTTTCTCTCCTCTGCCATTTCTCGAACAATTGAAATCGCCTTCTCCTTCGGAAAAGGATCCTTATAACTCCTTCGTCCCATAAGAGCACTGAGTATGTCTGCTACTGCTACTATTTTCTCTGCCTGTGATAAATCCTCGTCTTTCAACCCATTTGGATATCCAGTTCCATCTAATTTCTCATGATGGCGAATTGCAATCCGTAAAACTTCGTCACTAACACAACCACGAAGAATATGCTCTGATAACAGAACATGATCTTTCATTACCTTAAACTCATTTTTTGTCAAGGAAGAAGTTTTCTCGAGTATCATAGGAGAAACCGATATCTTCCCAATATCATGAAGCATGGAACCTAATTTTATCGATTCCACCGTATCCTCATCTAACTCCAACATCTTACCTAGTGCTACTGCAACCTGCACAGTTACTGCCGTATGGCTGACTGTATATTCACTTCGAAAATCGATTGCCTGAGGCAACATCAATAACAAAGAACGAAGATGTTCTTCTTGCACTGTCTGGGAATTCAAAAAACCATGAACCTTCTCTAGATAACGCCCATTCAGCATTTCTGTAATGATACCCTTCTCTCGTTCTAGCTGAATTAGGAACTGCGCTTCCGACTGGCAAAAAACAGGATTCCCAAGAAACTTCTCCACATCTTCTATCGTTCTTGCATACCCCTTAATAATCATGATATCTAAGCGATCTGCTATAAACATTCTTGTCGCAAGCTTCTTATCCTTACAATCTGTATCTTGTAATTTATCATATGGAAAATGATGAAAAATCACTCCTTCACAATACTCCTGGAAGAATTCTTGCCGTTTTAAAAACATATATCCATAAATCGAATGTGATAGTGTATTAGACAATTCAAAATTATATGCTTTCGAAGAAGTCATAAGCGAATCTAACATCTCTGTCTGATACGCACCGATGTCATGAAAAATTCCTAGATAACATATCTTAACCAATTGTTCCTCTGTATATCCATCCTCTGCCTCATACATATTCAGCAAAGTGTAGGCTACTCTTTCCCCATGATCCATAAGCTGATAATCCAAGGTGTTAAGCGCTCTTCTCATCATATTGAATACATCATTTATCTTCTGACCCAAAATGCCACCTCCTTAACATCTCCGTCTCAATACTACTCACTGTAATTCCACTTCCCATATTGGGATTCATAAGGGAATATGTCGCATCTACTGCAAATACTGCTATCAACACACAAGATACCACTACTAAAATCTTCACCCGAACCTTGCTCACATAATCATCAATCAATGGCGCTAAGATATAGACACCTGCAATAGCCCCCATTCCAAATACCATAAGTCCTTCTCCGCAGATTCTACCGTGAATATTGATAAAATACCCACTGTAGTCCCACCACTTCTCTCCATGTGCCATCTCTAGCGCATAGGATGTAAAATACTCCACCAATCCAGCCATCACAACTGCCGAAGCAAATTGCATCCAAGCCTTTCGTCGCAAACGATAGAGACAAGTAAGAATCAAAACTCCACCCGAACCATAGATCGGCAACCACGGGCCACGTAGCATCCCTCGATTCACAAATCTACCCTCATTCACCAATCGTAGTACCACTTCCCATATCCAACCGATAAAACAAAAGACAAAGAAAATCATAATCAGCGAAGGAATCGTGTACTTCCTCATATAGTTTACGGTCTCATTCTTCGCATTCTTCGCGCGCCCAGCAATCGTAAATAACCTAAGCGGATACTCCTGCCCATCTATAATCGCTTGGTACTCCTTGGCACCATTCTCCCGAATCACTTTAATCTGCCTCTGTTCCTCTTCTTCCTCTCTATGCAATGTAATACCTAGAAAATCTAAGATTTTTTCTCCAAATGTCTTCGGAGATTCCATCTTTGTTCTCTTTGAATTCAAGATTGAGACAACTTCTATATAACTCTCGTCCAAAGTCATTTGATCCGCTTTCTCATATAGATACTTGTCATTCAATAATTCACTTCCCAAAATCTCCCCCTGCTTCGCCAGAGTCCTCATGTAGACATAGAACTCTGTATATGCAGCCACCTGATAGGAGTTAGAGAAAAACAATCCCGACAATCCCATCGTCGCAATCCGCAAGACAAGCCAACCAAAAAAGGAAAGTTCTAGAAGAAAGCATTCAAATTTATGCCCCGTCATCATCTTCCTCGATAGTGCAATCGCCTCCCTCGCAGAAACCTTCGGATTCTCCGCCAGAATAAAAGGCACCATAAAATAAGAGTATCGCTTCATAATCCCTGGAACAACCAGTGCAAAATACCAGAAAAAGTTATAGATACTCGTCACAAACATCACCCAAGAAACATGTCTCCATTTTTTTATGTAAAATAAAAATAGGAATTTCTGAACCGAAACCCTCTTATAAATTCTGCTTTCCAGGAAAATCCTCCTAGAAACCACGATATACATATTACTGATCAAAAACCAAAATCCAAACACCATAAGCAGCGCCAATCCAATATAAATAAATGACGCAACCAAACCTGTTCTCACCATCAAGGAAATCCCATTAAACATCCAATCAAAGATAGAGCCCGAAGCAACCCCTGTAAATACAGCGGCAAATACCCCCTCACTCTGTCCAAAAACCTGCTGACTTCCCTCAACAACTATATCCGGAACCTCAACCATCCCATGTAGATTCGCCGCATTCGAGCTCGTGAGCAAAATCGCATCCGTAAACTCACTCCCCAAAAACGCTGCAAATATACAAGTAATAAACAAAAACCAATAGTGTGATTTTACTACCTTCCTACTTCTCCGCTTGATGTCCCTTATGCTAAATCCATAGCCTTTTTCCGCCTTACTCACGAGTAAATATCCCCCTGTACTCTGTTGGTTAAATAAATCGACAAATTCCTATTAAAAATAACATATTTTTAATAGGAATTCAACTTTTCACGCAAAAAAGAACTCTTGAATCTCAAGAGTTCTTTTTTTATTAGCGGAGAGGGTGGGATTCGAACCCACGCGCCCTTTCGGACAAACGGTTTTCAAGACCGCCTCGTTATGACCACTTCGATACCTCTCCATAGTATCTATCGTCGCTGTTTTCTTTAGCGACAATAGATAGTTTACCTCACACGACATAAAATGTCAAGATGTTTCTTTAAAAAACTTTAAAATCTTTTTCCATGATTTTTATAAATACTTCATAATTGACTCACAAGCATCTTCTACTGCGATTTTTTCTGAGATCGTCTTATCTCTACTCACCAGTTCTACGCAGTTTTCCTTTAGGTTTCGTGGACTCACAACCACACGGATTGGGCAGCCTAGTAGGTCTGCATCTGAGAAGATTACTCCTGCGGATACTGCACGATCATCGAAGATTACTTCTACGCCTTTATCTAGTAACTCGTTGTAGATCTTGTCTGCCAACGCTCTTACTTCCGCATCATCTGCCCTCACTGCACATAGGTGTACTTGCCATGGTGCGATTGCCTTTGGCCAGATTGGACCATAGTCGTCGTGGTTGACTTCGCATACAGATGCCATGAGGCGTCCCACACCGATTCCATAGCAACCCATGATTGGATAACTGCTCTGACCCTTCTCGTCTAAGTATGTCATTCCCATTGCTTCTGTGTATTTCGTTCCTAATTGGAAGATATTTCCCACTTCGATCCCACGGCTGATGTTCAAAGTTGGCTGACCGCATACTGGGCAGATTCCCCCATCTTGTACCTTGGATACGTCTGCGTATCTTGGGTTTTCTACATCACGTGCAATGTCGAATCCTGTGTAGTGATAATCCACTTTGTTTCCACCACACACTAAGTTGTTTGCACCTTTTAATGAAGAATCAAATAGCATCTCGCACTTTGCTTCCATATTGTATGCACCGATAAATCCTGCAACGATTCCACAGTCTTCATCGATGTTTGCTGGATAGATGTTGCAACCTAGAGCATTCTTAAGCTTCGCCTCGTTGATCTCATAATCCCCACGAAGGAAAGCAATGACATATGTGTCATCAGTTTCTTTTTGATATACAACTGCCTTGCATGTCTCTGACTCCTTTACCCCTAGGAACTTGCATAGATCCTCGATTGTAGAAGCACTTGGTGTATGTACCAATTCCAATTCTTTGGATGGCTCTTTTGCTACATTTTCAACGATGGTCTCTGCTGCTTCCATATTTGCCTTGAAATCGCAACTTGTACAAGTAACGATGCTATCCTCTCCGACTGGAGTCAATAACATAAATTCATGAGAAACACTTCCACCCATCATTCCCGAATCTGACATCACAGAAATCGTCTCTGGGATTCCTGCTCTCTCGAAGATTCTCTCATATGCCTTGTGACAACGATCGTAATATTGCTCTAGATCTTCTTGTGATGTATGGTAGGAATATGCATCCTTCATTGTAAATTCGCGCACACGAATCAATCCTCCACGTGGACGTGCTTCATCACGGAATTTTGTTTGAATCTGATAGATCATAAATGGATACTTTGAGTAACTCTGTCCATACTCGCGAACAAGTTGTACTGCTGCCTCTTCATGGGTCATCCCTAGTAACATCTTTTGATTGTTTCTATCTGTAAATCTTAACAGCTCATCTCCTACGCTTTCATAACGCCCTGACTCTTCCCAGAGAGTCGCTGGAAGTGCTACTGGAAATGAAACTTCCTGTCCGTCAATTCGATCCATCTCTTCACGAATGATCTGTTCAATTTTTCTTGAAATACGTTTTGCTGGTGTGAACGAAGAATAAATCCCGTTTGCCACACTCTTGATATATCCACCTCTAATCATAAATGCATGACTGTCCACCACACAATCGGATGGTCTTTCTTTAAATCTCTCTCCTACTAGATTCGCAACTTTCATCTTGCTTTTCCTCCTAAACTTTTCTAAATTTCATCTTCTAATTCATCTATTTCATCGCCTTATATTCGGCCTACTTCGAATTCCAAAATGCTTTCATCATATCCAACATGTCCCCTACATCTCTAGCCCCTACCGTCTCATAGGCTGAGTGCATTGCTAATTGCGGTGCACCCACATCTACCGACATAACAGGAAGCTGTTGAACCGCTAGATTCCCCAGCGTACTTCCACCGACCACATCGGGATGATTGTGGAACACTTGGTATGGAATGTCGTACTTCTTGCACAGTGCCTTCATATACGCACCACTTCTCGCATCCGTCGTATATCTCTGGTTCGCACTATATTTTATCACAATTCCCCTATTCAAGTAAACTCCATTCGCCTGATCCGATTTTTCCACGTAATTTGGATGCAAGGCATGCGCATTGTCCGCAGAAACTAGCACACTATTGGCCAGGGCCATCTGATGCGCCTCCTCCGAATGACCTAGTGCCTGAGATAATCGATTTAGAGAATCGCGCAAATACGTAGACTTGGCACCTTGCATGGTTCCACTACCCACTTCCTCACTGTCAAACACGGCTAGGACTTTCACATATTCCTTCGATTCGGACTCCAAGAATGCTTCCTTCGATGCATAGACACACAGTAAATCATCCAATCGCGGGGCAGATAAAAATTCTTGATTCGCTCCCCATAGGGTGCCGTCCATTTGGTTGTACACAAACAAATCTGTATCTAGAATCTGTTCCTCATCCACACCGAGCAAGCCTGCCACTCGCTTCATAAATCCTGTTTCATTCTCATGTCCAGCCCACAACGGAATCATATCCTTGCCTACTTTGTACTCCATTCCATTATTGGCTTCTCGATTCTGATGAATGGCTAGATTCACGATACTTAGGCACGGTTCCTTGAAATCCACTAAAACCTCCTCTATGCCAGCCTCTCCCTGATAGAGTACCCGTCCTGCAATGGACAAGGGTCGGTCAAACCAAGGTGCAAGGAGTGGTCCTCCATATTTCTCCACACTTAATGACGTATACCCTGCTTGATTATCTTTCGATACTAATTTCTTATCTGGATTTGTCTTGATTTTAAACCCAGGTGTATCACTGTGACTTGCAATCATCCGATATCCCACATACGACTCCTCTGGAACATCGAATGCGATTAAAGTAGTTCCATTACTAATGGTATAATACTTCCCACCAGGATTCACCTTCCAAGCTTTTTTGCCGTCTAGATATACAAATCCTTTCTCCTTCAGTTCCGTTTCTATATTCGCGATGGTATGAAATGCCGTTGGAGATTTTCTGATATAATCTATGAGTCCTTCTGCATGTTTCTTCTTCATACACTTCCCTTCCTTTCGCATTTATTTATACTCAATCTTCACCAAGAACAACCCCTGAGGCGGTGCTGTCACACCTGCTTCTGTTCGTTTCTTCGCCTCTAGAATTTCTTCTACATCCTTTGGTTGGTAGTATCCTCGCCCGACCCTTACTAACGTTCCTACGATAATCCGAACCATATTGTAGAGGAAACCATCTCCCACAACCCGAATAGTAATCTCGTCTCCCACCTGCTCTACATCCAAGGTGAAAATCGTTCTCACCGTGTCTTTCACATCTGTCCTAATATTGCAAAAACTCGCAAAATCATGGGTACCAATGATGTATTGACAAGCCTCTCTCATCTTGTCTACGTCTAAATCAAAGGAGACAAAATAGTTCGTCAAGCGCTTGGTTGGTATGATTGTTCTACGATTCACAATGTGATATTCATAGGTCTTTCGCGTGTCACAATATCGCGGATGGAAATCCATTGCCACTTCTTCTGATTGTGTCACTACGATATCTTTTGGTAGCTTTTGGTTCAATACATGGCAGATATTCTCCGCTGGGATTGTGGTATCCGTGTCGAAGACAGCCACATTTCCAAGTGCATGCACTCCCGAATCCGTACGACTCGCTCCGATTACCATGCTATTGTCTCCAGGCATTCGTTGGATGACCTTGTTCAGAACCTCTTCTACCGTAATTCCATTTGGTTGCACCTGCCAACCACAATAATTCGTTCCATCATAGGCTATGGTTAATTTGATTCGCCTTTTATCTTTCACACATTCCATCTCTTTCATACCATCAGAATACCCATACTGTCAAATTCACATATCTTCCAACTAGGAAGATTCCTACAAGATACAAGCTACATATTACAAATGCACCATAATCCAATCTTCTGTAACGAAGTGGTTTCATCTTCGTTCTTCCCTCGCCGCCTCGATAACATCTAGCTTCCATTGCCATTGCTAGGTCTGTCGCCCTTCGAAATGCAGATACGAATAGGGGAACAAGAATCGGAATCATGGCTTTTGCCTTCTGAATCAGATTTCCACTCTCTAGATCTGCCCCACGTGCCAATTGTGCCTTCATAATCTTGTCGGTCTCCTCTAGTAAAATCGGGATAAATCGTAATGCGATAGAAATCATCATAGAAATCTCATGAACTGGCACTTTTATCTTATTCAATGGTGCCAATAGGTTCTCCAGCGCATCCGTCAAGGCATTCGGTGTTGTGGTCAATGTCATAATATTAGACCCTGCAATCAAGTAAATTAGGCGAATCCCCATATATACCGCATTTCTCAGTCCTTCTTCTGTAATCGTAACAATCCAGAATTTCACCAAAACCTCTCCATTTGTATTGAAAATCAAGCTAAAAAACACGGTAATGAATAATAGCATGATAATCGGTCGTAAACCTTTTCCGATAAACGACAATGGAACCTTGGAAATATAGATAACCGTAAACAAGAATACGGTCGCTACCGCATAGCCGACTATGTTTTGATAGAGGAATAACGACACCAAGTACATCAAGGTGCCGATAATCTTCACCCGCGGGTCTAAGCGATGCAACACGCTATCCGCTGGGTAATATTGTCCTATCGTTATATCTCTAATCATGAATTCTCTCCTGTGTCTTCAACCTCTTATCTCGTCTGCTCTCCAACATCTTCGCGATGCACTCCACTGTTTCTTCCACCGTTGTAGCTTCTACATTTACCTCAAGTCCCCTCTCGCTCAGAGCATTCATCAGATAGGTCACCTGCGGTGCAGCTAGCCCAATCTCTTCTAGCTCTTTGTAGTGAGCAAACACCTTTTTTGGCTCGTCATAATAGAGCACTTCCCCTTGATTCATTACTAGAATCTTATCTACATACTTGGCGATATCTTCCATGCTATGAGAGACTAAAATAACTGTCATGTCGCCATGCTCATGCAGTTGTGCAATCTGATCAAGGATTTCATCTCTTCCCTTCGGGTCTAGCCCCGCCGTCGGCTCGTCAAGCACCAAAACCTTTGGTTCCATAGCAAGTACACCCGCTATCGCAACACGTCGTTTCTGCCCTCCCGACAGATCAAACGGCGATTGGCTATAGTATTTCTCCTTCATTCCAACCATCTGCAATGCTTTCTTCGCCTTTTCCTTCGCTTCTTCCTCCGTCAAGCCTTGATTCTTTGGACCAAAGCACACATCAGATAGAACATCCACTTCAAAAAGTTGGTGTTCTGGATATTGAAACACAAGTCCTACCTTATTTCTCAATTGCTTCATATTGAAGTTCTGCTGGTAGATATTTTCTCCATCGAAATAAATAACTCCATCGGTGGCCTTGACCAGTCCATTCAGATGCTGAATCAATGTGGATTTTCCTGATCCTGTATGACCGATGATTCCAAGAAATTCTCCATGAGGTATTTCGATATTGATATTTTTCAGTGCATGCTTCTCATATGCCACACCTTTTTCATAGATATAATTTATATTTTCTAGCTTAATCGACATACCGCCTCCACTAATTCTTCCATCTGCAAAATTCCGTTCGGGATATCATACCCTTTTTGTTGTAGCTCATGAGCAACCATGGTCGCCTGCGGAACATCGAGGCGATACTTCTTCAAGGTTTCCACTTCACAAAACACCTCTTTTGGCGTCCCCTCTAGAACCACCTTGCCATGATCCATGACATAGACTTTATCTGCCGCCACGACTTCCTCCATATAATGTGTAATCAGTATCACGGTGATATTCTCTTGCTTTCTCAAAGCCTCAATCGTCTTAATCACTTCTTTTCTACCATTGGGATCCAACATTGCTGTCGGCTCGTCCAATACGATACACTTTGGTCGCATGGCGATGACACCAGCGATAGCGACCCTCTGCTTTTGTCCCCCAGACAATTTATTGGGTGAGTGATTGCGATAAGACAGCATTCCAACCGCCTTCAATCCCTCTTCCACTCTCTCCCATATCTTCTTGGTCGGCACTCCTAGGTTCTCTGGTCCAAACCCGACATCTTCTTCCACTACCGTTCCGATAATCTGGTTATCTGGATTTTGAAACACCATTCCTGCACTCTGACGAATCTCCCAGAGATGCTCCATATCCTTCGTATTCTTGCCGTCTACCCATACATCGCCAGCACTTGGCAATAAAATTGCATTCAAATGCTTCGCAAATGTAGACTTTCCAGAGCCGTTATGTCCTAGGATTGCAATAAAGCTCCCCGCCTCCACCTTCACGTCAATTCCGTCGATGGCACGTTGCTTTCCTATTTCATTTCCCTCTGAATCATATTTATCATATTCAAAAACGAGTTTTTCTGCTGAAATCATCTTCGCTCAACTCCTATCTTTTTATCGCTCAATTAATTCATTATATCATATAAAATTCTTAGGATAAAGTAAATTTCGCATTCCGCCTCTTTACTATTTGCATATTATTATGTACAATAAGTAGGTAAAAAACGAAAGGAAGTAAAAAAATGTCAAATCCTATAGTAACATTTGAAATGGAAAATGGAGCAATCATAAAAGCAGAACTATATCCTGAGATCGCTCCCAACACTGTAAACAACTTTATATCTCTTATCAACAACAACTACTATGATGGTCTGATCTTCCACCGTGTCATCCGTGGATTCATGATCCAAGGAGGTTGTCCAAAAGGTTCTGGGACAGGCGGTCCTGGTTACGGAATCAAAGGTGAATTTAGCCAAAATGGTTACAACAATACGCTAAAGCATGAGCCAGGTGTTTTATCGATGGCGCGTTCCATGCACCCTGATTCAGCTGGATCACAGTTCTTCATCATGCACCAAAACTCACCTCACCTAGACGGTGCTTATGCAGGATTTGGTAAGGTAATCGAAGGACTTGAAAACGTGAATGCAATTGCAGAAACACCTACTTCTTACGACGATAAGCCATTGGAAGTACAACGCATCAAAACAGTTACAGTTGATACCTTAGGTGTGAATTATCCAGACCCAGTGAAAAACTAAGATTAAAAGCTCCCTTCGTTGGACATACTATTAGTAGTCCAAACGAAAGGAGCTTTTTTATGGATTCATCAAATCACAATAATATGCACTACCTACACTCTAGTCAAATCGCAAAGCAACGACTACGTGCAATGCAACAAAGAGACAAGAAGGAAGACAAGTTAAACCTCCCAAATGTCCCTAGCGTGGAGGCCAATGACAGACTTACAAACAATTATCCCCCCGATAACAATCCATCTTGGGATGGAAACCACAATCCATTAAGCAGTAAGGGAGACTAACGCTTTCCTAGTTTCTTATACATGTTGCAAACTGCAGTGCTTGCAAACTTCCCTACGATAAATCCACCGATTACATCCGTCGGATAATGTACACCTAGATACACTCTCGAAAATCCCACTAAACTTGCCAATGTATAGGCAAGCGCACCGATTCGCTTGTTGAATCGTTTTGCAATCACACCCGCAGTCGCAAATGCGGCCGTCGTATGTCCCGAAGGAAAAGACCAATCCTTGGGTTCTGGAATCAGATAGGTTAATTTCGGCACCCGATTGATTGGTCGCCTCTTGCATATCGAAGGTTTTAACACTAGGTTTGTGATAAATGCACCAAACGAAAGTGCTCCAATCACACAGGCAGCCGCCCCTCTTGTTGTTTTCTTGATCGCCAATCCTGCCGACAGCAGAATACTAAACCAGCCCACATCTCCGAGAAACGTAATCTCCCGCATAATCGGTGTCAAACCCGGTGTCCTAACATGGTCTTGCACCCATAGCAAAACTTTTTTATCCAATAAAGCAATATTATTCTTCATAATTTGTGTTCTCCACTATTTTTTTAACCACTTATCCTTTATTCTAACACTTTTTTTCAATTAAGGAAATCTTTATTTGCTCAAATTTCAATCCTACGTTATAATAGAGGGGATTATGAAGAAAAGAGGTAGTTATTGAATATGGAAAAAGACACTACAAATTCAGAGGTAGAAGTAATAGATAGCAATGAGGATAACAATGAGGATGGGTACGAGAAAATCTGTAGTCTCTGCAATCGCCCCGAGAGCATAGCAGGCAAGATGACCGACATGCCCAATAACATGTCCATCTGTTCTGACTGTATGAAAAAAAGTTGGGAGATGATGCAACAGTCGAATTTTGATATCAACAAGATTCTATCGAATCCTAATATCCAATTTTTAAATCTAAGCGATATAGAGAATGCAACACCCAAAAAACAGAAAATTAAGAAAAAGAAACCAGAGGAGAAGAAGGAACCTATTCTAAACATCAACGATATTCCTGCTCCTCATATCATCAAAGGAAAACTAGATGACTTCGTAGTTGGACAAGAATACGCGAAGAAAGTCATCTCCGTAGCCGTATATAACCATTACAAACGTGTGGCGACCGACACCATGGATGATATTGAAATCGAAAAATCCAACATGCTAATGATCGGGCCTACTGGCTGTGGTAAGACCTACTTAGTTAAGACGCTAGCAAGACTGCTTGATGTTCCACTGGCAATCACTGATGCAACCGCATTGACAGAGGCAGGCTATATCGGAGATGACATCGAAAGCGTAGTGTCCAAACTACTAGCCGCGGCAGATAATGATGTGGATAAGGCAGAGCAAGGCATTATCTTCATCGACGAAATCGATAAAATTGCAAAAAAACAAAACTCCACCCAACGAGATGTCAGTGGAGAATCCGTACAACAAGGAATGCTCAAACTCTTAGAAGGAAGTGATGTAGAAGTTCCAGTCGGATCCAATAGCAAGAACGCCATGGTTCCACTTACTACAATCAACACACGCAACATCCTATTCATCTGTGGAGGAGCCTTTCCAGACCTAGAGACCATCATCAAAGAACGTCTCTCCAAAGCAACATCCATCGGATTTAATTCCGAACTCAAAGATGCATATGACAAAGATGAAGATATCCTAACCAAAGTAGAAATCGAAGACCTCCGCAAATTCGGTATGATTCCAGAATTCATCGGTCGTCTACCAGTCATCTACACCCTAAAAGGATTGTCGAAAGAAATGCTGGTGAAGATTCTAAAAGAACCGAAAAATGCGATTCTAAAACAATACCAAAAGTTGTTAGAATTAGATGAAGTTCAGTTGATTTTTGACGAAGAAGCCCTAGAGGCAATTGCAGAAAAAGCTGCGAAAAAGGCAATTGGCGCAAGAGCACTTCGTTCCATCATCGAAGAATTCATGCTCGATATCATGTATGAAATACCAAAAGACGATTCCATCGGAACCGTTACAATTACAAAAGACTACATAGAAGGAACCGGGGGACCAGTCATTACTTTAAGAGGGTAATTCATTGGGGACGGGGGAAAATGGCATTTTCCCCCGTCCCCAATGGTCACCGTCCCCAACGATCAACAAATTCTCGCTCGGTTATAATCTCAACTCCTAATTCCTTCGCTTTTTTATTCTTAGAAGAATTTGATGCGATATCATTATTGATCAGATAGTTTGTCTTACTGGTAACACTTCCAGTTACCTTCCCACCGCGTTTCTCAATCAATTCCTTGATTTCATTTCGATTCTTGAATATCTCCACACTTCCTGTTACTACGAAGTTCATCCCCTGAAGCACTTGCTCTTCACTCTCTTCTTCAATGAGTGTCAATTCATCCAATAGTCGCTGAAGCAATTCACAATGTTCTTCCGAAGAAAAGTATGCAACGAATGTCTCTGCAATCACATCCCCCACTCCATCGATTTCACTAAGTTCTTCCTTTGTCGTATGTATGATTTTCTCTATCTCATTGCCGAATGCCTTGCAGATCATCTTCGCATTGGCTAGCCCAACATTGGCAATTCCTAGACTGTAAATCACTTTATACAACTGTGTTTCCCTTGCTTTTTCTACACTCTGACATAGGTTCTCGTAGGATTTCACACCAAATCCTTCCATAGTCTTTATCTCTTCCTCGTAACGATCTAGATGAAAAAGGTCTACGGAATTCTTGATATATCCAGCGACTACAAATTTCTCTAAGGTAGCCTCTGACAGACCCTCGATGTTCAGTGCGTTTCTTCCTACCATAAGAACCAATGATTTGATTTTCTTTGCTTGGCAATCTGGATTCAAACATTTCAACACCTTAGCACTGGCTTCCTGCACAATGGAAGTTTCTTGTCCGCAAACTGGACATTCCTTGATAATCTCTAGATTATTACTCCGTGTCAAGTTTTGGTCAATTTGTGGAATGATCATATTGGCTTTATACACGGTAATCGTATCCCCGATTCCTAGTTCCAACTCCTCGACTACACTAATATTGTGTACACTTGCACGACTTACTGTCGTGCCCTCTAATTCTACCGGTTCAAAGATTGCAACTGGATTGATCAACCCTGTTCTAGATGGACTCCACTCAATCTCTAGCAACTTGGTTTCCTTGCATTCATCTTCCCATTTAAACGCAAAAGAATCTCTCGGGAATTTGGCTGTTGTCCCCAGGGATATTCCATATTGAATATCATCATATGCCAAAACTAATCCATCTGATGGATAGGGATTTTCTGAAACCTTCTTCGCAAACCATGCCACATCTTCCTCGATAGATTCCGCATTTGTTCTCCGATATTCTACCGTCTCGAAGCCTTGCTCCTTTAGCCATAGCATTTGTCGTTCTCTCGACTCCTGCATACCTGCTTCTCCACACTCTACCAATTGAAAAGCGAAAAATCTTACGTTTCTCTTTGCTGTAATCTCATTGTTTAACTGGCGCACCGATCCACTACATAGATTTCTAGGATTCTTATACTTGGCATCTGCATCTTCAATTTCTTCGTTAATCTTCTCAAAATCCTCATATCCGATGACAGCCTCCCCTCTCAAGATAAGCCTTCCCTTGTAGGCAATTGTTAGAGGCAGATTCCTAAATACTATCGCATTATTTGTAATCACCTCTCCGACTTCTCCATTGCCCCGGGTAACCGCCTTCTCCAAGCCTCCATTTTCATAGGTGAGAACGATAGTGAGACCATCTAACTTCCATGATATCATAGCATCTTGCTGTCCTAGAAATTCCCTTAATCTAGAGACCTCTTTCGTCTTGTCTAATGAGAGCATCGGCGAACCATGCTGTTCCTTCGGTAGAGAACTAAGCACCTCATATCCTACATTTATAGTAGGGCTATTGGACATGACAATCCCTAGTTTCTCCTCTAGCATGGTCAATTCGTCATATAACCCGTCATACTCCTTGTTTGTCATAATCTCCTTCGACTCTTGATAATATGCTTTCCCAGCTTTGTTCAAGAGAAGAATCAATTCTTCCATTCTCTCCTTATTTATCTGCTGTTCATTTTTAATATCTTGCATTTCCCTCATCCCAATATACTCTCCCATTCTTTTTCCCGAAACCCCGTCCTTACAAATGTATCACCGATTAGAAGTGGTCTCTTTACCAACATTCCGTCCGTTGCTAGCAATTCAAACTGCTCTTCATCAGACATATTTGGTAGCCTATCTTTCAACTCTAATTCTCTATACTTCATACCACTAGTATTGAAAAATCTCTTAATTGGCAAGCCACTCAACTTCACCCAACCTTTCAATTCATCCGCAGTTGGATTATTCTCTACTATATGTCGTGCTTCGTATTGCACTCCATTTACATCTAACCGCTTCTTCGCCTTTTGACACGTACTGCATTTTGGATATTCTATCAATAACATATTTTTATTCTCCATTTCTATAGTTAACCTGTATTGATTTTACATCCCTTCTCCCTCAAGGTCAACCAATTCACAAATAATAAATGATTTAGTGCGAAATTGTGCATTGGCACAACAAAGCGACTATACTATAATACACTTAACAAGAGAACCGATGACTAGCTACGACCTAGTCACTTTGGAGTGTTAATCTAAAATAGACGTTAACCGGTGAAGTTAGGACGTCTATTTTTTATCGTGTAAATTGTGTAGATAAAAAAACAGCAAGAAATTCTTTTTTTGATTCAGAACTTCTTCCTGTTTTTCTGCTCTATACTGCCTTTCGCGCTCTCCCAAACTCGATTGCACTTTCTTTATTTTCTCGAACCACATGATACAAATCATTTTCCATAGCCATGACTTCTTTGATTTCAAAAGGTTTGAATAATGGTCTCTTCATCACCTGTTTGATCCAAACAACTGCGAACACGCCGATGACTATAAATACAATTGCACATAGTTGATAGATTTCCATCCTTACCTCTGGATTGCCATCGATGTTTATAATCATAAATATATTCCCTACAATCCCAAGAATTGGAAGTATCGGACCTAATGGTACTTTGAATGTTCTTGCTACCTTCGGTAGTTTTCTTCTCAGTATTAGTACATTTAAATTTGCAATTACATAGGCAACCATCCAGAATACACAGCCGATCAAGATAAAGAAAGACAATTGGTCTGTTGTAGATAGTCCCGTTGCATTGATGAGAATCATCAAACCACTAATCAACACAATTCCTGCATATGGAGCACCTTTTTTATTTGTTTTCAAAAAGATTTTTGGCAAGAGATTAATCTTCGCCATCCCTGCACAGATATATGATAATCCACTAATGGATGAATTCACGGTACTGATAACTGCTAGAATAGACACGATTGCCATAACGATCATTCCCGCCTCCCCTAGCATGGCTGTCCCATAGTATAGATGAGGTGCTGTACTTTCTCCGAGCTTGGCCCAAGGAGTATAGTTGTGCATTCCAAATATAACAACTGCATCCATAATAACAATTAATACAATACTGATAATCATACCAAGTGGTACATTTTTCCTCGGCTTATCTACATCCTTTGCAATTGGTATTACATATTCGCATCCTAAAAACAAGAAGAACGCCAGACCAACCATTGAAAACATTTCTCCTGGATCATTCGAAAGTGCATATGGTTGCGAAATCACTTCTCCTGTACCCATACCAAAAATTCCAATAATTCCCATTCCCAACATCAGTACAATCAAGCTGTAGGCAACCACACTTTGTACTTTTGCAAACATATCCACTCCACTTAGGTTTGCTATCATCAGCACAACTAATAATGCAATACAATAGATACTTGGGTTGATATCATATGGTAGTAGCTCATTCAACACATTCCCAAGCATTGCTGTTTCTACACTTCCGCAGATAACATTACAGACCAAATATCCACCTACCATAGAAACAATTGCTAAAAATGGTCCTAAACATGCCAAAGTATATTGCGCCAATCCACCTGTCAGATTCGGCAAAACTGCATTCAACTCACTCAATGATAATGCTGTTAGAATATTGATTCCTGCTGCCAATATCATCGGCACAATAAACGCGGTTCCCAAAACACTAGATCCCAATCCAAGTGACATCAAGCAACTGGTAGCAAGAATCAGCCCCACTCCAGTGGCTACCACACTCGGCAACCCTAATTTCTTCGTCTTCATATATCTTCCTCCCACAATTCTCGCATACGACTAGTTACTTCAAGGCTTCCACTCCCTCTTCTCCTGTACGGACACGGATGATATTACTAATCGGAGAGACAAATATCTTCCCATCTCCGATATGCCCTGTGTATAACTCTTTCTTGATCAACTCTATCACTTTATCCAAACTATCATCTTCTACCACCATCATAATCATTTGTTTTGGCAACAGTGACATCTCTTGTTTTTGCTCCACTTCGTATTCAAATGTTCCGTTTTGTACTCCACAACCGATTACCTGTGACACTGTAATTCCTGTAACATCCGCCTTACCTAATGCGCTCTGCAAATCCCCTAATTTACTCATCGATGTAATAACTTCTACTCTTGAATATCCCATAATCTTCTCCTTTTCCTCTACTTAAATTTTTGCACGAAATCTATCATATCTCAATGAAGTGATGTCCACATCCGTCTTATCCTCTACAATCAATTTCGCTAATTGATGTCCCACTGCTGGTGCAATCCCAAATCCATGCCCTGAGAACCCACATGCCAGAATCAAGCCATCCACCTCATCTACCTTACCTAAAAGTGGGACGTGATCCACGCAATCGTCCATGAATCCTGCCCATGTCCGAACAACCTTTGTATCCTTTAGCATTGGAAAATACTTCATCACCCCACGGCATACACAAGCTGCTGTTAAACTATTGTTGGCTGGTGTTCCATCATCCTTTGTAAATCCTTCAAATCCAGATGACCCACCAAATACAAACGCCCCTTGTTTCGTCTGATGTCCATAAAAATCTGCATCCGCAGTTCCCAACATCTGATCAAACATATATGGTTCCGCCTCTGTCACCATTGCTTCTAATGTCACTCGTTTCACTGGAATATCGATTCCAATGGTCTCCGCAATCTCTCTACTATCATAACCAGCTGCCAAGACAATGGTATCTCCCTCGTATGTACCACTTTCTGTAATAACTTGACGAAGCCTTCCTCTCACCTTACGAAGTTCTACCACCTTCTGCCCTGTGACAAATTGTACCCCCATTCTCCTCGCCATCTTATAATATCCAAGTGTTGTAGTGAGTGGATTGGCATGCCCGTCTGTAGGACACCAACTTGCACCGATTACTTCATCCGTCAAGTAAGGATTGATTGCTCGAACCTCCTCCCCATCTATCATACGCACATCTAAACCACAAGCCACAGCGCGCTCTGTCAGTCCCTTGAGAATCTCAATGTGTTTCTCCGTCTTCCCTAATCGCAAATTCCCATCTTGATGGTACTCACAATCCACCTCTAACTCTTCCGATAAGGTAGGCCATAGATTCTTGATTCCATACATCACCAGCGGTAATTCTCGTGGATCACGACCAGATTGTCGCACACCTCCTCCATTGCGACTCGATCCACCATGACCGATATTGTCGCTGCCCTCTAGCACAATTACTTCTTTGCCACGTTTGGCTAAGTAATAAGCAATGGCACACCCAATAATTCCTCCGCCAATTACTACAACTTCTGCTTGACTACTCATATGCCTATACCTCCTCGTTTCCTAATATCCTCATTTCAATCGGTCTCATTGGAGCTCTCGATGTCGCTGGTTCTACCACCTCAGGTGCAACCCCAAGTTCTCTGGTAAGAATCTGCTTCACAAGTTTTGCACATGTCTGCCCTTGACATAAACCCATTCCCGAACGCAGATATCTACGTATTTCTGTAATGGTCCACATTCCATCATGGATTGCCTGACGTATCTCTCCCTTTGTAATCTCTTCACATCTGCAGATTACCATACCATCGTCGCTGGCTGGAAGATATGGTCCTATATCTCTCAATCTATCATTCACACTATTCATATGTAGTTCCTTTCTCATCTATATTTAAATTCCAACCAAACTTCTAGGCACGTTTTTGATAAAACCTAGCCTTCATCGCATATTCTGACGGTACCTTCATCGTAAGTAAGTTGGTCTTATCCAATGCCTTCGCCGTTCTCATCTCCAAGATTTCCGCCTCACAGATTACTGCTCCACTTCGATCTAGCGCAACCCCTTTATCACCAACAGTCGGCAATGGTAGAAATTCATATGGCAACATCACGGATGCATAGGATTCTTCATATTCTTCATCTACTAGAAAAATCGCCTGACCAGAACACATCGCTACACACATTCCACAACCACTGCACCGCTTTTCTTTATCAATCGCTGGAAGAGATGTAATCTTCTCTCCGATTTTAATGCATTCCTTAGTGCAAACATCTTGGCATGGATTGCATGGAATATTTTGCGTGCATTCAATGACTGGATGTAACCCATTCCCCCTTGTAACTCCTGGAAATCTCTGAATTTCGTCTTCCGAAACATATCCCTTTCTCAAAAGATTGGTTGATATCTCAATCCCTTCTTCTGTTAACTCATTATTTTTCCCACGATTCTCCGGTGCAAACATCCCTTGGCGAAGACTCGACAATGCCTTCTCAAGTTCTATCATTTTCTCATCTACTTCATCCTTGGTCGCATATCCTAGATACTTGGCTGCTACAATCCCAGCAATGCGTCCCTCTATCATAGCAGAACTCGCCTCCTCGATTCCAGACACATCTCCTGCAACGAAAATTCCAGGAATGGTCGTTTCCCCAAACTCTGTACAAATCGGGACCTGACCTCCACGCTTCGGATTGTCTTCCATCTCACATCCTGCCATCTTGAGCAATTGAGACATTGGCGACAGTCCTACCGCCACACAGATTGTATCTACTTCAAATGTTTTCTCCGTTCCTTCTATAAATTGAAACTTGTCATCTACTTCTGCAATAGTTACTCCCGTAATACAATCTTCACCATGGGCCTTTTTAATCGTATGGGATAAATAAAATGGAACCCCTGTTCTCGCCACCTTCGCTGCATGAACTCCATATCCACCAACCTTCGGCGCTGCATCAACCACTGCTACCACTTCACATCCACATTGTGCCAACTGAAAACTTACCACAAGTCCAACATTCCCTGATCCTAACATCAAGACTTTATTCCCTGGTTTTACACCATGTAAGTTCATCATTGTTTGCGCTGCTCCGGCACCGATAACCCCTGGCAATGTCCAACCTTCAAAGGTCACCATATTCTCAGAAGCACCTGTCGCAACAAGAATCGAATCTCCTTTGTAGTGGGTAATCTGTTCCCCTGTTCTAACTGTAATCTCTTTATCCCGATATAGACCTACAACCGTTGCCTCTAAAACCACCTCAACCCCCGCCTCTTTGGCTTGTTCTAGTAGTTCCTCACCAATTTTAATTCCACGAATTTTCGCCTTATGTTCTTTGGACCCAAAAAACTTATGTATTTGTTTAAATAACTGCCCTCCAGGTTTTTGATTTTCATCGAAAATCACTACCTGCATCCCCTTTTTCGCTGCTTCTATCCCTGCCGATAGCCCCGACGGTCCAGCACCAACAATAATTAAATCATATCTCTTCATATCTTAGCCTTTCCTTTCCTGCGGTTTGTCGGATACACCGTATTGTGTCTGCACTTTCATTCCTTCTGCAAGGGGAGTGACACAAGTCCTAATATTTGGTTTCCCATCTACAATCATGACACAGTCCGTACATCTACCAATGGCACAGAAAATTCCACGTGGCGAACCTTTCTGTGTATGCCTATGCACCATCAATCCCTCTGCTCTAAGTGCTGCCGCTATGGGTTCATCTTCATAGCCTTTCATCAATTCACCATTATAATAAAATGTTACTAATCTACTCTTTTCTTGCACACCTAGAATCGGGTGCTCCTCTATTCTCTGAGACATCACTCTTACTCCTCCTACACTGATTCTGCAATCACAGCAGTCAAATCTAATTCTACCAATTGAGTCGGTCGATTCAATGCTGGTGTTCCCACCATGGTGAATAATGGTCTGATATCATGGAAGAACTCACTAAACGCCTGTGCAACTTCCTTTGCATATGACATGTCTGTAATAAATCCATTGACCTTCACAACATCCTTTACTGATGCTCCTGCTTCTTCCAATAATCCCACATGTTTTCCAAATATATACTTTGCCTGCTCATACGCTGTTTCTCCATACACAGAGCCATCTGGCTGTACTGCAGTAGTTCCACCAATCATGACAAAAGGCCCAACCTTCACCATTCTTGAATATCCAGTAATCTCCTCCAATGGTGCTCCCGAAGAATAATTTGTTCTTGTTAAATCCATCTTCCTCACCCTCCTATGCCAATGCCGGTTCAGACCAAAGATTTAATTTTGTTCCAATCCCTTTTTCCAAAGCATTTCTATATACAATTGTTCCCCAAGCCACATCTTCTACTGGCATTCCGCCCACAGAGAATATAACGATTTCATCAGGGTCTCTGTGTACTGGTATCTTACCTACAATCACATCTCCCAAGTCATCAATCTGTTCCTTCTTCATCTTGCCATCGTGGATCAAATCCATACAATTCACTGCAGGTATTGGGATGATTTCATAAGATGGATATGGACATTCCTCGGCCCAAGCCTCATACAACATAATGTTATCCGCTACATTTCTTGCACGATTGACTACAAAATCCTCATCAAATCTGGCAGAAGCTGGACAACTGAACATCGCTCCTTTTTTAATCCATTCCTCTTTCACATATGGATATTGGCTTGGATCACCCGTTGGAGACGAAGTTGCAATACTGATAATATCTGAATCTCTCACCGCTTCTTCAATCGTCTCCACTGCATACACTTCCCTCACTGTTGGATATTCTTCTTTCACATATTCAATGAAATTCAATGTAGATTCTGATGTCATACTACTTCCGTTTACCTTCACAACTTCAATTCCTGGTCGCACTGCCATTGCTGCTGCAAATGCCGTCTTATTCATAACCCCAGGTCCGATAATTCCTACAATCTTAGAATCTTTTTTAGAAAAATATCTGAAGCCCACTCCTGGAATTGCTCCTGTACGGTATGCACTTAAGATATTTGCTGACATATGTGCAAGTGGAGCACCCGTATCCTTATCATTGAGTGTAAGCATCAGGATTGACCTCGGCAAACCTTTCTGCTTATTCTCTACATTAGATCCATACCACTTCATACCTGCCATATCGAACTCCCCTCCTAGGTAGGCAGGCATCGCCATAAACCTTCTATCTGGTCCATCCGTCGGCATATTTGGAAATTCGGAATATGCTGGAAATGTCATCATCACTCCATGTGAATTTCCATTATCTCCACCCATTCTATAATCACCGATCTTCATCAATCGGAACATCTCCTCCATGGCATCCACACATCCTGCCATATCCTTCACTCCAGCTTGAATCATGTCCTCTTCACTCAAATACAAAAAATCTAATTTTGGATACTTCATAATTTTTTACCTCCTGAAAATAAAATGAGGCGCCGAAACCATCTCTGATTTCGACGCCTTTGTCTTGAATTTATAGGCTTATTATAGTGAGGTATTCTCTATGTTTCTTGTAAAAATCGGAACATCTATAACTTTTCTGAAATATTTATCACTATTCACTATTTTTTTGTACTCTTTTGGTGTTTTATCGGTAAATTGTCTAAACTCTTTATTTAGTTGAGATTGATCATAATATCCAAATATCGTAGCCACATCTACAAATTTCGCATTTGGGTTCTTATTCATATACTCTAGCACATTCTGAAAACGCACCATCTTGCAATACGTCTTCGGTGGGCACCCTACCTCTTGTTCAAATAATTTATTGATATATCGTGCAGTATACCCCACCTGTACCTCTAACTCACCTACTCGAATAAGACCTTTTGATTCATGAATTAATGCCTTGCAACGTTTTACAATCTCATACTTAGATAAATCGCCAGCCTTTCTTCTATAATATAGATAATAGATACGAAGAAATTCCTCAATCTGCTCTTCAAATATCTCCTTCTCTTCTAGAGAGCGAAATACCTCTTTCTCTTCCATCAACTGATTTAACTCCACTTTGCTATCAGCAATTTCCTTATTCGAAGAGATAAAGAAATTCGGCCAATAGCCACTCTTAAGCCTTACCCCAAAGTATGTATTTGTATGCCATACATAGTGACTATAGTGGTCAACCGTCGCTCCAAGCACATAGGCCCGCATCCTAGTCGAACCATATTCAAAGATAATATCAATACTCCCATTCGGCACCATAACAACCTCACGTTCCACCGAAGGGGTGATTGAATAAAAATGGGAAATCCCATTTTTTTCATATATATGTTGATAGAATTCACTATTCTCCATAACCAAAAATGGCTGGATTGTTTTTAGTCCTATATCCTTCTTCATATAAAATCAACCGCTTTCTTGATAAGTTCAATCATACTTTTCATGTGCACATTATAGCTGTTTTACTTTTTACTCTAAAATGATATTTGAGTTCGCATTAATTATATGTTTATATCTAGATAATTGATGTTTTTCTCCCTGAACAAGTTCATGAAACAACTTTTCACCTCTATGTCTTCTTAGGATTACATCCACCTTATGTGCTTGTTCTTCATTTAACTCATTTCCCTTTAACAATGTTTTAGGTCGTCCTCCAACCGCATACCCCAACGTACATATACCATTTGCTGTTGCGAATATACATTCAATTTTATTTTTTCGGTAATTGTATTGTACATATAATTCTCCTTCAAAAAGAGAAAATAGTTCATTTAACACCTGTATTTTTTGCCTTACAGATCCTTTCACATCTTTTTCACTTTGATTGTTTTTTTGAAAATTAAAATCTTCTAACCTCAATTGGCCCGCTAGACACCTATTAAAAAAATCAATAGGTGATAGAATTGAATTTATTCCTAATAAATGTTTATAATTGCCTGCCTCCCCCTTGATAATATAATATCCTTTATCAGCAAAAGCTTCTGAGCAAATCAAATATTCATAGTTCATAAATACTTCTTTGTATTTTATTGCTCCTTCATTAGCAATTCTTCTTACTCGTTCTTTAAAACTAATATCAGTAACCATAGTTTTCTCCTATTAACAAAGTAAGAGAATGATATAAATCATTCTCTTACTAATTTTTAGTAGTTTATTCTACAATCGAATGTGTTTTAGATCTCCATCCCGATCAATCAATAAGGTTTATCGTCTCTTATCCGACTCTTCTATTCCTATAATAAGAATAGCAAAACTTGTGAGAATTGTCAAGATTCTCAGTTCTATTATATGATGCACCTATCAAATTATTCATTTTCATTGCAACAACAAAATATAATATACACTATTCCACAATCAGTCTAGCACACTTCTTGCTCTAGCTTACAAGTGTTTTTCAACATATATTTTATTGTATCTCTATACGAAGCCTTCGGCTTATCTTCTAATAACTTTCTCAACCTTTTTTTGTCATTCTCTGTTAAGATTTTCCAAGACTCCCTGTGTTCCTCCAATGTACCCACATCCATTCTAAGTAATCCAAACGGTATCTTTGTTTTTCGCTTTAGGTGCTCGTAGATATAGAAGCCTCCTGCATCAATATCCCCAAAATGCAGATATTCTTTCTCTGGATTTTCTTCATGGATTTTCTGGATAAACTGGGCTTTTACCTTATTGTGAAATCCACCTAAGTAAATAGCAAAATCATCCTCTTCTGAGTATGTATGGAAACTCGTCAGATTCTCAATTGTAACAATGCGACTCCCCTCTACTTCGATAGCCTTTAATCTCGCAACTGTATTGGTAGACAGTGCAATGTCACTGCCCAATTCTGAAAGGTTGATGATTTGAGTGTCAAAAATCAACTGCCCTTTCCCTTTTATCACCACATAGGTTGGAGTTTGAACAACACCACATTCCTCTAGTACATATTGTTTTTCTTCATAGTCACCATATTGAAACAATAAGCCTTCCACCTTTGTTCGCAAGGACTCTAACCTCTTTGAATCACTCAGAACGCGAATGGATACATCTCTGATATAAGATTCTTGCTGATTTTCTCTCAGATAATCACATAATTTCAAGACATCTTGTAACTCCTTTATATCCCCTGTGAAATGCTCTACTTTTTTATTCTCCCCAATTCTATCCAATTGTGTTCTGGCATAATTTCCTATTTCATCATCTCTCTCACTATATGGGTAGAGCAATTCCCTAAGTAAGGCTAGGCTTTCACTACGAGGTTTCACTTTTGCGTATGTATAGACACCCTCTAGCTCGTCTGTGACCAATGAAATCTGAACAATCACTTGACTCCTTTGTTTTGTGACCTGAATAAATCCAAGCCTTACCAAGTGTTCGACTGCTTCATTTACACCTACAAAGATATCAAATTCCGCATCATTCGTGTAGTGTGGAAACAATTTTTCTATCATTATTGTAAAGCTTTGATTTACTTTGTTTTGCCCCGAGAAGGATTTGCTAGACTCGTATTTATCTATTAAGGTCTTTAAAATCTTCTTTTCATACTTGTCCATCTTAATAACCAGCCCTTTCACACTAATCTGTTACAAGTCGTATTCTTCTACAATGCTACTATCGCCCACTCGAATGGCTGTTAATATGGTGTTAACACGCTCGCCAATGATTTCAATTTTAGCAGGTGGTGTTGCCATAAGTACTTGTAATTCCAAGCTATTGAAGAACTCCACCATGGAATTAATCCGCTCATCGTCCATCTTATCAAACGCTTCGTCTAAAAGCATGATTCTAGTTGTATTCCCGAATCGATATAGCTGGTAGAATGAAGCAGCAATTGCAACATAATAAGGCACTTGAGTCTCACTACCACTCTTCTCTCCATAGATTGCCGAGAATTTCTGTACCTTGCCATTCCTCTTTCTGATTTCAATATCATAGTCAAGATAAGCTCGATAATCTGTGTACTCCTTGATAACTTTGTCACCTTTATCGTCTTTCGTAGTCAGCTTCGCAAATAAATCAGCCATCTCCTCTTTATATTCCGCTTCAAATGCTTGCGTCCACAAAGAGTAACCTTCTTGATTATTCTCAGAAGTAATCATGCGGTAGAGACTTTCTTTCTTCTTATCATATGTGATGATAAAATGATAGCTATCTTCTCCATAATAAATATCTTGCAATGCTTTATTCAAGTTTTTGAATTCATTTCTCGCATTCTCGATGTTATTTCTCATCTTTGCTAGGAAATCTTGCTTAAATATCTGTTCGCAGTCCTCCTTCGCCTTCTTCAATCGTTCTTCAAAGCGAACCAATTCTACTGCTTCAAGGTTTTTCTTGGCATCGATATAATCTCGCATCCCTTCTGTACCACGTAAAAAATCTTGCTCGTGCTTGTTGTTGAAGGTCTCTTGGAGACTATGTAGTCCATCTTTTCCATATAGTAACTGCTCCCTCTCATTGGAAAACTGGGACTTCTGTGGGCTGAAGTTATCCACGATATTTTTTGGCGTTTTGCTCTTGCGATTCTGCTTGTATTTATCCTCAGCAAGCATCTTGCACTCATTGTTTTCATCTGCCTTCTCATGAAATCTAGATTCTAGCTCTTTTTGTTCCATGCGAAGAGAACCAATAACTTTTTCGCTCTCTTCTTTTTTGTTCTGAAGCCTATTCAGCTGATTGCTCAGCTTATTTTTCTCGTCTTCTTTTTCTCTATACAGTGCCTCATTTCTCTCAATCTGCATATTTAATTCTATCAAAGTAGGATCATTACTCGCTTCTTTTAGTCGTATTTTCTCCTCTTCTAATTGTACTCGTTGATTTTGAATCTGAAGTGGTGCATGCAAGTATGTCTGCATCAGTTTAGGATTAAATTCCCTGGAGACCTCAAGGATATTTGCTAACTTCTCCTTCTCTCTACGAAACTCTGCCCTTGCACTTACCTGCTTCTCGAATTCTTCCCTTGTATTGATTAATTGTACCTGGTAAGCATATTGACCGATGTATGGATTTCGATAGGTTTCTCTATCAAGATTGCGAACAACAAATCCCTGATAGAGCATACAGTCTGCTGTCATTGCGATCTTGTGTTTCTCCAATTCATCGACGCTATCACAACGCACAACTCGTCCTAGCACATAGTTTGCATATGCCTTCGCATAGCGATTTTCACTCTTAACCACATAGGCAAGTGTCTGGTTGTTGACTGGCATATCTAGCTTGATTTTTCGTGTATTAACTATCCCCGCCGTATGAATCTCATTTTGATTCCTATGATATACGTGCAATGCAATCGGATAATACTCTGGCTCCACAATCAGATTGAATTTCTGTGTGTTAAAATACCCTTCTACCGCATTCTTCCACTCTTCGTCTATAATTTCAAGCAGCTCAGCTACAATATAAACCTTACTCTTGATTCCACGCTTGGAGAATTCTCTTTCTATAGCAGTCTTTAATTTCACTGTATTTTTCGGAAATTCTAACTTGCGTTTCTCTAATTCTTGGAGACGAACTTGGAGTTTTGCTACGACCCCATCTAGCTCTTTTAACTGCATTCCCATCTGCATGTCTTTGTTTCTAACTACATCCAATTCCTCTTCCAGACGATTGGATATTTTCTTGAACTTTTCATTTTTCACTTCTAATGCCAATGGGGATTTCAACTCATCTAGTGCATCTCTTGTAGCAATCTGGATTTCTATTTCCTTAAACATACGCAGAAGAACTGTAATTCCCTGCACATCTCGTTCTAGCTTCTGAACAGCCTTTTCACTATCAAGAATCTTTTGATTCAATTCCTCGATGTTACGCTTGACTCCTTCTACCAATCGATTGGATTCATTGGAACTTGCTGCAACTTTCAATTCAATAATCTTTTCATTCAACTTACGCAATTCTTGTGTCAATTCAGATACTTGCTGTTGTCCACCCTCTATATACTGCTCATGGTTTTTAACCTTTTCTTGGTTACTCGCAATCTCTTCCTTAAAATACTCTATATTGGCAATATTAATCAGAAACTCATTGACCAAGATATCCTTGTCTTTTTTCTGAATTTCATCATATTTCCCAACAATTTTCTGTAACATCTCTAGTTGATTGTTTGCACGCTCAATGACTTCTTCTAGATCACTGAGATTTTCAATATTGATACGAAGACTCTCCACATCAATCTGCTCATCTGTTAAGATGAATTTATTAATGAAGTCCTTCACATTATCCATTGGTTTAAATGCCAATGACTTTGGAATGATATCAAAGAATCTATCTTCAAGATTCCCAAGTCTTCTCTTAAATCGCTCCATTGCAGCATTCTTTTGCTCGATAAACTTTATCTTCTTCTCATTTGAGCGAAACTCAGAGTGAGTACTCGGCTTTCTTCCATTCAAAAAAGACAATGCCTCTAATCGAACCTCTTCTACATACCACCTTGTCATCACCGCAGATTCTTCGTCTGTAGATGTCATATGTACACCAATCACAAAATAGCGCTTTGTCTTCTCCTCATAGAATTCCAGTGCAACATTGGAGATTACTGCATTCTTCCTCAGATAGGTCTGCCCCTCATTTCCAGTTTTGCAACGCACATAGCCTTTTAGACTTCGATTTCCTTTTTCATTGGCCGCAGTATTAAATTTTCTTGTATTCGTAGTCAGAACTAGCTGAATGGCATCCAATATCGTAGATTTTCCTGCTGTATTTTCTCCACTTACTAGAGTAGATCCATTAAAATTGATGGTCTCATTTTCAAAGAAATGCCAATTAATCAGTCTAACTCTCGTCAATAACTTCTTGTCCATCTGACACTTCCTCCCCTCCTGCATACTCCGATAATCGCATCTCAATACTCTCATAATATCGATTGATATCATCGATTGGAAGCGCCAATATAATTGACGGATATATGATAATTCTTGTGTCTGCTTGTGTCACATCCGTCTCAATATTCTTCACAAGATTATAGCGTCGGAACAAACTGATGATACTTCGCTCCATCGCCTTATCTAAGTTAGGTTTCGCCTTTACCTTCAACATGGCGTATTTTTCTCGTACTTCTTCCATCAATACTGTAACTTCTTCCGAATAAGTACCAAGTTCTTTTCTCTTCTCTACGTACAGTAGTCGAAAAATCAAAAGCACGATGCTTTCATATTTGGTCAACTGTAGACGACCTTGACCAAATAGGTTCGTAAGTCCAATGACCCCTTGGTCTTCATTGATCTGAAGTTGATATCCTAGCAAGTCAAAATACGGCTCAAACAATTCCCGATTCTGTAAGATGAATACATAATCCGCCTTCGTATCTTCTCTCCTCTTGATTAAAAAGCATTGATTCAAAAGTTTATTGGCTGCAGTTCTGAATTTGTCCTTCTGCACTGTTGATTCCTTAAATATCTCAAACATTGTTTTCCCTCTATTATCCTAGATTGATTTGATAATCTCAAAATCTGGTATCTCATATTCTTGTATTTTAATTCTCTCCCTACTCCTCTTCACATAGTAGCAGTTTGATTTATTATTTCCATAAACACTAATATAAATCAACCGAATGAGTTCCCTCTTTGATTCCACCTTAATGCTAGAAGCCTTCATGCTGTCTCGCCCACCTAGCAACTCTCGAACATATCCATCGATATTTTTTCTGGTGAAACGATTTCGATTCTTGCTACGAAGTGCCTCTTTATACAGAGCACGCTCTTCTGCACTCATCACATCATCATCGCCCACATCATCAATGGCACCCATCTCCTTTTGAATCGGAATGGTCCGCAACGATTCCTGTTCCAAGTACCGCTGTGGAAATATCTGAATCATTCCCAATAAATCATCCTCGGTTTCCCCATAAATATTTACATTCTTGTCCTGATTCATCTGCTCCACACACTGATTCAAAATGGATAACAACTTTCCTTCCACATTGTTGCCTGATGATAGCAAAAACTTCGCCCTCATAACTGCTGCTCGAATGCATTTCGCGTGCTTTTTATCGATTTCCTCAATGATATCATCCAATCGATAGAACGAAGACTTAATATGCAAAATCAAGTCTACCACCTCATCTAAGGCAATGTCTTCATCTACTACACCCTCAATCTCCATATAACCTTTCTTCACCAATTCCATCGTTGTACTAGATCCTAGCATCTCTTCCAATTTCTCTACAATTTCACTACGAAAATAATAGATGTTTTCACTCGTTTTCATTCGAAGATAAGCCTTTGATCCTATATTTTGGTGATAAAGCAAGAGATGCTCTAACACCTCGTCTGCAGCCATCTCATTGGTCTGTTTCTCCATATGTCTCTTGATACTTGCACTTAATTTTTTCAGTTCTGACAATAGTCGTTCTGTATTCTCCTTCACTCCTTTTAGAATCAACTCATATGGCTTCACATATAATTCTCGATTGCAGAGAGCCGAATAAATCTGTGAAATAATCCCTTGATACTCTGTCTCCTCATCACGAATCACCTTATCAAAACTCTCAATCAGGGGAATTGCATACTCATTTAGAATCAGATTAATCTGATGATTCTCTACCGTTTCATATTCAATCCAACCACATTTTTTCAGATTGCGAACAATAACATTCGCCTTCTCCCTTGCACTTTTGGCAGTCTCTTCCTCTTCTTCAAAAAACATCTCTCCACTGTCCTCGTCGAAATACTCCTCTAGCACATTGATTACAATCTCTCGATTGATTCCATAGGATATCTCGGGTTTAAATGTGTGAAACATCAGTTGGATACATTGGGCATATTCTTTTTTATACTTTCCTACCAATGGTTTAAAGAACTCTTCTGGTAGGTATTGAAATATATTTTTTATCATTTTCACGCTAATAACCAACCTCCACTAAATCTGCATATATCCCATCTATCAATCCAATCAAATCCTCAGGATTCAGCAATACCTGCGCACCTCTGACCCCTGCACTGATTGCAATCTTATCGTGTAACATTGCAGTCTCATCTATGTAAGTCGGGAACTTCTTCTTCATTCCAATCGATGTGCATCCACCTCTGATGTACCCTGTAATAGAAAGTAGATCCTTCATCGCAATCATCTCCACCTTCTTGTCCTTCGATATCTTTGCCACCTTCTTGAGATCTAGCCCCTCTGCTACTGGAATACAACACACCAAATACCCATTTTTATCGCCCTTTAAAACAAGGGTTTTGAAGACGGTATCTGGATCTTGCCCCAGAGTTTCTGCCACATGAACTCCTGATAAATCTGATTCGTCCACCTCGTACTCTAGCACTTCATATGTAATATGTTCCGTATCCAATATTCTCATTGCATTTGTTTTCTTCATAATTGTCACACCTCATCAATATCTCTCAACTATTTTCCACTGAATTTATCTACAATTTTATTTGGCCACACAACAAACATATCCAGATATTTTATCCCTAATAAAAACATTAATAAAATGGATGCTACTATGACCCCAAATACTCCTGTCACCTCATGGAGTGGCTGAAGTGTTTTCTCCACATAAAACGTCCTACAGATGATCGAATGTAATAGAAATATCTGTAATGTTCGCTCTCCCAAATAGGTAATCCTAATCTGCTGACGTGGCACCAAGTAGATGAAGGCAGCCGCTAGGATTGTGCTCCCTAGATACCAGATTCCCCGATATATCATTCCTTGTATTTCTCCAAACCCTTGCAGAGAATAACTGTCCTGTCCTTGATATAACTCATTCACCATGGTATTCGGTATAGAAACTGCTACCAATACTCCACAAAGTACAACTAGACACCCTATCAACTTCTTCCAATGCCCCTCGATTGGTTTTGCAATACCTAAGAACACATCCCTTGGAAAATAAATTCCAAAGAGAAAAAATGGAAAGAATACAACTGCCCTCGCCAATGCATAATCCTTACCAATGTTGTCAAAGAGCCCGACTAATACACCTAATATAATCGCTGTGAGGATTACCATTTTTTTATTTCGATTTCTCAACACATAACAGAGAGGAATCCACATGATTAGCACCAAGAGATACCACAGACCGATTCTAGGTCTAAATAAGGAGAATGGTGCCGACACGCTATGTGTTACATATCTTTGAAACAAGTCAAAGCATATCTGATAAACGATGTACAACAGAACAAATGTAGCTAATTTAGCCAGCATTTTCTTACCGCTTTTCATGCTACTCGCACTCAAATATCCTGTAATAAATATAAAGGCTGGCATGTGAAAGCTATAAAAGAAAGAGTAGATATCTGCCGCAATGGGGTCAATGCTCTTCACACAACTTACCATATGTCCTATCACAACTGTAATAATCAAAAAAGCCTTGATGTTATTGATATAGTATAAATTACCCTTCTCATCACTGAACTTTCGATTCCTTTTCATCACTTCCATCATATCTTCATTTCCTCAAATAACGCTCGAAGCTCTAGGGCCTCTTCCATGGTATTCTTCCAACCGTATTGCTTGAGATTCACCCGATTTTCTTCTATATCCACATGAACACCTTCGTTTTCAAGAAACTTTCGTTGCAATCCTACCATTTCAAAAGCAGCTGCTCCGCTGAGCACTCCCTTATGATTCACAATACGAAAAGCAGGCACATCCCCTGCCCTCCCACTTCGTAGTGCATATCCTACTTGCCTTGAATTCTTAGGAAATCCACATAGCAATGCAATTTGTCCGTATGTCGCTACCTTGCCATATGGAATTCGTCCACTAACAAGTGCCACTCTTTTATAAAAATCCATCATTGCTCCTCTGAATTCAATTCTCAAAATACTGATCCAACTCTACCTTCAACTTCTTCCACAATATAAATGTAATGATAGCAGTTCCCAAATCTGCCACTGGTTGTGCGTAGAAAATTCCATCTAGACCCATAAAATATCCTAATAACAAAAGGGCTGGAATATAAATATATCCCTGTCTTGCAAGGGCGATAATTCCACCACCTCTGCCTTTTCCGGTCGCTTGGAATGTAAACATAATCAAATAGATAAACACAAGGCATACCATGAAAATATTTGTAGTTCTTAGCAAATAAGCTCCCACCTCAATGATCTCAGGCGTACTGGTAAATGCCATAATTGCTTGAGTTGCAAATATCTGTATTATCACTGTTGAAATCAACGAGATAATAGCCAACGCCTTTGCAATATAATAAAAACTTTCATAAAATCTGTTTTTATTTTTTGCCCCATATGCCACGGAGGCAATTGGTTGATATCCTTGCAGGTATCCAAAGATGACAAATAAACACATCATAGATATTTTCAAAACAATTCCATACGCAGACTGCATATTCTCTGCTGCCGTCTCTGTAGTGGCAAATGTAACTGCTGCAATATTGGTCACAGAGACTGCAATTGTACTCAAAAACTGGGACACTCCGATTGGCAAACCAGAAGTCAATACATCTGAATATATCTTCTTCGACATCTTTAAATACTTAGCCTTTACACTTACTCGCATTTTTCCTCTGAAAAAATAAAATGCAATAAATGAAAAACTAATTGCTTGAGCCAATGTCGTCGCCATCGAAGCTCCTTCTAATCCCATATTCAAGCCGTATCCATTTAAGTCAAACATAAAAATAGGATCAAGAATTACATTCGATATAGCACCAATCATTAGAGCCTTCATAGAAAGCACTGCTTTTGCTTCTGCTCTAGCGATATTGTTGAAGGATTGATTAGGGATTGAGAAAATCGCACCAATATACATCCAAATTCCATACTCAACTGCATATGACATTACTGCATCTGTCGTCCCAAACAATCGGAAAATAGGCTCGATAAATATAAGTCCCATTAGCATAAATAGGATACCACCAACCAAGGCTGTAGCGATGATTGTCGTCGCAGTACGATGCGCCTCATCTTCTCTTTCTGCTCCAAATGCGCGACCAATCACAACTGCCGCTCCTCCTCCAAGCACTTGTCCTAGTGCTGACATCAAAGCCATAATCGGAAATGCCACGGCAACTGCGGCCAAAGCATAGTCATCCTTCAACATTCCTATAAACAATGTATCCACTAGGTTATATACCGCCATAACAAGCATCGCCGCAATAGCTGGTATGCCAATCTTCATAATTGCCTGACGAACTGGCATTTCATTCAATAAATCATTACTATTACTCTTCATTTATTATACTCTCTTCTCTATCATATTGCCTCGCTCCTTTATCATTCTATCACATCTAGAATAATAATCACATCAAATTTCTAATACAACGAATATTTTCGAATTTTTAATAATTATTTTTAGATTTACTTCCAACCATCCGATTGCTATAATCAATTGTAATACTATAAACTATTTATTTAGAGAAGGGGTTTTAATATGGAACGATGCAATTGGCCAAACCTAGAAAGCTCACAGCTTTATATTGATTACCACGACAATGAATGGGGTGTGCCCTCTTATGATGATGCACATCTTTTTGAGATGTTTATCCTAGAAAGTTTTCATTGTGGACTTTCTTGGCTTTTGATACTGAAAAAACGTGAAAATTTTAGAAAAGCCTTTGATCAATTTGATGCACAAAAGATAGCAAGCTATGGTGAAGAAAAGATATCTGAACTGATGACCAATGAAGGAATTGTTCGAAATCGTGCTAAAATCCTAGCAACGATTCAAAATGCTAAATCATATCTGAATGTCGTTCAGGAATTTGGAAGTTTTTCTAACTACCTCTGGAGCTTTACCGACAACAAGGTTGTATACTACCCATTCGATGGCATAACCACACACAACGACCTCTCTGATAAGGTATCGAAAGATCTGAAAAAGCGTGGATTTAAATTTATGGGAACTGTGACTTGCTTCTCCTATCTCGAAGCAGTGGGGATTATGAATGATCATGCTGAAAATTGCTTCAAATATGTCAAGGAGGAGAATCGGTAAAATCCTCCTTGACATATGCTCGCCCTTTACTTCACATGATGAAATAATTGCCCCAAGTAAGTAGCACAGAGTTCTACCCACTGCCCTACATATGTATCTTTGTTTCCAACTTCCTCTGTGCAAACCGAAATCCCATGAGTACCTGTTGGAAACAGATGACACTCAAATGGAACTTTCGCTTCTTGCAACGCTCGGATAAAATAGATTGAATTTTCAACTGGCACCACAGTATCATCCACAGTATGCCAGATAAATGTCGGCGGGGTGTCGCTAGTCACCTGATTCTCTAGAGAAAATAATTTTCTCAAGTCTGCATCTCCTCCACTAACTCTTTCAATGCTACCCTGATGCCCTAGATCTGATGCGGTAATTACAGGATAAGATAAGACCATAGCATTCGGCTTATTCTTGCCCTTAGCATGGTCAAACTCCTTTAGAAATCTGTCATGATTCCATAAGGTTCCTAGACTAGCAGCCAAGTGACCACCCGCCGAGAATCCCATCACCGCAATCTGATTCTCTATACAACCCAACTCCAACTTATGATTCCTGATATATATCAACGTACTACTCAATTCCTTTAATGGATTGAAGGCTTTCGCTTGTTCTCCTAATGAGTATTCTAAAACAAATACATTATATCCTCTCGCAAAGAATTCAAAAGCAACTGGATCTGCCTCTCTCTGTGAGCATATTTCATATCCACCACCAGGACAGATTACAATTACAGGAAATTGATTTCTATGCTCTTGCATCTCTGTAATTGGAGTATGCAGATACCCTATCACCGACGCTTCTGTTTCTCCATATGGATTAAAATTAACTATTTTCATACCAATAACCATCCCTTCTCGTAACTGGAAATTTCATCCCTCATAAATTTTTTGACTTATTTGCCATACTTTCTTAATTGACACAGCTGTTCCTCATTCAATCGAAGAATTGGGGAATTGTCATCTGAAGTTGTTCGATTCTCCACGATCAACACTTCCCCCTCTTCATTCATAATGTGGTTATGCCATACCCCTTTTTTAATATTATAGAGCTTGTGTGGTTCCATATCCACGCCAATAATTTCCCCTGGTTCCTCCCCGTCACCACCTAAAAATAATGTACACTCTCCATTCAGCAGTACAAATACCTCATCCGTTTCATCATGCTTTTGCATCGTCTTGATATTCTCTAAAAGCAAATCTTCGCAAAACTTTAATCCTGCAACTCGCCACTCCCCATAATCAATTAACGGCTTATACCCTGTCGGTTCAAATGTTACAATCTCAATTCCTTTTTTCTTTTCCATAGCTTTTTCTCCTGTCTTCTCTCGTATTTTATAATCTATTCATTCCATTCTTTTCTAAATACCCAATCAGATATAGAAATGCAAATGCTGGTATTCTTAACAGTTTTCTCCCATTTGGAGCATCATGAACACCGAAATCCTCTACATTCTTTGTAACAATGATTGCACATTGTGCTGAGTTGCACATTTCTATGATTGCACTATCGTTTGGAATAGGAGCACCATTTCTGTATTTGACTTCAATCAAAATATTTTTTGAAGCAGGTAACTCTACTGCAATATCTATTTCCTTATCTTTTTTCCCGATACGAACATAACCTACTGAAGTGGATTTTTGATAGAAAAAAGATGCCACATGCTTATATACAGCTGTCTCTACTACTTTTCCCATTTCCGTCATATTGGAAAGAATACCTTCATCCATTAAAACTGAATTTCTGATCGCCGCATCTGATATATATATTTTAGGACTCGCTTTTAATACCTTCTTACCTGTCATATCAATCGGCCAACTTTGGTAAATCAAATTAGCACTTTCGAGGTATTTGATATAATTTTCTACTGTCGGTCGCGAAACTCCATTTAACTCTCTTGTAATAGCTTCGATAGACACGATTTCCGATGAAACATTACACAGATAAAGGAAAATTCTTTCTAGTTCTGTTGAATTTCGTACCTTATATAGAGATGGTAAATCTCTCTTTAGTACCTTATCCACCACATCCTCCCGCATCACTTGTGCGGCAAGCAAATCGTTATCAGATAATGCAAGTTCTGGAAATCCGCCTACTTGCAGATATCTCATAAAATGCTTGCTGAGGTCAGATAGACTAAGTATAATATTCGCTCGTTCTTGTTGAGACATCTCTAACATACCTGATATTGTTAAATCTTTAGGTAATACGGAAGTTTCAATTTCCAACAGTTCACAATATTCAAAGAACGATAGTGTAGGAACTTCTATTACTGTCCATCTACCCGCACCACTTTCTCTACTCCCCTTTATCAGTACCGGGCTTGCAGACCCTGTCGCAACAACATTCGTATCTGGTTGCATATCATAAATTGTTTTCAGCCATTTATCCCAATCAACCGCATACTGGATTTCGTCAAAGAAATAATACACATCCTCATTTGCATATATATTTTCATGGTAGCAATCCAAAACCTCCTGAAACGCACTTAATTTAAGCATTGGATGATCCATCGATATGAATACAATCCTTTTGGGATCCACTCCATCTTGAAGTAATTTTTCTATCATCTGATACTGTATTGTAGTTTTCCCTACTCTGCGTGTACCCGTAAGTATAACACTTCTTCTAAGAGATCTATTCAACAGCCTCTTCATTGCATCAAAATATGCTAATCTCTTGTATGATTTGGAGAGTTTTGGATTCATAAGCCCCGTCTTCCACCATGGATTGTATGCTGAAAGAACTTTTAATATATTTTCATTCGTTATAATAGCCATATTAATATCCTCCCTGAATATATTATAACCCATACTTAGAATAATATCAAATATTATTCTAAGTATACTTTAAATAATATTTGATATTATTACTATTTCCCTTGTCTCTCTTCTTATCCTCAAGAATTTTGGAAAAACATATCATTCCGCTTAAATTGGTGATAAAATAAACATTAACATAGAAAAGACATTTCACAAAGGAGAATTATGATAGATCAACTTTTAAACAATATATTATCAGGAATCGATGTTCGACAAAACTTAAGTGCTTTGAGACAAGAGATAAAGAAGCCACAGAACGAGGTTGCTTTGAGTAAGTTTTTAGCCGATTGTACGGCAGACATCATAGAATTGCTTGATTCCCCTGATGCTAAAACCAGAAAAAATACTGCACTCTTGATGGGTGATATCCCTCTAGCAGAGTTTCTTCCTTCATTATTTGAACATTATAAGAACGAGAATCAGCGCTTTGTCCGAAGTGCATATTTGACTGCGCTTTGCTCTTATGACTGTATGATGTTAATGCCTGAATTGAAAGAACAACTGGAAACCTTGAACCAGATACCTTTGACACCAGAAAATACCAAGCATATCCAAGAAGAAATTCGTGCACTTTCCAAATTAATCATACAAGAAGATGGCATTCAAACCCATGCCTTCGTTGGTGCAAAATATCCGTTGGATTGTATTTTCACCACTAATCCCTTGCATAAGGAGATTTTAGAGGCCGATATCCTAGAGAACCTATCTGCTTCTAGCGCAGATGATGATAGTCGATTATTACCTTTTGCTGCTGGTGTTCGACTTATAACAGACAACTTAAATGCCCTGCTACCAATTCGAACTTATAACGAATTGTTTCTTGTAATACCCGGTGTCACTACCGTTGAAAAAGATCCTGTGCAAGCAGCCCATTTGATCGCAAAATCCAATTTATCACTCCTACTTCAAAGCACACACCGTGAGAATACACCGTTTCATTTTCGAATCGAACTAAAGTCGAAAATGTCACTCAGCGAAAAAAGCAAGTTTTCGAAGAAATTTGCGAGTGAATTGGAACGTTTAACAAACCGTTTTTTATTGAATTCCACTTCTAATTACGAAATTGAACTCCGCCTAATTGAGAATAAATTGGATACATTTAATGTTTTACTAAAACTTTTCACGATACCTGATTCACGCTTTGATTATCGTAAGGAATCTGTTGCCAACAGTATCCGTCCTTCTAGTGCAGCTCAACTTGTGGCACTGGCGAAAGATTATATGATTCCAGACTCTAGAACCTTAGATCCATTTTGCGGTGTGGGAACTATGCTGATTGAACGTCAAAAATTAGTGAAGGGAAATACCTCCTACGGCATTGATTTCTATGAACCTGCAATTACAAAAGCAAAAATCAATACAGAAGAAGCTGGACAAATCATTCATTTTATTAATAAAAATTTCTTCGATTTCACTCATGAATATAAGTTTGATGAGATTTTTACCAATATGCCATTCGAAACCGGGCATAAATCCTATGATGAAATCGAAACCCTCTACCGTGATTTCTTCCCTAAAGCTAGAGAAGTCCTCACTGCAGAGGGAACAATTATCATGTATTCACATAATCCTGAGCTAGTAAATAATTTTGCCCCACGATATGGCTATCAGATCAAGGAGGCATATGAAATTATGCGAAGAAAAAACACTTGGTTGTTTATCTTACGCCTTCGTTAACTTACGTTTCATTCTGCGTGGCTTCGCTGCCTCAACACCCAAGCGAGATACTCGATTCTTCTGATAAGATTCGAAGTTCCCCTCATGCCAATACCAGTTACCAGGTTCCTCATCCGTCCCTTCCCAAGCTATGATGTGAGTGGCGATACGGTCAAGGAAGAATCTATCATGGCTGATTACAACAGAGCAACCTGGAAAGTTAAGAAGCGCTTCTTCCAAGCTGGACAAAGTAGCAATATCCAAATCGTTTGTCGGCTCATCTAATAGGATTAGATTTCCGCCCTCTTTCAGGGTTAATGCAAGGTTTAATCGATTTCGTTCACCACCCGAGAGCACTCCTGCCTTCTTCTGCTGATCCGATCCCTTGAATCCAAATCCTGATAGATATGCTCTACTTGGAACTTGCACACTTCCTACTTGAAGGTAATCGTTTCCATCGGATACCACTTCCCATAAGGTTTTATCTGGATCTAGTCCTGCTCTATTCTGGTCAACATAAGAAATATGAACTGTTTCACCAATCTCTAGCGAACCACTTGTTAATTCCTCTAGACCAACAATTGATTTAAATAGGGTGGTTTTACCAACTCCATTGGGTCCGATTACTCCAACAATTCCCCCTTGTGGAAGAGAGAAAGAAAAATCCTTAATCAAAACACGATCCCCATATGATTTGTTGATGTTATCTGCAACAATAACCTTCGTTCCAAGGCGAGATCCAACTTGAATCTTAATATCTGTAAAATCTACTTCTTTCACATTGGCGGCTTGTGCTTGCATCTCTGCAAATCGCTCAAGTCTAGCCTTGCTCTTCGTTTGACGTGCCTTCGGCGAACTTCTCACCCACTCCAACTCTGCATGGATTCTCTTAACAAGTTTTGCCTGCTGATTCCCTTGCGCTTCTAGTCTTGCAGCTTTCGTCTCCAGATAAGTCGAATAGTTTCCTTCATATGGATACAGCTGTCCTCGATCCACCTCACAGATCCATCCTGCCACATTATCTAAGAAGTATCTATCATGTGTTACCGCTAATACCGCACCCGGGTAAGTTTTTAGAAATTGCTCTAACCAAAGAACTGATTCTGCATCCAAATGGTTGGTAGGCTCATCCAACAAGAGTAAATCAGGTGCTTCCAATAGAAGCTTACAAAGTGCAACACGACGTCTCTCTCCCCCCGATAGAATATTGATTGGCGCATCTGCATCTGGGCACTGAAGGGCATCCATTGCTTGATATAATTTGCTATCCACATCCCAGCCATCCGCCGCGTCGATTTCAGACTGCAAATTCCCCATCTCTGTCATCAGCTTATCATAGTCTGCATCTGGCTCCATCATTTCTTCCCCTATTTTATTGAATCGTTCTACCTTCGCCAACAATCCACTAAATGCCTGTCTGATATTCTCTATTACCGTTTTGTCTTCGTCCAGTATTGGTTCCTGTTGAAGAATACCCACCGTGAACCCTGGAGTTAATTTTGCTTCTCCTGCACTGACCTCTTCGAGTCCTGCCATAACCTTAAGCATAGTGGATTTTCCCATACCATTTGGTCCCACGACACCGATTTTCGCACCGTAATAGAACGAAAGAGATACGTCATTAAGAATCACCTTATCCCCATGTGCCTTACGTGCCTTATACATTTGATATATAAATTCTGCCATTGTTTTCCCTACCTTTACTAATATAATTATAAATTTGCTGGATTCATTATAGCATAGAGCGGATTATTTATAAATATCTTTATCTGAATTCCCAAGTGTTTTATCAACAATGATTGAGTTTGTCATAGCCCCTGATACGTTCAGGCATGTTCTTCCCATATCAAGGATTGGGTCAATTGCTAATATCGGACTAATCGATGGGAAAAATGCTGCAAATCCAATCCCAGAAAGTGATGTCGAGGCTGACATCATAGCTGCTCCAGGAATACCTGCTATCCCAAACGAACTGAAACTGACAACCACAATCGTCATTAATATAAACGTAAGGTCGACTGAAATATTATTTAAATTCGCTATATAAACTAGGAGTAACGCTGGGAAAACACCCGCACAACCTTGCATACCAGCCGTTGTTCCAAGCCCTGCTACAAAGCTCGCCGTACCACTATTCACTCCAAATTTATCTGTTAACGTTTCGATTGTAAGCGGTAATGTGCCAACACTTGATCTAGATGTGAATGCTAGCACAAGTGGCGGAACCGCATTCTTAATATAATTGATTGGGTTCACACCAAATAGTGATAATCCTAACAATTGAATCAAAAACACTATAACAAGCCCCAAATATAACACACCGATAAATACGACCACTTCCAAAATACTTGAAACACCTCTACTGGCTATTGTATTTGCCAAAAGTGCAACAACTGCATACGGCATAAACTTAATAATTGTCAATGCTATACTCATAATTATTTTATGAAGCGCATGAATCAAATCATAAAACGGTTTGATGACTTCTGGATATTTTCTATTCAAACGTTTCGCACCGACTCCAAAAAATGCAGCTGCTATTACAAGTGCTATAATATTCGTTTCCACCATAGCTTCTACAATATTTGCTGGGAGCAACCCTCTTATGGTATCTGCAAGGCTTGTAACTTCTTTTATTTCGTATATGGTTTCTGTTTGGGCAGCCTCGCCTCCAATATTGAATACTATACCAAGTACAATCCCTACAACAGAAGCGATTGCAACCATTGACACCGATACAATCAGTGTATTTCTTGTGATTTTAGAAACACTTGAGTTCTCCTCCATATTGATAATCACGTGAATAATCGAAACCATCACAATTGGAACCACAAGCATCCTAATCAAGTCAATAAACCCATTACCAAATAGGCCAAACCATTTCGTTGTTTCCGCCACGAATGTAATTTCCAGCGGATTATCTGAAAACTCAGACGCAAATTGTAAGATAATCCCCAGCACTAGACCTAGCACTGTACTGGTAACCATTCTTGTCGAAAAACTCACTTTCTTCTTTTCTAAAAATCTCAGCAAGCTGAATAGTAAGAACAGTATTGCTAAAAAAATAACTGTTTCCACTGTACTAATTGATAAAAATTGTTCTAAAAATACTGAATTCATATAATTCCTCCATTGTTTTCTTAAATTCCTCATTCAGATGGAACATCCTCTCTAAGTACATTATGTAATGAAAACGTGGTTACCATTACACAAAAAAAGAAGCAAATCATAAAAATTTGCTTCTCAAAGTTGCTATATTAATTATTTGTTCTGATTTATTTTCAACACGACAAATAAGACAATACAACAACTTTGTTTTGCATCATCATACACTTATCGCTTCTGTTTTCATTTCTGTTATCTAATAATCTGAACATTGCTCCACTCCTTTTTTGAGGTAAACGTACCATAACATACTAAGTTTACATTTGTCAACTAAAATGGCAGAAATTAAATCGGAATTCGAAAAATCAGGCCAAGAATACCTCGAGTTCTACTATGCGTCTTTAGGAAAAGGATGATGTCGGTTGGGACGATGGTGGAGACTGGGGCAAGAAGGACAGAGAGCAATGGATCAGTTCAATTGGATAGGATTTGGTCACTTAAAATTACAAAAAATCCCCCAGAAGTTTTTACTCTTCTGAGAGATTTTTGCTATATGAAACTTATATCCTTTATTAACCTATATCCCTATGGATAGAATATCCTCACCTTGTTTAATACAATCTTCGCTGAGCATTTCTACCTTCTGATACTCATCTGTATTACAGATAATCATTGGAGTTGTCAGCAAATACCCTTCCTTCTTAATCGCTTCCATATCAAACGAAATCAACAAATCACCTTTCTTTACTGTCTGATTCGGTTCTACATGAGTTTCATAATATTTTCCATTCAATTTCACCGTATCAATTCCTATATGTAGAAGAATTTCTGCTCCATCCATGGAAGTTAGTGCCACAGCATGTTTGGTATCAAACACCATTTCAACCACACCATCTGTCGGTGCAAATAGTTTTCCTTCCGTCGGGTCAATTGCTACGCCTTGTCCTAAAGCACACGATGCAAATGCTTCATCTTGCACCTTACTCATCGGAATGACGATACCATTCATATGTGCTCCGATTATCTCGTTTTTCTTTTCATGCTTTATCTTCAAATCCTCATTGGTCTGATCTGATATCTCTACCTCATCCATGAACTGACTTTCCGATATTGTGCCTATTCTAATTGCATCAACAAATTCTTCGAAATTAGACTTGATAATTGTTACTTGCGGACCATAGATTACCTGAATCCCCATACCTTTTACCACAACACCCGATGCCCCAGTACTCTTCAATACAGATTTATTCACAAGCCCACTGTCTTTTAATGTCAGGCGAAGACGTGTTGCACAACAATCAATATCTTCTAGATTACTTATACCACCTACCCCTTTTAATATCGTAGCTGACTTCATATCAATATTTTGGTCTTGCGAATTATTCTCAGCGCCTATACCCTTTGCATTTTGAAATTCTGCCTTTGAATAAAGATGCATTTCTTCGTTATCATCTTCACGTCCTGGCGTTTTTAAATTCCATCTTATAATAAAGAAACGGAATACTAGAAAATACAATATAAAGAAGCCTATAAAAACTGGAATCATCATTAACCAATTTGATTTCTCTTGTCCCGGAAGAACTCCGTAAAGGATAAAGTCAATCAACCCATCTGAAAATGTCGTTCCAATACAAATCTCTAAAGCATGACAGATTACAAATGCTACGCCAGCAAATAAAACATGAATTACAAATAAAGCTGGTGCTAAAAACAAAAACGTAAATTCAATCGGTTCTGTAATTCCTGTCAAAAATGTAGTTAATGCTACTGAGATTAGCAATGATGCTGCTACCTTCTTCTTTTCTGGTCTTGCACAGCTATACATTGCTAACGCTGCTCCTGGAAGCCCTGCCATCATAAATGGATACTTTCCTGTCAAAAACCTACATGCCTCTACTGAAAATTTCACTGTATTTGGTGATGCAAGTTCTGCAAAGAAGATATTTTGCGCTCCCATAACCGTAACCCCATCAATGATTGCTGTTCCACCAAGGCTCGTCTGCCAAAATGGAATATAAAAGATATGATGCAAACCAAAGGGAATCAAAGCTCTCTCAATACATCCAAAAAGAAATGTTCCGAAATACCCTGAAGCCTGAACCAGTGTTCCAAGTGCAAATATACCATTTTGAATGACTGGCCAAACAAAATATAAAACAACTCCAGATAAAATTGCAGTCAAAATTGAAACAATTGGAACAAATCTAGTCCCTGCAAAGAAAGACAATGCTGATGGTAACTGTGTTTTATAAAATTTGTTACATAACAGTGCTGCTCCGATTCCAGCCACAATACCTCCAAATACTCCCATCTGTAATGTTTGAATTCCAAGCACGGATGTGATTGCTCCATCTTTTACTGTCTCTACTATATTCCCATCTACTATGGAACCATCTAACTTCAGCAGTGTACTGATGACTGAAAGCATGATTAAATAGTATATCCCTGCTGACAATACAGCAACACCTTTTTCCTTTTTTGCCATACCTAGGGCAACTGCCAATGCAAAAATAATTGGGAGATTTCCAAAGATACTTGCACCCGCATCATTGAGTAGCAAGAGAATTGCATAAGGAATCGTTCCTTGATGTAACACCCCCTCTAAACCATAAGTTGCTATTGTTGTGGGATTGGTAAATGAACTTCCAATACCAAATAAAATACCTGCAAATGGCAAAACTGCAATTGGCAAAAATAATGATTTTCCTATTTGTTGCGCTGCTGCAAACACCTGTCCGCCTTTTTTCTTGTTCTTCATATCGTCCTCCTAAAAGTGAAATATTTACGACTTATTTTAACAAACACTATTTATAATCACTTTACGATCCGCCGGAAAAATAATTCCCATTTGTTTCCTTACCTGATCCATTACATCGATTACGTCTATAGATAATTTGCTATAATATTGAATCTCTTTTCCTTGCTCTATTGCCAAGATAAAATCTTGTATTTCATATATAAAATTATCACTACATTGTATGAGTTGAATTTCCTCTCTACTTCCATCCCTATACACAATAAATGCTCGCTTCGGGTTTTGGATTTCTGCAATATACATCGTTCCATTTTCTCCCTGTATTTGACTATAATTATTGCTATCTGTAATTTTGGAATAAGATAATTCAGCAATCATCTGATCGTATTTTGCAAGAATCGAACCAGCTCCATCAATCTGACCGTCCACCATCACTGGAATAGAAGTCACCTCATTAGGTTTTCCAAATAATGCAACCATCGGATGCACACAATAAACCCCTATATCCATCAATGCTCCAGCAGATAAATCAAGTCTAAAAATGTTTACCTCTTTTCCTTCTTTAAGTAAGTCATATCTAGATGAATACTGACAGAATTCAAGCGTCGCTTTGCGTATTATACCAAGCTTACTCAATGCATCTTTTATCTGCAAAAAAGCATCGTCGTGAACCGTCCTCATTGCTTCCATTAAAAGCACCTTGTTATTTTTTGCTGTTTGAAACATATGCAATACTTCAGCCTTGTTTGATGCAAGTGTTTTTTCACAAAGAATATGTTTTCCCTGTTCCATTAAATAATTTGCCTGTTCAAAATGAAGACTGTTCGGACTTGCAATATATACCGCATCTATTTCTTTATCCTCTGCAATTTGTTGGAGATTGGAATAATGTTTTTTTATCTTATTTTCACTTGCATATTTTCTCGCTTTTTCCGCAGTTCTTGAATATACCGCTTCTACTTCCGCATCAGAGCTTTTCCCAAGATTGTGAATAAATCTATCTGTAATTGTACTTGTTCCTATTGTAGCAAATTTAATCATTGCTTTATTTCCTCCCGCTTTTCTCTCACAAAACACTGTAGGGCACCAATAAGATTTGCATCATTTTGAAATTTACAACTTACCACTTCCGCTTGAGGCACATGATACATGCACTCTGCATAAAGTAACTTCAGATTATTTTTTATGTATTCTACAAATATCGGCTGTGCACTAATTCCACCGCCTATTGCAAATCGCTCAGGATCTAATATCGTCTGCAAATTAAAAAGCTGCACCGCAATTTCCCTTGTATAGTTCTGCAAGCACTCCACAGCATCCTTGTCTCCACTATTAACTGCATCAAACACCATAAGTCCATCTACTTCTTCTATCTGTAAGTTTTTCTTCATTGCAAATTGTTTACAGAGACCCGGAGTTCCACAACGATTTCCCCAAACATCTTCTCTAAGGGGTTTTCCATCTCTTACTGTATCAATATAAGACACCTCCCCTGCCGAAAAATGTTTTCCCTTATGTATTTTACGGTCTTTGATAAATGCACCACCTACCATGGTTCCAAATATTAATACAAATCCGTCATTTACATCCCTTAGACTTCCCACTGCAACTTCTGCCATCGCAGCGCATTTTGCGTCATTCTCCATATAGATTTCAACGGGACACCTCTGATAAAGAGCACGTTTCAAATAGAAGTCATCATTATATCGTAGTGCACCTCCCATTGCACAATATCCATTTTCGGAATCGATAATTCCAGGCATAGATATTGCAATACCGTCAACTTCACTCACATCATCGTATAATTGTCCTATGACCTCTATCAAATCCTCACGACTCTCGGTTGGTGTCTTTACTTTTCCCCTAATATGAATCAACATATTTTCATCCATGCAAGCATATTTTATATAAGTTCCACCAATGTCAATTACCAATATCTTCATCGACTATTCCTCCGTTTCATTCGTCATAGACAATTATGACCACTTCTACATAAATGTAGGATTTACCATTTTAACAATTACTCATCGTCATCCCTTCGCCAGTCAATCCTTCAAAATCCTTTACAAAATCATCGATTGCTGCCGTGATCGCCTGATTTTTGACAAATCCTTCGATAACATCAGGAGCCACAGTAGATGCACCAATGCCATACTTACAAAGTTCTAATACCTGTTGTGAATTTTTGAAACTAGCAGCTAAGATTTCTGTCTTCATACCATTCACCTTAAATATATCCTGAATTTCTTTCGCTACTTGAATTCCGTTATACCCCATATTATCAATACGATTAATATAAGGAGCTGCATAAGATGCTCCGCATTGTGCCGCAAGATAAGCTTGCATAGGTGTATAGATTGCCGTAGCTGTCAATCGAACCCCTTCCTTAGACAAAGCTTTCATTGCCTTAAACCCCTCTGGAGTGGATGGAATCTTAACGTAAGTATTTTCCCCTAATTCTTCTATAATGTGGTGCGCATCCTCAATCATACCTTCTGCATCATGTGCCACTGCTTGAACATGAAGTTCTGCCTCATCACCAATAAATTCTCTAATTTCTTTCAAAACCTCATATGGACTACGTCCACTTTTTGCCAAAATAGACGGGTTTGTTGTTACTCCATCAATTGGATAAAATTCATAAACTCTCTTAATCAATTCAATATTTGCATCATCAATAATTAACTTCATTTTTCCTCCTAGTCTCCCGACAGTTGATTTGGTTTCTATTATTCTATTCTCTTTATAAAGACTGCTCTGTTCTACCAATGATATCATCTTGCGTCTTCTTAGACAGAACATTGAAGAATGCGCTATATCCTGCTACTCGGACAATCAAATCTCTATGTTTTTCTGGATGTACTTGTGCATCTAGCAATGTCTCTTTCGACACAATATTGTACTGTACATGGTAACCGTTCAATCGATTAAAAAAGGTGGCGATCAGCATTCCTAATTTTTGCTTATTTTCTTCAGTGGAAAGCATTTGTGGTGTCATCTTTTGATTCAACAACACCCCTCCCGTAATCTTTTCTGTAGGAAGTTTCGAAACAGTCTTAAATACCGCGGTCGGCCCATTCTTATCTGCATTATGCGCCGGACTGCAACCTTCTGCTAATGGTTCATGTGCATTTCTTCCATCTGGTGTTGCCATTGTTCCCATACCCTGACCAACATTTGCACTTATCGAAGAGGTTCCTGCATAACGAATACCTCCAATTGGTCCACGCTGGTATCGAGTACTTGGGTATTTCTGAATTTCATCCAAATAAGAGTCATATGCTTCAACAACAAGTTGATCCACATAATCATTATCATTTCCATATTTTGGTGCTTCATCTATGAGCATCTCCTGAATTTTTTGATTCTCTGGAGATTTAAAATCATCAAGAAGTGCATTCCATAACTGCTCTCTAGTAATTTTTCCCTCTTCATAAACAAGCTTTTTAATAGATGCAAGGGAGTCTGCCATATTCGCAATTCCAACCTGAAGCCCTGAAATAAAATCGTATATTGCACCTCCTTCTTTAATCGTTTTTCCTCTACCAATACAATCATCTGTCAATGCAGAACACAAAATGTCAGGTACATCCCTCTCAGATGCAAGGTCGATTGCATTTTCAACAATTACGCTGTAACGTGTCATCTCTCTGAGCGTCTTATCCCATGCTGAAAGTAATTCCTCATAGCTATTCATATCCTTAAAATAGCCATATCCTTTTGTAAAACGTTTTCCACTTGTGAGATCCACCCCGTTGTTCATGACACAAAGCAACACTCTCGGAAAATTAATATAAGACATTCCTGTACAACGATATCCCCATTTTCCAGGAACTGCAGTTTCTACACAACCAATTGCACTATAGTTATATGCATCCTCTTCTTTTACCCCCCATCCTACAAAGGACGGGATAATAATCTCATCATTATTCAGTGCTGGCATACCAAATCCAAGTTTCATCACCTCGATACATTCGTCAAAAAACTGTTTGTTCAGATTCTTATGATATCGAACTGTCAAATTCGGCTGAGTCAACCTTGTCTGCGCAACCGACTGTAGTACAACAAAACTCAGGTCATTGACCGCATCCCTCTTGTCTACTGTCTGCCCCCCTATTGTTACATTTTGATACATTGGAGATCCTGCAGAGCTCAAAGTGTGAGATTGAGATCTTACTTTATTGATTGTCAACGTCTTAATCCATAGACACGTAAGAAGCTCCAATGCGCTTTCCTTAGAGATAATACCTTCTTTCACATCCTTCTCATAATAAGGATACATGTACTGATCAAATCTTCCATAACTTAAGGAATGACCATTAGACTCAATTTGAAGAATCAATTGGATGAACCAAACTGACTGCACTGCTTCTTGAAATGAAGTAGCTGGCTCATATGGTACTTTTGCACATATTCTACTAATTTCTAGAAGTTCTGCTTTTCTAATCGGATTGCTTTCTTTCTCAGCCAAACTACTTGCAAGGGTACTGTAACGTTGTGCAAACTTATCAACCGCCTCTATCACAATCAGCACTGCTTGATAAAACACATTCTTATCTATACTCTCTGGTTTCGTAAAATCAAGTGCTCCTTTGACTTTCTTTACTCTCTCCTGATACCCCTTCAAACCTACAGACAAAATCTTTTCATAATTCACTGCAAGATGTGCATCTCCCGCATTTAACTTCCCTTCCATTCCAAACACACCAGTTTCCATAAATACACTAACTTCCTCTGGAAGGACTGCCTCACCTCTTGCACGCAAATTATTGTTTTCCCAATAGGGAGCAATTTCACGAAGCTGTTGCTTCGTCTCTTCTGTAATATAGAAGATATCACCATCTCTTTTCTCAAAGAGATCCAATTCATTTAAAACAAATTCCATAGTATATTCTGGAAATATCGGGGCATTGGAATTTTTCGTTGCTTGATTTCCTGCAATCAGTGATTCATCCTCAATATAAATTGTCATCTCTTCTAAAATCTTCTTCAACATAAGAGCCCTGACCATAACACGTGGTTGATTCTGATTCTCTTTGTATGCCTTTGTTGCTAGCACAGCTCGCTCTGCATCGATATATGGCTTTTCATCCAATACCATTTCACGGAAACACTTCATTCTTTCCGTCAACACACCAAAATTTCTCCTATTCTCCATACAATTCTCCTTCTATTTCATTTGAAATCTTGTTAACTTATGTTCGTAATTAAAATCTATCATAGTTTTAATTGAATGTCAAGTTTATTTTAATCGAAATTATTTTTATTTACATTCGTAATTATTCGTTGTTTTTTTTAAACATTCTGTTATAATAAATATATAGCAAGGATAAGTCAAATATAATGGTTACATAATTGCTAAGCTACCTAAAAACAAAAATCAGGAGGAAATAGTCTATGGAAAGAGTTAATTACAATAAATCTGGAACTATCTTTAACATTCAAAAATTTAGTGTAAATGATGGACCTGGTATTCGAACTACTGTATTTTTAAAGGGATGTCCACTTCACTGCAAATGGTGTTCCAATCCAGAAAGTCAATCTGCTCTTATTCAGATGTTATGGGACCAAAAAAAATGTATAAACTGTCAACATTGTGTTCAGATTTGCCCTGTAGGTGCACTCTCCTACGTAGATGACAAGCTACATTTTAATCCAAAAAAATGCACGAATTGCAGAAGTTGTGTAGCAGGATGCCCAAATAAATCATTAGAATTAGAAGGAGAACAAAAAACAGTAAAAGAAATTATAGATATCGTATTACAAGATAAAGACTTTTATGAAGAGAGTAACGGTGGTCTCACTTTGTCTGGTGGTGAAATACTTGCCCAGCCAGATTTCACAAACCAACTTGTTCTAGCTGCTAAGGAAAATGGTCTTCATACATGTTGTGAAACAACTGGATTTGCAAACCCTGATATTTTCCATCGAGTAATTCAATATATCGATTATATATTATTTGATGTAAAACATTGGAATTCTCAAGTCCACAGAGACGGCACGGGAGTGTCAAATGAACTCCCTCTTCAAAACTTAAAATACGCGATTGAAATAGGAAAAGAAGTGCTGCCCCGAATTCCAATAATTCCAAGTTTTAATGATTCCCTAGAGGATGCCTCAGCATTCGCATCTAGTTTGCATAATGTGGGAGCAACAAGATGTCAACTTCTCCCGTTTCATCAATTTGGAGAAAATAAGTATCATCTACTCAATCAAACTTATGAATATGAAGATATTCCCTCCTTACACAAAGAGGATTTATCGGATTATATAAAAGTATTTCATGATTATGGCATAGATGCTTTTTTCTAAAACGATTTCCACTTTCATTCGTAACAATTTTGTTGAAAATTTATTTTAATGTGATACAATATCTACAGAGCGAAACCTAATTTAATTTATATCTAACCTAAGAGTTTCATACTCAGCAATCACTCGTATCAATCATAACAAATACAAGAATGGAGCTTACCATGAAAAATAGAACCAATACAATATTAGAAATGCTAACACAAGAAAATAAAATAGAGGTGGCAATTCTATCTGAGAAACTCGGTGTTTCTCAAGTTACAATTCGAAAAGATTTAGATGAATTAGAAAAAAAGGGAATTATAAAACGTGAGCATGGATTTGCCGTTCTTTGTAGCACAGATGATATCAACGGTCGTATTGCATATCATTACGAAACAAAATGGGAAATTGCTAAGAAAGCTGCTGAATTAGTTTCCGATGGCGATACAATTATGATTGAAAGTGGAAGTTGCTGTGCTCTCCTAGCAGATGCACTAATTTCTCAAAAGAAGGGGTTAACTATTATCACAAATAGCGCATTCATTACCGATCACATTCGAGGAAAGTCCAATTTTCAACTCATTCTTCTAGGTGGTATCTATCAGCAAGATGCACAGGTAATGGTTGGCCCAATGATTCAACAATGCGTTGAAAACTTTCTTGTTGATTTGTTTTTTATCGGAACAGATGGATACTCCTCCAAAGTTGGTTTTACCAACAGCAATCAAATGCGAGCACAAGCTGTCCGAGATATGGCAAAACAAGCAGAGCAGATTATCGTTTTGACGGAAAGCGAGAAATTCGCAAAACACGGGATTGTTCCACTAAATCTCAAAGATCAAGTGAAAACCGTTATCACCGATAATCAGATTGATGAATTATCCATTTCTGAGCTAGAGACAAGGGGAATTCAACTGATAACTGTATAATTTGTATTTGAAAGCTGGCATGGAATGAGTTTCACTGATTATCACCAACTTCTCAAAGAAAATGGTACATGGAAAATCATCTCAAAAAGCTATCATCAGCTTTAGAAATGTGAAAATAACCTTTACGCTCTAAATAAGGGTCATAATTTCCTTGAAACAAAAATTGCAGACAGTGTCTGCAATTTTTTATTTCTTTATACTTTTCCTTTAACTCACAATTATTCTATGCTAAACTATCATTGTAATTATCAAATATATTGATTATTTGAATGCCTTTAGAAGATAAAATCAGTACAATTCATATTCTAAGAAGCATATTATAACCTCAAAATACGAAAGAAGGTGGATTTATGGATAATTGGATTTATGAGCACTCTGATGACAATACAGCTAGATATGCACTTGGCACAAAAGGCGAACGAACCCTTATCTGTTTTGGTGTGAACCCTAGTACTGCTGAACCAACAAGCTTAGATCCAACACTGAAAACCGTAGAGCAAATTGCACTTCAGCACGGCTATGATAGCTTTCTCATGCTTAATCTATATCCTCAACGAGCGACTAATCCTAAAGATATGGACAAAACTCGAAATAGGAAAATAGGGAAGAAAAATCAAGAAGTCATCGCTAAATACTTATCTCAATGTAATTGTGATATCTGGGCTGCGTGGGGAACACTAATTACAACAAGACCTTACTTGGCATCATACTTATATAATATTTATTACTCTTGCCATGGACACAGTAATAACTGGTATTCTAGAGGTAATATATCAAAAGATGGACACCCACATCATCCACTTTATGTAAAGAAAACAGATGTACTTAAATCGTTTGATATGGATGAATATCTCACAAAATATATAACTCCGCTGTTATATGCTAATCGGAAAGACGATTTACAATTTTTTCCTGTACTTCAATCAGACTAGCATTGTAAAGATGGTATTTTTAGATACGACACAACAACAGTACTTGGAAATATTACACGATGTGAAGTTTATCCAGATCAAGTTTTGCATTTAATCCCTCATCATAAAGCAATCGTCTTCTATTCTCATCACACTCAATCCACTCATCTAATGTTAACGGAGTATAATTAGAATACATACAAAAGCAATTAATCATATTACAAGGAATATTTTGTTCTTCTCCTTTTAAAGATTGCTTCGTTGTATTCCTCGTAATCTCTTGGAATTGTTCTAATAATCTCTGGTCCATGGTATCATGCACATGCCCGTAGAGCATATATGACTTTGGCTTCCCTGTCTTATCCAAACGGTATTGCCCGTTATAACACATGATCGGATAGTGAGACAACACAACCTTCCTTCCATTATCATGCACTTCCCCATATGGTTTTGTCCATTCAAATCTTTCATAGTTAAACTCTTCACTCGATAAATAACGATCATGATTTCCTTGAATTAAATACAGTC
>CAYJFY010000008.1:0-74992 GCA_964369755.1 uncultured Lachnospiraceae bacterium
ACTTATTCTAAAGGTGCTTATTAATATGGGAATTATACGAGGTAATCTCGTACCACTTCTTGAATCCCTTCGATTGCACTAGGGAAATAAATCCCATGAGATTTTATTTTGGAAGTATTGATAAGGATGTTTCTTTCATCCCCATCAAATGCTTCCAAAATATTTTTGTCTAATCCCAATAGCCTGGTTGCTTCTGTATAAAAGTCTAGTATTGATAAATCATTTTCACTTCCATAATTATATACACCACCCGGTAGCGTGAAGCAAGAATTAAGATGTTTGATTACATGTTTGATATAGGTAACACTTCGCATTTGGTTTGTATTTATGCGAATTTTTGTATGATTTTTAGAAGCTTCCATTAACATAGCTGGTAGGGTGAGTCGTTGGTATAGTTCGGAATTTGGTTTGTCGTACATCCAAGTGAGACGTAGGCTTACAGCACTAGGTAAGACCTCAGCGATTCGTCGCTCAGCCTCTAACTTTTGCTCAGCATATAGATTCTGAGGAGTTACTTTCGCGTCCTCGCTCAAAGCAATTCGTTCTTTATTTCCACTGTATACTTGGTCAGAACTAAGATACACTAATTTCGCACCACAATCGTTACAAGCTTTGGCAATGTAGTATGGCGCCATCTTATTCACCGCATTAGATAGAGTTGGATTTTGTTGAGACTCCGTGATATCTGAGATCGCAGCACTATGTAAGACAAAATCAGGTTTTAACTCTGAGAGATAATTTAGGATAGAATCTCCATTGGTTAAATCTAATTCTCTTCGAGAAATTTGCCAAACCTTATGGCTCGTATTAAAATGTTGTACGGCACGCACGCCTAAAAATCCATTTACACCTGTAATTGCGATTGTCTTCATAATAAAATCTCCTTTTATGCTGTATATATTGTTACGTGAATTTATTTAAATCCTCTTGATTATAACATTGTTTGAAATCTACGACAAGATGAGTGATTGCTTTTCGACAGAGAACGTAGTGTACTAGTGAAAAGCAAGGATTTTACAAGTAAGAGGGGTGTAATAATAAAAAGTAACGATTGTATTTTCTTCAGGGAGTATGTTATAATCATAAACAGTTAGTGATTACTGTGAAAACAAGAAAGAGGAGATTTGAGATGGAATCTATTTCGCGAAAACATGAAATAATAATGCTGTGTTCGCATGCATTGCAATACTATGATGACCGTTTAGTGAATCATGGCGCAAGGGTAGCATATATTGCTTCTCATATTCAGGCAAAATTATCAAATAAGGAAATAGACCCACAGAATCTTGTTTTACTTTCATTGTTTCATGATATTGGCGCATATAAGACAGAAGAAATTGATAGAATGGTTCAATTTGAAACAGAGGAAGTGGATGCACACTCAATCTATGGGTATTTGTTTTTGAAATATCTTTCACCATTGAATCGTTTAGCAAAGGCCATTCTTTATCACCATACAGCTTATCAGGAGTTAGATCAGGTGGATCCAGTGGTTGCAAGTTATGCGCAACTTATACATCTAGCTGACCGAATAGATATTGCATTGGTCAATGGAAAGACAGTTTCATCATTGGGGACAGCTTTACGAAAGGCGAACCTATTCTGTCCAGAGTATATAGATGCGTTTTTAGAAGCCGTGAATGAGAATGATTTTCTAAGTGAAAATTGGAATGAAGTGGTTTCGGATTGGTTGAATGACAGAATATATAATTTTGACCTAGGATTAGAAGAGGCAAATGAATATTTAGAAATGGTAATTTACACCATAGATTTTAAGAGTGAGGTTACGGTACAGCATTCTGTAAATACCACTACAATTAGCCAATATTTAGGATCCCTAATGGGGTTGAATGATCAGGAATTAGAGAAACTCTATTATGCGGCTCTTGTACATGATATTGGAAAAATTGGGATACATTCAGATATTCTAGAATTTCCTGGAAGGCTAACGCCGACACAGATGGAGGAAATGAAAGGACATGTAGTATACACTAGGAAGATATTGACAGGAATATTTGATGAAGAGATTGTAGATATTGCTTGTAGACATCATGAGAAATTAGATGGTAGTGGATATCCGTTAGGATTGAATGAGATGGAGTTGACGATAAGTGACCGCATTCTAGCTATTGCAGATGTTACGAGTGCTTTGATTTTTTCTAGGAGCTATAAGGCTGGATATTCATGGAGAAGGACGCTGAGTATACTAAACGAGATGGCCGAGAAGAATCTTATCGATGCGAAGATTGTAGATTTGATTATTATGAACTATAGTGAGATTGATGATATCATCAAAGATGAAATCTTGATAGTTATGGAGAAATATCGGACCATACAATTGAGATATATTCAGATGAAAGAAACACTGAAAAAATAATTATGTTGTGAAAAATCCTGAATTTGTTTCAGGATTTTTTATTTCTTACTTAAAAAAGATTAATAATTGACGATAGGTAATACATAAGGAAGTCAAAGAGATTGAATAGAGTAGAAGGTTCTATCATTAGATAGCGAACAAGGAGGTTCAGAGAGTATGGATTTAAATGTAAAAAACGTAACAAACTATAATCCAGTGGGATTAGATAAAGAGGTGGAGAAAAGAAAACAAGAGGGGCATACAGAGACAAAGGATGTTGCAAAAAATGTGGACAGTTTTGAGAAACAACATGTGACAGAGAGTGTGACGTATGAGCCGCCGAAGAAATTGACACAGGAACAAATAGAAGAGCTAAATAGACAAAGACTCGAGTCTACATTGAACTTTGTGAAAGAGGCAGTAGAGAAGAATGTTGCCAATCAGGCAAAACAGACAACAGTAAATCATTATGGACTAGAGCTAAGTACGGCTTCTGCTGATTTTCTAACAAGTATCTTTGGTAGTTTAGAGAGTGCGTATCCACCACCAGCAACAACTCCAGAGGGAGCACTTGCCAATATTTCGTCAGGTGGTTCGTATTCTGTAGAAGCAGTATCAGAGAGAATCATGCATATGGCAACAACCATTGCTGCAGGGGATCCAGATGTGTTGGCTAAGATGGAAGAGGCTGTGAAGAAAGGATTTGAAGCAGCAGGATTTGATCCGATCACAGGCGGAGGCATGCCAGATATTACAAGAGAGACCTACGATCATGTAATGGGAGAATTTGCAAAGTTAAGAGGAGAATCGTCAGAATAACCAGTCGTTTTCATAAATAAAAAATTCAGTTATGATAAAATTCATAGCTGAATTTTTTTATGAATTCGACAGATTTTTTACAACTCTGTTACAACTTTATGATATGATACAAGGGACAAAAGGACATGATTTCATGCATGCATGAAGAATCATGGCTTTGTGTCCCGCAAAACATGAAGAAGTAGCCCGAATAGGGCGGATTCTGAATGTTTTTAGGATTGCGAGAGCACAAAGTGCGAAGTAATCCGTTTGTATCATGGTTGAAGTGAAGGAAAAGGAGAACTAGAGAATTTCATGGAGCGCATATTAATTATAGAGGATGAATACGCAATCAATCATTTGATCAAAAGCACATTGACTGCGGAAGGATATGAATGTGATTGTGCATTTACTGGGGGTGTAGGGGCAGATTATATTGAGTCAAAACAATATGATTTGATTCTGTTAGACTTGATGCTCCCTGAGATAGACGGCTATGAATTGTTGGAATTTATCAGACCGACAGAAACACCGGTTATCATTATTTCAGCAATTGTAGAGGTGCAAGATCGAATTCGGGGATTGCGTATGGGAGCAGATGATTATCTCTGTAAGCCATTTCAGATTGGCGAATTAGTTGCAAGGGTTGAGTCAGTGCTAAGACGATCAGGACGAGCAAATAGGCAGATTGAAATCGGCAATGTTGTGATATCGCCAGTTTCAAGACAGGTTTGGAACAACCAGATACCAGTAGAGATGACAGTGAAGGAATTCGACTTACTAATGGAATTGGTGAGGAATAAAAATATTGCACTGAGTCGTGCTAGATTATATGAAAGTGTTTGGATGGAGGAATATACGGGAGAGACACGAACCTTGGATTCTCATATTCAGAGGCTTAGAAAGAAACTGGACTGGAATGATCGCATTAAAACTGTCTTTCGAATTGGATACCGCTTGGAGGTATTTTAATGAAGTATTTTCATAAGTTGTTTTTTAGTATAGTCTTATTGCTTACTGCAGCCATAGCAACCATGGGATATTTTTCAGTGGCGCTGAGCTTAGAGCAAGCCCTAGACAACAGAATCGAATCAGACCTAGAGCAACATCAGACCATAAAATATGGTCTACAATCCTCTATTTCGAATCTGCAACAAGAGGAAATCACGGAGTACGAATATGAGAAAATCGCGGAAAACACATCCCTATTATTAGAGGGATATGGAGGGCTACAGCTTTCCAAGGTGAATGGAGAAATCTATTATTCAACCCTTTCCTCTGTCGTGGATGCAAAACAGATGGAAGAAGATGTACTAAATTATTATATTACAACAACCTTAGTAGGGGAGCAGACATTAAGGATAGAGAGCGTGCTGAACGTGGATGAGGAGCAGTTACATCTGGTAACGGAGAAAAACATATCGGCAGTCTTTGAGCAAGCAGATAATCTGCAGGGACAATATGTATGGATCTATCTTGTGGTTTTGATGGTTGGGGCTGTTTTTACAGCGTTGTTAACCATGTTGTTTACCAAACCGATTCGATCCTTGCAAAAGACAAGTCTTTTGTTCGCGGCTGGCGATTATGAGGCACGTTCTACCATTCGTTCTCATGATGAAATTGGAGAGTTAGCCAAGGCGTATAATCATATGGCAAAATCCCTAGAAGAGAAAATCTATGAGTTAGAGGAATATGCAGATAAGCAGCAACAATTTACTGCGAACTTCGCACATGAGTTGAAAACTCCGATGACGTCGATTATCGGCTATGCGGATAAGATTTATCAAAAGAGGTTATCGCAGGAAGATATCAGAAAGTGTGCATGGTATATCGTGAATGAAGGGATGAGGTTGGAATCTCTTTCCTTCAAACTATTGGAACTTCAAACCTTGCGCAAGACGGATTTTCTACTAGAGGTGGCAGAGATGTCGATTGTACTTATGGATACCATTGAAACAGTTGTCCCTCTTGCAGAGAAGAAGAATGTGCAGATTCGCTATGCCATTGTGGAAGGTTGGGTTAGATTGGAATATGATTTATTTAAGACCTTGTTGTTAAATCTGATGGATAATGCGATTAAGTCGGGAGCCAAGATGATATTGCTAGAGACAAAGATTATTGATGAAAAATATCAGATCAGTATTACAGATAATGGACGGGGAATGGAACCAGAGGAATTACAACGGATTACAGAGGCATTTTATATGGTGGACAAGGCGCGCTCTAGAAAGGAGCACGGTGCTGGTCTGGGACTCTCGCTTGCTAGCCAGATTGCGAAGATTCATCATACTCAGTTAAGATTTCGTAGCGCTGTCAATCAAGGAACCTTAGTTTCGCTGGAGCTGAATTTGGAGGAAAATATAGATGAAACGCAAAATAATCAATAGTATCATTCTAATGTTGTTTCTGATTGTAACAATCGGAGGGGGCATTGTAGTACCGAGCCTATTGTTAGATATACAGAGGACGAGCTTGGCCTCTACTTCTGGAAGTATTGGTGCAGATAGCATTGACCCATATGAGAGTAGTGAGGGGATTCAGGCAGATAGAGTGGGTGTGCTTTCTGAATATGCTAGAAATGGTTTTATCTACGAAGATTATGGACAGGAGAGAGAGCCTTTTAGCACAGAGATATCGGAAGAAGAGGCATACCAGGCAGCGAATGGATTAGCAGAAATATTTATTATGAATAATGTAGAGTTTGGAATCGATAAGAAGGTGAATTCAGTAAATTATGCGGCTATAAATTCGCTGGCACATGACCCAACACTTGCACTCTGGCTATTTTTGTACGAGGGGGATGTTGTGTGCGTAGATACTTTGACAGGAATTCCGATTTACGCACAATGGAGTTATCCATACGAAGTGCTACCAGTGAGCATTCGTCAGCCAGAGGGATTTAGTTATGTAGAGGAACTATTAGATTCGATTGCAGTAGATATTTTAGAACTTACAGATTCTTCCGACTATCCGAATGAGTTTATACCAACATCATATGAGGTGGAAGGAGATAATGTGTATAGGGTGAATTTAACTGTACGGTCTAAGTTATATACCTTTCATTTAATAGCAACTATTTTAGATGAAAATGATTTGGCAGCGATAGAATTTACAACTTCGACACAAGTAGATGAAAACTAAGACAACACTATCCGATATACTAAAGAGGGAGTAAGTTATAAATCTGAATTAGTTGGAGGAAATCAATATGACAATCATGGAAGAATTTTACGAGATGGAGAATGCATATCCTAGGGCAGGGAGAAGACCTAGAAGGAGACCAAGTCGTGAAGCTCGAAGAAGGGCGTATATTCGTCGTAGGCGCCAAGCGATGCTACGGATAGGGGCGCTATTTGGATTTGTGTGTTTGGTGGTTATGGGAATTCTGCAACTACCATTTTTCGCGGTGCAGGATGGGAAGGAAGTGGTTGCGACAACAGGTGTTGAAGCAAACAATGAAGAGGGTGCGGTGAGCCAAGATTCTGCCGAGATGTATGGTGGGGATGAAAGACTGCAGACCATCTATTCTAGTTCAGAATATACACTGGAATTAAGAGAGTTGGCATCGAAGAATGAGGAAGCGATTCAGTTTGTCTATGATTATCCCCAAAAGAAGGATCAAGTATTTGAAATAGACTTGTCTGAAGAAGCACAAGATAATGAAGTGCCCCTGCTTATGCAATGGGATGAACGCTGGGGATATGTAGAATATAGCAATGGTTTAGTGGGGTATACGGGGTGTGGACCAACTGCATTATCCATGGTAGCTTTATATTTTTTAGATAATCCATTATACAGTCCAAATTATTTTGTGGATTATTCGATTCGCAATGAGTATAGTGTGGATGATAGTGGAAGTTCATGGGAACTAATCCCTGCAGGTGCTGCTGAAGTTGGGCTGGTTGCAGAGGAACTATCATTGACAGAAGAGAATATGATGAATGTATTGGACCAAGGGAAACTCATTATTCTTGTAGTGGGACCTGGCGATTTTACCACAACAGGACATTTCATGGTGGTGACAGGATATGATGAGGCTGGATTTGTTATCAATGATCCGAATAGCCGTGCAATCAGTGAGAAAACATGGGACTATGAAACCCTCAGTCATCAAATTAGAAATTTATGGAGTATCGAAAAAAGTATGGAACTTCAGTAATAAAAAAGTTAGAGATTTTGAACCTGAAATCTTGTATGAATTCATGATACATGGAAATACTATCGAACAGAAGGAGGTAGTTTCATGTATCATTTTTTAGCAATTAAAGATGTTTATGCACGAGAGATTATAGATTCAAGAGGGTTTCCGACCATTGAAGTGGAGGTGCTTGCAGGCGAAAATTATGTGGGAAGGGCAGCGGTACCTTCAGGTGCGTCCACAGGGATGTATGAGGCCATAGAGTTAAGAGATGGAGGGAAACGATACTTAGGAAAAGGGGTACAAAAAGCAGTAGATAATGTGAACAATAAGATCGCAAAAAAATTAGTGGGGGAAAATGTATTTGATCAGGCGTACATTGATTTCTTGCTTATTCGTGAAGATGGGTCAGATAATAAGAGCAACTTAGGTGCAAATGCAATCTTGGGAGTTTCATTAGCGGTAGCCAATGCAGCAGCAAGAGCAAGCAATATGCCATTGTATAAATATTTGGGTGGGGTAAACGCAAGAAAGATGCCGGTTCCAATGATGAATATTCTAAATGGAGGTGCACACGCTGCGAATACATTAGATATTCAGGAGTTTATGATTATGCCTATCGGTACAAAATGCTTCAAAGATGCATTGAAAGTATGTGTGGAAATCTACCATACCCTGAAAAACCTATTAAATGATGCAGGATACTCCACGTCGATTGGTGATGAGGGAGGATTTGCACCGAATCTAAAGCATGCAGACGAGGCATTATCCTATATAGTGGAAGCGATTGAAAAGGCTGGATATAAGCCGCGTGAAGAGGTGGCAATTGCACTAGATGTGGCGGCAAGTGAATTATACGATAAGGTGAGTGAATCATATTTCTTTGAAGGCGAAACGAAGATGAAGGGCACAAGGGTTACAAGAAATACAGAAACCTTGATTGATTACTATACAGAATTAATTAGTAAGTATCCAATTGTTTCCATAGAGGATCCATTGGACGAAGAAGATTGGAATGGGTGGGAATTATTGACTACGCGTTTGGGACAAGATGTACAGTTGGTAGGTGATGATTTGTTTGTGACAAATGTGGAGCGATTAGAGAAAGGAATCCAGAGCAACGTTGCCAATGCGATTTTGGTGAAGGTGAATCAAATCGGGACCTTGACTGAGGCGATGAATACGATTTCTATGGCTCAGCGAGCTGGATACAAGGCGGTGGTATCACATCGATCGGGAGAGACAGAAGATACTTTTATTGCTGATCTGGCGGTAGCGTTTTGCAGTGGACAGATAAAGACAGGGGCACCATGCAGGGCAGAGAGAACAGCGAAATACAATCAATTACTAAGAATTGAAGAACAATTGAGCATTTTAGGAATCTATACCAATCCATTTGAAAATTAAAGCAATTTTGATAAAGCAATAATTGAAGAGAAAATTCTTGCATATTTTCCCTCTATATGGTATGATGAATGAGGTTTATTTGTAGGAGGTAGAATATGGATATTTTAAAAATAGTTATTACGATCCTATTTGTGATAGATTGTATCGCATTAGCAGTGATTGTACTTCTCCAAGAAGGGAAGTCGGCAGGACTAGGAAGTATAGCAGGTGGTGCAGAATCATATTGGGGACAGAACAAAGGTCGTTCAATGGAAGGTGCGCTCGTTAAGATTACAAGAGTGGTTGCGGTGATGTTTATCGTATTGGCAGCAGTTTTGAATCTAGGTGTATTTAACTAAAGAAATGAAATCGAAACACTCTTATATCCATAAGGGTGTTTTTGTTTGATATATAGGAAATTTCTCATTTCCTATATATCAAAACGCTTCGCGAGGATGCACACGAATTCGATATGTAGATGTCACTCCGTGACCGAATTCGGCGCACAAAGTGTGCTTCTCCCTCAAGAATGAGGGGCAGGGGTGTTGAAGTGTCGAAGACACTTTGTTCTATAGAGGAGAATCTACAGAAATTTGATAGGAAGATAAAGAAAGGAGGTTTGTGTGAAAAAGAAACAGAAGAAAATTGTATATGAATTTATCTGTGAGGATTTCTATGTTCCTATGAAGTTTAAGGAACTTGCAGTGATGTTTCAACTTCCGAAGAATCAGAGAGATGAGCTTCGTGCTATTTTAGAGGAGTTAATCAACGAAGGTAAAGTAAGAGTGACTGCAAAGGGAAAATACGTAAAGGGCGAGGCAAATCGATTGCAAGGAACCTTTATTGCTCATGAGCGAGGTTTTGGATTTGTGAAGATTGAGGGAAGAGATGAAGACATCTTTATCCCAGGAGAAAATGTTCAGGGTGCTTTTGAGGGAGACCTCGTAGAGGTGGTTTTGGTATCGGGAACGACCGAGGAATCGAAGACGGGGCGTCGTGCAGAGGGAAAGGTTGTTCATATCATATCTCGTGGCACAGTTCAGATTGTAGGGTATTATGAAAAGAGTAAGAAATATGGATTTGTAAGACCAGATAATCAGAAACTAGGCAAGGACATCTTCATCCCGCTTGAGCGATCTAAGGGAGCAGTGACAGGGCATAAAGTTGTGGTAGAATTGACCTCCTATGGTGGAGAGAAGAAGAAACCAGAGGGGAAGGTTGTCGAGATTATTGGACATGTCAATGATCCAGGAGTGGACATTCTATCCATTGTAAAGGACTGTCATCTACCTACAGAGTTTCCGAAAAAGGTTCTCAATCAGGCAGAGCGTGTTGGTACTGTTGTGAGTGAAGCGGATTGTGAGGGACGGTTAGATCTTCGAGATGTAGTTATGGTGACCATCGATGGGGAAGATGCAAAGGATTTAGACGATGCTGTTTCTCTGACCGTCCGAGATGGGCTCTATCATCTAGGTGTTCACATCGCAGATGTTACCAATTATGTGCAGGAGAATAGTGCATTGGATTGGGAGGCGCTGAAGCGGGGGACGAGTGTGTATTTAGTAGATCGTGTGATTCCTATGTTGCCCCACGCACTTTCTAATGGAATTTGTTCTTTGAATGCAGGTGAGGATAGACTTTCGCTCAGTTGCATGATGACGATCGATGAAGGTGGCAATGTGATAGATCATCAATTGGCAGAAACCGTGATTCATGTAAATGAAAGAATGACATATACGGCAGTAAAGAATATCATTCAGGGAAAAATGAAGGAAGGTCTTACTGCGGTAGCAGGAGATGTCATTACAGGGGAAGAGGAAGAAGTCATGACTCGCTATCATGACTTGGTTCCAATGTTTATGGAGATGAAGCAACTAGCAGACATATTGAGGGAAAAACGCCATAAGAGAGGTGCCATTGATTTTGATTTTCCAGAGACAAAAATGGTGTTAGATGAGAGTGGGAAGCCAATCGATGTCAAAGCTTATGATAGAAATTGCGCAACGAAAATCATAGAAGACTTTATGTTATTGGCCAATGAAACAGTAGCAGAGCATTATTTTTGGAATGAGACTCCATTTGTGTACCGAATTCATGAGACACCAGATGAAGAGAAGATACAGAAACTGGCTACCTTTATCCAAAATTTTGGACATACCATGCATTTCGGTCAGGAGAAAATCCATCCAAAGGAATTGCAGAAGTTATTGCAGAAGGTACAAGGCATGGGAGAAGCAGACTTGATCAGTCGGATTATGCTTCGCTCCATGAAGCAGGCGAAATATACGAGTGAAAATGCAGGGCATTTCGGTTTGGCAACAAAATATTATACACATTTCACTTCGCCGATTCGTCGTTATCCAGATCTCCAAATTCATCGAATTATTAAGGAAGATCTACGTGGAAAGCTCAGTGAGGAACGAAAAAACCATTATGAGAGTATACTGGGGAATGTGACGCGGGACTGTAGTGAGTTGGAGCGAAGGGCAGAACAAGCCGAACGCGAAACCATCAAGCTGAAAAAAGCAGAATACATGCAAAACTATATCGGTGAAGAATTTCATGGAATTATTTCTAGCATAACCAATTGGGGAATGTATGTAGAACTTACCAATTCGATTGAAGGGCTCATTCATGTGACTTCCATGAATGATGACCATTACGAATATTATGAGGCGCGGTATGAGATGGTTGGAAGAAACTTAGGTAAGGTGTATAAACTGGGACAAGAAATCGATGTTAGGGTAATTGGAGTCGATAAGTTGCAGAGAACGATAGATTTTGAGGAGGCAGTGAGAAAGGGATGTTATTACAATGAAACAATCGGGCGTGAAATTAATCGCAAATAATAAAAAAGCCTATCATGAATATTTTATCTTGGAGACCATGGAAGCAGGGATTTCTCTTCATGGAACAGAGGTGAAATCACTTCGGATGGGAAAATGCAGTGTAAAAGAGGCATTTATTCGAATTGAACACGAAGAGGTGTTTATATATGGAATGCATGTTAGTCCTTATGAAAAGGGAAATATATTCAACAAGGATCCTTTGCGTGTGAAGAAGTTGCTTTTGCACAAAGCAGAAATCTTGAAACTGCTAGGAAAAACAAAGGAAAAGGGAATGACCATCGTACCACTCAAGGTGTACTTCAAAGATTCCCTAGTCAAAGTAGAAATTGGTCTGGCAAAGGGTAAGAAATTATATGATAAACGAGATACCCTAGCAAAAAAAGATCAACAGAGAGAGGCGCAGAGAGATTTTAAAATCAGAAATTTGGATTAGAATCTTTTGAATCCCTCTCCAACAACTTCATTGGACTCCATAATGATGACAAAGCATTTGGGGTCCATTTCATATGCTCTTTTTTTTATCTGAAACATTTGTTTGTTATTGCAAGCACAGAGAACGATATTCTTCACCTCGCCCGAATAGGCTCCAACTCCTTCGATGAGTGTGGCGCCACGGGTGAATTCTTCATCAATCATATGGGCAATTTTGTCCCCATAATCCGTGATAATCAGGGTCATCTTGCCGGCGTCAATTCCATACATAAATTTATCGATGACAGTGGTCAATATGAAGCTGATTATAATTCCGTAGATGATTCCGTCTACACTTCTCAGGATATATCCTCCGAATAAAATTACAGCCACATCGATAAAAAACGCAATTCTACCAATGGATAGATGCGGTTTCCTCGAACGAATGGACATAGTGATAAAATCCACACCACCAGTGGACGTGTTATTCGCATATATGAGGGCAAATCCTAGACCAGCAAACACACCAGTACAAATGGCAGATAAGATCAAGCTACCAGAATACACGGGGAATAGAGGTGCTACAGCATCCATAAGGAAGGATGAGATGATTAGTGTTCTAAGAGAGCGTAGAAAAAAACGCATGCCAAGAAAAAAGAAAGATATCATTGCAATAGGAATATTTAGAAGCAAAGTTGTGATTCCAATGGGAAAATTAAATAAATGGTAAAATATCAATGAAATCCCAGTTACACCACTCATGGGGAAACCAGAATTTGCTGCAAAATTATAGATTCCAATGGAAATAAGCAATCCTCCAATGATATCAATACCGAGGTCGAAAAGTAATTTTTTAAGCCGTTTCATATGACGAATCTCCCTTTCTTCAAGCTCTTTATTATCAGATATGAATTAAAAAGTAATTTTGATTAGTATATTGATTTCTTATTTAAATTATTCTGTACAAGCTATGAAAAAAAGATTGAATAAAAGATTAAAAAACTGAATTATTGCATAACTTAAAAGAAAATGATATGATTAATAGAAAATAAAAGAAGAAAAGGAAGGTAAATGAGATGAAAAAATATGTATGTGAACCATGTGGATATGAGTATGATTCAGAAGTAGGAGATGTAGATAACGGAGTTGAACCAGGAACGAAATTCGAAGATTTGCCAGATGATTGGGTTTGCCCATGGTGTGGAGTTGGAAAAGAAGAATTCCAAGAGGTTTAGGTTAAAACGCAAAAGAAGTTTAAAAAGGATGATACTAGGTCTTGCATTTTTTGTAGAAAACAGATAGAATATACAAGATAATGAATATTTATGCAAAGGGAGAAAAAGATGAAAAAATTAATTAGCGTAATGCTTGCAGGAGTACTAGTATTTGGATTGGCAGGTTGTGCAGGTACTGGGAAGTCAGTAGAGAGTGCAGAGGATTTAGAAGGTGCTGTTATCGGGGTTCAACTAGGTACAACAGGTGATATTGCTTGTACAGATGCATTTGGAGATGAGAACATTGAACGTTTTAGCAAAGGATTCGAAGCAGTACAAGCGCTACAGCAAGGCAAAGTTGATGCGGTTGTAATCGATAATCTACCAGCTGAGGCTTTTGTAGCAGAAAATGATGACTTGAGGATTTTAGAGTCTGCTTTTACAGAAGAAGAATATGCGATGGCATTCAAAAAAGGAAATACTGAGTTGTTGGATCAGTTCAATACAGCTCTAGCAGATTTGAAAGCAGACGGTACTTTCGAAGCGATTCAAGAGTATTATCTAAGCGATAGTGGAGAGAGATATACATCTCCAGAAGGATTAGCATATGCGAATGGTGAAATAGTAATGGCTACAAATGCAGAGTTCCCTCCATATGAATTCAAAGATGGTGGTGAAATTGTGGGGATTGATGTGGATATGGCAACAGCAATCGCGGATAAGCTAGATATGAAACTTGTGATTGAAGATATGGCATTCGATTCAATTATTACAGCAGTAGATAGCGGAAAAGTTGATTTTGGTGCAGCTGGAATGACAGTGACACCTGATAGACAAGAATCAGTTGATTTTACAGATACTTACGTAACAGCAAAGCAAGTTATCATTGTAAAAAAATAGGAACTGTTGAACAGGTTAGGTAGGAATTATGCAGAATTTTATTGAAGATTTTAAGTTTAATTTTATCGAAGATGAGAGATGGCGTTATATATTAGAAGGGCTTGGGGTTACACTCCAAGTCACTTTCTTTGCTCTTATACTCGGTGTGATATTGGGTGTTGTGATAGCCATTGTTCGCTCTACACATGATAAAACAGGAAAAATGAAAGTATTGAATTTTGTTGCCAAGATTTATATTACGATTGTACGAGGAACACCTGTTGTGGTTCAATTGCTTATTATATACTTTGTAGTATTTGGAAGTGTGAGAATCAGCAAAGAATTCGTGGCGATACTTGCATTTGGAATTAATTCCGGTGCATATGTGGCGGAAATTGTGCGTTCTGGAATTATGTCCATCGATAATGGGCAGTTTGAAGCAGGAAGAAGTCTTGGATTGAATTATCGTCAAACAATGATACATATTATTTTGCCACAGGCATTCAAGAATGTTTTGCCGGCACTTGGAAATGAGTTTATTGTACTTATGAAAGAAACATCGATTTGTGGATATATCGGGTTACAGGATTTAACTCGTGGGGGGGATACGATTCGAAGTATTACGTACAGTGCCATGATGCCATTATTTGCAGTGGCGCTGATTTATCTAGCAATGGTTATGCTATTTAGTATGCTAGTCAATAAACTAGAAAGGCGGTTGAGAAATAGTGATCACTAATGGAGAAACTTTAATCCGCGTGGAAGATGTACACAAGGTTTATTACAATACATTACATGCTCTCAATGGAGTGACAGAGGAGATTCATAAAGGAGAGGTCGTGGTTATTGTTGGGCCATCGGGATCTGGAAAATCTACTTTTTTACGATCTTTGAATCTATTAGAGGTGCCTACAAGTGGCAAAATATTCTTCGAGGGAGTTGACATCACGGACAAGAAGGTGAGTATTGATGAGCATCGAAGGAAGATGGGGATGGTATTCCAGCATTTCAATTTATTTCCGCACATGAGTGTTCTAGAGAATATCACTTTAGGACCGATTAAATTATTGAAGAAAACCAAAGAAGAAGCCGAAACTAAGGCGATGGAATTGCTTGAAATGGTGGGATTGGCAGACAAAGCAAATACCTATCCATCAAAATTATCGGGGGGTCAGAAGCAGAGGATTGCAATCGTGCGAGCATTAGCGATGAGTCCAGATGTAATGTTATTCGATGAACCTACCTCGGCGTTAGACCCAGAGATGGTAGGAGAAGTGCTAGATATCATGAAGAAGCTTGCGCGTGATGGGATGACAATGATCGTAGTAACGCATGAGATGGGATTTGCAAAAGAGGTTGCAACAAGATGCATCTTTATGGATTCTGGAAATATTGTAGAGCAGAATGAACCAGAAGCGTTCTTCTCCAACCCGAAATCGGAGCGACTTCGGGAGTTTTTATCCAAAATCATCTAGAAATAGAATAATTAAGTTAAGCGAATGTGAAAATTCTATTAACTCCATTGAAGTTGGGATATCTGTGTGATACAATGCAGTTAGAAAAGGATGATAGTGTGAAAAAATTTCACACGGCAATTTGTCCCTTATGGTCCAAAGTTGCTAGACTATAAGAAAGGGATGGTTATTAAAATGAAGATAGATATGCACTGTCATGTGAGTCAGGGGTCAGTGGATAGCAAGGTTTCGGTAGAAGAATATATTGAAGCATTGATAGAAAAGGGCATAGATGGCATGGTAATAACGGATCATAACACGTACAATGGATACCGTTATTGGAAGAATAATTTAAAAGGGAAAAAATATAAAAACTTTGTTGTACTAAAAGGTGTAGAATATGATACCAGAGATGCAGGGCATTTTTTGGTTGTTATGCCACAGGAAGTGAAGATGACTTTATTGGAGACGAGAGGGATGCCACTTGCGATTTTGATAGATTTCGTACATCGTCATGGTGGGGTGTTAGGACCAGCACATCCTTGTGGTGAGAAGTTTTTGAGTTTTACAAATACAAAGTGTTTTTATAAGAATCCAGAATTAGCGAAAAAATTTGATTTTGTAGAAGGTTTTAACGCCTGTGAATCAGAGTTGTCTAACGATGGTGCGATTAATTTGGCACGCACCCATATGAAACCTTGCGTGGGTGGAAGTGATGCACATAAATTGAATTGTGTAGGTATGGGATTTACAAAATTTGAGGAACCGATTAAGACAGAGATTGATTTGATACATGCAATACGTAGACAAAATCATGTTTTGAGTTGTGGAGGAGAGCGCTATGCGCACACAACGAAGGACAAGCTGGGCAAGGCAAATACAATTCTTGTACATGGATTTTGGTTCTATAATGTTGGTGGTGAATTGGTAAGTCGAATTCGTCGAAAGGCGATGGAGGCAATTGAGAATCCGATGAATCCGATTGATCCGATTGAAATTGATTTCTTGAATAAAAAGATAAAGAAAAAACTCAAAAAATTAAAAAACAAAAAGTAAATTTGATAAATGTTCCGTCAGGGGACGGGGGAAGGATGAGCAAAGCTCATATCTCCCCCGTCCCCAATACTTGACGAAAGAGGCTATATATTATATAGTATTGTATGAACAAAAATTAGGAGGTAAGATGAGATTATGGGTATGACAATGACGCAAAAAATTCTGGCAGACCATGCAGGATTATCACATGTGGAGGCTGGACAATTAATAGAGGCCAAGTTGGATGTGGTGATGGCAAATGACATTACAGGACCAATGGCACTGCCAATTTTGAAACAGATGAGTGATAAGGTGTTTGATAAAGATAAGGTAATGTTTGTTCCCGATCATTTTACACCGAATAAGGATATTAAATCAGCAGAGAATTCTAAGGCGATTCGCGAGTTCGTAAAAGAGCAAGGAATTACCAATGTATTTGAACAAGGCAAGTCAGGAGTAGAGCATGCGATTTTACCAGAGTTGGGACTTGTGGTAGCGGGAGAATGTATCATTGGTGCAGATTCGCACACTTGTACATATGGAGCCTTGGGAGCGTTTTCTACTGGTATGGGAACCACTGATGTTGCAACAGGAATGGCAACAGGAGAAATTTGGTTCAAGGTACCAAGTGCGATTCAATTCGTATTGGTAGGAAAGATGAATCCATATGTGAGTGGAAAAGATGTCATCTTACATATCATTGGTAAAATCGGAGTAGACGGAGCTTTGTATAAGTCTATGGAATTTGTTGGTGAGGGAATTGTAAATTTATCAATGGATGATCGATTTACCATGGCGAATATGGCGATTGAAGCAGGAGCAAAGAACGGTATCTTCGCTGTAGACGCGCAGACAGAAGCCTATATGAAAGAACATTCTACAAAAGAATATAAAGTATACAAAGCAGATGAAGATGCAGAATATGATGAAGTGATTACCATTGATTTGTCAGAGGTTCGCCCGACAGTTGCATTCCCACATCTGCCTGAAAACGCGAAGACAGTGGATGAAATCGAAGCGATGGAGCCAGTTATGATTGATCAAGTTGTGATTGGATCATGTACGAATGGGCGTATGGAAGATTTGAGAAAAGCGGCAGCAGTGTTAAAAGGGCAAACAGTACATCCAGACGTGCGTGTTATGGTAGTTCCAGCGACACAGAAGATATTTAAGGAATGTATGAAGGAGGGGCTAGCTGAAATCTTCATCGATGCGGGATGCGCATTCAATACACCGAGTTGTGGGCCATGTATGGGTGGACACATGGGTGTTCTAGCAGCAGGTGAAAAGTGTGTATCTACGACCAATCGTAACTTTGTGGGACGTATGGGGCATGTAGATTCTCTAATATATTTGGCTTCTCCAGAAGTGGCAGCAGCAAGTGCAATTGCAGGATGCATTGCAAATCCTGAGAAAGTAGGTGCAAAATAATGAAAGCTTTAGGACATGTGTTTAAATATGGTGATAATGTAGATACAGACGTAATTATACCAGCGAGATACCTCAATTCATTTGATGCGAAAGAATTGGCAAGTCATGCAATGGTAGATATCGACCCTGAATTTGCAGGGAAGGTGCAACAAGGAGATTTGATTGTGGCGAATAAGAACTTTGGATGCGGATCTTCGAGAGAGCACGCACCTCTTTGTTTGAAGGCAGCAGGAGTAAGTTGTGTGATCGCAGAAACATTTGCAAGAATCTTCTATCGCAACGCAATCAATATTGGATTACCGATTATTGAATGCGTAGAGGCAGCGAGGGGGATTGAAGCAGGAGATGAGGTTGAAGTTGATTTCGACAGCGGAATGATCTACAACAGAACAAAGGGAACCGAGTTTAAAGGACAACCGTTCCCAGAGTTTATGCAAAATATTATAGCAGCAGAAGGACTTGTAAACTATACAAATTCAAAAAAATAAGAAAGGTTGTTAAAATGGAAATATTATATAAGAGTACACGAGATGGTAAGAAGACTGTAACAGCATCAGAGGCAATTCTAAAAGGGTTAGCGGATGATGGAGGACTTTTTGTTCCGGTGGAAGTACCAAAGCTTGATCTTACCTTTGATCAATTGAAAGAACTTTCATATCAAGAAGTAGCATATGCGGTAATGAAGCAGTTCTTTACCGATTTTACAGAGGAAGAATTAAAAGCATGTATCGATAAGGCTTATGATAGCAAATTCGATACCGAAGAGATTGCACCACTTGTGAAAGTGGATGATACTTATTATCTAGAGTTATTCCATGGAGCTACGATTGCATTTAAGGATATGGCACTTTCGATTTTGCCGCATTTATTAACCACATCGGCGAAGAAAAATGGAGTGACAAAAGAGATTGTAATCTTAGCAGCTACATCGGGAGACACTGGAAAGGCGGCTTTGGCTGGATTTGCAGATGTTGAGGGAACAAGTATCATCGTGTTCTATCCGAAAAATGGTGTGAGCAAGGTTCAAGAGCTACAGATGGTAACACAAAAAGGAGACAATACTTGTGTGGTTGCAATTCATGGAAATTTCGATGATGCGCAAACAGGTGTGAAGAACATATTTGAAGATAAGGCTTTCGCACAAGAGTTAGCAGAGGCGGGATTCCAATTTTCTTCAGCAAACTCAATCAATATCGGAAGACTTGTGCCACAAGTAGTGTATTATGTGTATTCTTATGCACAACTTTTAAAGCAAGAAGAGATTCAAGCAGGTGAAGTAATCAATGTGGTGGTACCAACAGGTAACTTTGGTAATATCCTAGCTGCATATTATGCGAAACAAATGGGAGTTCCAATCGGAAAGCTTATCTGTGCTTCTAATGAAAATAAAGTATTATTTGATTTCTTCCAAACGGGAGTATATGATAAAAATCGTGAGTTTATTTTGACTTCATCACCATCTATGGATATTCTTATCTCAAGCAATTTGGAGAGGTTAATCTATGCCATTGCTGGAAATGATGCGGATAAAAATAATGAATTGATGCAAGCGTTAAAATCCACTGGAGTATATGAAATTTCGGATGAAATGAAGGCGAAACTTGCTGATTTTGTAGGTGGATATGCAACAGAAGAGGTTGTGGCTCAGAGAATCCACGATGTGAATGCAGGTGCAGGCTATGTAATGGATACCCATACAGGTGTTGCAGAAGCGGTTCGCTATGATTATGTGGAGCAAACAGGAGATGCGACAAAGGCAATTGTTGTCTCCACTGCAAGTCCTTATAAGTTTGCAGATAGTGTCATGACTGCAATCGATGCAAAATATAAGGATTGGGATGATTTTGAGTTGATTGATGAATTACACAAGGTATCTGGTGTAGAAGTTCCAAATGCAATCAATGAAATTCGCGATGCTAATATCTTACACACAAAAGAATGTGCATCAGCGGATATGAAGCAGGCAGTAAAAGAAATACTCAAAATAAAATAAGGACAGGTAAAGAAACATGATGGAAGGTTTAGACCTACTCTTCGGACTGTTTGGACTAGGGTGCGGATTATATTGCATGTATTCCGCATACATGATGAAGAAGACAGGCATTATCAATGAAACACTCTTGGTTGACCAAGTAACGCGAACGAAAAAATGCAAGGATAAGACCGCGTTTATCCAAGAGACAAATGGGCAAGTGTGGTTGCTCGGTATTGCTGCAACACTCTATGGAACGGTGTGCTTACTTCATGCCTATGTAATCAAACTAGATGTCCTGTTATGGGTAATTATGGCACTTTTCTTTGCGGATTTAGTAATGTTTAGTATTAAAATTAACAAAGTCAAAAAAAAATACTATTAGTCATTGACTTACTTTGTTAAAAATGAGATAATCTATTCAAATCGGAATTTAAAGGAGGAATTAATTAAATGTCAACAAAAGCAAATTACAAATTAAGTGAAATTGGTGCAGGAAAACCTGGTTTTGCAAAAACAAGATCAATTATTGAAGCTGCATTCTATGGCAACAACGTAATGAAAGTTAATACACTTAGAGAAGCGTATGACTTGGCGAAAAACTCTTCAGGTACAGTGGTAACAGATATGCCTGTATATAGAGGAGAAGAATTTGGTTTAGAGCCAGATGCAAAAGTATTGTTGTTCAATGATGGAGCGATTACAGGTCGTTATGCACCAGCGAGAAGAATTGCTGGTGAGCCAGGAGTAAACTGTGCTGAATTAGATAAAGTAGCAATGGATGCAATCTATGAGACACGTTATAAGACAATGTACCATGCAGAAGTTTATGTAGGTCTTGACCCAGACTTTATGGTAAAAGCTCACCTATTAATTCCAGAAGGTGAAGAAAACGTATTATATTCTTGGATGTTGAACTTCCAATATCTATCAGATGAGTATACAAGAATGTACAAGCAATCTCTTCCACTTGGAAATGGAACAGAGCCAGATATCTATATCTTCTCTGATCCACAATGGAATGGATCTGATCGTCCAGGAGTTGACTTAAGTTGCTTAAGCGATCCTAAGACATTGTGCTACTTCAACACAGATACAAACTGTGCTTGTATCCTAGGTATGAGATACTTCGGAGAGCACAAAAAAGGAACATTGACAATGGCTTGGGCTATTGCTAACCGTAATGGATATGCATCATGCCACGGTGGACAAAAAGAATACACATTGGCAGACGGAAGCAAGTATGTTGCATCTGTATTCGGATTATCTGGGTCAGGAAAGTCTACAATCACACATGCTCAACATGGTGGGAAATATGGAATCACAGTTCTTCATGACGATGCTTTCATCATCAATGCAGATACATGTGCATCTGTAGCGTTAGAGCCTTCTTATTTCGATAAGACACAAGATTATCCAGCAGGATGTGAAGATAATAAATACCTAGTAACAGCTCAAAACTGTTCGGCAACAATTGACGAAGATGGTAAAGTTCAATTAGTGACAGAAGATATCAGAAATGGTAATGGACGTGCGATTAAATCGAAATTATGGTCACCAAACCGTGTGGACAAGGTTGATTCTCCTTGTAATTCAATCTTCTGGATTATGAAAGACCCAACAATTCCACCAGTAATCAAATTAAAAGGTTCAGCTCTAGCTTCTGTAATGGGTGCTACACTTGCTACAAAGACATCTACAGCAGAGCGTGTTGCAGCAGGAACTGACTTAAATGCGATTCGTATCGTACCATATGCAAATCCATTTAGAACATATCCACTAGTAAACGACTATGAGAAATTCAAGAAATTAGTGGAAGAGAAGAACGTAGATTGCTACATCATCAACACTGGTGATTTCATGGGCAAGAAGGTTCAACCAAAAGATACATTAGGAATCCTTGAAACAATTGTTGAAGGAAAAGAAAACTTCAAGCAATGGGGACCATTCTCTGATATCGAAATCATGGAGTGGGAAGGATTTGTTCCTGACCTAAGCGATGCAGATTACAAAGCTCAATTAGTAGCTAGTATGCAAACACGTGTAGAGGCAGTTGAGAAATTCGAAACAGCAAAAGAAGGTTATGACAAACTTCCAGAAGAAGCATTAGCGGCTTTGAAGAAGATTGTATCAGAATTAGCATAATTCAAACAAAAATAATATTGGACAACCCTCGAGTGAATCTCGAGGGTTGTTTTTTCTATAATTGGATTCTACTATTGACAAAATGATTTTATGATGATATCATTATGATATCAAATAAAACCAAAATTCAAAGGAGACTAGCTATGAAAGAAATTATTTTAAAACCGAAAAAAGGAATGCCGATACTTCTTGGAGGCTTATTGTCTTATGTGCTATCTATTGCTATGATTGTTTTTTCAGCGATTAGCATTAATGGAGGTGCAAATCCAATCAATATTATGTTCTTAGTGATAGGAATTGCGTATACAGCATTAGGATGGATTAATTTCTGCGGGCTCAAAGTTGTGAAGCCACAAGAAGCTTTGGTGCTAACACTATTTGGAAAATATACAGGGACAATCAAGGAAGAAGGGTTCTACTACGTAAATCCATTTAGTGCGGCATTTAATCCTGCAGCATCCACTTCTCTTCGACAAAGTGGAGATGTAAGTCCGAAACAGTCAGGATTAAAGACAGTTGTGACAGGTGGGACAGAGGTTGCGATTCATGTAGATAGTAAAATCATTCCATTAAAGGCGATGACACTAAGTAATAACAAGCAGAAGATAAATGACTGTCTTGGAAACCCAATTGAAATTAGCATTGCTGTAATTTGGAGGGTTGAAGACACTGCAAAAGCAGTATTTACAGTAGATAATTATAAGGAGTTTTTATCGCTGCAATGCGATGCGGCATTAAGGAATATCGTACGACTTTATCCATATGATGTAGCAGAAAATATTGATACTACTGGTGATGGGTTACCAGACGAAGGATCTCTAAGAGGGTCTAGTGAAATTGTGGCAAGGCGAATCAAGGAAGAGATTCAAGGGAAGGTAAGCGAGGCAGGATTGGTGATACAAGAAGCACGCATCACGTATCTTGCATACGCACCAGAAATTGCAGCGGTAATGTTACAGAGACAACAGGCTACCGCAGTGGTAGATGCAAGGAAGCTCATTGTGGATGGTGCCGTTAGTATTGTGGAGATGGCGTTGGATAAATTAAATGAGAGTCAGGCTGTAGAACTAGATGAAGAACGTAAGGCTGCTATGGTATCCAACCTATTGGTAGTATTATGTGGTAATAAGGACGCCCAACCAATTGTGAATTCGGGATCTCTATACTAGATGGCAGAGCAGACAAAAAAACAGATACCACTTCGACTTTCTGCAAAGCTATATGCACAGATAGCCGCTTGGGCAGAGGATGATTTTCGTTCAGTCAATGGGCAGATTGAATATTTGTTATCTGAGTGTGTGAAGCAGAGGAAGAAGGATGGAAAATATGTTTCGGAAACGATAGATGAACCAATTGAATTGGATATTTCTTGATTGATTTATTAGAAAAGGATTGTACATTTACAATAGGGGATATATAATGATGTAAATGAAAATGTTTGAAAGGGGTGGAGTGCATGGATTATAAGTCTTTAGCGATAGGTGTGGATAATTTCAAGGATATGATTAACAAGGATTATTATTATGTTGATAAAACGAATTTAATTCAGAAGATATTAGATGGTAACAGCAAAGTAACTCTCTTTACACGTCCAAGGCGTTTTGGAAAAAGCTTGAATCTGAGTATGCTCCAGTACTATTTTGAGCGAAATGATGAAGATAGGTCTTGTTTATTCGAGGGATTGAAGATTGCGGATGCGGGAGAAAAGTATAAGATGCATCAGGGGAAATACCCTCTGATTAGTCTGAATTTTAAAGAAGCAAAGCAATCAGATTTTGATTTGTCATATAGTAAGTTGCGAGAGAATATTCGAAGACAATACGAGAAGTATGCGCACATTCTGGAGTTAGATGTGTTGAATAATCGAGAACGAGAGAAGTATTTACTGATATTAGAGCGAAAAGAGAGTAGGGATGTATTTACAGATTCATTAGCTTTTCTTTGTATGTGTCTCGAGAAGGCTTATGGCGAAAAAGCAGTGATTCTACTTGATGAATATGATGTCCCACTGGAGAATGCATATTTCAGAGGGTACTACGAACAGATGATTGATGTGATTCGGAGTCTATTAAGTGTAGCCCTAAAGACCAATGATTCTTTGGCGTTTGCAGTGATAACAGGGTGTTTACGAATTAGCAAGGAGAGTATCTTTACTGGGTTAAATAATCTTGAAATAGTTTCTATCCGTAATGAATATTATGATGAGTTCTTTGGCTTTACACAAGGAGAAGTTGAGGACATGTTGAGCTATTATGGGAAGGGGCATCATATAGAACAGATTAGAGAGTGGTATGATGGTTATTTGTTTGGAGGGACAGAGGTATATAATCCTTGGAGTTTAATTAATCATGTGAAGCAATTAGGTGTCAATGATGCATCATTTCCAATACCATATTGGTCTAATACCAGTTCAAATAGTATTGTGCGAGATTTGGTGCGACGTGCGGATCGTGCTACCAAGGCAGAATTAGAGGTTCTGATCAAAGGTGGGACGATTGAGAAGTGTATTCGGGAAGATATTACCTATGAAGATATCTATGTAAATAGTGATAACTTATGGAACTTTTTATTCTTTACAGGATATTTGAGGAAGGTAAGTGAACGGTTGGAGTATGGGGATATTTATGTGACCATGCGGATTCCGAATCAAGAAGTAAAAAATATCTATAACTATCAGATTATGGAGTGGTGCAATGATCAGATTAATCAGAAGGATTTGACACCGCTATACCGTGCTACCTTTGATATGAAACCCGAGAATATGCGGGAGGAAATCAACCAATTATTGATGTCTAGCATTAGTTATCATGATGGGCTTGAGGCCTATTATCATGGGTTTGTAAGTGGTATTTATCTTCGCCTAGAGGATTACAATGTGATTTCCAATCGGGAATCGGGCAATGGTAGACCGGATTTAATCTTGAAACCGTTGGATTATCGTAAGCAAGCGTATGTCTTAGAATTTAAGGTTGCCAAGACATATCTAGGGCTAGAGGATGCGGCAGAGAAAGCACTAGAACAATGTATAGATAATCAATATGCACAAGGGCTGCAAGCGGAAGGATTTGCGGATGTTGTGTCCTATGGTATTGGATTTTGTGAGAAAGCCTGTCTAGTGAAGATGAGGTAAAGAAGGAACTATAAAAACAATGAGGGTATCGTAAGATACCCTCATAAATGTTTAAGCAGAAAAAAATGTCTTGATTTGTTCTAGAATAATATTCATAAGTCGTGTTCTTGCCTCTACACTCGCCCATGCGATATGTGGGGTGATTAGTAGTTTTCGACTATCCTTGATTCGGCGATAGGCGCAGTTTTCACGCATTGGCTCCTCGGCTAATACATCTAATCCAGCAGCATAGATGATATCATTTTCTAGAGCGAAAGCGAGATCTTCCTCAACGACGATTCCACCGCGCCCTAGATTTAGTAGAATTGCAGTTGACTTCATCTTGCTTAAAGTATCTGCGTTAATCAGTGATTCGGTATATTCGTTGAGTGGTGCATGGATGGAAATGATGTCCGAGGTACTTAATAGGGTGTCAAAATCTACCTGCTGATACCCTGCTTGAGCGGATGAGCCAGAAGCAGAATAATAGATGACATTGGCACCGAATAATGTAGCGATATCGGCCACACGTCTTCCGATTGCGCCTAATCCAATGATTCCCAATGTTTTCCCGCTTAGCTCGTGAAACACACTTCCAAAATGGGTGAAGATTTCATCGTCTACATATTGTTCGCTTTTTACGTATTCATCATAATATCTTAAGTTTTCCATCAGATAAAATAACATGGCAAATGTATGTTGAGTTACGGATTCCGTAGAGTATCCAGCCACATTCCTCCAAGCGATACCTCTTTTATCAAGATAATCTTTGTCAAGATTGTTGGTACCAGTTGCCGTAACACATACTAATTTTAAGTTCTTTGCAGAACCGATTGTCTCTTTGTTGATCTGAACTTTGTTGAGGACGATTACATCTGCATCTTCTATACGTCCTGGTACGTCTTCTGTATTGGAGAAGCCGTACTTTACGATCTCTCCGAGAGATTCATAGCCACTTAAATCTATGTCTTCTCCTATCGTTTTTGCATCTAAAAATACAATCTTCATGAGAAAATAACCTCCTATTCTGCAAGAACTAAATCTCTTTTGTTAAAAATGTATTACTCAACAACTACACCTTTTTGTAACATGACATTTGCATATAGAGCTTTCTCGCTTGTTGCGATGATTGCATAAGCTGTTGTTGCTTCATCGTAGAATTTGAAACGTTCGATATTAGCGACTGCAGATGCTCCGCGCTCATCGTACTTGTTAACGATTTCTTTGTATGTATCCCAAATTGGAGTTTCGACAGGGTCTCCTGCCATTACTTCCATTAGTGAAACTGGTGTATCTACATAAGAATCAAGAGGGAATAATTTTAGAATGGCATCTAAAATTTCTGGTACTCCGTGTCCATCACAACGTACGACAATGGCGTTTTTTCCCATAGTTTCTACAGGGAAGTTCCCATCTGCGATTACAAGTCTGTCGCTATGCCCCATTTCGCATAGTACTTTTAGAAGTTCTGGTGATAAGATTTGTGGTATTCCTTTTAGCATAATTTTAAGCTCCTTTTTCTTTTAATTTTTTTTAGCATAACATCATTTTTTTGATTTTACAACAATTAATTTTTTGTACTAGTAAACAGCGTTTCCTTATGCTCCTTTCGATATTGTCGTGCTGTAATTCCGTAGTACTTCTTGAAGGCGTGAGAAAAATGTTCTACCGAGGAATAACCAAGGGTGTATGCGATTTCAGTTATGGTGATCTTGGAATCCGCCAATTTCATTGTGGCAGCAGCCATTTTCGCATCTGTTTTTTTTTGTGAAAATGTTCGTCCATAGTAGTCTTTTATAAATCGCTCGGTTTGTCTTGGGCTGAGACGAAGTCTAGCTGCTAACTTTTCTAAGGTGATATTATGGTATTCGTATAAAAACGATTCTTCCAAGATGATATACTTGCTATCAACAAGGTTTGGAGTTGCAATATGTTTCTTGGATTCGCTTCGATGTTTGTAATTACGTATCATTTTCACCACACACTGAGACAGGAGAGCCTCTACTTGTGTCATATATCCGATATATTCGTATTCTAATTCATGAAAGATCTGTTGCATAAGTGGGTGTAGATCCTGAGTGTCTTGACCGAACCAAAAAGCAGTATCCTTAAAAAGCGAAATATAGGAAGTGCGAAAAGTACTACTTTCACGATAATGATTGTGTTTGATTTTTAAATAAATGCAATATTCACTCATTGGATCAGTTTTATCAGGAATCTGTGCATGCTCTACATGAGGCCCAGTGATATAAACAGTATTCGGTGCAACATCATAGCTAACATTATCAATGATGGCTTGTCCCCGACCATAGGGAATGTAGTGAATCTCGTAGCTACTACTTCCGTGGCTATGTTGTGGAATTGGTTGTTCAAATGTTTCAAATACAATGTTTAGAGCAGAGAAGTCCGTATTTTCGAGGTGAAAATGTATATCGAGATCAGTAAAAACAGTTTTCATATGATAGATTCCTTTCAAATTATACATATATACTATCATATGAACTCTGGAATAACAACAAATATTCGAAAACACGACATAAAGAGGATAAATATGTCAAATCACAATATTACATTTTTGTGCAATCGTATATATAATGATACCAAGGTCAAAATTGGGGCCTGAAAACTGTGAAGAAGTAGCCCGAATAGGGCGGATTCTAAATTTAGGAGGAAAAATTATGCCATTAGTTACATCGAAAGAAATGTTGTTGAATGCGAAGAAGGAAGGTTATGCAATCGGAGCGTTCAATGCAGAGAACATGGAAATGATTAAAGCGATTATCGCAGCCGCAGAAGAGGTGAAAGCACCAGTTATGGTTCAAACTACATCTTCTACAATTCGCTATGCTTCGAGTGCGATGTATGCTGCCATGGTGAAGGCAGAAGCAGAGAAGGCAAGTGTTCCAGTGGCAGTGCATCTTGATCATGGGAATAGCTATGAGTTGGCTATGGAGTGTATGGATAACGGATATACTTCGATTATGATTGATGGGTCGGGCGAAGAGTTCGAAAAAAATATAGAGGTATCAAAAAAAGTTGTGGAAGAAGCGAAAAAACGTGGAATTCCAGTAGAGGCAGAATTGGGAAAAGTTGGTGGAAAAGAAGATGACTTGGAAGTGGAAGTGGATACGAATACAGATGTGGATGAGGCAGTGGAGTTTGTAGCACGAACGGGGATTGATTCCTTGGCAGTGGCAATTGGAACAGCTCATGGATTCTATGTAGGGACACCAGTTTTAGATAAAGAAAGATTGTCTGCAATTGCAGCAGTGGTAGATATTCCACTTGTTCTACATGGTGCATCAGGAATCAGCGACGAGGAAGTTGCTGACTGCGTGAGAAGAGGAATTGCTAAAGTGAATTTTGCTACGGAGTTACGTGTTGCATATACAGATGCAATCAAGGCGTTGATAAAGGAAAAACCAGAGACATTTGACCCTAAAGCATTTGGAAATGTAGGAATGGCTGCAGTAAAGGAACTAGTAAAAAATCGTATGCAAGTTTGTGGTTGTGTAGGGAAAGCTCAATAGGCCACAAATTGAAAGGAATGGATATGAGAGAACTTCTATTAGGAATCGATATTGGTACAAGTGCATGCAAGGTTGCAGTGTTTGATAAACAAGGCCAAGTGATTGGAAGTGCTACAGGTGACTATCAAGTATATTACCCAAAGCAAGGTTGGGCAGAACAAGACCCAGATGAATGGTGGGAAGCAGTTTGTAAAGCGATTAAGACATTACTTGTCGAATCCAAGATTGCACCAGAAGAAATTAAAGGGATAGGGATAGATGGACAGAGTTGGTCGGCAATTCCAGTTGATATCAATGGAAAAGTGTTGGCGAATACACCGATATGGATGGATACAAGGGCAGTCGATATTTGTAAGCGAATAAATGTAAAAATAGGGGAAGACAATGTATTTGATGTGGCTGGTAATTCATTACAACCATCATATACTACAGCGAAAATCATATGGTTTAAAGAAAATATGCCAGATGTCTATACAAGGATTCATAAGATTCTACAATCGAATTCCTTTATAGCATATCGATTGACCGATGTGTTTTCACAAGATATGTCACAAGGTTACGGATTACATTGCTTTGATATGAAGGCAGGTACTTGGAATAAAGAGATGTGTGAAAAACTTGGAATTCCAATGTCTTTTTTATCTGATATCTATGATTGTCATGCTGTGGTAGGAACAGTGACAGCAAAGGCAGCGTTACAATCGGGTTTGGCAGAAGGTACACCAGTTGTTGCTGGGGCATTGGACGCAGCTTGTGGAACATTGGGGGCAGGTGTATTACATGCAGGTGAGACCCAAGAGCAAGGTGGACAGGCTGGAGGAATGAGTATCTGTATAGAGAAATACGCAGCAGATTCGAGATTGATTCTTAGCTATCATGCAGTGCCGGGGAAATGGTTGCTCCAAGGAGGAACTGTTGGTGGCGGAGGTGTGATGCGTTGGTTAGAAAAAGAATTTGGTCAATACGAGAGGGAAGTTGCAGAGCAAGTAGGTAAGTCATCCTTGGTTCAATTCAATGAGATAGCAGAAAAGATTCCTGTGGGAAGCGATGGATTGGTATTCTTGCCTTATATGTCAGGGGAACGTTCTCCGATTTGGGATCCAGATGCAAAAGGTGTGTTTTATGGACTAGACTTTAGTAAAACGAAAGCACATATGATTCGTGCAGCGATGGAAGGGGTAGCGTTTTCATTGAAGCACAATCTAGATATTGGAGAGGAACAAGGAGCCCTTGTAGAGGAATTATTGGCTATGGGTGGTTCAGCAAACTCACTTTTATGGACACAGATAAAAAGTGATATCACTGGAAAGCCGATTACGGTACCATCTTCAGATACTGCGACCACACTAGGAGCGGTTATCTTGGCAGGTGTTGGTATTGGAATGTATGAGAGTTTTGAAGAAGCAGTGGAGTTGACTGTGAAGAAGACAAGAAGCCATGTACCGAATATGGAAAATCATGAATTATATAAAAAGAATTATGGAATCTATTTGGAACTATATGAAAAGTTGAAGGATACGATGAAGAGAACATCGTCTGAGGGCTAAGATTTAGGAGGTTATGCTATGAAGGCAGGAGTAGTATATGCAAGAGAAGATATCAGATACGCTGATATTGATAAACCAGTACCAAAACAAGGGCAAGTGCTAGTAAAAGTGAAGTATACAGGAGTGTGTGGTTCAGATATTCCTCGTGTAAATGGAGATGCTTGTCATTTCTTCCCAAATGTATTAGGACACGAATTTTCTGGAACAATTGCGGAGGTTGGAGAAGGAGTAACTTCCGTGTCTGTAGGTGATCGTGTTGCGGGGGTTCCATTAGTTCCATGTTTGAAATGTGAGGATTGTCAGCAGGGAAACTATGCGCTATGCAAGAATTATAGTTTTATTGGGTCAAGAGAATACGGAAGTTTTGCAGAGTATGTTGCAATGCCAGAGAAAAATGTTGTGAAATTTGATGATGAGGTAACATTTGAACAAGGAGCGTTCTTTGAGCCCGCAACGGTAGCACTTCACGGATTACAACGGTGCAATTATGAAGGAGGAAAGACAGTTGCAATTCTAGGTGGTGGAACCATTGGATTGTTTGTGATGCAGTGGGCAAAGATTTTCGGATCTGCAAAAGTTGTTGTGTTTGATATTGCCAATGAGAGATTAGAACTGGCTAAAGAGTTAGGGGCTACAGAAGGAATCAATACATTAGAAGCGGATTATCGGGATCAAGCAAAGGCGATAACTGGTGGTAAGGGATTTGATTATGTCTACGAGACGGCAGGGAATACCATTACGATGAAGATGGCATTTGAACTTGCAGGAAACAAGGCGCAGGTTTGTTTTGTAGGAACTCCAGTGAAGGAATTAACCTTTTCGGTAGAAGAGTGGGAGAATATGAATCGTAAGGAGTTTACGCTTACAGGTTCCTGGATGTCGTATAGTGCTCCATTCCCAGGAAAAGAGTGGGATTTGACGGCATATTATTTCAAGACAGGAGATTTGAAGTTCCATGATTCATTTATTTTCAAGAAAATCCCATTGAGTGAAATCGCAAGTGCATTTGAATTATATAAGACACCTGGTGCAGTAAAAGGAAAGTTATTAATCGATAGTGAAGCATAATAAAATATTTAATTAAAAGGAGAAAACACATGAGTAATTTTGTAAATCCAGAAATCGTACCTGCAAGAAAATTGTACACAGGTGCAACAATGCCAGCAGTAGGAATGGGAACATTTGGTTCGGACAGATTCACAGCAGAACAAGTTTCAGAGGCAGTAGCGGGAGCAATTCGTTGTGGCTATCGTTTGTTTGACTGTGCAGCTTGCTATGGAAACGAAGATCAAATCGGAGAAGTATTTAAAGCAGCGTTTGACGAAGGTGTTGTAAAGCGTGAAGAGCTTCATATCATGACAAAAGTATGGAATGATATGCATCAAAGAGTAGAAGAGTCTTGCTTAAAGTCCATCGCTGACCTTCAGTGTGAATATGTAGATACATTTTTTATTCATTGGCCATTCCCGAACTATCATGCACCAGGATGTGATGTGGATGCGAGAAATCCAGAGTCAAAGCCATTCAGTGTAGAAGAATTTGTAAGCACATATCGTCAAATTGAAAGTTTGGTAGAAAGAGGATTAGTAAAACATATCGGAATTTCAAACATGACTATTCCTAAATTAGAAGGTGTTTGGGAGCATTTAAACATTAAACCAGCATCTTGTGAAATGGAATTACATCCTTGTTTCCAACAACCAGAAATATTTGAGTGGTTAGTGGCGCACAATGTACAGCCGATCGGATTTATGCCAATTGGTTCACCAACAAGACCAGAGAGAGATATGATGCCAGAAGATGTTGCAGATATTCAATTACCAGAGATGAAGGCAATCGCAGAGGCTCACGGAATTCATCCAGCTGTAGTTGCATTGAAGTGGGCAGCTCAAAGAGGACAAATTCCAATTCCATTCTCAGTGTTTGAGAATGAATATGTAAGCAATCTAAGATGTGTGACAGAAGATCCGTTGACAGAGGAAGAAATGGCAACGATTGCAACACTTGAGAAGAATAATAGACTAGTAAAAGGTCAAGTGTTCTTGTGGGAGGGTGCAAATGATTGGCATGATTTATGGGACGAAGATGGATTTATCGTAAAATAAATCTAAAAATTCCCGTTCAACATCAAACATTTTGAATTCAAAATTTAATGAAATTTTGATAGGAGGAAGAAAGTCTTTGAAGACTTTCTTCCTCATTAATGTATGGAATTCATGTACTAACATAGCATCATCAATCTGTTTGAGTAGTATCTCTTCTTCTTCAGTCAAAAGTCTTCCTATGTACTTCGTGTAAATCGTATCTTGTAGTTGTTTTTCAATGATTTGGTATTCTGACAATTCTGCTTTTACCGGTCGTGTAATATCGGAGATATACGCCTCGCTAGCATCGTGAATGAGACAGGCGAGTTGAAGTTCAGGGGAATAGTCACGAGCTTTTGCCTCGCGGGCGCAATTTATGGAATGCTGTCCTACAGAGAAGAATTGGGTGAAGTGCCCATTTGCACGGCACATCAGAGATAGAGAATGTGCAATGTCTTCTATCTTGATGTCTTCGATATTGGGACAAAGTGGTGTAAAGTCTAATCCAGTGTATGTTGTAATATGGTTTGATGATTTTCTCAAACTGTGAACCTCCTATGTATAGTTGATTTGAGTTGGCAAACAAATGCTCGTTAAAATCATGAGCTTTCGTTCCTTGTACATATACTTAAATATAACATATTCATAGGTGGAAATTCTATAGTTTTATTGAGTGTGTTGAATTAATGTGGTAATATGTTATCATCAATCGGTCAAAGGAGGATGAGGAAATGAAGTTTACAAAAAAAGGGAGGCTATATGGGATTATAGCAATTATGTTATTGGTAGCAACAAGTTCGGTCACAGTGTTTGCAACAGAAGAGGTGGTTGAATATACGCCAGCAGTATATGCTACTTTTTGGGCATTGATACCATCGTTAATCGCAATTCTGTTGGCATTAATTACAAAAGAAGTGTATAGTTCACTTTTGGTTGGTAGTATTATAGGAGGTATTCTTTACTCTGGTTTTAATTTTGAAACAACACTCACACACGTAATTGGTGGTGGATTTATAAGTGTTTTATCGGATAGTTATAACGTGGGAATTTTGATGTTTCTAGTTGTGTTGGGGATGATTGTTTGTCTAATGAACGAGGCAAAAGGGTCAGCGGCATTTGGTCAATGGGCAAGCCTACATATCAAATCAAGAGTGGGTGCTCAGTTAGCAACAATTCTTTTAGGAGTGACGATCTTTGTAGATGACTACTTTAACTGCTTAACAGTCGGAAGTGTTATGCGACCAGTTACAGATAAATATCAAGTTTCTCGAGCGAAATTAGCGTATTTAATTGATGCGACAGCAGCACCGATTTGTATCATTGCACCAGTTTCTTCGTGGGCAGCCGCAGTAGCGGGCTCGGTAGAGGGAGAGGATGGGTTTACACTATTTTTAAAGACGATACCATATAATTTCTATGCAATTCTTACGATTGTAATGATGATAGGGTTGGTTTTGCTAAAGATTGATTTTGGACCTATGGCAAAGCATGAAAAAAATGCAAAAGCTGGAGATTTGTTCACAACAGGAAAAATGGAGAGTACGGATACGATTACTGAAAAAATAGGAAAAGGTAAAGTGATAGACCTAGTTCTTCCAATTATTATTTTAATTATTAGCTGTATTGTGGGAATGATATATACAGGTGGATTTTTTTCAGGAGAAGGCATAATTACTGCATTTTCAAATTGTGATGCATCGGTTGGATTGTCAATGGGAAGTATAGTTGCAGTTGCTATCATTATCGCATTTTATTCGATAAGAAGAGTTTTAAGTTTCAGGAGTTGTATGAACTGCTTGCCAATAGGCTTCAAGGCGATGGTTCCAGCAATTTTAATCTTAACATTTGCATGGACACTTAAGTCCATGACAGATAGCTTGGGAGCAAGTGTGTATGTGGAAGGAATTGTGCAAGCGGGGGCCAGTGGGCTTGTTTATTTCTTGCCAGCTATCATATTTATTATTGGATGTTTATTGGCATTTGCAACAGGGACTTCTTGGGGGACATTCGGGATATTGATTCCAATTGTGGTAAATGCGCTTGGTGGAGTGAATTATGAGTTGATGATAATTTCTATATCAGCATGTATGGCAGGGGCTGTATGCGGAGATCATTGTTCGCCGATTTCAGATACAACAATTATGGCTTCGGCGGGAGCACAATGCAATCATGTAAATCATGTACAGACTCAATTGCCATATGCTATATTAGTTGCAGTGGTAAGTTTTGCTACCTATATCATAGCAGGATTGACACGAAATGCATGGATTTCGCTCCCAATCGGACTAATTCTGACAGTGCTCACATTATCCATATTGAAAAAAGTACACAAAGAAAATGAGTAAAACACAAAAACTTTCTATGGTTTCAACATATAGAAAGTTTTTTTTGTTATAGAAATTATATAGTGAATTTGATACAATGGAAGGAGTCTTGAATTATTTGTAGAATGAGAGTAAAAAGCAATAAAAGAGGAGAAGGTGTCGAATGAAGGAAAAGATGTATACAATTCCGATTAATGACGCAGTGAACGCAGAAACGGAGTGTCCGTTTTGTTTCATTGAGAAGAAGATAGAAGAAGACATGCTAGATTTTGTTCTTGGAACTAGCGCCTCTTATATGGAACGGGATGTTCGCAGTGTTACGGATGAAAAAGGATTTTGTAAATATCATTTTCAGAAGATGTTCGAATATGGAAATGCCTTGGGGAATGCTTGGATATTGAAGACTCATTATTTAAATAAAATCGGATGCTTAGAAAAGGCATTTCAGGCAAATGGAAGTGGTAAAAAATCGATGAACTCTTTCTTTGGGAAGGGAAAGCAAAGTGAGAATCCCATTCATCGATTTGTTGAAGAGGAGAAGGCGAGTTGCTTTATCTGTGAAAAACAGAAGGAGCATTACGAACGATATCTAGATACATTTATCATACAATATAGCAGGGAACCAGAGTTTAAGGCAAAGGTTTTAGCATCGAAGGGGTTTTGCCTCAGTCATTTTGGTGACTTATGCCAGGCGGCAGACCGAAAATTAAAGAGTGAGGAACTTGGAGTTTTTTATCGTGATATGGAAACCCTGATGATAGATAATCTGAAGAGAACTTATGAAGACGTCTCTTGGTTTATTGAGAAGTTTGATTATAAGAATAAAGATGCAGATTGGAAGAATTCAAAGGATGCAGTGCAGCGTGGAATGCAGAAGTTAAAAGGCTGTTAGTGTGAAAATAGAAAGGGAAGGTTATTGTTATGGATTATATAATCATTGGAGTAATCATAGTTGGGATTATCATTAATATTATTTTATTGGTTATGATAAAAGGTGGAATTGCCAAGTCTACAGATGCAGGGAATAAGAATACTTTAGACTTTATACAAAGAGAATTAGATTCTCATATGAGGAACCAGAAGAATCTACAGCAACAGTTATCAAATGCAGAAACAGCACGATTTAAGGACTTGTCGGACAACACGAGACACAATATCGATACGCTACGAGAGACCGTGACTTCGATGTCGACGATGGTAGATAATCGTATGGAGACATTTCAAGAGAGAAACGACAAACAGCTCATGGGAATCAGAGATACACTAGAGAATAAGGTGACTTCTCTCCAAGAGAGTAATGAGAAGAAATTAGATGAGATGCGTGCTACAGTGGATGAGAAATTACAGAAGACCTTGGAAGATCGGATTGGAAAGAGTTTCCAATTAGTAAGCGAGAGGCTTGAGGAAGTGTATAAATCCCTAGGGGAGATGCAAAAATTATCTTCTGGTGTGGATGACTTGAAAAAGGTGTTGTCGAATGTTAAGACGAGAGGAATCTTAGGAGAGGTTCAGCTTGGAGCAATTCTAGAACAGATATTGAATCAAGACCAATACGATGAGAATGTGGTGACGAAAAAAGGTGGAACAGAGCGTGTGGAATTTGCCGTTCGCCTACCAGGGGATGATGGAAATGTCATCTATCTACCGATTGACGCAAAGTTCCCGATGGATGCATACCAGAATCTTCTCGATGCATACGAGTCAGGCGTACAGAGTGATGTAGACGCAGCAGCGAAGGTATTAATCACGAGAATCAAGGGATTTGCCAAAGATATTCGTACAAAATATATCGATGTGCCGTATACAACAGAATTTGCCATTATGTTTCTCCCAATCGAGGGCTTATATGCAGAGGTGGTTCGTAGAGGTATGGTGGAAGAACTGCAAAAAGAAAAGATTAATATAGCAGGACCAACTACAATGGCGGCATTGCTAAATAGTTTACAAATGGGATTTAAGACTTTAGCGATTCAAAAACGAACCAGTGAAGTGTGGGCGGTATTAGAGGGAACAAAACAAGAGTTTAAGAAGTTTGGAGACGTGCTTGAGAAGACTCAGATGAGGATGAGACAAGCATCGGATGAATTAGATAAATTAGTGGTCACACGTACCAATGCGATTAATCGAAAATTGAGAGACGTGTCGGAGTTGGAGATACCAGATGACTTGCTTGAATCATAAGCATCAAGAGATTGAGAAACAAGAGGCTTTGGAATTTGCAGTACATGCAGGTGAAGTCCTACTGAAAAATGGTGCAGAGGTGTTTCGTGTGGAAGAAACGATTACACACATCAGCAAACACTATGAGATAGAAGATTTAGATGTATTTACCTTAAGCAATGGATTTTACATTACGGCAAAGAAAGAGGGGAATGAGAATTTCTCTAAGGTAAAACATGTTCCGCTATCAGGGGCACACCTTGGGATTGTTACAGAAGTAAATGATTTGTCCAGACAGGTTTGTTCTGGAAATATTTCATTATCGGATGCCAAGGAGAAGTTAAAAGAGATAGAGAAGATACCGCCGAAACGACCGTATTTTCGGATTTTGGCAGCAGGTATCGGAAGTGGTTTATTTAGTTATTTGTTAGAGGCGACCGTTTTGGATAGCCTTGTGACTATGTTGATCGGCATGATGTTATATGCCTTTGTAATAGTGTGTGAAAAGCACAAGCTTTCAAAGCTCATTGTAAATACAGTGGGTGGGGGTCTGATCACTTGTCTCGCATTGCTTGCAAGTATATTGTTGCAACAGCAAGGAATGCATCTAGATAAGGTGATTATCGGATCCATATTACCATTAGTTCCGGGAGTGGCATTCGTGAATTCCATACGAGATGTCACGAATAATGATTTGATATCTGGGATTGTTCGACTCATCGATGCATGGCTGATTTTCGTGTATATAGCTGTGGGAGTTGGAACAGTATTAGCCTTTGCAGATAATCTGTTAGGAGGTGTCATCGTATTATGATACAAGATATCTTGATGAATATTCTATGTTCCTTTGGAGGAACGGTTGGATTTTCTATTTTATTTAATGTCCCGAAGAAATATTATATCTGGTGTGGAATCACAGGTGTGGCAGGGTGGATGATGTATTGCATCATGGAAACCATGTCATCGGTTACCACGGCTAGTTTTATCGGTACCATGGTGGTGGTACTGATGTCGAGGGTATTGGCAGTCTATAAGAAATGCCCGATTACAATCTTCTTGGTGTCAGGGATATTCCCTTTGATACCGAGCTCGAATGTATATTATACTGCATATTACTTATTTCAAAATGAAGTAGGGATGGCAGTGGATAGAGGAATGCTAGCGATTAAGGTAGCATTTGCAATGGTAATGGCGATTGTATTTGTAGTTTCCATTCCAAAAGAAAAGTTTGAAAGAAAAATAAAAAAACAGAAATAGGAGAAGAAAGATGATTATTGTATTAAAACCAAACGCAACACAGGAACAAGTAGACAAAGTAGTGGGAAGAATTCACAAGCGTGGATTGGACACACATATTGTAGCAGGTGCTGGACAGACTGTAATCGGATGTATCGGGGACACTGCAAAAATCGATGCTAAGTTATTCGAAGTGAGCGAGTATGTGGATAAGGTTATGCATGTACAAGAGCCATTTAAGTTGGCAAACCGTGCGTTCCACCCAGAAGATTCTATCATAGATGTATCAGGAGTAAAAATCGGTGGAGACAATATCGCGGTGATCGCAGGACCTTGTTCCATTGAGTCCAAAGAGCAAGTGCTTGAGATTGCAAAAAGAACACAGGCAGCAGGAGCACAGCTTCTTAGAGGAGGAGCATTCAAGCCGAGAACAAGCCCATATAGCTTCCAAGGAATGGGAGAAGAAGGTTTGGACATTTTGTGTGAAGTAAGAGAAATGACAGGAATGCCAATCGTAACAGAGTTGATGTCTACAGACTATATTGATCTATTTGATGAGAGAGTTGACTTGATCCAAATCGGTGCAAGAAATATGCAAAACTTTGATCTATTGAAGCAATTAGGAAGAACAAAGAAACCAATCCTTCTTAAGAGAGGGTTGACTGCTACATTTGAAGAGTGGATTATGTCTGCAGAATATATTATGGCATCCGGAAATAAGAACGTTATCTTATGTGAGCGTGGAGTGCGTACATTCGAGACATACACAAGAAATACATTAGATTTGCAAAGTATTCCAGTATTGAAGAAGAAATCACATCTCCCAATCGTAATCGACCCAAGCCATGCAGGTGGAAAATGGTGGTTGGTAAATCCAATGGCTTGTGCATCAGTGGCAGCTGGAGCAGATGGTCTTATGATAGAAGTACACAATGACCCAGAATCGGCACTATGTGATGGGGCACAATCACTACGCCCAGAGAATTTTGAAGATACGATGGAGAAAATCCGTAAGATTGCTCCAGTATTTGGGAAGAAATTTTAAATAAGTCAAAAGATACGGTCAAAAGGTCAGAGATAGGAAGTTGGGAATATGAGAGAATTAACAGTAGGCTTAGGGAAGAAGAGTTATAATATTTATATTGAAAATGGATTATTAAACCAAGTCAACCATTATGTGGGACAGGTATATAAGGGAAAGAAGATATTAATCATCTCGGATGACAATGTATTCCCGCTCTATGGCGAGAAATTGGTAGAAGATTTGAGTAAAACATACGAATGCATCTCCCATGTGATTCCGCATGGAGAGCAGTCGAAGACATTAGCCATTGCCAATGAAATTTATGGAACATTAGCCGATGCTAGCTTTAGTCGCTCTGACATGGTGCTTGCCCTTGGAGGCGGTGTGGTCGGGGACTTGGCTGGATTTGTGGCAGCCACATTCTTGCGCGGAATCAAGTTCATGCAAATTCCAACGACCCTCTTGGCTCAAGTAGACTCATCCGTAGGCGGAAAGGTTGCAGTGGATCTTCCACAAGGGAAGAATCTAGTTGGAAACTTTTATCAACCGATGTTGGTATTGATTGATCCTCTTGTATTAGACACTTTGACGCCAAGATTCTTTCTAGATGGGATGGGGGAAGTGATTAAATATGGTTGCATTCAGAGCAAATCACTTTTCGAGCAATTAAAGTCCATGAATGGGCTAGATGAATTGAAGACTCATCTCACAGATATTATCTATGAGTGTGTCGATTGTAAGAGGATTGTGGTAGAAGAGGATGAAAAAGATACGGGGATTCGAATGATTCTTAATTTTGGACATACCTTGGCACATGCAATCGAGCAGTATTATCAGTACGACCGTGAGAGTCATGGAGAAGCAGTTGCAATCGGAATGTATCAGATTATGCAGATTGCGGAGAAAAAAGGAATTGTAGAAGTAGGACTAGCAGCTGAAATCAAAGAGATATTGGTACAATATGGATTGCCATATGAATCAGATATCGAACAGAAGCTCTTACTAGATGCGATTCAAAAAGATAAGAAGAATTTCGGTGATGTGTTAAATATCATCTTGTTAAAGGAAATTGGAGAAAGCTATATCTATCAAACAAACGTAGAGTTCTTCGCATAAGAAGTATTTTGGATATATGAGAAGGGGATTTCATATGAGATTAGAGAATAAAGTTGCGATTGTAACAGGGGCTGGTAAGGGTATTGGAAAAGAAACTGCATTGATGCTAGCAGAAGAGGGTGCGATTGTAGTCGCTGTTTCAAGAACGCAATCGGATTTAGATAAGATTATTGAGGAAGTAGAGTCTCTTGGTGGACGTGGCTTGGCAGTTACAGCCGATCTAACGATTGGGGAAGAAGTGCAAGCTATGGTAGATACGGTAATGAATGAATATGGCCGGATCGACATTCTAGTGAATAATGCCGGAGGCTATCCAAAAGAAATCTACGATAACATTGAACATCAAGCGATTAAGATCTGGGATTGGTCTGAGGAACAATGGGATCAGATTATTAAGACAAACTTGAAACCAACATTTTTATGCACAAGCAAGGTGGCTCCGATTATGATGGAGCAAAGGAGTGGAGATATCATCAATGTTTCTTCACGAATGGGAAGAATAGCATCGCAGATGGGTGCCTATGCCGTTGCAAAAGGCGGGATTGTAACCTTGACTAAGACTTGTGGAATCCAGCTACAAGAATATGGGGTAAGAGCAAATTGTGTAGCCCCTGGGATTGTGGATACACCAGGGCAGCGCGTATACAATCATTCGGTAGGACAAGATGAGATTCCGATGGGAGATGCGAAGGATGTACCGAGAGCAGTCCTTTATCTTGTGTTAGATGCACCAAAGGTTATGACAGGTCAAACTTTAGATTTGTTTACGACAGTTTAACTTATACGAAGGAATATTGAGAAGAGAAATACAATGAGTGAAATGGGAAGAAAGCAACCAGTATCATTAACAGTAGGAAGTATTAGAACAGGCTTGGTGAGATTTGCCGTGCCTGTTTTTTGTGCCCTTTTTTTACAGGTGATGTATACTTCGATCGACATGTTGATCGTCGGAAATTTTTCTAGTGTGGAGCATATATCTGGAGTGTCCACTGGAAGTCAATTGATGAATACACTTACTGCATTGTGTGTAGGATTAGCAATGGGAACTACCATATTTATCGGGCAAAAAATCGGAGAGCATAAAGAGGAAGAGGTGGAGGGAATCATTACAAACTCTATTCTTTTATTTCTCGTGATGTCCATAATTTCTACCATTATTTTTATGGTGTTAACAGACGAATTGGTGGCCGTTTTAAATACTCCCAAGGATGCGATAGAAGAAACAACAGCATATGTCATCTATTGCGCGATGGGGATTCCGCTTATATTTTTCTATAATGTGTTAAGTAGCATGTTCAGAGGATTAGGCGATGCGAAGACACCATTGATTGCAGTAGGGGGTGCATGCGTTATTAATATCGTGGGTGACCTGGTTTTGGTTGCTGGTCTTGATATGGGGGCAGCAGGAGCTGCGATTGCTACAGTAGCAGCACAATTTGTGAGTGTAGTGGTATGCACCTATATAATGATGCGGAATAAAATAATCAGAAACTTAGATGCAAGAAATACTTGGAGAATGAGATTGGATTATGTGAAGAAAATTCTAGGACTTGGAATTCCAGTTGCTCTACAGTCGGTTATGGCAACGTTCTCTGTGTTAATCTTCACTATGATTGTCAATCGACATGGAATGATTTTTTCAGCAGCAATTGGCCTTGCGGATAAGGTGACAGGATTAACAGTTCTAGTTCCTTCAGCATTGATGCAAGCACTCTCAGTCTTCGTAGCACAAAATTATGGAGCAGGAAAGAATGATAGAGCAAAGCAAGGCTTGTACACCTGTCTTAGGATTGCTGCTACCGTAGGCGCAATTACGGCGATTAGTCTTGCCCTATTCGGAGAGGTATTTATCTCCATATTTAATCGAGAACCAGAACTGGTAGAAGCGGCGAAGATGTACCTCAATGGTTTTTTGTTGGATACATTTATTGTTACGATTCAATTTAGTTTAATCGGATACTTTAATGGATATGGACAGACAGTATTCGTTATGATACAAAGCCTTTTAGGAACTTTTATTCGGATTCCGTTGGTCTATTATATGAGCCTCATCGAACCAGTGTCACTGTTTCGGATTGGAATTGCGACACCGATTACGACGAGTTTTCAGATATTGATGTGTACATTATTCTTAGTTTGGTTTACGCGTGGAAAGCAAAAAATAACGATTCAGTCTTGAGACTGAATCGTTATTTTTATACAATAGGAAACTACGTTTCCATTGCACAAAAACGCTCCGCGGGGAACGCACTACGGCGCACAGGGAATGATGTCAGCAAGCTGACCGCCGTAGGCGAGGGTGTGCGGAGCACGCCCTTATTTACTTTAAATCGGGAATTCAAACATATTACGTAATGGAGTCTTACACAATGCTTTTCCAAGGATTGTTGCAATGATAATACCAGTAGCAAATTGTCCTAGATTCCAAGGTAAGGCTAGAATTGGTGCGAACCAATTACCATAGATAACACCTTCCGCAACATAGTAGCCGATGAGCATGAAAATCCCACCAACAAACATAGCGATAATTTTCTTTATAAAGAAACTAGTAACTTTTAATTTGATGGTATCTCCGTGAGAAAGATCTAGTTCTTCGGCTGCCTTTACAGCTTTTCTTGTAATCATAAAAAGGATGACTCCTGTAAGAAATGCCATGCCTCCTTTTACTACAAATGTCCATGGTGCCCAAATACTGAATCCGCCTAGGATGTCTCCAAGTGCAGATCCGACTGCGGCTGCAAGGCTTCCGTATTTCCAACCTAGTAGTAATACGGAGAAGAATATCATGGCATCCCCTAGATGAACATACCCTTGTGTAAATGGTATTGGAACCTTAAATGTCATAGTTGATATTGTAATAAGTGCGGTCATGAGTGCAGTCATTACAAGTTTGAATGTTGTATTGCTTGAATTAGTCATATCCTTTTCCTCCCTTTGGTACCTTCTGATAACTAGCGTAAACATATTATTCACTAATGGAAATTATACCATGTATCATGCATACAGTTCAAATATAAATTCTAAGTGACAATGTCTTTTGTTTTGTCAATAATATACAATTACTTCTATTTGGCGGTAGTTTATTCATATAGTATTAAGGAAATAAACTGAGTTGAGGTATCTATGCAAGATAATTCTATCTGTAAGACACGAATTTTATCCCAAGAATATCGTGATTTTATCATCGGAAATATCCTTCCACCTAGTTTCGAAAATATCCATGAAGATCGACTCTGTATGCAAGAAATTGTTTATGGATACGACTGTGTCTATGTAGAAGAGTTTTTGGCAAATCCGCTAAAATTAGATGAATATTACTATAATACCATTCCAAACTGCTATAGTTTGCTAGATTTAAATATTATGAATGATGCAGGGATTCTTCCGATACAGAACTTTCCAACTTTACAGTTGCAAGGCAATGGAGTTCTAATGGGTTTTATTGACACAGGAATTGATTATCAAAATGATGTGTTTAAGACGTTGGATGGAAGAACTCGTATCGAGGCGATTTGGGATCAATCCATCCAAACAGGTGCCCCGCCGGATGGATTTCTATATGGAAGCGAATATCGGAGAACGATCATTAATGAGGCCTTAAAGTCAGAGACTCCATTTGAAGTTGTTCCAAGTATTGATGAGAATGGACATGGAACCTTTCTAGCGAGTATTGCGGCAGGTAGTCCAGATATCGAGGAGCAGTTTATCGGCGCGGCACCGGAATCAACAATCGCAATGGTGAAGTTAAAACCAGCGAAGAACTATCTAAGGGAGTTTTATTATGTGAAAGAGGAGGTACCTTGTTATCAGGAAAATGATATCATGTTTGCAATTAAATATCTCAAACAACTAGCGGATGAGATGGAGCTGCCCTTAGTTGTGTGTATTGCTCTTGGGACCAATCTGGGAAGTCATACTGGGATTGCACCTCTCTCAGATATCCTGAACCAATATGCGGATGTTAGTCAGATGGCGCTTGTGTTAGGCACAGGAAACGAAACCAATGAGAAGCATCATTATTATGGTAGGGCATCTTTAGACACTAGTAGGGAAGATCAGATTCAGGAGGTAGAGATACGTGTGGGAGAGAATGTAAAGGGCTTTGTTCTAGAATTCTGGACAGAGATTCCGAATTTATTTCATCTTTCTGTAGTATCGCCTTCAGGAGAAGAAATTCCTCAAACTCCTTTGAGGAGGGGAAGTGGTGGGGAGTATTATCTTGTGTTTGAACAGACGAAGATAAGTATTGATTATCGATTATTGGTAGAAAAGTCGAATTCTGAATTGGTATTCTTTCGATTTACAGATCCTGCCCCCGGGATTTGGAAGATACGTGTAAATCCAATTCAATTGACCGATGGAGGTTATCATCTGTGGACGACAGGTCAAGAATTTCTGACAGGAGAAGTAGAGTTTTTAGAATCAGATGCGGAAGTTACAATCTGTGAACCTGCCAATGCAACCTTTCCTATCACGGTTTCCTACTACAATAGTCTACAACAGAGCATTGATATTCATTCAGGAAGAGGGTATACCAGAAGTGGAATCGTGAAGCCGGATTTTGCAGCACCGGGTGTGGATGTGAAGGGCGCATTGCCTAAGGGGAGATTTGCTACAAGAACAGGGTCTAGCATTGCGACGGCGATTACCGCGGGAGCAAGTGCTTTGCTGATGGAGTGGAATGTCTATCAATTGGGAGAAAAGAATATCAGTTCCATACAGATTAAGAACCTCATCATTCTAGGAACTACAAGGGATGATGATATGAGTTACCCAAATGAAGAGTGGGGGTATGGAATGTTGGATTTATTTCATACATTCCAAAGAATTCGAGAATTGTAAGTTGTGAAGTTACCCACCGATTAGGAGTCGAACTCCAATTAACACCAATACAATCCCACCAAGAATTTCGGCTTTATTGTTGAGTTTTGTTCCGAGTTTTTCGCCAATACGTACGGAGGCAAAGCACATCATAAAAGTAATGCATGCTATGATGATGACGGAGGATATCACATAATTAAGCGGTTCATTGCCTAAGGTTACTCCAACACTCAAGGCATCGATGCTAGTTGATATTCCTTGCACTAGCATGATTTTAAACGTCAATGATTTGATGGGATTTTCATTACATTCATCATTGGAATTCGTGGAGCGGAATCCAGATAGTAACATGTTGATACCTACAAATCCGAGTAAAAGAAATGCGATAATATGATTGTATTGGAATAATGAATCTGGCAACAAGCCGATTCCGAAATAACCAATCAGTGGCATAATCCCTTGAAAGATTGCAAATGGAAGTGCAATCTCAAGGGATTTTATTATATTTGGTCGATATACGAGACCGTTGGTTGTACAGACACAACTGGCATCGACTGCAAGGCCGACACCAAGCAAAAATACTTCTATAAATGACATTTGAATACTCCTCTCGCGCTAGGCTTTTTTTGTACTTAATGTTAAATAATCATATCACGGTGTTTCAGATGTTTCAATAGCTAGATTGACGAAAAAAATCGATTCAAAGAATCGCTCGTGATTACTTTAAACTTGATAGCAATACTTTACCGAGGTTGTTATGGACTATACATTAAATTATATTGCTTAAAAAGTTTCTATAACTTATAATAATGATATGAACGCATTGGATAATTTAGGGGGCAAAGGGAGACGTATATGAAATATAGACCACTTGCAATTGGAATAGATAATTTTGAAAAAATAATTAATCAAGGTTACTACTATGTGGATAAGAGTCTGCTTATAAAGCAACTATTAGACCATAAAGCAGAAGTGACTTTATTCACAAGACCTAGAAGATTCGGGAAGAGTATCTAGAACATATGGGGAAATACCCCGTGATTATGCTGAATTTTAAAGAGATGAAAAGAGATAATTTTGATGCAGCATATCTTATGGCAAGGCAATGTATTTCAGCAGAATTCAATCGTCATGAACGGATGCTTAGCTTAGACTTATTTAGCGAGAAAGAGATAGAAACATATAAAAGAATACAGAATGAGGCAGATGATATTGAATTATTTAAAGGCTCTGTTAAATTTTTATGCCAGTGCCTAGAAAAGGCATATGGGGAGAAAGTAATTGTACTTCTCGATGAGTATGATGTTCCACTTGAAAATGCTCATTTTCAGGGCTTTTATGAAGATATGATATCTTTTATAAGAGGGATGTTGTCTATGGCACTTAAAACAAATGATTTCCTAGCATTTGCAGTGATAACAGGTTGCCTGAGAATCAGTAAGGAAAGTATCTTCACAGGACTCAATAATCTTAAGATTGTATCCATAGAAAATAAAACATATGGAGAGTACTTTGGATTTACCAATGAGGAAGTAGAGGAGATGCTTCGATATTATGGGAAAGAAAGCCATATAGAGCAAGTGAAAGATTGGTATAATGGTTATCTGTTTGGAGAGACAGAAGTTTACAATCCGTGGAGTGTAATCAGTCATATGGATGATATTATGGCATACGATGAAGAATTACCAAAACCTTATTGGTCCAATACCAGTTCCAATAGTATCATAAAGGATTTATTAGAAAAGGCTTCAGTACAAACGAAAAGAGAACTAGAAGGCTTGATACAGGGAGTGACAATCAAAAAACCGATTCATGAAGATATTACCTATGAGGATATCTATGCAAGTAGCGACAATTTATGGAACTTCTTATATTTCACAGGGTACTTAAAGAAGGTAAGTGAGCGGTCGGAGGGCAGGGGTATCTATCTTACAATGGAAATTCCAAATGAAGAGATTAAGTATATCTATGAAAGACAGATTATGGAGTGGGCAAGAGAAAAAATAGAACAGAGAAATCTGACAGCCTTACATGAAGCAGTTCTAAGTGGAGATGTGGAAACCATAGAAGAGGAGATTAACCAAGCATTGATGGAGACCATCAGCTATCATGATTATAGCGAATCCTACTATCATGGTTTTATCGGCGGAATGCTCATGGGCATAGAAGGATATAGCGTGAATTCCAATATGGAACTTGGACTTGGGAGACCAGATCTGGTATTAGAACCTACGAATATCAATAAGATATCGATTATCTTGGAGTTCAAGGTAACAAGAGAAGGTGCAAAGCTAAAACAATCGACAGAAGATGCATTGACCCAAATCAAAGAGAAGCAGTATGAGGAAGGTTATCATGCTTTGGGTTACGAGAATACAATTGCCTATGGAGTTGTGGTGTATGGGAATCAAACGATTCCCATACACCATTCTACTGTGATTGCAACAATAACTACGAGGGCAGAGATGATAAACCCATGTAGCATAGGTGCGAATCCAGCACTTTTCATATCCCTTAAATTTGTATTTAGACCAATCGAAGCTAATGCAGCCACCATCATGAATTTACTACCTTCTTTGGCCATTAGTGAGATGCCTTCTGGTATAATTCCAAAGCTATTCACGATTGCAAGTCCTACGAAACCAACAATGAACCATGGGAAGATGGATAAAAAATTGATTTTACTTGTTGCTTTTTCTCGTCCCTTACGAGTAAGATTTTTAGGATTATTACCATTCATTTTATCTAATTGATTTACTTCATATTTCTCGGCTGTATTGTTTAGATGATCGATTGTTTGCATAGCTGTCACATGCTCTTTTTGTTTTATTCGGATATTAATATATGCAAAAACTAGCACGACAGGAATAATGGAAAGTGTACGAGTCAATTTCACCATGGTTGCAAAATCACCAGCAGCTTCGCTATAGGCATAACCAGCAGCCACAACGCTAGACGTATCGTTCACGGCAGTACCAGCCCATAACCCATAAGCCATATCATTTAATCCTAGAAGGGAACCCATAAAAGGAAAGGCTACAATCATAATCATGTCAAAAATAAAGGTGGCAGACATCGCATATGCAATTTCACGATCTTCGGCATCGATAACAGGTGCAATCGCAGCAATCGCAGACCCTCCACAGATACCAGTTCCAGCTGATATTAAGTTAGAGAGTTTCCAGTTGAGGCCGAGTGCTTTTCCGATAAAATATCCCCCACCAAAACAGGTGAGTAAGGTAAAGAACATTACTGCCAATGAGAGTGAGCCGACAGTCAGTATTGTTTGGATGCTAAGAGAAGCACCGAGCAATATAATTGCAAATTTTAGTATTTTCTTCGACGTGAACTTCAAGCCTTCCTTTAAGATGGAAGTATCAAAAAGCGTGTTAAGCATCATACCGATGAATAAAGCGATTACAGAGCCACCGATTAGGTGGATTGGAAGTAAACCCTCGATAAATTGTGCAGCGACTGCAATTATAAGTGCTACAGCTACTCCTGGAATGATTTTTTTTGTTTTTTCAATAGCGTTCATAATTTTCCTCTTTTCCTTTATGTTTTTCTCAACATAGTTGATTTTATACCAAAACAATGATAAAGTAAAATAATTAAATATGATTAATTGATAAAAATTATTTATTGAATGGAGAAGAGATGATTGATAACAGAATTTATACTTTTTTAGAGCTATGTAATGTGATGAATTATCACAAGACGGCAGAGAATCTGAACATGACGCAACCAGCAGTGACCCAACATATTAAGTATCTAGAAAATTTATACGAGTGTAAGTTATTTGATTATTCCAATAAGAAGTTAAGCATCACTAAGAAGGGAGTGGAGTTAGAGGGGTATGCACGTACGATTGTATCTTTAAATAAAACAGCACATAAAGAACTGGGTAAAAAAAATAAAATAGCAATCAATATAGGAGCTACGAAGACCATTGGAGAGTATATATTAGATGAAGTGTTGCCCGAGTTGATGCTAGATACGAGATATGAGATTCGTGTGATTGTGGATAATACAGAACGATTATTAGAGAGACTGAATCACTTTGATTTAGATGTATTATTGCTTGAAGGTTATGTAGAGAAAGAGAAATATCATTGTGAAAATATAAGAATAGCAGAACTTGTAGGAATATGTTCAGCCAATCATTCTTTTGCAGGAAAAGAGGTCAGCTTAGAGGAAATTCTAAACCAACCAGTTGTGCTAAGAGAACAGGGGTCAGGAACACGAAATGTATTAGAGAATTACCTATATAATCAAGGATATAGTATAGAAGCTTTTGAAACAAAGTCTATTCTTAGTAGCAATCGATTGATTGAAGGTGTAGTGGAGACGGGGGCTGCAATATCTTTTGTATATGATGTGATTCCAAAGAAAAATGAAAAACTAGCCACATTCGAGATGAGGGAAGATCAAATCCTCCATGAATTCAATTATGTATTTTTGAATGAAGAAGTGGCAAGGAGAGTAATTTCATTGATAGAAAATCAAAATCGGCACTTTTGTACGATATAATTTTCTCTCGTTTATGTTAAAATTCGATAAAACATAGATGGTCAAAAGAGAGGAGAAGCGTATGAAAAAATTAATTGCATTACTTATGTCACTAACATTATGTATCTTCATGTTCGCTGCTTGTGCCCAGGAAGAGCCAGTAGAAGAGACTGCCACAGAAACTGAAGTATCAGAGGAGGAAGAAGAACCTGTAGAACCGGAAGTCGTATTGAATCCACATGAATCTAATGGATTCACCTTTTTACTTCCAGAGGATTTCGGTCCATTCGAGAATGTTATGACCACAACAAATAAAACAGAGAGTACAGAATTCTATCTATCTACAGTTGAAGTAACTGGACCGTTTGAGGTGAATTGGGGAGTGGAAGCGATTACAGAGGAGGTGTTCTACGATAGAGAGTCTCCGCATTCTGAGGATTTAACCATCTTAGAATTTGATAATACAGGTACTTTCACAGGTTATCCAGCAGTATTTGCACATTATACTTATGTGAGAAATGACATAGAAACAGAACATTATTTTTATGAAATATTTATGGATGATGGAACGGCGTATAAGCTTACATTTACATTTAACCCGTTAGATGAGTCGTTGCTTCAGATGAATATTGAGGATGTAATTGCAGGTGTCACGAAAAATTAAATATATGGCATCACTTTTAAAAAAGTGTGTGGCTAATCATACCTTAGCCATACACTTTTTTGGTAAATGCGAAGCACATCCCTCTTGAGAAAGGAGATTAAGTATGAGAACAAGTGCGAACTATAAATGTAAAAATTGTGGCGGTAATATTCACTTTGAACCAGAGAGTCAGTTGCTTGTATGCGAAAGTTGTGAGAGTACTTTTACAGAACTAGAACTAGGACATACAGAGAATGTGGAAGGAGAGAAACAAGAATATAATAGCTATGAATGTGCTTCTTGTGGAGCTGAGTTGGTTACAGATAAAAACACGATAGCTACCAGTTGTGTATATTGTAAGAGTCCCATTGTTATAAGTGATAGAATTGGAACCTATTCAAGTCCGGATTATGTATTACCTTTTTTAATTGATAAAAAGGCTGCGATAGAGGAATTTAAGAAGTTTTGTAAAAAAGAGCGAAAAGCACCTCGGGCAATTAGAGCGAAAAGTACACTAGATAATATGGAGAGTGTTTATGTCCCTTCTTGGATTGTTAGTGGGGCACCAGAAGGGAAAATAGTTCACGAATGTTTGAAAAAAAATGCGGCAAAATCTGGAGGAAATCCAATCGATTATGTGTATGACGTGGAAACAATGGGAAGTGCAAGGTTTGATAAGATTCCCGTGAATGCAAATAATAATGTCAATGAAGTATTTATCGAATCGGTTGAACCATTTGACTATAGCAAAATGGTACCCTTCGATCGCAAATATATCATCGGGCACTTTGCCGATCGAACTGATATGCAGTGGGAGAAGTGCTTTTGTCAGGTGAAGCAAAGAGTAGAAGGAACAATGGCTTCGCAGTTTGAAGTCGATATGAAAGAATATAAGGAGATAAAATTCAAAGAAGCGGATATGCAGTATAGAGATCTCGAGAAACAGAATACACTTTTACCGGTATGGTTTCTAGATTTCAAATACAAGGGAGAACGGTATTGTTTTACCATTAATGGTCAAACAGGAAAAGTTGCAGGGGTTTTGCCGATGAGTAACATGGTGCATCTACTATTTCATATACTCTATACAACAGTGCTAACTGTGTCAATGGGCTTGGTTGGTTTATTAGGAGGACCGCTTCTTTCAATAGGTTTTGCAGTTGGAGCACTTGTTTTCTCGATTAAAAGTAAGGTGGGATTGGGCAAGAAAATTCGTCATGTCAAGCATGAAGAGAATGCGAATCAGTATATGAAGTTAAGTAGCATACAGGTTCTGAATAGAGATAGGAAGAAAATTCGAGAGAATATTCGTTATATAGGTGTTGAAGGAGAATAAAATATAGTGCGCATTGACTTTTGTTGTGTGAAAATTTATAATTATGGTAATAAAAAACTGATTAGGAGGAAGTGGAGATTAAGACAAGAAGCAAAACAATATTACAAATTAGTATCTTCATAGTCCTTCTAATTCTAGGTGAAGTATTGGAGTGGATCACGTATGTATATACAACCAATTTTTTTCTAAACAAGATAGCGTATTGTTTGTCGATAGGAATTTATATTGGGATATTCGCCTACTGGATTATTAGCATTTATAATCGAATCATGGAGAGGCATATTCGTACTTATCTGATGCTGATTGGTGCCAATATGATTTTTTGGATTACGATTCGTGCGATTAAATGGAGTGCCTTTCGATATGCAATCCTCGAAGACCGAATGTTATGGTACATGTACTATATACCAATGCTATTGCTTCCTATGCTATTTCTATTCACAACCCTATCCGTTGGCACAGACGAAGACTATCGACCGAATAAGAAGTGGAGCTTACTCTGGATACCAACAGTATCATTGTTTGTCATGGTACTAACGAATGATGTACACGGTTTTGTATTTCAACTTGATAAAACGGTACATGCATATGCGCGAGACTATAGTCATGGGATTGGATATTACATGGTCTTGGTCTATATATTAGGGGTGATTATTTTTTCACTTGGGATGATCATTCGAAAATTCAGTATATCGGCACAAGCGAGAAAGGCATCTAGATTGCCAGTTGCTGTTGTATTATGTGTAATTATTTATAATGTTGCATATATCATAAAGCCCAATTATGGAATCGGATTTTATTTGGATTTAACAGTATTTACCTGTGTCATGGTTATAGCGTTTTTAGAAGCTTGTATTCATACTGGCTTGATACAATCTAACATGGGATATGGCGAGTTCTTTATTATGGCAGATATCAGAGCACAAATCTTAGATGAGGGGGGAGATGTTGTTTATATCTCGGAAAATGCACTGCCACTTACGAGGGAGAGTTTTGAATTACTAAAAGAGAAAAAAACACTTCCGTTGAATCGGAATACTATCATGAATATGGAATCCATTCATGGTGGATATGTGTCATGGAATAGCGATGTGTCTCAGATACATGAAATGATAAAACAGCTGAAAATATTAAATGAAAAATTATACAAAGAAGTGGATATCTTAACACTTGAGAATGAGCAAAAGAGTGAGAATACAAGACTGAAAAAATTAAATGACCTTCATAATATCATGGTGAGAGAAGTATTGCCCTTCGGAGAAAAGATAAAATCAGAAATTCAAGCAAAATCGGAAGCGGGGGTTGAGGAAATCAATCGACTGCTGTTTGAGACCTGTATGACATCTACATATATCAAGCGTAAGGTAAATCTGATTCTAACAGAGCAAACAGAAAAATGTATTTCTACTGATGAGATGCACCGCGCGTTTTTAGAGTCCTTCCAACTGCTACGAATCTACGGCAGATTCTGTCAGATTAACATAACCGAGGACTATGATATGAGTTTGGATGTTGCAATGCTTTGTCATGATCTGTATCAGAACATCCTTGAAAAAATGAATTATGAGTTTGACATCATTTACATCAATTATAATCAAAGAGAAAAGGATCTGGTTTTTTCTATAGAACTTGCCACCGAGATGAAAATAAATTTGCGAGAGTTTGAGGAGTTTGAATGCGAGAAATTGCGAAGTCTTAATGGGAGGATGAAAAATCATTTGGAGGATGAAGGATATTATTTTTCATTGGTCATTCCAAAATGATACCAGATGAAAGGGGGATGGGTATGAGTTTTTTGTCTTTAAATGCAACAGCACAAGGATATGTTGCAGCGCTTATGATGCTCAATTTTATTGTGTTGCTCGTTGCTTTTATTGCAGAGCTGATGACCAAGTGTCATATCGTGAAACGGATCACTTTATTTCTGTGTATGATCATATCAATCCTATGTTTTTCAGCATTTGTGGAACGAATATATTTTGAGAATGCAGAAAGTGATACTGAACTTTGGGAGGTTGTTAAATTTGTGGATGCAGTACCCGTATTCATTTATGTTATAGGGGGCATTGCGATGCTTACATATGCAGTATATGCAATCGGTAGCACATTTCAAAATAACCGAAATACCATCAATCGTTTTTCGGTAAAGGAGGCAATTGAAAATCTTCCCTCAGGGATTGCTTTTATGTCAAAAGACAGGGAACTATGTCTGGCGAATCATGTAATGAATGGGCTTAGCAAGGAGATTACAGGGAAACCGTTGCATAGCGGGAGAAAATTTTGGGAAGATATCTTGGCCATGAAAAACGAGGATACATGTGTTTTGAAGAGTGAAGAACCTGCATATGCATTACCGACAGGAGAAATATGGCAGTTCTCAAAAACAACTTGTACTTGGAATGGGGAGAGTTATGATGAAGTCAAGGCTACGGATATTACACAGCTCTATAAATTAAGGGAAAATACGCGAAATATAAATGAAAAACTATCCAAACAGCAGCAGAGACTGAAGGAATTGACGGATAGGATTGAAGAAAATATGGAAGAACAAGTTGCTGTGAATATGAAGGTGAATTTTCATGACAACTTTGGGAATTTACTTACCCTTACGAAAAAAACATTAAGGGAGGCACCCGATATAGATGAATCCAGAACTTTGATTCGGTACTGGGAAGATCTGACCGACATGATTTATGAATTATCCAGTGATGAAAAGCATAAATTGACATTAGAACAAATCAAGCTCTTTGGGAATAAGCTAGGTTTAGAGCTGCAGATAGAGGGCGAATTACCGATGTGGGAAGAACACAAAATGGTGATTTTGCTCTGTGTGAATGAAATGCTGAAAAATACATATCGATATGCGAGTGCAGATAAACTTGTGGTTCAAATGAATGAAACAGTTGATGAAATTCTTGTAAGAATATATAATGATGATAAGAATCCTCCACGAGAGATGAAAGAAGGGGGAGGACTCAGCGGTCTTCGCCAAAGAATTGAGCGAGCTGGTGGAGAAATGAAATTATTGTGTGAATCGGGTGTGACAATGCTGGTAAAACTTTACAAGGAAAAGGATGGAGATACTTATGTATAAGGTGATAATTGCGGATGATCAGAGTAGTTCTCAAGGGCTTATGAAGTATGCCATATCAAGAGGCGATGACAGATATATCTTAACGAAGACTTTTTTTGATGCAGATAAAGTGCTATATGAATTAAGGTATGAGCAAGTAGATTTGATTTTGATGGATATCTATACAGCAGGGAAGGAAAATGGAATTACAGTCGCAGGTAAGATAAAGAAACTCTATCCGAACATAAAGATTATTATCTTGACCTTTGTGTTGCAAAAGAGGCATATCGAAGAGGCAAGAGCGATCGGTTGTGAAGCATTTTGGTATAAAGATCACGCAGATTTAGATTTGCTGGAGGTAATGGATAAGGTTATGAATGGAGAAATCTACTATCCACAATCACAACCAGTCGTGGCCATCGGTATGGCAAAAACATCTGATTTTACAAAAAAAGAATTGGAGATACTTCAGGCAAAAGTAAATGGATATTCGAGTGACGAAATTTGTGATATGCTAGAAATCAAATTGAGAACGCTAAATACGCATATCAGTAACATTAAAAATAAAACAGGCTATCATAGTTTGTTGAAATTAGTTGCAGATGTGTCCGCGAAGAAATTTATCATCACCGACGAAACAATGTAACACCTAAAATAAAATATATCGTACAGTTGTGTAATGGATAAGAATCTGAAAATTCTTAGAAATCAGCACTTTTGTACGATATATTTTTTTGTTTGTATTGATACAATCGTATAAAACGTAGCTGCTTTAAGAAAAGGAGGTGGCCAGATGAAGACCATAGCAGTCTATATCCAAAATAAGCTACTGTCATCAGGTATTATTCATGCGATTACAGCCCGCAATCAAAAGGCTTCGATAGAAATCATACCTGATATTGAAAGTTGCTTATCTGTATGCAGAAGCGGGAGTGTAGATATTCTGCTTGCGGAACTCAGAGATTATGCACCTCTGTCCTTGGACGATTGGAGGGATAGGGTGGAACAGATTAGAGAATTTCTTCCCGCGTGCAAAATTGCCCTTATTGTTGATGAAGAAACATTTCCCAAATCAGCAACTGTTGCCAATCGTGCATTTAGAAATGAAGAGATTGATATGTTTTTATATAGCTCTTCAGGGCTGAATTACCTCGTAGATGTGATTTCTAATTTGTAACGATAATCATGTAATAGATGAACAGCATTTCAAACAATGAAGGAGGAGAGAATTATGGCTAAATGTAATAATTGTGGAAATGAAGTGGCAGATAATGGAAAGTTCTGTGACAATTGTGGAACGAAAGTGGAAGTGGTAGTAGCACCGCCAGTACAAGAACCACCACAACCGCCGCCGCAACCAACACCACAACCAACACCACAACCAACACCACCAGCACAATCACAATATCAATCGAGAGGTGCTACAGTTGCAACGAACCCCCAAAATAACAAGCCAATTATTTTTCTGCTTATCGGGGTAGCAGCGGTAGTTGTGATAGGAATTGTGCTTGCAATTGTATTATTCATAAATATTTTCTCGGGTGGAGCATCTGATGACCCGAACGCTGGCATTTGGAAGGCGGAGGAAGTTACGATGATGGGCATGACAATGAACCCAGAGGATATTTATCCAGGAGGTATCACTTTAGAGTTGAAAGGAGGAAATAACTGTACTTTGACTCTTGATGGAGATAGCTTCGATGCAGACTATGCGATAGAAGGCACCACATTTACGCTAAAGCAAGCTGGAGATGAGTTCCTAGGTACCATAGAGGGAGATGTAATTATGATTACAAACTTACTTAATATGGGACTCGATATTAAATTCGTAAAAGAGGGTGGAAGTGCAGGTGCCATGACAGATGGAACTACAGACAATCTTAGTGACAGCTCAAATGATGGAGTTCTTTCAGGTAAATACATGCTATCTTCTATGACTACAATGGGAATGACTATGAGCTATGAAGATATACAAATGGCAGACATGGAGATGACATTAGAGTTTACAGATACAGGTGCACAATTAATGGCATATGGAAGTAGCATGGATACACAAATTGACCTAGATGCAAAGACAATGGTTCTGGAAGGAGTCACCATGTCTTATACAGTGGAAGGTGACGACATTGTTGTTGCAGGAGAGGCAGAGGGTGTAGAGATGGAGTTGGTGTTTACAGCAGAGGATAGCCCAACATGGGCAGACATCAGTGCATCTGGTAGTGCAATCGAGGAAAGTCTTGGAGATTATACGAGTGAATTCGTAGCCCCTGGATATGGAACAGAAACGACAGTTCCTGTAGAGACACTTTCATTACCGTCTGAGTGGTATGGGTTAGTAACCATAAGTAATTATGTTGGTGATGGTGATATCAGTGGAGATTACGAAGCTTGGGGATATATCGAAGAGGATAATGATGGTCAATTTTTTGAATTGTATGTAGATGCCCCATCTGGAAGTGAAGATACCTATCAACTCATGTCATTTAATATTGAACTTCACGACTATTCTTTCTTCCCAGTGGTAGACGAATTTGCGTGGTTATATAACGATGCAACACTGAAAGAAGAAGATAATACATGGTATGTTCCATCTATTACAAATGGTATTCTTAGTGCATCTTATGATTACGATCACAATGGGGAGCAATTTACATTGGATTTCGCACTTGCGATGATTGATGATGGAAGTATGGAATCGGATACTGAAAGTGGAGGAGAAGATTCAGGTGGAGTGTCAGAAGGCGAAACAAGTGCAGATACGGGGGCAGCTTCATCGGATAAGAAGTTTACAAAAGATGAGCTTAGAGAAATCTTCCTAACCATTGAGAATCTTGATTCAGATGTAAATACCGTGCTGACATATGAGGAAATAGTAGCTACTTATTTTGAAGGAGTAGAAGGAGAAATCCAATATGATGACCCAGATTTCAAATCATATCTATGGAGATCAGCAGAGGATGATACAGCACACTTGTATATTAGTTTCGAAGAAGATGACAGTGGAGTGATAAATTATCTGTCGATGTCGCTCGGAAATATCAGTCGTGATGGTTGATAATTGGAGTGAAAATGAATAACAGTTTGGAATAATTTAAGAGAATGGAAAGGATGACATATTATGGGCTTATTTGATAAAAAATATTGCGATGTATGCGGGGAAAAGATAGGACTTTTGGGGAATAGAAAATTAGAGGACGGAAATCTATGCAAGGATTGTGCACGTAAGCTCTCTCCATTTTTCGATGATAGGAGAAGCTCTACGGTTGATGAGATTAAGGAACAGCTTGCCTATCGCGAAGAGAATGCCGAGAGGGTTGCAGAATTTACACCTACGAAGGTGATAGGAGGCAGAAGCCTAATTTGTATAGATGAAGACAATAAACTTTGGCTGTTTTCACGTACGAAAAAGTGGAAGGATAACAATCCAGATATTATTGAATTTTCTCAAGTGACTGGATGTGATGTGGATATCGATGAGAATCAACATGAAATCTATAAAAATGATGAACCAGGGAAGAGAGAGAGTTATGACCCACCACGTTATAAGAAAACTTATGATTTCAACATTACAATCTATGTAAACTCGCCATGGTTTGATGATATCAAATTCCAATTGAATGATGATGATATTGAGAATCGTATGTCAGTTGAGTACAAGGAAGCAGTCCGCGACGCAGAAGAGATCAAGAGTACATTACTTGGTCTAAGAGAGCAAATTCGAGAAGAAGTTGCACAGGCAAATGCACCAAAAGCTGCAATTACCTGTCCAAACTGTGGGGCTACGACAACGCCAGATGCGAGTGGTTGCTGTGAATTCTGTGGTGGACCTTGCTAGAGGAGATTTGGGGTTATATTATTTGTTGCTTTTTGCAGGAGCATGTAGTGTGACTGTGAAAAGCAACGATTTAGGTGAAGAGAGAAGGAGGAAGATGACATGGGATTAATTAAAGCGGCACTAGGAGCAGCTGGTGGAGTTCTTGCGGATCAGTGGAAAGAGTTTTTCTACTGCGAGGCTTTAGATGCAGATATCTTGGTGGCAAAAGGACAGAAGAGAACAACGGGAAGAAGCTCTAATACAAAGGGAGAGGATAATATCATCAGTAATGGCTCCGTAATTGCAGTGGCTGACGGACAGTGTATGATTATAGTCGACAATGGAAAAGTAGCGGAAATCTGTGCAGAGCCAGGAGAATTTACATATGATACATCGACAGAGCCGTCCATCTTTTCAGGAGATTTGGGTGAGAGTATCAAGGGAACATTTAAAAATATTGGTGCTCGATTTACCTTTGGTGGACAGCCAGGAAAAGACCAACGGATTTATTATTTCAATACAAAAGAAATCCTTGGGAATAAGTACGGCACTCCAAGCCCTGTTCCATTCAGGGTTGTGGATCAAAACATTGGGCTTGATATCGATATTTCGATTCGATGTTTTGGGGAGTACTCCTATAAAATTATAGATCCAATGCTATTTTACACCAATGTATGTGGTAATATTGGAGAGGATTATAATCGTGCGGAAATTGATGGAATGCTGAAGACGGAACTCTTAACAGCATTACAGCCAGCATTTGCTAAGATTTCTGCTATGGGGGTTCGTTATAGTGCTCTGCCAGGGCATACGATGGAACTTGCAGATGCCTTGAATGAAGTGCTTACTTCCAAGTGGACGGAGCTCCGTGGACTAAAGATTCAGTCCTTCGGGGTGTCATCGGTAAAAGCAAATGAAGAAGATGAAGCTATGATCAAAGAGCTTCAACGGAATGCAACATTCAGAAATCCTACGATGGCAGCAGCACATCTTGTAGGAGCACAGGCAAGTGCAATGCAAGATGCGGCCAAGAATGAAAGTGGAATGGGCGCAATGATGGGATTTATGGGTATGAATATGGCTGGGAATGCTGGCGGAATGAATTCCCAAAATCTATTTGCGATGGGTCAGCAACAGCAGCAACAACAGTATCAACAACAACCGATGCAACAGCAATACCAGCAACCACCACAACAGCCACAGGCGCCACAGTCTACACAAGCAGCAGCTCCACCAGAAGCTTGGCTCTGTTCTTGTGGTAGCTCAAATACAGGGAAATTCTGCTTGGAATGTGGAAATCCAAAACCAGCACCAGCGGAAGGTTGGACCTGTTCTTGTGGCACGGTGAACAGAGGGAAGTTCTGCCCAGAGTGTGGAGGGAAGAAGCCTGCGGATGCACCTCTCTATGCTTGTGATAAATGTGGTTGGAATCCACCAGATCCGAAAAATCCACCGAAATTCTGTCCAGAGTGCGGAGATGTTTTTGATGAAGATGATACAAAGTAATAGTTTGATAAAAGGATACATTTCTGTATCCTTTTATTAATTTTTGGGTGAATGATAAGATAAAATATGATACACTGAAATCAATGAGAGACGGTCTATGTTGGTAATCTGTTCTCATGGGGAAGGTGTGTGGAATATATGAAATGCAAATCTTGTGGGATATGTACGAAGAACTGCGAGTTTCTAAAAAAATATGATATGGATTTCAGGGATAGTGAAAAAGTAAAAGATTTGTCTTTTCACTGCATGTTGTGTAACAAATGCACAGAAATTTGCCCCTTTGGTATAGATGGAAGAAACGATATACTAGAAGGGAGAAGAAAGTTTGTTCAAGAACATCAGGGGAAATTAGCAGGGTATTTGGGAATACAAAAGGAGAAGATCGATTATAAATTTAAAAATTATCGGAACGCAAAATCAAGTGTACTATTTCCAGGCTGCAATTATCCTTCTTTGTATCCGGAGACGATGAAAAAATTGACAAATTTAATGCAAGAACATGATATTGGTGTTGTATACGATTGTTGTGGGAAACCAGTTGGAGAGTTGGGTTTGCAGAGGGAAGAGCAAGTTGTTTTAGAAGAATTGAATCGACGATTTCGAGTGGAGGGAATTCAGGAGATCATTGTCTTATGCCCAAATTGTTTTTATTTCTTAGAAGGAAAATTAGAAGTACAGATCACTACCATCTATAAAAAGTTGCAGGAGATTGGGGGAGGTACACCCGTTGTTCCAAGGGATGATTTTCATATATTTCCGCCATGTCCAGATAGGAAGAAGCAGAACATTTTAAAGGATATGGAGGTGTTTTTACCTGAGAAATATACAATGATTGGAGAGATTCAATGTTGTGGACTTGGAGGAGTTGCTCCGGTAAAGGAAAAGGAGTTTCCTAAAATTATGGCACGGGGAATGCAAGCATATAAAGAAAATAAAAAAATTCAAGAGGCTTATGTATATTGCTCTTCTTGCGCGGGGAGCTTTGAAAGAAATGAGGTGGAGGGAATTTACCATATATTAAATGAAATACTCGGGAGTAAGGAGCGACCAGATGTGAGGTTATCCTTTTTGAATCGTGTAAAAACAAAGTTCAAATAAACATATATAGAAAAAATCTATAAATGCGTTCCTGTAATCGTTTTTATGAATTGGAAACACATATGAAATAATGGTACTATTTATCTGTTGATTAATTTTTGAAGGAGAAGAGATTATGAAGAAGATAATAGCATTATTATTTGTATGTGTTTCATTTGCATTTACAGGCTGTGGAGCAAAGGAACAGGTGGAGGTAGTTGCACCAACATTCGAGGGAGAGTATATGGTGTCACCTGAGTATGTAAAGGAAAACTTAGAGGATATCATCCTGATTGATGCACGAGGAGATGAAGCGGCTAGTAAAGGAACCATCAAGGGAGCAATTCCGCTTATGTGGCAGTACATTGCATCTTGCGATACAGGGAAATCAGGAGATGAGATGTGGGGCTGTATCCTAGACCCAGAAACATTGAGCCAACGTCTTGGGGAAAAAGGAATTGACCCAGAGAAGGAGATTGTATTATTTGCATCGGCACAACAAGGTTGGGGAGATGATGGACGGATTGCCTGGGAATTAATGGCGGCAGGTTATGAGAACGTAAAGTTGGTTGATGGAACTTATGATATGCTTGTAGCAGCTGGACTAGAGACTGAAAAAGGTGGAGCTACGCCAGAAACGATAGAAGTCAATGTAGAATCTATCGATGAAACGCATGTGATTAATACGGAAGAATTAAAATCAGTATACAATGATGTGAAGATTATTGATGTTCGTGCGGACGAAGAGTATGCAGGCGAAGTATTATATGGTGAAGCTAACGGGGGTCATCTTCCAGGAGCAATCCATGTGAGATTTACGGATTTGTTTGAAGAAAATGGGAATCTAAAATCCAACGATGATATTCAGGCAATCTTTGATGAAGTAGGGCTAGAGAAGGATGATGCCATTGTTACATATTGTACAGCTGGAATCCGTTCTGCTTATATGCAGTTAATCTTAGAGCAAATGGGATATGAGAATTCAAAAAACTATGACGAGTCATTTTATAGATGGTCGGCAGTAGAAGAGTTAGAGAAGTAGGATTGAGAGAAGTAGGATTGAGAGAAGGGGTATAGAAAGATTATGAAGAATAAGAAAAATATCGTAAGGATTATTTTGCTTGCGATTATCCTAATATCAGCGGCAGTATATTTTCTAGTGCCAAGTGTGAAGTCACAGATTAATGGAATTTTCATGCTTTTTAGTTCTATGAGCGTAGATAGTGTGATTGGATATATTCGCTCTTTTGGGGCATTGGCAGTGGTAATTTCATTTTGCTTGATGGTGTTCCAATCAGTAGCTGCTCCACTTCCAGCTTTTCTGATTACATTTGCTAATGCGGCCATCTTTGGATGGTGGCAAGGAGCAATTCTGTCGTGGACGAGTTCTATGGTAGGTGCCATTGTTTGTTTCTACATTGCAAGAATCGTTGGTAGAGACGGTGTGGAGAAGTTGACTTCGAAGACAGCGATAAAAAGTGTAGATGAATATTTTGAAAGATATGGCAAACATACCATACTAATTTGCAGATTGCTACCGTTTGTATCCTTTGATTTTGTAAGTTATGCAGCTGGTCTAACAGCTATGGGGATTGTACCATTTATTGTAGCTACTGGAGTTGGACAATTGCCAGCAACCATCGTGTATTCTTATGTAGGAGATATGCTTACAGGTAGCACACAAGTAGTGGTAACGGCATTATTACTTATCTTTGCGTTATTTACATTGGTTTTCCTCAGCAAGAAAATCTACACAGAACGGAAGAATAAACAAGAAAATGCAGAAGTATAATATATAGAACAATTTTATTCGTATCAAGAGAGGCAGATTATTCCAAATCGGATGGATCTGTCTTTTTGATGTAATAGGAAACGATGTTTCTTATTAGGGGTTTACCATAAAGGGGTTCAGTGATAGAATATTTCTATAAGTAGTGAAAAACTTTGCTAGATAACAAAAGAGGAGATAGTCATGAATCTAAAACAAATAGAAGCCTTTGTTCAAATAGCTGAGGGAAAGAGTTTTTCCCAAGCAGCAAAAGAATTATATTTGACACAGCCTACAATTAGTGCGCATATCGCATCTCTAGAAAAAGAATTAAATGCCCGTTTGTTTATAAGAAATACCAAGGATGTCCATCTGTCTAGCGATGGTGAAAAATTATACAAATATGCAAAAGAGATGATTGATATTCAAAGGCAGATTGAAAAAGAATTTGGAAAAGAAGGAGTAGATGATAAATCCTGCATTCGGATTGCTGCATCGAGTATTAACTCTCAATACATACTTCCCAATCTAATGATTTCCTTTTGCCAATCCCATCGTGGAGAAGAATTTGAGATAATGGAAACAGATAGTATGGGAGTTGTCGAAGCTATCATGAATCGAAGTGTAGATATAGGGTTTGTAGGTACTAAAATTCATAAGAAGAATTGCAAATATATTCCATTCTATCGGGATAGACTAGTTATCATCACTCCGAATAATGAGAAGTATAGAAGTTTACAAGAAAGAGGAGTATCTGCTGAAAAGTGGATTCAAGAAGAACTAGTAATTATGCGAGAGAAGGGATCGGGAACTCGGGCGGAAATGGAACGACAGTTCATCAACCAAGGAGTGAATCTTGAGGCGTTGCAAATTGTTGCAAGCATGGATAATTCAGAGATGATTAAAACCTCTGTCATAAAGGGAATGGGAATATCTATGATGTCGCATTTGGCAGTGGCGGACGAGGTTAAAAGTGGAAAATTATTAACATTTCAGCTAGGTGGTGTGGACAATGAACGCTCTCTCTATATCGTGTATAATAAAAGCCATCAACTAAGTCGCTCAACAAGGCGATTTTTGGACATGATAAATGCTTAAAGGAACATGAGAAGGCTTGCGGCCATAATCATCATTCCAGAAACCAAACCAAGCATGGCGGTGTGGTGTTCTCCATACTCCCTTGCAGAAGGCAATAATTCATCAAGACTGATATAAACCATAATTCCAGATACAGCAGCAAATACGAGACCGAAGATTCGATCATCAATAAATTGTATGAATAAGAAGTAGCCGACCAAGGCTCCAATTGGCTCTGATAGACCAGATAAGAAGGAGAGTTTAAACGCTTTTTTTCTGTTACCAGTTGCATAGAATATAGGCACAGCCACAGCAATTCCCTCTGGAATGTTGTGGACTGCAATGGCAAATGTAATCGCAATTCCAGATTGAGGGTCTTCCATCGCAGAAATAAAGGTGGCAAGACCCTCAGGGAAGTTGTGAATTCCAATCGCAAGTGCAGTGAAGAGCCCCATCCGCATCAAGTTATTCTTATGTTCTTGACTTGTTCCATCCATCTCCTCTACCGTATGTGTTTCATGAGGGTTTCCCATCTCAGGGATAAATTTATCAATCAATGCAATTAAGGCGATTCCGCCAAAAAATCCACAAACAGCAAATATATTTCCTTGTTTTTCTCCGAAAAGAGGAGTCAGTGAATCGACAGCCTTCGGTAGGATTTCAACAAAGGAGACATAGAGCATCACTCCAGCAGAAAGCCCTAGGGAAAAAGAGAGGAATTTCTTATTCGTCCTCTTTGTAAGAAGAGACAGGGCACTTCCGATGCCTGTAGCAAGTCCAGCAATCAATGTTAATCCAAATGCAAAAATGATGTTATTCATATGAAATCCTTTCATTGGTAAGTTTTGAGAGATTTAATGGTGGTAACTTATATGAAATAATTATAATACACCTATTAAAATATATCCATAATTTTCCATGTTTTGAATTTTTTTTGACCTTTGGTATCATCTTGACAGATATTAAATATAATAATATAATAAATAAAAGTAAATAATAAGGTAATAAATATTTAGCTTTGTGTTAGAAAGGGAGTATATGTAAGATGGTGTACGAGTACATTATGGAAAATTATAAAACAGGTGAGCCTATATTTTTTTCGGATATCAGGATAGAGGGGATTTCACGATCTGCAATCAGCCAACAGATAAGAAGGTTGTGTGAGGATAAAAAGATTATAAAGTATGATAACAACACTTATTATATTCCGAAAGAATCTAGACTTACTCAAAGTATTGGGATTAACGCAGATATGGTGGCTAGATATAAATATATTTGTAAAAATGGAAAAATTGACGGATTTTATTCGGGGAATTTATTTGCAAATCAAATTGGAATTTCGACTCAAGTTCCAAATAAAGTTGAAATAGTTAGCAATAATACTGCGGCAAAAGTAAGAGATATTGTAATTGGAAAGCGTATTTTTACAATAAGAAAATCGATTGTAGCAATCGATGAACATAATGTTCGGGTGCTACAGATGTTAGATTTATTAAAGAACTTAGACATATATCTGGATGATAATTATGATAGTGCAAAAGAAAAGTTTGAAAAATATATTGATGCCCACCAAATCACAAAAGAAATAGTAGATCAGTATATTAGAAAATATCCAATCAGTGTTTTTAAATATTACTATGAAATGAGGTTAGAAGATGTATTTGCACATAGAAGATAGAGAGTTGTTTCGTGATATCATTATAACTGTTTCAGAAGAAAGCGGATTAGAGGAAAGTATTGTTGAAAAAGATTATTATGTAACGATTATCCTTAAATTATTAGTTGAAATGAATCCAGAAGTAGTATTTAAAGGTGGGACTTCATTATCTAAAGCATACAAAGTAATAAATAGATTTTCGGAAGATATTGATATTACATTTGAGGAACATATAGGAGAAGCGAGGCGAAAGAAAATCAAATATAGACTATTGAAGAAAATTAGTGAGGTGCTAGAATTACCAATAGAGAATTGGGATTCAATAGAAAGCGATAAAGACTATAATCATTATGATTTTACATATGAGACAATAAATGGTTATGGAGCAGATATGTTGCGACCGTATGTAAAATTGGAAACGGCTTTAATGTCTTATGCGTACCCAACGGAAGAAAGAAATATTACAAGTGTAATTTACGAACATTTAAAAAATACCGATATGGATATTGTATCTCAATATGGGTTAGAGCCATTTAATATGAAAACACAATCTTTGACTAGAACATTGATAGATAAGCTATTTGCCATATGTGATTATTATATGTTAAATAAACCAACAAGAAATTCACGCCATCTATATGATGTCTACCAATTATGTAATCATGTAGATATAGATGAATCCCTTAGGGAACTTCTTGAAGAAGTACGGGAGCATCGTGCAAGTATAGACATTAATGTTACACCATCAGCTAGAAGATATGTAGACATTTTAGGAATTTTGGATGAAATAGTCACAAATGATTTTTATAAGAAAGATTATGAAGAATCGACGAAAAAATTAATAAGTGATAATATAGAATATGAGATGGTTGTTCAATGTTATAGTGATGTGATTCGTAAATTATTTAAATAAATGGAGGTGTGAGTAGATGAAATTATTTACAGGAATCTATAAGGGAAAGAGTGTATTAGGTGTAATTGCAAATGAAGCAAGCAAATGTATTCTGTTTCAGGATTTGGGTTTAAACTATGGGGATTTAAATGAGTTTATTATTTCAGGAACAAAGTCGGATTATGAAATTCTGAAAAATGCAGGAAAATGCGAGGACAAGCTTATCGATTTTAGCGAAATTAAGTTATGTGCACCAATCCCGTATCCATTGCAAGACATCATCTGTCTAGGTATCAATTATCTGGATCACGCAGAGGAGTCTGCCAGATTCAAAAAAGAGGCATTTGAAAGAGAGCGTTCCTATCCAGTCTATTTTTCGAAGAGAGTGAATGAGGCAATTGGGGATGGGGATGAAATTATATATAACAGAGAAGCCTATGAGCAATTGGATTATGAAGCGGAGTTAGCCGTAATTATCGGAAGAGATGCAAAGAATGTGAAACAAGAAGATGCACTAGACTATGTATTTGGATATACTATCCTTAACGATATGAGTGCACGAGATGTTCAGATACGTCATAAGCAATGGTATTTTGGAAAAAGCATGGATGGATTTACACCGATGGGGCCGGTGATTATAACTGTGGATGAATTTGATGGTATACCAAATCTGAGAATTACTTCAAAGGTAAATGGTGAAATTCGACAGCAGAGTGAAACAGGCCTACAGCAGTTTGACATTGCACACGTAATCGAGGAGTTAAGTCGAGGGTTTACCTTGAAGGCGGGAACTATAATCTCAACAGGAACACCGGCTGGTGTAGGAATGGGATTTGAACCGCCAAAATTTCTACAGGTTGGAGATGTGGTTGAATGTGAGATTGAGAAGATAGGGCGAATCAGGAATAAGATAATTTAAGTTGCGGTTGCCATTAAAATCAAGAGTAGTTTGATTGTATGAAGGGGTATATATGGATATTAATAAGATTATGGAGCAAATTATTTTATTATGCAAAAAATATGATGCAAAAGAAGTTCTTCTTTTTGGGTCTCGAGCTAAGGGAACAAATTTGGAGCGTAGCGATATTGACATTGCAGTATCTGGTGTGAAGGGATTTGATCTGTTGCAAGAGGCGGTGGAAAATTTACCAACGCTATATAAGATAGATATGGTAAACCTAGATGATTGCACAAACAATTTATTGAGAGAGGATATTGCTGAGTATGGACAAGAAATTTATAAAAAGATTTAATTCACTACAAAATTCTGTGGCTGCATTAACTGAGGCAAGAGTGCGAGATATGTCTGATTCCTTTGTGTTGAGCGGAACAAGTGCGAAGTTCATGATTACATTTGATTTATCGTGGAAAGTTATGAAGGATATCTTGGTTCAATATTATGCAATTACCGATTTTATTGCAGGATCGCCGCGTGAAGTGTTAAGGAAAGCATTTGAAGCGAAGTTAATCGATGATGATATCTGGATGGAAATGCTAGAGGTTAGAAATCGGTTGTCTCACGATTACGATGGAGATGTGGTAAAGCAGTATTGTGGCAGAATTGTAAATTCGTATATTAGCATTTTTGAAAAACTAGTAGATGGTGTCGAAAAATTATAAAGTGTATAAATAATGAGGGGCGTGGTGTGCATGATACACACTACGCCCTGTTTTTAGTGCTTACTATAGGCATAAATTTTTGAGCATAATCATATATATCTTATTGGGGCTGTCCCCAACTTGCTATCTTGGAAGGACTTTCTTTTCCATATTTTTCTATTATTTTGATAAGCGCGGAACCAACGATGGCTCCATCTGCTTTTTCTTGTATTTTTTTTGCCTGTTCGGGTGTTGAGATTCCGAAACCTACAGCCACTGGCAGGTCGGTGACTTCTCGAACCAGTGCCACCATTGCATCGATGTCGGTGGTAATTGTTTGGCGAACTCCTGTTACTCCGAGGGAGGATACCAGGTAGATGAACCCTTTGGCTTCTTTGGCGATCATTTTGATTCGGTCATTGGATGTAGGCGCAATGAGTGAGATGAAGTCTAGCTCATATGCTTCGAATATGGTACAGAATTCTTCTTTTTCCTCGAACGGAATGTCTGGTAGAATTACTCCACTCATTCCGATTTCTTTGCATCTTTTTGCAAATCGTTCGATCCCATAAGAGAAGACGATGTTCGCATAGGTCATAAATACAAGCGGAACTTTCACATCCAAGGTTGCTACCATATCGAAGATATGGTCTGTTGTGATATTGTTCTTCAAGGCTCTTACATTCGCACTTTGGATGACGATTCCCTCAGCAGTTGGATCTGAAAATGGGATCCCTAGTTCGATGATGGTAGCTCCTTCTTTTTCTAGGGTGTAAATTAATTCTTTAGTGGTTTCCAAATCAGGGTCTCCGCATGTAATGAATGGTATAAATGCTTTGCCTGCTTTGAATGCTTCTGTAATTCTACTTATTCTGCTCATTCTGAAATCTCCCTTCCTCTATAACGTGCAATGGATAGACAGTCTTTGTCTCCGCGTCCAGAGAGATTGACTACAACAATTTGATCTTTGTCCATCGTTGGTGCTATTTTCATTGCATGTGCTAATGCATGGGCGCTTTCGATGGCTGGTATGACACCTTCTGTTTTGGAGAGGTATTCGAAGGCATTAACTGCCTCTTCATCGGTAACTGGGACGTATTGAGCACGTCCAATATCGTGTAAGTGTGCATGTTCTGGTCCGATTCCAGGGTAGTCGAGTCCTGCGGAGATAGAGTATACAGGTGCAATCTGGCCATATTCGTCTTGGCAGAAATAACTCTTCATTCCGTGGAAGATGCCGAGTTTACCAACAGATATGGTTGCGGCTGTATCAGGTGTGTCTACGCCACGACCAGCTGCTTCACAAGCAATTAACGCTACATCTGTATCTTCAATGAAATGATAGAAGGCTCCGATTGCATTGGAACCACCGCCGATACATGCTACAACTGCATCTGGTAATTTCCCCTCTTTTTCCATACATTGGTCTTTGATTTCCTGTGAAATGACTGCTTGGAAGTCACGCACGATGGTTGGGAATGGATGAGGTCCCATAACAGAGCCAAGTACGTAATGCGTGTCTTGGATTCGAGATGTCCATTCACGCATGGTTTCTGATACTGCATCTTTGAGCGTTGCAGTACCCGAAGTTACAGGAATAACCTTTGCACCTAATAATTCCATCTTGTATACATTTAGAGATTGTCGTTCGCAATCTTCTTGACCCATGAAGATCTCACATTCCATACCGAAGAGTGCAGCGGCAGTGGCAGTAGCAACACCATGCTGTCCAGCACCTGTTTCAGCGATGATTCTTGTCTTGCCCATCTTGTGAGCTAGAAGAACTTGCCCCAGTACATTATTAATCTTGTGGGCGCCTGTATGGTTTAAATCTTCTCGTTTGAGATAGATTTTTGCCCCGCCCAAATCTTCGGTCATCTTCTTCGCAAAATAGAGTCTAGAAGGGCGACCAGCATATTCATTGAAGAGATCACTGAGTTCTTCTTTAAATCCTTCGTCATCCTTATAATGATTATAGGCTTTTTCTAGTTCGATTACCGCATTCATCAATGTTTCGGGGATGTATTGTCCGCCGTGAATGCCAAATTTTGTATTACTCATTTATCTTACACTCCTTACTTTTTCAATTAGTGATTTGATTTTGTTAAAATCTTTTGTTTTCTCGGTTTCCACTCCGCTACTGACATCTAACGCATAGGGATGATAGTTGGTGATGGCATCTGTCGCATTGGAGGGATTGATTCCTCCAGCTAGGATATAGGGTTTATTGTAGGAATGACTTAAGCTAGTTAAGAAATTCCAATCGAATTGTTCGCCAGTACCATAGCCGTTGTCTAATAAAATTTTATCGGCAGCACATGTTTTTGCATCTTCGATATCCTTTAGAGCACGAATCTTAAATGCTTTCCATACTTCGATATGAGGGAAGTGCTGCTGTAATCTTATGATGTCGGCATTACTTTCATTTCCATGTAGTTGAACGATATCACAGAAATCAGCAAATTTTTCTATGTAGCCAAAAGATTGGTCTACGAATACACAGACGGATTGGATGTTTTTATCTAGACTGCTGATATAGGATTTTGCAGTGGCGAAATCAATGCTTCGATGGCTCTTGGGGAAATTTATAATAAATCCCGCATAATCAGGTTGTAACTGATTCACATATTCAATGTCTTCTGGTCGATATAAGCCACAGATTTTTATCTTAGTCATACTGGGCTCCTCGTATCTCTTGAATAAAGGATTTTTTCTCAGAGGTTCGCATCAATGCTTCGCCAATCAACAACGCATTTGCTCCACAACGCACAAGATTGATTCCGTCGGATGGAGTGGAGATTCCGCTTTCAGCCACGTAGATGATATCCTCAGGGATATATTTTCTGAGTGCATTGGCATTATCTAAATGCACTGTGAAATCCTTGAGATTTCGATTGTTGACACCTAGAATTCTTGCTCCTGCATCTAGGGCGATTCGGATTTCATCTTCGTCGTGAGTCTCAATCAGGGCACTGATTCCTAAGTAATCGCAGATTTCGATGTAAGATGTAATCTGGGAAGGGCTTAAAAGAGCTACGATTAAGAGAACACAATCCGCTCCTAGAACTTTTGCTTGATAGATTTGATAATCATCAATGGTAAAATCCTTTCTTAGCATTGGGAGGGATACGACTTCCCGAATCTCTTGAAATATTTGATCACTACCTAGAAACCATTTTGGTTCCGTTAGGACGGACATACAGGTCGCTTGGGAAGACTCATAATCCTTGGCAATTTCTAAGTATGGAAAATCTTCGGAGATGATTCCCTTTGATGGAGAGGCTTTTTTTACCTCGCATATTAATGCAGGATAGTTCGCTTTTAGTGTTCGTTCAAAGACAAAATCGCCTTTGGGCAGTGAGAGCGCCATCTCCTTCATCTCTTCATAGCTTATCTGTTCTTTGTCTTTGATGATCCGTTGTTTTGCATAGCTTGCTATTTCATCTAATATCAAAATTGTTCCTCCTAACGATTCGAATGGTGGATGAATTCATTTAACTTATCCAAGGCCTTTCCACTATCGATGATCGCTTCGATTTCTGTGATTGCCTGTGCAAGTGTTACATCATCTCTTGTAATATAGAGAGCGGCAGCAGAGTTTAAGACTACTGCATCGCGTTTGGCGCCTTTTGTCCCACTTAGAATGCTTTTTGTGATATCTGCATTTTCAGAGGCGGTACCTCCTAAGAGTTCTAATTTGTCATAGAGCTTTAAACCAAGATCCTCCGGGTGAATCTCATAGGATTTATACCATCCATTTCGAATCTCGCAGACCTTAGTAGGTGCGGAGATGGATATCTCATCTAATTTATCGGTTCCGTATACCACCATCCCTTGTTTGACTCCAAGTTTTGTGAGGACTTCAGCGAGTGGCTCTACCAAACTTTCATCATAGACTCCCATGAGCTGCATACTGGCACCGAGGGGATTGGAGAGAGGGCCTAGGATGTTGAAGATGGTTCGGATTCCTAATTCCCGTCTGACAGGTGCTACATTCTTCATGGCACTGTGGTAAATCGGTGCAAATAAGAAGCAGATTCCAATTTCATCTAACATTTGCATGCTTTTATCGGGAGTGACATCAATCTTCACTCCCAATGCCTCTAATACATCCGCTGCGCCACATTTGCTCGAGGCGGCACGATTACCATGTTTCGCCACAGGAATTCCGGCAGCAGATAGAACAATGGCAGAGGTGGTAGAGATATTGAAGGAGTTGGACTTATCGCCTCCCGTTCCAACAATTTCTAATACATCTTGGTCATTTAGTAGCTTTGTGGCATGGTTACGCATACTCTTTGCTGAGGCTACGATTTCTTCAATTGTTTCCCCTTTCATAGACAAGGCGGTCAGATAAGAACCGACTTGAATCTGGGAAGCCTCTCCATTCATGACTTGATCCATAACAGAATAGGCCATCTGGGCATCTAGATCTTCTTTGTTGACAAGTTTTAATATCGCTTCCTTAATCATTTCCTATACCTCCAAAAAATTTTTTATCATGATACTTCCATCTGGTGTGAGGATGGATTCCGGGTGGAACTGTACTCCGAAGATTGGATGTTTGGTATGCTCTACCGCCATGATTTCTCCATCTTCTGTCGTCCCAGTTACGATTAACTCATCTGCGATGAGATCCTTCGTAGCAGCAAGAGAGTGGTAGCGGGCCACCTTGACTTTTTCTCCTAGTCCTTTGAATAATTGACTGTCTTTGAGAAGAATTTCGGATTGTTTTCCGTGCATGATTTCTTTCGCATAAGTAATCGGTGTTCCAAAAGACTGGCAGATGGATTGATGGCCGAGGCAAACTCCTAACATGGGGTACTTCTTGTGCAGTGTTTCAATCACTTCCAAACAAACTCCCGCATCATCTGGCCTCTTAGGTCCAGGCGATAAAATGATATGAGTGGGAGAGAGGGCGTCGATTTCTGCTACCGTCATTTCATCATTTTTAATGACTCGTATATCACTATTATATTCCCCGATTGCCTGATATAGGTTATAGGAAAAACTATCATAATTATCAATTAATAAAATCATTCTTCGTCCTCCAATATAGATACTACAGATTTCGCCTTATTGATGCATTCTTGGTATTCGTTTTCTGGAACCGAGTCAATGACGATACCAGCACCAGATCGAACAAATATCTTCTTGTTTTTCTTAAATGCTAATCGGATTGCAATACAGGTATCAATGTTCCCATTAAAGTCTAAGTAGCCGATTGCACCACCGTATACTCCCCGTTTTTCATTTTCCAACTCATTGATGATCTCCATTGCACGAATCTTTGGTGCACCTGAGAGGGTTCCAGCAGGTAAGATAGCATCTACTGCGTCGATGGCATCCTTATCCTCATTTACCATGCCAGTGACCGTAGAACCGATGTGCATAACATGGGAGAAACGAAGAATTTTCATATAGTCTTCCACCGTGACTGACCCGAATTGACTGATTTTACCAATATCATTTCGCCCCAAGTCTACTAGCATGTTGTGTTCGGCACATTCCTTTTCATCGGCAAGTAAAAGTCTCTCTAGTTCTAGATCTTCCGCAGATGTCTTTCCTCTGGGCTTTGTACCTGCTAGGGGATAGGTCATCACTTTATTGTCCAGAACCTTCACTAAGGTTTCTGGAGAAGCACCTGCCATTTCAATGTCCTTGCTTGAGAAATAGAACATGTATGGAGAAGGATTTCGCTCCCGTAGCTTTTCATAAACATCAATCAAACTACCCTCATAGTCTGCAGAGAGTCGATTGGAGAGCACCACTTGAAAAATATCACCCTCGAAGATATAGTTCTTGGCTTTTTCCACCATCTTACAAAACTCATCTTTGCTGAAAGTTGCTTCAAAATCCGATAATAATTTCCCCTTTTCCTCTATTACTGGAGTTCCGTTTAATAACAAATTTTCCATGTTTTTTAATTCCAGAAGTGCCTTATTATAATTGGAGTCAACGTCCTCTGTTTTGATGTTTACAATTAATATAATTTTCTTCTCGAGATGGTCAATGGCAATCACTTTGTCAAAAAGCATTAGATCCACATCATTGAAATTCTCATGATCTGCGGCGTCTAGGTTTAACTTTGGAACGCTGTATTTGATAAAGTCATAAGAGAAGTAGCCCACTAGTCCTCCGGTAAATGGTGGCAGAGTTGCGAGTTTTGGTGCCTTGTGTTCGGCGAGAATCTGTCGAATATACTTATGAGGCGCACGATCCTTTATCTCAAGAGTGATTCCAGTATTAATCTTGATTCGCTCATCCTTGGCTGTGATTTCAAGAATGGGATCATATCCGAGAAAGCTGTATCTTCCGAATGCCTTCTGGTCTTCACAAGATTCTAAGATAAATACATTCTTACTGATGTTTTTTAACCTCTTATAGATGTCTAATGTCTCTAGGGTTTGTTCCGTTGTTAGAGTAATTGGGATGGACTTGTAGTCATCCGAATGAAGTAATTCCTTGACTTGATCCATGCTTGGATAATAATTCATAAACTTAATACCTCCTATGTTTTGTGTACCGAGAGTGTTTTCATGGAGCATTTTTGTGTAATGGAGATACAGTTTCCTAATTACATAAAAAAAGTCCCTGACAGTAAAACTGTCAAGGACGAGAGATTACACTACCCGCGGTACCACCTTGTTTTGTGAGAAAACCACACACTTTGCGAAATACATTATATTTCCGACTACTTACGTAAGCCAACACGTCATAGAATACTCAGGATTACTCCCTTTGACTATGCCCTCAGTGGTCCATTTAATAAGTTGTTACTATCGGGCTCACACCTCCCCCGACTCTCTGGAAGCACATTTCTTATTTTTATCTCCACTTCAACGGTTTACCATATTGAATTGTGATAACTGTAACACAATCAAAATCAGATGTCAAGAAAATTATTTATTCATTGCCCTTGTGTCATGCCCAACGTTACTTTTCACAGTCACACTACGTGCTCCCGTAAAAAGCAACAAATCACGTCCATTTACAAGTCGCCTTACGGCGAGGGACGTGAT
>CAYJFY010000009.1:0-21184 GCA_964369755.1 uncultured Lachnospiraceae bacterium
GAAGATTCTTCTGCCATGACAGATAATGCTCTATAAATATTTTGAAGAGAATACTAATAAATCATTGTACTTTCCTAGTTTGCGGTGGATTTTTGATGAAGTTTTTCCGTTCTCTTTCCGATAGGATTGGCTAATATAAACATCTTTATTATTTTTTGCGCCTGTTATTGAAATATACATAATCATCACCTCTTTCTTACTACAACATAGATAGCACAAAATAGCGCATATAAATTCATGAAGTTTGACAGAAAAATAAGCCAAGAACGGCTTGAACTAAGGAAATTTGTATTTAATTAAAAAAACAAGTGTCAAACTCCCGAGAAAAACTTCTTTTCGCGTGATAATTGATGCGTTTATCCTGATTTTTTCACATAAAACTCTTGTAAAATTGTGATATATGTGTTACACTGCTAACAGGTTCAGAATATGCTCGGTGATGGTTCAAGTCACCGATTTTGAAAGTTGCGGAGGCTTTGATATCTTTATTGGTAAAAGCCCGCAAGAGCATTTACCAATAAAAATGTCTCTTTCAGAAAATCACATTGCAATGTGATTTTTTAATGCCTTTTTGCTCTAAAAACACCGTTTTTGGGGAGGGCATTTGGGGGGATGTCATATTTGACATTAAGGAGTTGAACTCTCATCCTAAACGTTTTTCGGTACAATTACATCATTATATATAAATTGACAGGATATATGTCCGCATGGTAAAATTCTATAGGATATTACAATTACAAACAGGAGGATTTATGGAAAAAATTAACAGAAGAAACAGAACAATAGCAATGATAGTGTTGGTTGCATTGGTATTGGCACTTGTCCCTGCGAGGGCACTTGCAGTGGGTGAAGTTGTACCGGTGGAAGAGGTGAAAAAAGTTTCAGATTCAAATGCAAATAAAGCTACAGATTCAAATGCAAATGCAAATGTATATATCAATGCAGACTCGACAATTGGGATAAACTCGTTAAGTTATGTAGTGATGCACAGGTCAATAGATAAACAGACAAACACATATACTTTCAATCTTGTTGAGGGAGATGTGATTCCAAAGTCGACTCACGGACCCGATAAGACAGAACCATACAAATGGTTTGCGCTTGACTTTGGTGCGTATTTCATGGATAGTACAACGTCTCCTGAGTGGAATGATATAGATTTGACGACAGCATATATGGGACCAATAGGATCAACAGATTTAACGCCCATTTCTCAGAATGAGAATTTTGTGATTACCCCTAATGCAACACACCATGCACTGCTTTGGTTGGCGGAAGATCAACCGGATTTTTGGACGGTTTCGCAGAGTGGAGATAGACAGTATGCGTTTACCCTTAACCTAAAAGCTGATGGATCGGATAGGGGTGTGAACATCGTAATAAACTATGAAACCTACACCGAAAACCTTGATGTGAGGTTAAAAGAGATGTCCGTTCAAGCTGATGTGCAAGGAGGGTACAACTATACCGAGAATTCGAATTACATTGATTGTGATGGACGATATATTGACAACGGTTTAATGAACATTACACTCACAGTGGATGAAGAACCTGTGACACTTAGTGCACCCGGCGGTTTAACAGGCGATGCACAGTGGTTTTCGGTAACGATTGGAAATTTTAACAACAATCAACTTGAGCCGTATTATAAGACGTCAACATTGAAATTGCATAGCAAAGCTGATTTTAGCGATGAGGGAACAGCACTTGCTCCATACAAAGGTCAGACAGCCCTATTTGACTACCAAGATGACGAGTTTATGGAACAGCTGTATGCGATGTGGTTTGCACCCGGAAGTCTTGAACAGGATGCAATAGGAACGGATGGTACGACTGCGTTTGCAATGAAAGAACAACCGGACGGGACATATAAGAGAACACTATATTTCAGCCAAGAGGGAACGGACTTCAAGTGGACGGTGAACTTCACTTATGTGCCGATTGGAGCGACACCACCGGTGGTTGTGGTGCCTAAAGTTAATGATGGTGTGATAAACGGCGAAGACATCAAATATACCTTAGTTGATCTAAAAAAAGGACAATCGATCGATATAGCACTTGGAGAAACACCTTCAGACGTTACACTTAAGTCGGAAATTTACGATGCGATAAAACAAAAAGGACTCAGTGAATTTAGTGTTACAAGCCTTGACGAGAACGGTAACGAGGTTACAATGCTGTTTGATATGAGCGGAGAGCTAAAAAATGTGGACATGAACTTGAGATATTCGCTTGTTCCCACAGTAGAAACAGAAAATTCGGCTAAGGAAAAGTTTGGAGCTGATGCAAAGCTGTTCTTTATAGATTTTGCACACGAAGGCGACTTCCCCGCACCGATGACGATGAAAATCTACGTTGGACACAAGTATAATACAGGCGAAACGGTATATTTATACTGGTTTGATTCCGGCAACAACAATTTGCTTGAAAAACAAGAGCTTGTAGTCGACAGTGAAGGGTATATTACGACGAAACCCATAACACATGCTTCTACATACGTAGTATCAAACATCGAGTATGCAGAACCAATGCCATCACCGAGTACATCGCCCACGCCATCTACTTCGGAAATACCGAGTTCTCCCAAGACAGGTGATAGCTCGTTCCTATATGTGTGGATTGCGATTGTGATGGGAACTGCGATTTGTGCAATACTCATTGTAAGAAAAAGATACGCCGGCAACTAAAGAAAGCGGAAGTCTTCGGACTTCCCCAGAGCGTCAATAAAGCCCACAACCGCGTAAATCCCTTAAAAAGACAAGGCATTTATGCTTCATGTGTTGCAAGAACTTGCATTTTTAGGTCGCTTATTAAAGATAAGCTCACGGGGATGCAAAACCTTGCGCCTTGGCTTGCAGACTTTTTTGACAATTCGCAAACACCCCTTTTCTCCCCAAAAACCATTGTAAACATATTACAAATGTGTTACGCTCCCGTCTTTGACAGTTTAAACTAAAAAAGTGCCCGTTTTTCCGGCTCTATGTCAATAGTTGGGGTATAGCCTTAAAACAAAGTTACAAGAGAGATGTTCATGATATCATGGGCATCTCTTTTTGACAGTGCTGAATGTGCATTATACGACGTCTGAAGTTGTCAAAGTTCCTATATCCATAAGCAGTGCGTTTAAGCACTTTTATGCTGTTGTTAATCCCCTCGGTAAACCCATTAGAATACCTGTAGTCAAATGAGTTTAAAATGGGCTGCGTCCAATTCCTAAGCACTCTGGCAAGTGGCAAAATTTCTTGCTAAAAAAGAAAACGGCGAATACTTCTGTCGTTCGTTTTTCCCAAAGGGTAATAAGGATTACACGAGAGGGCAAACAAAGTATACCCTGCTGTATAAGGAGAAGATAAACCTTGCAACGGGGCAGGGCGATGTGCAGTATAACCGAATAAAAATACATCCCGGTATTTAGAGCGACGTTACAATTCTGACGCAAATCCCCCGATTTTTCTACAAAAAGAAGAGAACGAAATTTACAAAACCACTTGCAAAACCACAAAGCCATATGATAAAAAATACTATTTGTAAATTAAGGGTTTGCCGATGGGCAAGCACCGATTTTATGCACATTACGGACAAAGATTTAATTAAGTGAGGTTTTTTATGAATTTGGCAAAGAAAAGGTTTTGGAGTTTTTTACTGATATTGGCGATGACGGTAAGCGTGTTTTCGGTGTTTCCCGTGACGCACAAAGTGAATGCGGCGACGGCCGAAGCACCGCCGGATTTAAAGGTCGGCGGATATGATGATGGGAATTGGATTTTTGATGGCTCAAACATGTATGTCTTGTATGATGAGGACAACACCGGCTATGCCACTCCAGACGAACCTAACGGAACAGCTATTGCGATATTTTCCTTGAGTTTAAAGAAACTGACTCTTCGTAGCGATATTGACGGATGCTCCGAATATCAACCGGTCGGCCAGTTTTTTAAAATTTACGCCGGCATCATACGGCCGGCACTCTCACTATCGGAGATGGTGCATTTGATGTGTCGGTTAACGCTTACGGCGAAGGTGGTAGTTCCGGCACTTATGGAGTTCGTGCAAAAAACTAAATAATCGTAAAAAGAAATGCAACGCTCTTAGGCTCATCAGCTAAGACGGGCATTTATGCACAAGGAAAATTCACAACAGAGGGAAAGGTTACCGCTACGACTTCGACCGGAACGGCGATTGATGCACAAAACCTCGACATGAACGGCGGCACTATTGACGCTACCTCTTCGGGTATCGAAAAAGCGATAGCGATTGGGCAAACCCTCAACATGAACGGCGGCACAATCACCGCAAAAACACCGAACGGACTTTACGGAATTCATACCGGTGATGACTCGGGTTCCTCCGGCGCTATCAATCTAAACGGCGGAAAGATAACGGCAACCGTTTCCCCGACAACGGCTGTGGGCGAAGGAGTTTGGAGCAGTTCAAACACTGCGGTCGCAAGCGTGGATGAAAGTGGAAAGGTTACGGCAAAAGCCGTCTTTTTTTTGTCGCAGATGATTGCGCCCCGTCAAATATGTAAGTATAATAAAAACATAAAACGTCTGCGAGGATTGACTATGGAAAAAATGGACATAAAACGAAATGTAGAGGGTTTTGACGTTCTTGATGGAATTTTGGCAAGGCCGGATTTCAGAGCATATCCTTATTGATGCACGAACGGGCAATCGCAACACTGCTCGGTTTAATAGAAGGTGATAGGATTCGGGTGTACAAAATTCCTTACAACAAAGAAAAAGCAGGTGCTGTCGGAAATGACATAGAGGATTTATATATAAAAATCGCAAATTTATCAAGATGGAAAGTCGATGCACCGGAGATGCGGGACATTAGGTTGAACGCATTAAATGTTGGGAAAGTTTTCGGAGAAGCGGAATGGCGAGGTATTGTCTACTACGCCGAAAGCAATACTGCATTGCGAGCGGGTAACATGAAGCCTCATGATTTGTTGCTCTTATGGGAAGAACATCCCGACATAAAACAGCTTGTAATTTTTCCTTACCCATATACGGATCACGAAAACGAGGAAATATTCTATTTATTCATGTTCCACGAAACAATGGCGGAATTTTCTATTACTTCTGCACTTAAAGTTAGGAAAGCTGCGCCTAATAAACATCCATAATTAGGCATTAACTATAAAAATTAATTCCTACTTTCGAGTGCAGAAGTAATAAATCGTATCGTAATGATTATTTGGATGATATGAGTCGTGAGCTGGCAAAGGCGAATGCTACCGAATGATATTAAAAAACCATTGTTTTTTCATCGAAGGAAAGAAGAACTTTTGTCAGGGTATCTTCATAGCTCCATCCGAAAATTTTACGCATTGTTCGAATGCTAGGATTGTCCATAATCGGTTTTGCAAGTTTGCAGATAGAGAGTGCCATTTTATTGAGGGTACTGTAGTTTTGGAATGCATTTTTATCCATGGTGCTGTTCATATCTTCACAAAAACTGTAATCTAAGTGCCAGTGAAGTTTATTTTCCACGCCCCAATGACCACGGATCGCTTGTGCACATGTCTCGACGTCTTGTAAGCTTGTAATATAATACCGTAACTCCGTGGTTTTCTTTTCGGTTTTCGGATGATATTGATAGGTCTCGCAACATACGACACTTCGCAACTTTTTGAAGTCCTTCTTTTTTGCATAAGCATTGGATACTTTCAGCATGTAGTAGCGTCTTCTTTCGTGTCTGCCATGAGCTTTCTCACTTTGTTCGTAAAAAGCCTCTGCATTCTCTCTTAGTTCTGCTAGCACTTCTGGCGTAAATAGTAATGCAACATCTTCGAATAGGGTTCCTTGATTTCCTTTCAAACCACCCACATAATCTCCTTTTCGCTCAGCGATAATGCGTATCGTTTCTCTTTGTGTGTGCAGGGCATCGAAGGATACAACGGTATTCTTTAATTCCATGGATTGAAGAACCTCTTGTGCGACAGGGATCTCATTCGTTTTGGAATCGATTGGTTTTGAAAACAAGCAGACTTCGTGTGTGGCATCGTATACATGTAAGGTCTGTAGATTACGTACTTCATCGGAAGTGTGATAATTTCTGCCAGTAGAACGCTGTTCTTTTCCATCTACACAGATTTGACGAAGCCCCTCTTCTTTGATATTCAAGGCCTTCTTTATCTTGGTTAAATTTTCAATCATGATAGAGACGCAAGTTTGGTGAAGTTGCTGCGGGTCAACCAACGAGAATACTCGTTGAAAGGTATCGTGAGACGGCACCCCATTTTTTAATTTTAAAAACTTCTTTAACCACTTTTCTTTCGAACGACCAAATCGAGCCATTTCAGCCCACGTGGAAGCATTTCCTAGGATGGCAAGAAACCCAATTAATAGGATTTCTTCTAAGGGATAAGAAATCATGCCACTGAGACGTTGGTCATCCATATCTTGAAAGACCCTCAGAAATTTCTGTACCACTATTTTAGGTGGTACATTCTCTGCGGGTGTGATATCTAATGCTTTGATCTGTTGTTTATATTCTACGATGATATGATTTATTTTTGCCATAATGCTGTACTCCAATCAATGTGATATTTTTTTGATAGTTCTGATACGGTAGGACTGAATTTTGGTTGGTAAAAGGTCTGTTTGCTTCGGAGTAAGTACACGGTAGAAAAATGTGCTCTCACAATGGTTAAATCTTCTTGGAACAACGAGGATAAGGTGTCGGCTATCATACGTTGTCCTCGTTCTATTCCGATGATCTGAGCATCGGTAAGAGACTCTAAGCGAGGGAGGTTCGGAAAGTGTAGCGATAAATAGGAGTGAACGAGCAAGTGTTGGTCATACATTCCATATATATAAGATAGAATGGAGTAGGCATAAACCAGATCTCCATATTTGCTAAAATTTCTACGCAATCCGTTATGGATCTGTTGCGTTGTACACAGAACAAGGAAAGATAAACCAAACTCAAGACATGTGACTGTTGGTAAAATCTTATTTTGAGAAGGGATAAACCCTTCGTGTTCGGTAATTCGTCCAAGGTATCCATCGTTGATACGTTTTACTTTCTTCGTCCCCTTGATACGCTCGGAATGTGCAGCGTATAGATAATACTTGTCCCCAACTTTATTCACATAGGTTCCCTTTTTCTTATGTTTTAAAACCCAATCTGGATAATTAGCCATAAATTGTCTCCTTTTTGCAATGTATTGCCTATATGCAATACATTATAGCGCAAAAAAAGAAGAAAATCTACTGTTTTGAAAAGTCAATAGGTTTTCTTGAAAAATTGATGCGTTTATCCTGGAAAAAGTATACAAAAGTATTGAAAAGTGAGAAAAAATAGTATACAATAAAGGAAATTAGTTTTAGAAAGGAGATTTGGTATGTCAAACAAGATTAAAGCAGTAAAAGTTGACTATTTTAAGGTGCCACTTGAAGGTAACTTGGTAGATGCGCTTCACGGCAAGCATGACAACTTTGAATTAATTACTGCGACAATCACATTGGAAGACGGTAGAAGTGGTGTAGGTTATACATATACCGGCGGAAAAGGTGGAGTAGCAACAGCTAACATGATTGAACTTGATATCGCACCACAATTAGTTGGGCGTGAGTTCACAACGCCATATTTGATGAATGATTTTATGAATCAATGTGTTCATTATGTGGCAAGAGGAGGGATTGCTTCTTTCGCGATTTCTGCACTTGATATTGCATTCTGGGATATTGATCTGAAGACAAAGGGTCTAGCATTGAAAGATGTATACGGAACTGGCGTTGATAAAGTGAGAACATATTATGGCGGAATCGACTTGATGTTTACTGAGAAGGAATTACTCGAGAACATTGAGAAACAGATGGAAGATGGTCATACAGCGATTAAGATCAAACTTGGTAAGGAAAACGAGGATGAGGATATCGCAAGAATCAAGGCTTGTAGAAAGCTAATCGGAGACGACAAGTTATTCATGGTGGATGCGAACATGGTGTGGTCGGTAGAGCAAGCAATCCGCATGGCTAAGAAGATGGAAGAGTATAACATCGGATGGTTGGAAGAACCAACAAATCCAGATGATTATGAAGGATATGCTAGAATTGGGCAAACGACTACGATCCCAATCGCTATGGGTGAGAACCTACATACAATCTACGAGCATGAGCTAGCGATGAAGATTGGTAGAGTAAATAAACCGATCGGTGACTGTTCGAATGTTTGTGGTATCACAGGATTTATGAAGGTTGCTGAACTTGCGAAGAGTTATTCGGTGGATGTTCATTCTCACGGAATGCAAGAATTACATGCAAATGTGCTTGGAGCATTGAGCAACAGAGGTTATGTGGAGTTCCACAGCTTCCCAATCTACAAGTATACTGTTGAGCCTATGAAGGTTACCAATGGTTATGTGGACGTTTGCAAAGAGCCTGGAATGGGCGTATTCTTTGACTGGGAAAAATTAAATCAATACAGAGTATAAAAAATTTTAAAAAACAAAAAAACAGGTTGATATGGCACACAAAAAGGTGTACAATATGACTAGTGAAATGAAAAACTATATATAAAATGAAAGTGGAGGAACTAAAAATGGCTAATTTTTCATTAGAAGGTAAAGTAGTATTAGTAACAGGAGCATCTTACGGAATCGGATTTGCAATCGCAAAAGGATGCGCAGAAGCAGGAGCAACAATCGTATTTAACGATATCAAGCAAGAGCTTGTTGACCAAGGTTTAGCAGCATACAAAGAGTTAGGAATCACAGCTCACGGATATGTTTGTGACGTAACAAACGAAGATCAAGTAACAGCATTGATCGCTCAAATCAAAGAAGAAGTTGGTGTAGTTGACGTATTAGTAAACAACGCTGGTATCATCAAGAGAATTCCTATGTGCGAAATGTCTGCAGCAGACTTCAAACAAGTGATCGATGTTGACTTGACAGCTCCATTTATCATGGCAAAAGCAGTTATTCCAGCAATGATCGAAAAAGGACACGGAAAAATCATCAACGTTTGCTCTATGATGAGTGAGCTTGGACGTGAGACAGTTTCTGCATATGCAGCAGCAAAAGGTGGATTGAAAATGCTTACCAAGAATATTTGTTCTGAGTATGGTTCATACAACATCCAGTGTAATGGTATCGGACCTGGATACATTGCAACACCTCAAACAGCTCCACTAAGAGAAGTACAACCAGACGGAAGCAAGCACCCATTTGATTCATTCATCTTAGCTAAAACACCAGCTGAAAGATGGGGAGATCCAGAAGATCTTGCAGGACCAGCAGTATTCCTTGCATCAAACGCTTCTGACTTTGTAAACGGACATGTTCTTTATGTAGATGGTGGTATCTTGGCATACATCGGAAGACAACCTAAGTAATTAAAAATTGTTAATATTTTGAAAAGAGGAATAAATAGATGAAAGCAGCAAAAATTGTTGATATTCAAAAAATCGAAGTAGTTGACGTAGAAACACCTCAAGTTCAAGGTGCAAAAGACGTTCAAGTTCAAGTAAAAGCAGTAGGAATCTGTGGAACAGACTTACATATCTTCTCTCATGGTAGAGCAGACGTAGCATTCCCAAGAGTAATGGGACATGAGTTATCAGGTACTGTAACAGCAGTTGGTTCAGATGTTGAAACTCTAAAAGTTGGCGATATGGTTGTTCTTGATCCAGTATTCGCTTGTGGCGAGTGCCCAACTTGTCAAAAAGGATATCCAAACGTATGTGAATCTGTAAAATGTTACGGAGTTCAAATGGACGGCGGATTCCAAGAAGTAATCGTAGAAGATGAGAAGCACTTCATCAAAGTTGGAGAAGGCGTTTCTTTTGAAGAAGCAGCTTTGGCTGAGCCATTTTCAATCGCAGCTAATATCTTAGATAGACTTCAAGCAACAGGAAAAGATAACGTAATCGTTATCGGAGCAGGAACAATTGGTTTGTCAATCGTTCAAGCAGCTGTTGGTATGGGAGCTAGAGTTATGGTAGCTGACGTTGTGGATTCTAAATTAGAAAAAGCAAAAGAATTCGGTGCAGAAGTAATCGTTAATAGCAAAGTAGATTCTGTGGAAGACGCAATCGCGAAGTTTGCTCCTGGTGGATTAGATGTAGTAATCGATGCAGTTGGAATTACACCATTGTTCCAAAAATCAATCGAGTACGCAGCTCCAAGAGGACGTGTGGCTTGTATTGGTTTCGATGCGAACATGGCTGAAATCTCACCAATCGTTGTAACAAAAAAAGAGTTGAGCATCATCGGATCTCGTATGAACTGCTATCAATTCCCAACAGTTATGGAATGGTTGAACGGTGGAAAAATCCAAGCGGACAAAATGGTATCAAAAGAATATAACATCGATGACATCCAACAGGCTTTTGAAGATACATTAGCAAATGGACAAAACGTTATCAAAGCATTGATCAAATTCTAATTGCTGATATAAACCCTCAGATTATAAATGCAATAAAAGAATAGAAAAAGCCCTACAATTTTGTGGGGCTTTTTATATACAAATTTGTAAAAGTTTGATATTATTATATGGATATAAAGAATAAAGATAAAAAATTCTGAATACTTTAAAAGTTGGAAGAAAATTTCAAGATGAAATGTAAGTGAGGAAATAAGATGATAAAAGTAAAATTAGCGGGTCCTTTTGCAAAGTATATGCCAGAGAGAGACGAAGATGGTTTCTGGAATGCAGAAGGTGGAGAAGGGAAAACAGTGAAGGAATTTTTAGATACTTCGACTAGAGTAAGTGAGCATTACATGAATTATTCTGTTGTAGTGAATAATAAGGCGGAATCGCAAGAGTATGTATTGTGCGAAGGCGATGTGTTGAAGGCGTTACCGATCTTTAGAGCTGGCTAATACTATTTGGAACAATGGGGATTGGGTTTCGAGAGGAAGAATGAGCATGAGAAAGCAACCGAATGTAATACTTATATTAACAGACGATCAAGGTTATGGTGATATCAGAGCGAATGGAAATCCTTGGATTCAAACGCCGAATTTGGATTGGTTACATGATAATGGACTGTGTTTGGAGAATTTTCACACGGACCCACTGTGCGCACCCGCGCGTTCTGCATTGATGTCGGGACGTTATTCTTTTGGGGCTGGTGTGTATTCGACAGTAAATGGACGATATTTTATGAAGCCAGATTTGAAGACGATGGCAGATTATTTTCGAGAGGGTGGATATGCTACTGGAATGTTTGGTAAGTGGCATTTAGGGGACACCTATCCATATCACCCAGAGAATCGGGGGTTTGATGTGGCTTATAGTTTTGGTGGTGGGGTGATCGGAGAGACTCCTGACTATTGGAACAATAATTATTATGATGATGTGTACTTGATCAATGGTAAGGAAGAAAAATTCGAAGGGTATTGTACGGATGTTTGGTTTGATACAGCGACCAAGTTTATGAATGAGCAGATCTATAAGGACACGCCGTTTTTCTGTTATCTGCCGACGAATGCACCACATGGACCATACAATGTGGATGCCTCTTTTTATCAAAAGTATTTAGATATGGGAATTCCAGAGGATCGTGCCAGATTCTATGGAATGATAGAGTGTGTGGATGATAATATAGGGAAGTTGATGGATCACTTAAAGGAAAAGGATGCATTTGACGATACTATCATTATCTTCTTTGGAGACAATGGTACTTCCACAGGTTGTGTAACCGATGAAAATGGCTGGGTATTAGATGGTTACAATGCTGGTATGAGAGGGAAGAAGGGCACAACTTATGAGGGGGCTCATCGAAATGCTTGTTTCATTACCACGCCAAATGGTGTGTTGGGTGAGGCTAGAAAGATTTATGGCATTACGGCGCATATGGATTTGTTGCCAACTTTGATCGATGTCTGTGGTCTGCCACAGGGTGAGAACTTGGATGGAATCAGTATGGCAAAGGCTCTGAAGGCGGGAGAGGTTCATCTGAATCCAGATCGGACTCTGGTGATCCACAACATGCAGAGAGATATGCCACAGAAGTTTAAGGACTATACTGTTTTGAAGAATCATATGAGATTAGTTCGACCGCTGACCAATGAGTCGAATCCGTTTTTGCTCGGTTCGTTTGGTTCGAGTGTAGATGTTCATCCTGAGATGTATGATATCGAGAAGGATCCATATGAGAAGAATGATTGCTTCAGTGAGCAGGAAGATCTGGCAATTGAGTTGACGAGGTATTATGAGGAATGGTATGACGAACGTCTAGAAGAGGCGATGAAGTACAGTCCGATCTATCTAACGAAGGAGCATCCTGTGAAGATGACTTGTCATGCTTGGCATGAGTGTACGAAGATGTCTACGAAGAATGGGGTGTGGGCAGACAATACCGGATTCAGGGTGCGGATATTCGGATTGCAGGAATCCGAGAGAACTGTGAGGTGGAGTCTGGACAGGATTGTGTGAAGTTTGTACTAGAGTTACCAAAGGGTGAATATCATTTAAGGACAAGGTTTTTCTTAGATAGTGGCAAGAGCATCGGGGCGTATTATGTGTATGCCGAGGCGAGATAAATTCCTTGTACGATTTTCTCCTCAATCAAGGGGAGATGAGGGTGTCAAAGTGTCGAAGGTGCACCCTTAGTTATGAAGGGGGAACGAATATGCTTGATACAGTATGGGGAGATGTGTTATATCCTGGTTTGATCAGTTTTGATTATTTGATGATTTTAGAGTTGATCTTAGCGTTTGTAATTATCTTTTTAGAGCGGCGGGATCCGCAGACGGTATGGACATGGATTTTGGCAATTTTCTTCCTTCCTGTCATCGGTTTCTTGCTCTATCTGGTACTCGGATTGAGTGTGCGTAAGAATCAGATGTTTCGGATGAAGGAGATTGAGGATGAGGTTCACTCGGCTGTCGTGCATCAGGAGGCTATGATATGGCAGAATGAGGGCGGCTTGGTCAATGCAGAGATGGAGCGCTTTCAAAACTTGATTCTGTATAATCTAGAGACTTCATCTGCTGTGATCACGGATAACAATGATGTTCGGATCTATACGGACGGAGAGGAGAAGTTTCATGCCTTGAAGCATGAGATCCGACAGGCGAAGAGTTATATTCACATTCAATATTATATCATCCGAAATGATAGTCTCTGGGACGAATTGGAAGATTTGTTGGCTATGAAGGCAGATCAGGGCGTGGAAGTACGCGTTTTGATGGACGGAATGGGAAGCCGCTCGATTGGATCCAAGCGCCAGAAGGCGATGAGAGAGAAGGGGATTCAGGTAGCCGAATTCTTTCCAGCACTTCTCGGGAAGTTGCATCTGAGGATGAATTTTAGAAATCATCGTAAGATTGTGGTTATCGATGGACGAATTGGGTTCATCGGAGGATTTAACGTTGGAAATGAATACCTGGGAAAAGACAAGCGATTTGGTTATTGGCGCGATACGCATCTGTGTATAGAAGGGGCGGCAGTTACCTCGTTGGCAGTGCGATTTACCATGGATTGGAATTATGCAACCAATGAAAATCTGTTTCTGGAAGACAGACTCTTCCATATTCCGAATTATGTGAGGGGCGGACAGGAGCCGGTTCAGATTATCTCCAGTGGACCAGATGCGAAGATTCAGCAGATTCGCGACAATTATATGCGGTTAATCCACAAGGCTAGGGAACGGATTTATCTCCAGTCTCCGTATTTTATTCCAGATGAAGCAATCTTGGAGGCTTTGCGCGTGGTTGCACGCTCAGGGATTGATGTACGTATTATGGTGCCTTGTAAGCCGGATCATCCATTTATATATTGGGCGACCTATTCTTACATCGGTGAGATGCTGGAAGCAGGAGCGAAGTGCTACATCTACAACAATGGATTCTTGCACGCGAAGGTGCTTATGGTAGATGGATTGGTAACCTGTTGTGGAACTGCAAATATGGATATTCGAAGCTTTAAGCTGAATTTTGAGGTGAATGCAGTCATCTATGGAGAGAAGACGACGATGGCGATGGAGCGAAAGTTCATCAATGATTTGGTGAGTTCTACACGACTTACGAAGCAGAAATACGGGGAGAGGAATATTTTGATTCGTACAAAAGAACAATTTTCAAGGCTTTTCTCTCCATTATTGTGACAAAATGGTGAACTTGTATAAAAAACTTTTTTTTTTCACAATTATGTGTCATAATAGGCTCTAGGATAGAAAGAGGAGAACAATTATGAAGAAGAAAATAGTAACATTATTATTAGCAGGAAGTATGGCAGTGTCATTGGCAGCGTGTACACCACAAGCAGAGGGTGGCGCAGAGACAACGGAAGGTGGAACAGAGGAGTCTGGAGATGCGGCTATCGGTGGAACTGCAAACGTTGTTAACCTAGGAGAATATAAGGGAATCGAAGTTGAGGACACTGGTGTCATCGAAGTGACGGACGACGATATCGATATGGAGATTGAGTCGAGACTTTCGGCTGAAACAGAAGTGATTGAGGTGACAGATCGCGCAGTTGAAAATGGAGATATGACAAATATCGACTATGAAGGAAAGGAAGATGGCGTAGCATTCGAAGGCGGAACAGCAGAAGGTGCAATGCTTGAGATCGGATCTGGACAATTTATCCCAGGATTTGAAGAAGGTCTAATCGGAGTGGAAGTTGGAGAGACGGTTGATATAGAGTTGACATTCCCAGAGGATTATGGCTCAGCTGATTTGGCGGGAGCTGATGTTGTGTTTACCGTAACAGTGAACTCGATTCAAGAGTATGTAGTTCCAGAACTCACAGAGGAATTTATTGAGACTCTGACAGGAACAGCAATGACAGAAGAAGAGTATCGTGATTCGGTTCGCAGTGATTTGGAAGCACAAAACGAGTCAATCAGACAAGACGCGTTGTTGTCTACAGCATGGGCAGAAGTTACAGAGGCTGCGGAAGTAGTAGCGTTGGATCAAGTATTGGTGGACGAATTAGAGGCTCAAGTACGCGAGCAGACAGAAACAGAAGCAGCGATGTACGGCATGGAAATGGCAGATTATGTGGCAATGCTTGGAATGACAGAAGAAGCGTTTGATGAGGCACTTCTAGGCGCAGCTGAAATGGAAGCAAAAGAGCGTACTATTACAGATAATATTATAGAAGCAGAGGGACTCGAATTCACTGAAGAAGAGTACACTACTTTCTATGAGGCTGTGATTGTTGGAACAGGGTTCACAAGTGTAGAAGAGTTGTTTGCACAGATTCCAGAAGAAGAGATGAAGGCAATGGCGACTCGCGAGTTTGTGAAACAATGGGTACTGGATAATGCGGTAATCAAATGAGACAGAATTATCAGATAACAAATTGGTGTCGCCAATTTATTCACCAGCACGTGTGTGCTGGTGATATTTGCGTTGATGCAACTGCGGGAAATGGACATGATACGCAGTTTCTATGTGAGCTTGTAGGCGATACGGGTAAGGTGTATGCCTTTGACATTCAAGAGATTGCGATTGATAGTACGAGAGAACGGTTGAAGAAGGCAGGCCTTGAGGCAGAGTGTATCGTGGCGAGTCATGAGGATATGAAGGAATATGTAACGGAAGTGGGGCAAGTTGCATGTATTATGTTTAATTTTGGATATCTGCCAGGTGGGGATCACAGTATAGCAACCAGGGGAAAAACGAGTATTCAGGCGATTGAGGTGGGGTTAGACTTGTTGAAATCGGGTGGAATTATGAGTTTGTGTATCTATAGTGGGGGCGATAGTGGATTTGAGGAGAAGGATGGCATCTTGGAATTTATCAAAACTTTGGATGCGAAGAGGTATATTGTTATTGTAAGCGAGTATTACAATCGACCAAATCATCCGCCCATACCAGTGCAGATTATTAAGTTGTAGATGTTTAGGCTGAATAGTTACAGTTGTAGTAGACGAATGAAGATCGAGGGATGAGAAATGAATTTTAATAATGTTTTTAACTTGCAGCTTATGATGCTTGTGATTATGGTAGCGGGTATGGTATTGCGGAAGTTGGAAATTATAAGAGGGCAGGACAAGAGGGTGTTGGTGGATTTGTCTGTGAACATTATTTTGCCCTGTAATATTATTGCAGCTTTTTGCGTGGAGTTTAATCAGGAAATCTTGCAACAAGGAGCAACCATTATGCTGATCTCTATGGGGATTCAGCTTTTTTGCGTTGTGTTGAGCAAGGTGTTGTACAATCGATTTCCAAAGGAGCAGAAGATGATCTTGCAGTATGGGACGATTTGTTCCAATGCGGGGTATTTGGGGAATCCAGTGGCAGAGGGTCTGTATGGTCCTATGGGGCTGTTGTATGCTTCGATTTATCTAATTCCGCAAAGGATTGTGATGTGGTCGGTGGGGGTCACTTATTTTGCCGAGGTGCCGGATAAGAGAGCGCTAGCAAAAAAGGTGGTGACACATCCGTGTATCGTTGCGGTTATGATCGGAGTAGTGCTGATGATCAGTCAGATACAGTTGCCGACTTTCTTGTTTCAATCCATTGACCGAATTGGAAGTTGTACGACTGCGGTGACGATGTTGTTGATTGGAGCGACCTTGCAGGAGACGAAGAATTCGAAGATGTTGACGAAAACGACTGCATTTTTCTCGTTCCTAAGATTAGGGATGATACCAGCAATTGTATTTCTAGTGTGCAAGTTTGCCCATGTTCCTGAGATGATTGGTGGACTTGCTGTGGTACTTGCAGCGATGCCAGCAGGGACAACTACGGCAGTTTTGGCGGTGAAATATAAGGCGGATGAGAAATTTGCGACACAATGTGTAGTATTAACTACTGTTTTATCATTGCTAAGTATCCCCATTTGGTGTATGATAATTATGCAGTGGTATTGATTCAGTTTTACGAATACTGTGATATTTTATTTAGGAGGGCTCCATGAAGAAAATAGCGAAATTCCACAAGGTGTCATTTGAGCAGTTTGCAGAGGCGTTTAATGATACATTTGGAAAGATGAATGAAGATGTGATTAGAGAGATATATGAGGAGATCAAGATTCCAAAGAGAGCGACGAAGGGCTCTGCGGGATATGATTTCTATACACCGGTATCCTTGGAATTGAATCCAGGAAAGACGGCGAAGATTCCGACTGGAATTCGTGTGGAGATGGAAGATAATTGGGTGCTGAAGTGTTATCCGAGAAGTGGACTTGGATTCAAGTTTCGTTTGCAGTTGAATAATACAGTTGGGATTATCGATAGCGATTATTTTTATTCGGATAATGAAGGACATATCTTTGCAAAGATTACCAATGATAGCAATGAAAATAAAAAGGTGAAGCTTGATGCAGGAACTGGGTTCATGCAAGGGATATTTGTAGAGTATGGCATTACAGTTGACGATGATGCAACGGAGACACGTAATGGTGGGTTCGGAAGTACAACAGCATAATAACGATAGATAAAAGTTAGAATAATTATAAAATCCTTTGGAAATACTATTACATAGCAAATACAATGAAATAGTATGGAAGGAGGATTTTTATGCGCACAAAAATACAAGGAACGATCCTTGAGATTCGTCGTGAGATGAGTCAGCGCTTGCCGATTCAGGAAAGTTTTGACTTGTTGCAGAGAAATATGATCATTGGTGAGAGGGAAAGTACATTTTATTTTGTCGATGGATTTACAAAGGATGAGCCTTTGTTGAAGATTATGGATACACTCTTCAAGGCAAAGAAGCAGGACATGCCAAAGACCCCACAAGAGTTTACTGAGAGGTTTATCGCATATGCTGAGGTGGATTATCTTGCAACATATGAGGAAGTGATTAAAAATGTCTTGTCTGGAGTTACCTGTCTATTTTTAGACCAGTACGAGGTATGCATCGCGATTGACTGTAGGACTTATCCCGCAAGAGGGGTGGAGGAACCACAGAAGGACAAGTCATTGCGTGGGTCACGGGATGGATTCGTGGAAACGGTTGTGTTCAATACAGCCTTGATTCGCCGTAGAATCCGTAGCACAGAGCTTGTGATGGAGATGAAAGAGGTGGGGACTGCATCCAAGACAGATGTAACCATTTGTTATATGAAGGATCGTGTGAATAAGCAAGTTCTAGAGAAGATTCGTAAAAAGATTAGTGAGATACAGGTGGATGCGCTTCCCATGAATCAGCAGAGCTTGGCAGATGAATTGATGACTAGAAGATGGTTTAACCCATTTCCAAAGTTCAAGTTTACAGAGCGTCCAGATACTACTGCGGAATGTATCTTAGAGGGGAAGGTGGTAATCTTGGTAGATAACTCACCGTCGGCCATGATTCTTCCAACATCGATCTTCGACCTAATTGAAGAGGCCAATGACTATTATTTTCCTACGATTACGAATATATATCTGAAGATTACAAGATTATTAATTACAATTACAACACTATTTCTTACGCCAGTTTTTGTATTGCTGATGGCGAATCAGCAGTGGGTGCCAGATTTTTTTGATTTCATATTGATTACAGATGAGATTAATATACCGATTGTTTGGCAGTTGTTAATTCTAGAGGTCGCCATAGATGGATTGAAGCTGGCAGCAGTCAACACGCCGAGTATGCTAAGCACACCGCTGAGTGTGGTTGCGGGTATCGTGCTCGGGGAAAATGCGGTATCATCGGGTTGGTTTAATGCAGAAATTATGTTATACATGGCATTCGTTGCGGTAGCGAATTATACACAGCCGAACTTTGAATTGGGATATGCGCTGAAGTTTATGCGATTGGTTTTGATTGTGTTGACAGGTTTCTTCGGTACATGGGGATTCATCATCGGAAGTGTGATTACCTTGTGTGCGGTGTTATTTAACAAGACATTGACAGGAGTTAGTTATTTGAAAATAAGTAAAAATTAGAGAACTAATATATTGTTGTAATTTTATTTTCCTGTTTTCAAAAATATTTTACGAAAACAGGAGAATATGATATTATAGTAGAAGAAAATTTTAAGAACAGATGGGGGAATCCAAGATGAGTGAGTTTATTATTTCAACAGATAGTAACTGTGACTTGCCACAGGAGTTTGTGCAGGAAAACGGCATACGTATGATGAAGCTAAGCTACATCCTAGAGGGCGTATTCTACAAAGAAAACGAAGGAATGCCAATCCAAGAGTTTTACGGGGCACTAAGAGGCGGTGCAATGCCGACTACAACACAGGTCAATCCAGCGGAAGCAAAGGAAGTATTTTTAGATATTATAAAAGATACAAAAAATGTTCTGCATATCGGATTTTCAAGTGGGTTGAGCGGGAGTTTTGGAAGCAGTGTAATCGCTGCAAACGAAATTATGGAAGACAATCCAGAGGTAAACATCAAGTTGGTGGATTCACTCTGCGCATCTGTAGGAGAAGGCTTATTGGTATATAAGGCAGTTCAGATGAGAAAAGAAGGAAAGTCTCTGGATGAAGTGGTAGAGGCATTGGAGGCGTTGAAACTTCACATTTGCCACAATTTTACAGTGGATGATTTACATCACTTACATAGAGGTGGACGTGTGTCTAAGGCGACAGCTATTATCGGGAGCTTGGTAAATATCAAACCAATCCTTCATGTGAACGACGAAGGAAAATTAGTGAGTTTAGATAAGGCGAGAGGAAGAAAAAAATCATTGAATTCGCTTGTGGATCGAATGGAACAACAGGTGGTAGGATATGAAGCGTCAAACAAAGATATGGTTATGATTGGACATGGTGACTGTATGGAGGATGCTGAGTACGTCAAACAGCGAATGAAAGATAAGTTAGGTTTGGAAAATGTTATGATCAACTATGTCGGTTCTGTTGTGGGAACGCATGCAGGTCCAGGGACGATTGTAATTGCATTCGTCGGGAATAAAAGATAATCATTGGGGACGGGGGTTTTTTTCAAAAACCCCCGTCCCCAATGAAAAAATCCCTGTCCCTTTTACCAATAGCTGTTCAAGGCGATCGCTAAGTTTAGATATCCAGCAAAGGTTACCCAGAGCAGATAAGGCAAGAGTAGATATCCAGCAAGAGGTGATATTCTAGAGAAAGCATTATAGGTTAGATAGATCAAAAACCATAGAATCACTAAGCATAAGAATGCGAGTAGGTATGCGTCGAATCGGAAGAACAGCAATGGCCAGATTAAGTTGAAAAACAGTTGGACATAATATAAAGTCAGTGCTTGTTTCTTGTTTGGGTCATCTGAGATGGAGATCAGATGGGCGGAAATAGCCATCAAGAGGTAGAGGATGCTCCATACGATTGGGAATAGCCAACCAGGCGGCGCTAAGTAAGGTTGGTACATTGTATCATATTGCATGCGGCTATCTCCTGCGAATAGACCTCCAAAGAGGCTGACGGCAAGAACGATGAGTATCTGTAGTAGTAGTGGTTTCCATTGTAGTGGTTTCAATTGCAACTCCTTAAAAATAGGTTTTCTATTAATATATGTGAATCGGCCTTAGAAAATACCATAAGAAAAACTTCCAGGAAAATCAAATCTTGGAAGTTTTTTTCTTGTATGTTTCAAATTTTGTGTTTTGACAAATATCGGAAAAGACACAGCCGTCACAGTTGGGACGCTTTGCTGTGCAATGGTAGCGGCCGAAGAAGATGAAGCTATGATGCGCTCTGTTCCAGCGATTTCGATCAATCTTTCGTTTGAGTTTCCGCTCGACATCTTCCACTTTATCAGTAAATTTGGCCAGACCTAAGCGCTTGGATACACGTTCTACATGTGTATCCACTGCAAATGCTGGGATGTCAAATGCCACAGATAACACAACATTGGCTGTTTTTCGACCTACACCAGCAAGGTTAGTTAGTTCCTTCATTGTATTTGGAACCTGACCGTCATAGTCTTTAACCAAGGAGGTTGCAAGTGATTTGATCATCTTAGCCTTATTACGATATAAGCCGATGCGTTGGATGTAGGATTCTATTTCTGATTGGTCGGCAACCATCAGATCATTGGGGGTCGGAAATCGCTCGAATAACGCAGGTGTCACCTTGTTCACAGCCTCATCGGTTGTCTGAGCACTGAGTACAACTGCAACGATTAACTCATAGGCATTGCTGTGATGGAGGGCGCACTCAGCATCTGGGAACATTTTATCCATTTCATCCAATATGTAATTTGTGTCCATTATATATTTCCTTTCTGAACTTGTAATCGAACTCAGTATAACAGTTCGAATACAAGAAATCAAGGCGTTACGTTTCAGTCCCACGCTAATCACTCCGCTGATTAGTGATGGGCTAATATGTGAAATTTATGATAAATA
>CAYJFY010000009.1:21194-52420 GCA_964369755.1 uncultured Lachnospiraceae bacterium
ACCTTGATTATAGGTGGTTCTGATGACTATTGGAGTTCAAATAATTTAGAAAAACTCTCTTTTAAATTTGGATACAAATTCTTAAATATTTCATAGTATTTCATATACTCATCGTGAGAGGTAGCGTTTGGTTTTTGAACATTTTTCGGTGTAATCAATTTCGAACAAGCAGTTTCGATATCGCTATAGATTCCACTTGCAACAGAAGCTAGGATGGCAACACCTAATGCAGGGCTTTCTTCGCTTTCGTTTGTAATGACGCTTGTTCCATATAGATCGGACATCATCTGACGCCAGATTTCACTTTTTGCACCACCGCCACACGCATACATTTGGTCTGGGTAAACATCCATGTCGTTCATCACGTCAAGACATTGCTTCTGCGAGTACATTACCCCCTCCATAATGGCACGAACCATGTGGTATTTGGTGTGAATTCCCGATAGTCCGAAGAATACACCGCGAGCTTTTTCATCGAGAATCGGACTACGCTCACCCATTAGATATGGAAGAAACAAAAGCTGTTCAGAGCCAATCTTAATATCTGCTACACCCTTGTTGATGAAATCATAGCTATCACAATGTAATAGTTCAGCCAATTCTTTTTCAGAACTACAGAAATTGTCACGAAACCACTTCAATGACATCCCAGCCGAAAGAGTACAACTCATCACAGTGTATTTGTTTGGCACCGCGGAACAGAATGTGTGAACACGCCCACCAGCATCAATCTGTGGTTCATCAGAATGTGCGAAAATCACACCAGAAGTTCCGATTGTGGTAAATGCTTTTCCTGTGCTTACAACACCAGTACCGATTGCTGCGGAGGCATTATCACCAGCACCGTAACAAACAACGGTACTTGTATCAAGTCCTGTAATAGAAGCGGATTCCTCGGAAATGGTTCCAGCTACATCTACAGATTCCTTACATTCAGGGAGCAAATCCTCGGAAATCTCTAGCAAGTTTAGGATTTCCTTAGACCAGCAACGGTTCGGAACATCATATAAGTTTGTTCCTGAGGCATCCGATGCTTCTGCACCGTATAAACCGGTCAATTTATAACGTATATAGTCTTTTGGTAATAAAAATTTATAAGTTTGCTGATACAATTCAGGTTCATTTTCTCTGAACCATAGAATCTTTCCAGCAGTAAATCCTGTCAGTGCAGGATTTGCAGTAATGCTGATTAGCTTTTCTTTCCCAACAATATCTGTAATCTTCTTGCACTGTTCGCCAGTACGTCCGTCACACCATAGAATGGAATTTCTCAATACATTACCTTGTTGATCTACTGGTACTAACCCATGCATTTGTCCAGAGATTCCGAGACCTTTAATGTCTGTAGTGTTCACTCCTTTTGTTACATCTTTGATGGTGGTGACCGCAGCATTCCACCAATCGGTAGGGTTTTGCTCAGCCCAACCATTGTGTGGTTGGATTAGATCATATTCCACGGTAGAACTTGCAATTTTTTTACCATGCTCATCAAAAAGAACGGTTTTGGTACCAGAAGTACCTAAATCAATTCCTAAAATATATCTCATACTAACCTCCTTCAAAAGGGACAGGGATTTTTTCATTGGGGACGGGGGTTTTTGAAGAAAACCCCCGTCCCCAATGAACGTCCCCAACGACTACCCGAAAAATACGGAATTTACGATACTTTCTAGATTCTCTTGTCTTCCAGAACCAGGAAGGCTAGGTGCACCTAGGTCTTCTGCATACGCAGCCAATTCTTCTAGTGATGTTTCACCAGCTACGATTTTTGCGCCGATTCCTTCTTTGTAGCTTGCGTATCTCGTGTCTACGAATTCATCGATTCGTCCGTCTTCGATTAATTTTGCTGCATTGATTAGGCCAAGTGCAAAGGTATCCATACCTAGGATGTATCCGTAGAACATATCTTCGGCAGTGTAGCTTGCACGACGGTTCTTAGAGTCAAAGTTTAGTCCACCATTTGTCAATCCACCGTATTTAAGTACTTCGTACATACACATGGTTGCACTATATACATCAGATGGGAATTCATCGGTATCCCAGCCGAGTAGTAGGTCTCCTTGGTTGGCATCGATAGAACCTAACATTCCGTTCATAGCAGAAACGCGTAGTTCGTGTTGGAAGGTATGTCCAGCAAGTGTTGCGTGGTTTGCTTCGATGTTCATCTTGAAGTCCTTGTCTAATCCGTAGTATCTTAAGAATCCGATTGCGGTCGATGCATCGAAGTCGTATTGGTGTTTCATTGGCTCTTTTGGTTTTGGCTCGATGTAGAAGTCGCCTGTGAATCCGATCTTGCGACCATAGTCTACAGCCATTCTCATTAATCTTGCGATATTGTCTTGCTCGAATTTCACATCTGTATTTAGAAGGGTCTCATAACCTTCACGTCCACCCCAGAATACATAACCAGTACCATTTAATTTAACAACGATGTCTAGAACTTTCTTCACTTGTGCAGCAGCTGATGCAAATACGTCAGCAGAGTTTGTAGATCCTGCACCGTTCATGAAACGTGGATTTGAGAACATGTTGGCAGTTCCCCATAGAAGTTTGATCCCTGTTTCATCCATCTTTGTCTTGATATAATCAGAGATTTCATCTAGCCTTTGGTTTGTTTCAGCGATGGTAGATCCTTCAGGAATTACGTCCACATCATGGAAACAGAAATACTCGATTCCCATCTTCGACATAAATTCAAATCCTGCGTCTACTTTCGCTTTTGCATGCTCCATTGTGCCAACTTCTGCGCCAAAGGATTTATCCGCTGTTGCTGCACCGAACATATCTCCGCCGCCAGCACATAGATTGTGCCACCATGCCATTGCAAATGGAAGGTGTTCCTTCATTGTTTTTCCTAAAATAACTTTCTCAGCATCATAATACTTGAATGATAATGGGTTCTTTGATTGAGGTCCTTCGTACTTGATTTTGTCAATACCTTTAAATAATTCTGCCATTTGGTTATCTCGCTTTCTTTTTAAAATTTTGTTTGATCTTGATTTGATTCTCTACCAGAAATCGATCAGATTCTGGGGGTTTGTCATGCACTAGATATTCAAATAATAGTTCCATTGCCTTTCGCCCCTGTAACTCAGGTTGCTGAGAGATGGTAGCCTGGATGATCCCTTGCTGTACCATGGAAATCGTTGTGGGAATTTCATCAAAGGTAATCAATGAAACATCCTTCCTCGAAGCGGTTACAGCGCGACACACACCGAGCACCCCTGCGGCCACGACAAAAATAGTATCAATGGCTGGATTTGTGCGAAGCATCTTCAGTGTTTCGACATAAGCGATGTCGTCATCATCTTGAGATTCGCATTCATAGGCAATTGAATAAGAACGATTGTTCAGCGTTTGCTTGAAACCATCTACACGGCGCATATGACCGTACAGTTTTTTGGAACCATTGACAATGCCAATAGTCGCCCGAGGTCTCATAAGACTCAACATTCCAGCTGCAATACATCCACCATCATAGTAGTCAGAACCTACATAACAGAGTCGATCAGAATTCTCGATATCTGTGTTCAGAGTAATTACGGGAATGCCGTCCGCTTGGAGTTGTACGAGTTTGGCAGCAATGTTAGCATCATTGATTGGGGTGATAATCAATCCGGATATCCCATCTAACGAGTGGATTAAATCCAATTGTTTGCTGGCATCATAGCCTCTCATGGTTCGGAGTTCAACTTGAATCCCATAATGTGTAAACTCTGCTGCAAGTCGGTGAATCTCAGACAGAATCACATCATAAAATTCATTTCCATCTGAATTGAGAATGATTCCTATGGTATAGGATTTCTTCTTCACGGCGAGGGCTTTTGCTGCCAAGTTAGGGGTATAGCCTAGTTCTTCTGCATATCGGCGCACCTTAGCCTCGGTTTCTGGGTGAACACGACCGCGATTGTTTAGTACACGATCCACCGTACCTCGCGATACGCCACTTACTTCTGCAATTTTTTTGATTGTAATAGCCATGTCATCACTCATTTCTTGGGGTTACATTTTTGAAATATCATTTTGTGCACAGAATGATGTGCTCGAGCACATTTTTCTTGAGATAAATATAATATATTATAGAATAAATGTCAAGAGGGCATTTTTAACAAAAAAAATGCCACCTAATCTAAGGTGGCAGGGTCAAATTCTCTTTCGATATTGTAGCCTGCAGAGTCAGAGTAGTGCCACCATTCTCCAAAATATGGTTCAAATCCATGTTCAATCATAGTGTCCTCTAACAGCAAGGCATTTGCTGCTGCTTCTTCGGTGTTATCGCTATAGTCACGATTCGCATAAGCAGAGAAATCATCAAAACCTGTTGGCATTTCTACATAGTCTCCATCTAGGTCAACAAGGGTAACATCGATGGTGTTTCCCTTGCTGTGAGAAGAACCACCAGTGTTGGGATTTGCTACAAAGGTTGGGTCTGGGTATGCTTCCCAAAGTACAAATTGAGCAGAAACTGGACGGAAGGCATCCCAGATTTTTAGCAAGTAACCATCTTCTTTCAGGGATTCTTGGATATCCATTAGTTTTTCTACTGTTCCATATCTCAGGTATGCATCGGTAAAGTCATAGATTTTTATCTCGGTGAAATTATCTGTCGTTGCGTATTTCAAATCCACCACAATATCGGGAATGTAGTCAGTGACTTTGACAAATACATGGTCTTCTACAGGATCAGGTGGGGTGAAAGGTTCTTCAACTGGTTCATCTGTTGCTTCCTCCATCGATTCTTCGGAGTCAGATGTAGTGTTCTCTTCTGAGGCTATTAGATTATCAGAGTCAGAGGTTGACTCGTCAGTGTCAGGGAGCATGGAGTCTGGCGGAGCTGGAGGTTCAGAAGAAGTATCAGAATTCTCTGATACCTCTTCGATCTGCTCTGTTGGAGAAACGGTCTCTTGACCACAGCCATGCAGTAACAGAGAAAAAACGAATATAGTTATAAGTAAATAATATTTTTTCAAAATGAGGCTCCTTTTTTAGTAGAATTGTATTCCTGAAATTGCTACATCTTGGTATTTGTTTCCAGAATATACGGACTCTATTGTTACAGTGATGGAGTTCGTGAGGGTTCCGTTTGAGAAGAAGACTAATTGTCGATTCATCTCGTCATTGAGAGGAAAGATTTCACTCGACCCATCCGAGAATGTTACTCGAATTTGTGATGGTCTGGAATTCTTATAATACAAGTCAGATGACTTATGGTAACCCGCCTCGATTGCCATAGAGTGTACATAGTAATCTCCATTAAACGAGAACGAAATACTTTCTCCAATCCCATTTCCAGAGCTGCCTTCAACCCAAGCAGTAGAGGCATTGCCGTCTAGTACCCTATCAGCAGAGTGGGTCATATCGTATTCGGATAGCGCAGAACTAGCACTAACACTGGTAACATTTGCCATATTAAATTCAGCTTCTGATCGAGAAATTGTATCTCTGATATAGCTGTTCTCCAAGAGGAGAGCTTCTTGCCAAGAGGTGTATTCATCTGTTTGTGCTAGGTCAAAGATCTGGCTTGCCTCGGAGTCATCAGCACTTTCATAATAATACCAACGTACTAGTTCGCTATTGGAGAGACAAAACTCATGTGCATCGCTTCCTATAAAGACGGAATAAATCAATTCTTCTCCCCAATAATAATAGTCACGATCATAAGGCACATTGTTATACCCTGAAGCAAGGCTTACGATGAATACACCGTGGTCATCACGATAAGCAACCATCCCATCTTCCAAAGGCACCTCGTAGTATGCACCGTCTGATATATATGAGTCGATATGTCCTACATTTTCGATGATTTCTACCATGGCTGCTTCCACGATTGGATTTACCTCAGGCTCGGTATCAATTTCTTCTACCTCCGTGTCCATTGCCTCTGATTCCGCATCAATTTCTTCTGGTTTCGCATCGATTTCCTCCATAGCATCGGATTCGCTAGGGCTTTCGGCTGCGACCTCCTCGGCTGCCGCCTCTGGAGTTGAAGGATTTGCGTTTAGGCTAGAGATTGCTAGGGCTAAAATAATTACACCAACGATGGAACTAACTGCGATAATTGGTATTTTGTTATTCTTCTTTGGTGTGTTACCATTTGCAGTGGAATTATTTACTGGAGAAGCATTTGCAGGAGCCGAGACTTGTGGCGATGGAGTCTGCATTGTTGGCGAAAGAGTGGTTGGATGAGACTGTGTACTTGAACTTGTCTCACCATAGAATCCGGCCAATAAATCATCCATGCTCTGTAAACGCTCGGTTTGCTTCACTGCCAATCCACGCATAAGAACTGCTTCTTTTTGTGGGTCTATGGAAAAACCTAATGCAGATGGAGGTTGTAGCGTATCTTCTATTAGACGCTCACACGCTTCGTCGGGAGTGATTCCAGTGATGACCTTGTAGATTGTCGCACACATAGAATAGACATCGGTCCAAGGTCCTTGTTGCCCCTTGCTGCGATATTGTTCTTCTGGTGCATAGCCTGGTTTTAGCATAACAGAGAGACTTTTATTTCCAGATTCGAGGAAGCTTCTGGCTGCACCGAAATCTAGAATCTTTAATTCTCCACTTGTGCTCATCATGATATTATCAGGGCTGATATCACGATGAATCACGCCAGATTGATGGACAGCAGACATGGAGCGGATTACCGAATTCATCAAAGAAAAGACCTGGTCAGAAGGCATCTTTCCTCCAATAGAAGCACAATAGTTCTTGAAAGTAACTCCTTCGATATATTCCATCACGATGTAGGCCGTGCCATTTTCTTGAAAAAAGTCGTTGACAGATACAATTCCTGACATGGTTCTATATTTCGCTAAATTTCTAGCTTCTGTAATAAAGCCATCCTTACCTTTTTGATAGAATTGTAATTTCTCTCCCTGAAAAGGTGTGAGGCAAGTGGTTGTATGGCTTTCACGAGTCACGAGTCCCGTTGGGTAGTATTCCTTGATTGCTACACGAAAATCAAGATTGAGGTCAATCCCGAGGTAGGTGATTCCAAATCCTCCTTCTCCTAATACTTTTCCAAGCATATATTTTCCAGCAAGTATGCTGCGAGGGGGCAGATGATTCAGTGCAGGAGTGTAATTACTCTCTGCGAATCCGCATACTGGGCAAACGCCATGATTCGTAATTCCTTGCATACAATTGATGCACAAATATTCAAGCTCTGATAGTTGCATATGTTTCCCCTTTCATTTCATTTATACAGTAATTCTATAGCACTTCTGGGGCAAATGCAATGAAATATCTTATGAAAAAAGTTTAAGATAATACAACTTAATCATAATCTAGTCGATTTACTTTGAGGCTATGAAATCATATGATGTAAGGGTCAAAAGCTATTTTGACCCTAGATACATAAGGATTGCTACACACTTTATGCTCGTACAATCCTAAAAACATTCAGAATCGTAAATAGGAGATTACTATGGAAGATTTATGTTTTCGTTGTTTTAAATTAACTGGAAAATATGATGTTTGCCCTCATTGTGGGTACATAAGAGGAACACCGAATGAACCCGAATTTATGCTACAACCAAATACTAGGGTTTGGGGGCGGTACCTGATTGGAACGATATTAGGTATTGGCGGATTTGGTGTTACTTATAAGGCGTTTGATATTCGGTTGAACACAGTAGTTGCCATTAAAGAATACTTTCCTCAAAATTTGGCAACTCGTATACCTGGAGAATCACAGTTAAGAGGATTCTGGGGAAAAGAGGAAGAACATTACAATATAAATAAACAGAAATTTATAGAAGAAGGAAAGATGCTTGCAAAATTTGCAGGAGATTCTCATATAGTAAATGTACTTGACAATTTTCTAGATAATAACACGGCATATATTGTTATGGAATATGTGAGCGGTGTGAATTTAAAAGAATATATCTCAGAGCAAGGCGGAACATTAACAAATAATCAGGTGATTGCAATTAGTATGGAACTTTTACAAGGGATAAAATCCATCCATAGTAAGGGAATTATTCATCGAGATATTTCTCCAGATAATATTTATATTATGGATCATGAAAAAGTGAAGATTCTTGATTTTGGGGCCGCAAAATTTAGTGAGAACGAGGAGTGGACACAGAGTGTAGTTGTTAAGAAAGGTTATGCTCCACCAGAACAGTATCGCAACAATATGAAGCAGAGCGTGCAAACGGATTTGTATGCCGTTGGTGCAACGATGTATAAAATGCTTACCGGAATTACTCCAGAAGAGAGTATCGACCGTTGGGAGAAAGATGATCTGATCAGTCCTAGTCTGGTGAACAATAGAGAAGATAAAAAGTTAGATCAAATCATAATGAAAGCAATGGCATTGCAACCCTCTCTGCGGTTTAAAACAGCGGACGAAATGCTAGCTTCATTTGCAGATAATTGTCGGTTTGATTCACCAGAGGTTCTGTTAAAAAAGAGAAAAAGGGCAAGAATAAGTGCTATAGTAGCATCAATTTCTATACTTTTAATTCTAGGCATTGTTGGAACAGGTATACTGACAGGGAGCAACGATTTTTTTTCGACACTTATAACCAAAGAAGAAACTTTGGCGGATAAGCAGATTCTTCCGGATACGATTACAGTATGGGTAGATGAAGGTTCCAAATATAGTGAAAGTATAAAAGAATTAAGTGAAACATTTCAGGAGATACATCCAGATTATGATATAGCCATTCAGGAAAAAGATTATAAGGAACTTGGAGAGTTAAATCAAGAAAGTGTAGAAAAGCCGGATGTACTCATTGCAAATCAGGATTATTCCATCGGGAGCAATGCAGACTTATCATTGTTGATAAATGGTTTGGATGCAGAACGGTATTATCAATTAAATGAAATCGATCCAGAGCATACAGAAGTGATAGATCAGATTCCAATTGGACTAGGATTATCTGTAGTAGCATTTACAGAAGCAGGAAGTGTAGGGGCTTATAAGAATATTGAGCAAAGTCCAGTAAATGAAATTTTGCTCACTCAGCAAGGGGCAGTTACCTCATTGGAAGAGTTTTGGATTTTGAGAAAAGAGACGGGAAATCGATTGGAAATAAAAGAATATAGTCCGATTTTCCAAGTCTATCTATCAGACTTGAAGAATCATGAAACAGGGGAACGTGATTTTGCAAATTACCGAAAAGACTTGGAATTGATATATGAGATGGATCTTCGAATATTTGCATTTAATTACCAGAATGAATTACTGGAAGAAGGGGATGGTGCTGCAGATCAAGTGTTGCTAGATTATATAGCAGGTTTTGCACCGTATGCAGAACTTGAGATAATAAATACATATAAAGCAATGAATGATTTGGCCTACAATTCCTCTTTACTTTTGCCAATTATTAAGAAATCAGAAGAAGAGATATATCAGGCAAATTATAGGAATATAAATGCAACAGTATCTCGGGAGATTACAGAAAACAAACAATGGGTAGCAATGGAGTTTATACATTACTTACTCAGTGATTCTGCACAGGCGGAATTGTGTGTAAAGGATATGGTTGCATTGCCTGTAAATAAAGAAGTTATGAATACGTTAGTAGAGCGAAAGCCACAGATGGGGAATTTGGTAAATTATATGAATCTTGAACAAGCAGAGGTTTCGGAGGGTATTAATATTGTAGATGCTTTAGCGATGGAAGAATATGTGGAGCACTTGGTGGAGATAGGAGATATAGAGGCAGTTTTTTCATCGGCTGAGCTTAATGAGGAATTTCCACAACAAGTTGTAATGTATTTGGAGACTTTAGAATTTGATAACTAGTATTGAAAAAGGAGGCATTGTTATGTTAAATCGGTGTATGAGTTGTATGGCTGAAATGAAGGTGGATGAGGCGAAATGTCCAATCTGCGGTGCAGAAAAAGGGCAAGGGAAAAAAGAAATTTATCATCTTTCTCCAGAAACAATTTTAGAGGGGCGATATATTGTTGGAAATGTACTGGGATACGGAGGTTTTGGGATTACCTATATAGGCTTTGATGCGCAGCTAGAACGCATTGTAGCGATCAAGGAGTATTTCCCGACAACGTTTGCTACGAGGAGAGAGGAAGAAACACATTTATCGATATACAACACGCAAGACGCAGAGGGACAATTTAAGGCAGGGTTAAAGAGTTTTTTGGAAGAAGCACAGACGTTAGCCCAGTTCAATGGAGTAGAAGGTATTGTGGATATCTATGACACTTTTGTAAGTAATAATACAGCCTATATTATTATGGAATATTTAAAAGGGAATGATGCCAAATGGATTTTGAATAATCAGGGGGCGTTTGACTATGAATTTGCAAAGAATATTATAGTGTCTATTTGTGACACCTTAAGTGTGGTTCATAAAAAAAATATCATTCATAGAGATATCTCCCCAGATAATATTTATTTGACTGATGATGGCAGAATCAAGCTCTTGGATTTTGGGGCTGCAAGATATGAAAGTGCATTTAATTCGAAAAGTCTATCTGTAGTTCTAAAGTCAGGATTTGCACCTGAGGAGCAATATCGTTCGAAAGGGGATCAAGGGTCATGGTCGGATGTATATGCCCTAGCAGCTACTTTTTATAAGATGTTAACAGGTCAAACTCCACCAGATAGTATGGACAGAGCGATTCAAGATGAATTAATTGAACCATCGAAGCTAGGGGTTGAACTACCAGAAAATATCGAAAATGCGATATTGAATGCATTAAATGTAAAAAAATCAGACCGTATCCAAACAACAGAAGCGTTTAAAGAGGCTCTGCTAGCGAATAATGTACAAAGAGTTGTAGTAAAACAAAAAACAGAAAAAACAGGGGTACCATTGGTAGCCAAAATTATTATGGGTATAGGAGGAGGTGTTCTACTAGCATTAGGAGTTTTCGCACTAACAGGAGGACTCGAAATGGAGGGAGAGCAATTAGAGGATACCTTCGGTACCGTAGAAGAAGTTTTATCAGAAGACTTACCAGTTGAATTTGTAGATGAGTCAATGAAAGGATTGATATTCGAAGTGCTGAATAAAAGTGTCCAGAGTGAAGAGGTGTATGCGAGTGATTTAGAGTCGCTGACAGAGCTAACATTTGGATATGATTATAGTCCTTCCATCACAAGTTTAGACGATCTGAAAAACATGGTGAATTTACAGAGAATCAACATAACTCCGGATTTACCAACTAATATAGACTTGAGTCCATTGGCAGAGGTTGCGTCTCTTAGAACTTTGGAGTTTAATGGTTTTGACTACTCAGCTGGGGTATATGATTTCTCTACACTGAGTGGAGCAACACAGATTGAAACCTTAATCTTAAACAATGCGTTATTTTACTTTGATGAAATATCAAAAATTCAAGGAATAAAGCATTTGGAAATATATAGTGATACATGGGCACATGAATTTTCCTTTGCGAATTTCGAGGCCATTGCTACAATGCCGAGTCTAGAGAGTATTAAGTGGCATGATGTTGCAGATATGTCAACGACATTCAACCCTTCGGAACATATGCCAATCGAAAGAACATTGGAATTAACAATGGAATCTGGGGCAGAGACAGGTTATTATTTGACGATAAATCCAAATATAAGCTTAGCGCCTCTTGCAACAATGGAGAATTTGAAAACTCTCGAGTTTGTTGGTTGCGGAGGACTTGATATTTCAACCCTAGGAGCCGCTACCAATATCACAGAGCTTACATTTAACAATGGAATTATTACTAATTTCGGATTTGTGAATGATATGACAAACTTAACAAAATTAACGGTTGAGAACAATGTTTGGACGGATCAAGGTGTAACGGATCTAGGCAATGTACAATCAGCTAGAACAGATGTAGAAATATCAACAGGTGCAATGATAACAAATTAAGGACAATGGAGGGAGTATATGACTGATTTTTGCCACAATTGTTTTGCACCGGGATTTCATGGTGAATGTGGAGTATGTGGTTACAAGGCTCTCTCTGACGCGGGAGCATCCCTTGTATTGGAGCCAGGAACTACTCTGAATGGACAGTATCTATTAGGGCGATTGCTTGGTGCAGGGGGATTTGGAGTCACTTATCTTGCAAAAGATACAAAGGGCGGTGGCAAGGTTGCAATTAAGGAGTATATGCCGGCAACTTTTGCTGTGAGAACAAGGGATGGGAAAACGATTATTCCTTCAGGAGGAGATAGCAAAGGGTTATTTTCTCATGGATTAGAGGTGTTTAATCGAGAGGCAAAGACCTTGAAGCTGTTTGCAGGAGCAAATAATATCGTGCAAGTCATGGATGCATTTGATGAAAATGGAACTTCGTATTTTGTTATGGAATTCCTAGATGGAATTACACTAGGTGGGCTGCTTCGGGCAGCAGGAGGAAGATTGGCAGTCGATACAGCGACAGAGATTATTCGATTGACCGCCACAGCGTTAACCTCGGTGCATGCGCAAGGAATGCTACATAGAGATGTGAGTCCCGAAAATATCATTATCACGAAGCAAGGACAGGTGAAGTTGATTGATTTCGGTGCTACGCGCTACTTCGTAAGTGAGAAGAGTAGGAGTTTATCGGTGGTGCTCAAGGCAGGATTCGCTCCGCCAGAGCAGTATTCAAGCAAGGGAAACCAAGGTCCTTGGACAGATATCTATGCATTATGTGCGACGTACTATAATGTGATTACAGGAAAGCGCCTGCCAGATGCTCCAGATCGACTGAATGATCCACAGATAGAGAACTTAAGAACTTATGGCGTTTCGGTAGAAATGGCGGATGCAGTACAGGCAGGACTGGAGTTAGATTATAGGAAACGGACACAGTCTATGGATGTGTTTTTAGGTGGAATGCTAGGAGAGAGTTCACCACAAGCATCCCCGCCACAATCCGTACCGCCAGCCAAACGAGAGAAACCGGTACAACAGAAATCGCTACAACATAAGCCGATACAACAGGTACAGGTTCAAGGAACACCTTTTGTAAGGTTGGTACAAAGCAGAGATGGAACGGACCAGTGGATCTTGCCGAAGAATGTTCCCATGAGGATTGGGAGGTCATCGGATCAGTGTAATATTGTAATCGATCATAAAAGTATTAGCAGGGTTCATTGTGAGTTGAGCTACGATGAGAAGGTGGGTAGTTTTTTTCTTCGAGACTTATCGTCCAATGGAATCTATGTTGGTAGCATAAGGTTAGAGCGGGATAGAATCTACCAGGTGCAGCCAGGAGAGAGATTTAGTATTGCAGCACAAGATTGTACTTTGGAGGTGGGTCTATGTTAGGGATTTTTAAACGAAAAAAACCAAAGGAAGAAGAGATACAGTCAAATGTTAATAAGCGTAAAGAAATCAAACGACAGGAAATATTACAAGAAAAAGCTTTGCAAAAAGAAATGGAAACGAGTAAGAAATCCACAACTGTTCAACTGACACCATTAGATGAAATAGAATTGTCTTTGTCGAAGAATTCAGAAGGGAACCTGATTGCAGGGCTGGGTGATGAGATGAGTATGGGTATTTCGATTGCGCCAAGCATTGATACCGCTGCGATGACCCATATCGGGACACGGGCATATCAGCAAGATGCGTTCTTTGTTGGGTCGCCCATGCAGCAGGAGGAGAATGTAGCAGTACTCTGTGATGGAATGGGAGGAATGGACAGCGGTGAATTGGCGAGTAATGCGGTGATTCAATATTTTGCCAATGCACTTGGGAGTATAGGGGAATGTGAGAATCTATTGCAATTGCTCCTGGACACCACCAAGGGAGCCAATGATATGATGCTAGAAAACTTTCGTTCACAGGGAATGGCAGCAGGTACGACCATGGTGTGTGCATGCGTCAAAGATGGTGGACTCTACTGGACTTCAGTGGGAGATAGCAGGATTTACCTCATTCGCGGGCACGAAATTGCAAGATTGACGAAGGATCATAATTATGCTCTGCGTCTACAGATGATGGTAGATAACGGAGAGTTGTCCCAGCAAGAGGCGGATTCCGATCCTGATCGGGAGGCTTTGGTCAGTTATCTGGGGGCTCCAAGCCTTGAGTGGATTGACATTCCAGCACAGCCATTTCCACTGCAAAACGAAGATATTGTATTGCTCTGTAGTGATGGGATTACCAAGGGTCTGAGCGATGCGAGAATACTTGAGATACTGACACAGCCAAATACCTTACAAGAATTGGTGCATACGTTGGTGATTTCTGCTGTGGATGCAGGCATATTAGGTAGTGATAATACTACAGCAGTATTGATGAAATACATAAGGTGATTTCATCTTGATTATGTATTAAGTGGTAGGGCGAAGAGGAAGCTGCTATCATTTTAATAAATTAAAAAAAAGGAGACAGGGATATGAAATTAGTGAAATGTAATAATGGTCATTTTTATGACAGCGAAAGTTTTAGCAATTGTCCACATTGTACATCAGGAGGAGCAGGAAATGATAATGTTACAGTGCCGATTCATCAAAGTGGAAATGATGATGTTACGGTGGCATTGACCACACCGCCACCGACGCCAGCAGGAGCCAGTCAAGGAGGGTCGCTACAAGATGTTGTGAATGCAGCAGTGAACTCTTCTAGTCCAGCAGTCGTACAAGACGACAATAAGACCGTTGGATTCTTCTCATCATCGATTGGGAAAGAGCCTGTGGTAGGCTGGTTAGTATGTGTGAAGGGGGAGCATTTTGGTGAAGATTTCCGCTTGAAGAGCGGTAGAAACTTTATCGGACGTTCCAATGATATGGATGTTTCCATTACAAAGGATAATACCGTAAGTCGTGAGCGACATGCAATCGTAGTGTATGAGCCACGTGGAAATATTTTCTTGATGCAACCAGGGGATAGCAAGGAGTTGTGTTATCTAAATGATAATGTGGTACTAAGCCCGCAACCATTAGCGGCACATGATAAGATTTTGGTGGGTAAGACAGAGTTGATGTTTGTACCGTGTTGTACGAGTAGCTTTAGTTGGGAAACAAAAGAAGATTAATTTAAGAAGAGGAGGATAGAATTATGACATCAATGTTCATGGATATGGCAATGGGACCAGCTGGAGGAATTTTTGGAGAACTTGACGCGATATCGTCATTAATTAGTACTGTATATGGATTAGGAACCTTCGTTATGTTTGCAGCATGGTGGGTATTCCAAGGATTTACTTGGCTGTACATCGGAAGAAAGGCGGGTCTTGATAAAGATTGGATGCCGTTTGTTCCATTTGCAAAAACGATTTACCGATTAAAAATCGTGAATGAAGAGTGGTGGAAGATGTTTTTGTTTGAAGGATATGTAATTTATGGATTCCTATTATTTATTATCATTCAAGCAATTAGCGGATTCCAATGGCTTACATTCGGTGTGATTCTTGTTTTGATTTACTCGTTGGCATGTATCGCTTATAATATGTATTGGAGATACAAGTTTTATCTAGCATTTGACATTCGACCACATATGGCATTGACGATTTTAGTTCCTTTTGTAGCAGTATATCGCTGGACTTTAGATTGTCTTGTAGCATTTACATCGAATTATGTGTTTGGAGGACCTAGCAAATTGCAACCAGTTTCAGTGGAAGCAGGAAACGCTGCAAATGTACCACAGAGTCCAGGTGTTCAACCAGGAACTATGACAGGGCTTTCTGGAATGTATGCAGGGCAGCAGATTCCACTAGCAATCAATGAGGAGTTATTGATTGGACGTGATGGGACTTGTAACCTTATTATTGATAAACAAGCGGAGAAACTAAGCCGTAAACACTGTAGTATTCTCTATGACAGGGCGCGTAATGTCTATATGGTAACGGATTTCTCTAGTAACGGTACCTACATCGATGGAGGAAATCGTTTGGTGGCGAATATGGCGACTCAACTTCAACGTGGAACAGTGATTGCGCTAGGGAACAGAGAGAACAGATTCAGATTGAACTAGTAAAGGAAGAGTATGATAAAATATGCTTTGTTGAGTGAGATAGGTGAACGAAAGAAAAATGAAGATTGCATTGCAGAATGTTCGGGAGAGAATGGACATCTATTTGTGTTGTGTGATGGCCTAGGGGGTCATGGAAGTGGAGAAATTGCAAGTAAAACTGCAATTGAAGCTGTCAAATCTACATTTTTGAAAGAAGTGCTAGAACCGAGGGAATTGCTTCGACGATGTGTGGAAAAGGCGCAGAGAGAACTATATGCGATACAGAGCAAGATGCAACGCCATGATAGTTGCAAGACCACGATTACCCTCTTGCTTATCAAGGATAATGTCGCGACTTATGCCCATGTTGGAGATAGCCGTGTCTATGTGTTTCAAAGGAACAAGTTAGTAGAGCGAACCTTGGATCACAGTGTTCCGCAGATGCTTGTGATGCAAGGGGAGATTAAGGAGAGGGAAATCCGTTTTCATGAGGATCGCAATCGATTGATTCGAGTGTTGGGGAATGATATCGAACCTCCGAATCTTTCAATTTCCAATGAGTTTTCTAGTGAAGTAGATACACAATTTTTATTGTGTAGTGACGGATTTTGGGAGTGGATAGACGAGAAAGAGATGATTTGGCATCTGAGATGGAGCAAGAGCGCACAGCAGTGGATTGACCGAATGAAGGCAGTGGTTGAAAAAAGAGGAAAAGGCAAGCATATGGATAATTTTTCAGCGATTGCAGTGTTTGTACAGAATAAATAGAATGAGGTGATGTGAATTATGGCAGTGTTAAAATGTGAAAATGGACATTTCTATGATGGGGCAAAATTCAGTGAATGTCCGCATTGTAAGGAACCATTGCCTATGAGTCGAACGTTAAATAGTGAGTTGACACAATTTGGATTTGTCGAGACCGCCTTTTCGACGAGTAATGTGAAGAAAGAGGCTGTCCGTGTGAATTTGGGTGCCCCTCAAGGAAATGATGAGAAAACGGTAGGAATATTCCGTGAAAAACTTGGAATTGAACCAGTTGTGGGCTGGCTTGTGTGTACTCAAGGGCGTGAGAAGGGTAGGGCGTATGTCTTGCATTCGGGTAGAAATTTCGTTGGACGGAATCTGAAGTCGGATATTGCAATCCCAGATGATGCAAGCGTAAGTGGAGAAGACCATTGTTCGATTGTTTTTGAGCCGAATAAGATCATCTATATGTTGGCACGTGGCAAGGGAGAGACGGTTTTGATTAATCAGCAACCGCTCGATAACACCTATATTCTTACAGGGGATGAATCCATAGAAATCGGTACTTCTAGGTTTGTGTTTGTGCCCTATTGCAAGGAGGGAAGAACATGGTGAAGAAGATAATGTCTTTGGTTGTAGTCCTAATCGCATGCTTAAGTTTTTCGATTGCTGCAATGGCGGAAGGGGAGATGAGAATCGAACAAGTCAATTCTCTCTTGCCAGAGATTAAGGTTTGGTTCAATTCTAGGGAAGAGCTAGAGGCAGAGCAGGTTACATTGGAATTAGAGGGGGAGAGTCTTGTAGCGGGGGCGCTCTCCAAGGCAAATGAAAGTGAAGTGACACATCATTATTTTCTTGTAGATGCTTCCACATCAACAACAGGTGCTCAGATGGAGGCGGTGAAACAGAGTATCATGGAGTTTGCGCAGTCTATGAAGTCTGGTGACACGATGACTTTAATCTCTTTTGGAGTAGAGGTTCGGGTATTGTTTGAACGCCAATCTGACCTCTTGGTGATAGAACAAGAGGTGGAAACTCTAGAAGCAAATGAAGCGGGAACACTGTTCTTTGATGCATTGGCGACTGTGGCACAATTGGCGAAGGATGAGGGGATTGCAAGTAATCGCAAGCTTCTATATGTGTTTTCTGATTCGGTAGACTATAATCTAGGTGGTTACACAGCAGAAGAAACACAGGATTTGTTAGTGGATGCGGGGCTGCCGTTATATGCCTTTGGATTTGACAATGGAACAAAGGAAAATCTAGATAATTTTGGTGCACTTGCTAGACAGACGGGTGGAGAGATTCGCATAGTGAATGCGGATAATCTGGGAGAACAATTTGCACAACAGGGAAAGAGTCTTAGCGAGGATACTTATGTAGCTTATTTCAATGCAAAGACAAATGAGTTACCAGAAAAGGGGACTCACATAAAGCTTGTGGTAGGGAGTGAAGAGGCGGAATTTAGTCCTGCATTCCATTGGTCGGTAGCAGACGAGATTGCCCCAGAGATTTTCTCCGCTAGCCAAAGTGGAGACAGAACCATAGAGGTTGTGTTCTCAGAGCTGGTAACAGGTGCAAACCAGAGAGAGAATTACGTAATAGTGGACCAAGTAGAGACGCCAATCGGAATTTCTGCTGTGGATTTTAATGAAGAGTCATTTTCGGCGGTACTCACACTAGAAGATCTACCAGATAGCGGGGAATTTCGAATTCGTTGTGATAATATCACAGATACATCCAGTGAAAAAAATCCTGTTACGAATGAGATGACAGTGGATTATTTGAATCATACTCCAGAGCCAGAGATGCCAAATACAGGAATTCCAATCGCTGCGTGGGTTGCAATCATTGTAGTTGTAATCGGAATTGGTGTTGGGATTATCGTAGCGGCTATGAAAAAACAATCAAAGACGGATGATGGAAGCGAATTAGATTATTCGTCATCACCGAAACAGGTTGTGGATGCTGGAGAATCTGGTAAGGCACATTTCGTACATGAGTCGGAGAAAAAAATCATATTGGAAGTAGCGAACCATGCAGGTGCTAGTAGAAAAGTAACGTTGACGATTAGCAAGACATTATTTGTCGGCAGAAGCGATATCTGCGATGTGGTCTTTGATGACCCTAGGATGAGTAGACAGCATTTTGTTATCGAAGAAAATAATGATAGCTACACAATAACGAATCTAAGTCAAGGAGGAACTCTGCTAAATGGCATAGCAGTAAATAGTCCGAGACCTTTGAATCATGGAGATAAGATCGAAGCAGGGTCACAGCAAATTGTGTTTATTAAAGGTTAATTGCTCATTGGGGACGGGGGTTTTTGTAAATGGGGACGGAGGTTTTTGTAAATGGGGACGGAGGTTTTTAACAAAAACCCCGTCCCCAATGCCGTCCCCAATGCCGTCCCCAATGGTTAGTCCTCATCTGGAATATAGTTATAGTTCATAAAGTAGTTAACCATAGTATTGGCAAATTGGTCTTCAGTTTCCTCCTGATCATAATTATGTAAGCGGTCTTGAAATTCATTTGCGAAATCATCTCCTACATCCCATATATTAGAATCAGGATTCACTATAATCCCATCTAGATATGGACGAAAAGTCTCTGCTTCTGGATATAGCTTCATATAATCTTCCATTACATTCTTATGTGTAGGCATGCAAGTTTGATTGTGAATGGTCAATATTGTTTGGCCTTTTTCACTAAACATAAAATGGATGAATTGCATGGCAACTAGTTGTTTGTTTTCGGTAGTGTATCCGCTCACGCACATCCAAACATCGTTGTCAATATCGAGAAGCTTCGTCTGTCCGTCTTCTTCGCGGACGATAGGTAGTAATTTGAAATCTCCCTGTAAGGTAGTTCGAATATCAGATATTGATCGTACATCATAAGAGATATTGGAAATATATTTGAATTCATCATCCCAAGTCATGTCATACCAATTTCTTGCATAATTATCAACAGTATCTTCCCAAGGTTCTGGTTCGAAGGTTTGGGTTTCTTCATTGATTAATGGAGGGAGATAGAAGCCAGCGAAATCCCAGAAATCATATCCATCAAGAGCATTTTCCCATGTTCCACCGAGTTCTGCTACTAACATCTCATAATCTGCTACTGATGTAATTGCTTCTAATGATGAATCTAGTTGTTCCAATGCACTACTAGAAACAGCAAAATAACCTGCATCTGCTGTGAGATGAATATAGGGGACTATCTCTCGTGTCTGTCCAGATTCATCCTCATATTCATAATATTTAATATCATTTTCCAAAAAGTAATAATCTTCAAAATCAAGTCCATTCACTAAGATGGACAAATCGGCACGATCCTCAAAATCCCATAAGAATTCATTTCCTAGAACGGGTGGGTTAGAAACTTGAGACTCTCCATTTCGATAGTCATCAATTTCTTCCCATGTTTTTTTCTGTATTTCTATCTGGTGTTCTGGATAGGCAATCATAAACTCCTCTGCAAGTCGGTCAAACATGGCTTTATTATCAGACTCTCCAATCCACATCACAATGCTATCAGGTTGGATATTCATATCCGCCAAAGTCTCTTCCATACGTATTACTGGAACAATCGGGTCTTCTTGGGTAAATTGCCATCCTAAAAAACCGACAATAGCAAGAACCATAAAGGAGGCTGCTACAGTTGCAATCTTTCTCTTTTGCTTTCGCTTTTTCCATTCGATTTCTGGATAATCAAACCCTGTATTCCCTTGCAATGCCAAAAGCATGGTCTCGGTATTTTTAAATCGGAGTTCTGGTCTTAATGCCATGGCCTTGAGAATGGTTTTGTCTAATTGTGCATCGATTCCTTGTACTAGCTTAGATGGACGAAGTATCTCATCTTTTTCCCAGCGGTCGACCGATTCTTCGGGTGTTTTCCCAGTAATCATCTTGTACCAAGTGGCTCCTGCTGCATAGATATCAGTGTATATCCCTTGCTTCATATTACTACGATACTGTTCTGGTGGGGCATATCCTTTTTTCACCACAACACTCTGTGTCCACTCTTCCTTCTCTGAAAATCTAGCAGCACCAAAATCTAGAATTTTTACATTGCCATTATTTAATATATAGATATTATCTGGACTGATATCGCGGTGAATAACATCCTTTTTATGGATTGCCTGTAGACCTGCTAATACACCTATCATAATCTCAGATGCTTCTTCTACAGATAGTGTCCCACCATGTTCATTCATATGTTCCTTGAGTGTTTGACCATCTAGATACTCCATTACGATATAGGCAGTACCATTTTCTTGGAAGCTGTCTAGTACATTTACGATGTGTTCGTCACCTGTAAACTTCGCAAGACTTTTTCCCTCATCGATGAATCGATTTTTCTCCTTCGTAAAGCTCTCTACCACATCTCCTGAGAACACTCGAATCTTCATATCACCAGGCATTCTTGTTGCAAGATTTTGTGGAAAAAATTCTTTGATTGCTACGATAGTAGATAAGCGTGTGTCATATGCGGTATAGGTAACACCGAATCCACCAATTCCAAGAATGGTACCGATTAAATAGCGTCCCCAGATTCGCATTCCTGGTTGGAGCATATATTCGGGACTATTGGGTGTACCTTCTATATATCCGCAATGGGGGCATATCTCATACCCACCTGTATTTTTAAAACAGCGAAAACAAATTGTATTCATAAATCCCTCCTATGATTCGGTGCTGTTTGTCTATTCTATTAACCCTTCATTTGTTGGAAGCTCTTTTTCTGGAACATGATCCACATAAGATACATCGATGATTGGGTTGTTCTCTAAATTGACGTAGTCTAATTCAGTAAGTGAAGCAAGCGGAGAGATATCCGTGATTGTATTTTCTCTCAAGTGAAGAGTTGTCAATGATGTGAGATTACCAATGGCTGTGATATCTCGAATTTGATTGGAAGAAAGTTCTAATTCTTTCAGTCCAGTCAGTTCTTTTAATGGTGTAATGTCGGAAATATTTGTATTCCATAATTCTAGTTGGGTCAAGTTGGTTAGGTTTGATAATGCTTCCAGGTTATGAACCTTATAATTTCTAATGGTTAGCTCAGAGAGGTTAGAAAAATCACTTAAATTGGAGAGATCTAAATCAATATAAGCTTCCTCTGTCCATTCTTCTTCAAATTCTAATCGATGAATTGCATACAAATCATTAGCTGTAATGTCTCCGCTAGGTTTTGCTAAGGCTGCTCTTACATAATTTTCGATGATTGGATCTGTCCACTCAATTACATAATTTTCTTCTGCAGATAAATATGCTTCTGCCTCCCCGAAATTATCTTCTAGCATCGTTCCACCGATTGTAATCGGTTGAGCATCCTCGCTAAATCCTCCTGTTGCAGCGAAGATACCAAGTGCTAAGAGAAATACGGAACTTACGGCTAATATTATCTTCGTCGGTAGAGGGATTGCTGTAACTTCTTTTCTTGGTTTTGCTTTAATATGTTGTACGCCATCAGATAATAGAGCTTCTTTGAACTCGGCCACCGTCTGCGTCCGATCAGTCCTTCTTACGTTTAGCGCATTGAGGATTGCATTCTCAACAGATTGGGGAATCTGCACTCCCAGTTTTGTTGGCTCCATTATTTCATCGTTGATGGCGCGCTCCATGCTATCTGGTGGTGTTTGACCAGTAAGCATCTTGTAAAACGTGGCAGCTAGGGCATACACATCCGTCCATGTGCCTTGCTCGCCTTTGCTCCGATACTGTTCTTCTGGTGCATAGCCACTCTTTAATATAACAGAGAGGCTCTTGGAATTGACAGCACTTTCATACCGAGCGGCACCGAAGTCTAGTAATTTAATCTCTCCATCGTCGGTAAGATAAATATTGTCGGGGCTGATGTCTCGATGTATGATGTTCTTGGCATGAACTTTGGCTAAGGTATCACAAATGCTTAAGATGATTTCACGAGCCATCTCATAGTCAAGTACCCCTTGGCTTGCAAGGATATTCTTCACGTCATGACCTTTCAAAAATTGCATGATAATATACGCGGTGTTATTCTCCCAAAATGTGTCATAGATATCTACGATTCCAGCGATTCCATTGAATTGGGCTAGGGTCTGAGCCTCATCTACAAATCTCTTTAAGCCCTCGCCAAACTGCTCGGATGCTTGCCCTTGATAGACGGTCAATAGGGTATCCCCAGGTGTTCTTGTAGCAAAGGTAGTGGGTAAAAACTCCTTGATTGCAACTACTCGTTCCAATTCCGCATCAAAGCCAATATAAGTAACTCCGAATCCGCCATATCCTAGCACTCTACCAACGATATAACGTCCTTGCAAAATCGTCGTTGGTGATAGATGATATGCTTCTCTTGGTTTGGTTCCAGATTCATAACCGCAGTTTGGACAGGTGGATAAATCATCCAGATATTCTATCATACATCCCATACATCGAATCATAGTGTATACCTCCTCATATCAACAATCATAACACTCTATATTCTTATGAAAATAAAATATCTTCATTTTCATTTGCAGAATCTTCATTTGTTTTATGTGCTTTCAAATATTGCTAGTCTTTTAGGCAGGCCAAAGGAACAACAAAGACACCATCTTTTCTTTGATAAGCTAATTCGCCGCCCGTTAGAATCATCATAAAGGAGGGTTCTTTCATTTTATCTGTATTTATTTTATCTCTGATTTTAAGTAAGTGTTTTGCAGCTTCTTCTATTTGTTTTGAGCCTAATTTCACCTCTACGGCAGCCCACCTTCCATCGTTTAGTGCAATTACTGCATCACATTCAAGTCCGCTAGAGTCTCTAAAGTGAAAAATTTGTCCATCGATTGATTCAGCATATACTTTTAAATCTCTAGCACATAGTGATTCAAACAAAAATCCAAAATAATTAAAATCTTCAAGAAGTCGATCTGGAGTTAAACGCATTGCGGCGGTTGCAATAGATGGGTCGACAAATTGTCTCTTCGGTGAGGTTCTAATTGCGGATTTCGAACGTAGTGAAGGATTCCACGCAGGAATATTATCTATTACAAATATTCGTTCGAGAGCAGATAAATACTGGCTTATACTTTTTTCAGATAAGCTATCTCCAGTATCGCCCTCTGCTATATCATCATAAATAGTTCTTATTGTGGCAAGAGTGGAAATATTTCTTGCAAGAGAGCGCATCAGAGCTCTGACTCTTGCAGGATTTTTTTGGATATCGTCAACTGCAGATATATCATGGTGTATAATTGCTTCAACATAATCAATGGCATGTCTATATGATGCTTTTTCGGTTTGGTCAATTGATGCAGGCCAACCACCTCTAACAATTGCTTTTGATATTCCTTCAATGCTTAAATCGCTCATGGCATCAATCTCTGTTTCCCCATTGAATAAATCAGTTAATGAAACAGCACCGTTTGATTCTTTGGATTCAAATAAACTCATAGGTCGCATTGTCATACGTGAAATTCTTCCTGTGCCCGTATGTTCCACTACATTATCACGTGGTACTGCGGAACCTGTTAAAATAAATTGACCTAGTTCACCACGCATATCAACAGAATATCTTACAGCATCCCATAAAACTGGAGCCATCTGCCATTCATCTAAAAGTCTTGGTGTTTCGCCTTTTAATAATAATGAAGGTTTTGTATCTGCTGCTTGCTGATAAGATACTCTTTTATCAGGATCCTGCATAAATAAATGACTTTTTGAATTCTCCATAGCAGTTCTTGTTTTACCACACCATTTAGCCCCCTCGACTAACACCGCACCTGCTGTTTCAAGTCGTTCTTTTAAGATTTTATCCGCAATTCGAAGTTTATATTCCTTGTTGATTTTAATCACCTCTTTCATAATTATAATAGTATTATAACCAGAACTTCCGAAAATATCAACATATTACTTCTGAAAATATCAACATATTACTTCTGAAAATATCAATTTATTACTTCTGAAAATATTGAAATAATACTTCCGAAAATATCAACATATTACGTCTAAAATTATTAATTAGTAACTATGAAAAATTTAGCTGTTTTACTTGAATTCCTTTGCTTCTCTATGAGATAATACAAACATATGATAATAAGGTGAAATAATCGTAGGGTATCTTCGTAATGTTGAGGAGGAAATGATATGTATAAGGTGTATATTGTTGATGACGACACATTGATTTTAGATGAAATTATTCATACAATTCCATGGTTAGACAATGGATTCGAAGTTGTAGGGAGTCAAACATTCCCTAGTCTAGCTTTGGAGGAAATTATACTGCTAAAGCCAGATTTGATTTTTACTGATTTAAAAATGCCAGAAATCGATGGAGTGGAATTTATTCAAAAGATTGTGGAGCTGGAATTAGATTGTGAGTGTGTGATGTTGAGTGCGTACCCTAGTTTTGAAGATTCTAGGAAGTTTTTTCGTATGAATGGTTTTGATTATCTCCTAAAGCCAATCCAACAAGAAGAAGTTCAAATTGTGCTGGAACGATTGTCTTCCAAGTTGTCAAATCGACAATTGCAGACAGAGGCTGATAGCCAGAATTTGACACCAGCCTTTGCATCGCTGATTCAATATGTTCGAGAAAATTTTGATAAAAAACATACCTTAACTCAGCTAGGAAAGCAGTTTGGTTTAAACCCTAATTATATCTGCAATTTATTTGCAAAGCATTACAATTCTACTCTGACACGTTATATCACGGAATTGCGAATGAAACGAGCTCTAGAAGACATGCGAGGTCAAGGAAAATTATTAAAAGAAATTGCCCTAGAATGCGGATATCCCGATTATTATTATTTTTGTAAGGTGTTCAAGGAATATTATGATGAATCGCCATCGAATTATATGAAAGTGTTGCAGAGAAAACCGAGCAGTACATAGTCTAAGGAGAGGTTATACCTATGCAGAAACAAGAAATTTCCTTAAGAAAGCGTTTGAATATGATGGTGATATTTGTGGGGGTTATGCTCAGTCTTTTCTTGGCTATATTTTTCTTCCACACGTTTCATAATGTGTATTCCTCCACGGAAACACGTATTTCTGAAGTGACGAATCGGATTGTCTCAGACATGGATCATACTTTTTCAACGATAGATCAAACGACGGCATCCATCTCATCCCTCAGTGAAACCAAGCAGCTTTTGGACATACAAGACCCATTTCTATATACCTATACGGCGAATCACATCCGAGATATTCTCGACTCTATCTATGAGTTTGATGGACTAGTGGAGCATATTCTTTTATTTGATACAAATGGAATGTATAGCCAACTCCGCGGAAACTTGAAGGAAACGATGTCATCTAGTTTGTACGAATCCCTTCAAACAGCTGACTCATTTGAGCATAATATATTCAAGTTGGATGACAAATTTTTTATTGCATATAAGAGTAGTATTCTAGTCGACTCTGAGAAGATGAGCTACCTGATATTTCTAATTGACTGTACTGAATTATCCAATATATTTCAAAACTATGGAGTTCATGAGGACTTCCTCATTACAATGGAAATTCATGATATGATCATAGCAGATAACCACTCACTAAGTGCTCCGATTGGAACATCATTTCTTTATGAAAAAGAAGATATTTACATCAAACATCAAATAGGATCCACTCCTTATTATATAACTATCTCGAATGTTTCGGTGATTCGCAGTACGTTTTTGAGCTTTCTATGGATTATCATCATCGGTATCGTTATATTGATAGGAATCATCCTCTATGTATATCGGTTTCTACAGAAGACGTTTTTTGAACCGATGTTTTCCTTGATTGATAGCGCAGCTAGGGTGGGAATAGTTACACAGAAGCTAGATTACACTGGACAACCTGAATTTGATAAACTAGTGGATCAGGTCAATGGAATGCTTGTGAATATTGAAGAAAATAATAGTCAATTGCTAGAGATGCAGGCACACATGCAAAGAGCAGAACTAGAAACCCAGAAGACTGTGATGATTTCCCTGAAAAAACAAATCAGCGCACATTTTACCGTCAATACCATCAATGTAATCAAGCGACTATATGAATTAGGAGAACATGAGAAATCACGTGAAATGTGTGATGGACTTGCTTTTATTCTTCGATATGCGAATGATGCCGAAGACATGATTCCTTGTATGGATGAGATTTTTGTCTTGGAAAAATACTTGCAGATTATGCATATACGATATCCAGACCGATTTGTGACAGTATACGATATCGCCGATGATATCTACGACGAACTTCTGCCTAGGATGTTGTTACAACCAATTGTAGAGAATGCAATTGTATATGGATTTGTCAGCGATAAACAAGGGGAACTTACAATTCGGGCATGTGTAGATGGAAATAATTTGGTCTTTTCTATCATCGACAATGGTGCTGGTATGACGTTATCTCAATTATCCGTCTTGCGAGAAAATCTGAAACATGCACCTAGTCAGGCCGTGGACGATGCGGGATTGAATCATATTGCGTTGCTAAATATACAGAAACGTGTGGTTTCTATGTTTGGGAGAGAATATGGTTTAGTTGTTGATTCAGTGGTAGGGACTGGAACTGAGGTCAAACTTGTTCTTCCTACCATTGGTAGTGTGTAGGTGAAAATAAAAATGTGAAATTTTACAGAAATAAATATTAATATGAATAAAGTTTAAATTTTAATAAAAATTTAACTAAAAATCAATATAAATATTGACATATTGACGAAAATAAAGTATAAATAGAATGAATAGATTGAAAAAAATATAAATAGTATGCTATTTATAATTGAATCGCGAGAATCGTGCTGTAGGGTACAAGATACAAGGTTGGTAAATTGATCACTGCAGCCGTTTAATAGATTAAGTAAAGTGCCCACAACAGAGAAAATGTATGTGGGCATGCGTTATCATCGCAAGCACAAAATAAGGAAGAAAGGAGGACAAATCTATGAACAGCTTATACCAGGTAAAAGAAACACAGAGTGAAATTGTTATTGAAGACCATAATGGGAGAAGAATTGCATATGTCGCGTTTCAAGTTGTAGGACACGCGTATGAATTATATAGAGTCCATGTCGCAGATTCATTACGGGGACAAGGGGTTGGTGGAAAGTTAATGGAACTTTTTTATGAGAAATGCAAGAAAGACAGAAAGAATGCAATATTAGTTTGTAGTTATGCTGTAAAGTGGTTTGATAGATACCCAGAGAAATGCGATGTACTGTAGCGGGCTTGAGAGTTAGTGACAGGGTAAAGAGAAACAAAAGACAATGAAGAAAAAATGTAGTTTATTAACAAAATTATGACCAAGACTTTTCGAGGGGAAGAGTCTTGGTCATTTCTGTTTGTTCTATAGTTATAGTTTGAATTGCTCTACTAAGTCTTTTAGCAAGTTTGCTTGGTCTGTTAGATATCGGCTAGAAGAAGCGGATTCTTCGGAGCAAGCTGCATTGTTGTTGATTACCTCCGCCACTTGTTGGATGCTGGTGTTTACAGATGAAACCAACTCCATTTGTGAGCTAGAAGCTTCATAAATCTCTGTTACCATATCGGAAGATGTCTTAGAAGAAACTACAACATCTGTCAATGCATTTGAAGTCTGTTCTGTAGCATAAATCCCTTTTTTTACAGAGTCCAATGTGGACTGTATCAAGGCAGAAATCGCAAGAGATGCTTCTGCACTTTTGGAGGCTAGGTTGCGAACTTCGTCTGCAACAACGGCAAATCCTTTTCCAGAAGCCCCAGCTCTTGCAGCCTCAACGGCAGCATTTAGGGATAAGATATTTGTCTGGAAGGAGATGTCTTCAATGGTTTTTACAATTCCCTTGATCTCAGAAGACTTGTTGTTGATATCTGACATTGCTGATTTTAGGTCTTCCATCTGTGCGCTACATTCATCGAGAGAGTGATTCGATTTATTGAAGTGCTGGTAAGTTTCCTGTGCGTGTCTTGAGTTGTCTTCTATCAGTTTTGTCATCTCGCTTGTAATCTGTGATAATTGATCGATGGTACTGCTCTGTTCACTGCTTCCGCTTGCAAGGGCATGCGCACTAGCTGCAGCCTGGTCTGCGGTTTGAAATACATAATTCGTGGTAGAAGAAATTTCTTCCAGTGTACGAATTAATTTATTACGGAAGGACTCGATCGATGTCCGGATGGATGAAAAATCTCCAATAAATTCCGTATCGATGGTCGCAGAGAGGTTCCCTTTGGAGAATTCAATCATAACCTTGTCGATATCAGATATATAAGTAGACAGTGTGTGAACACTGGATTGCATAGAAGATAGCATCTCTGCAATTTCATAACTTCCTTGCATTTGAATCTCTTGGTTTGATAGGTTTCCTTTGCTAATCTCTAGTAGTCCGTCATTTACCGTACTAATTGGCGCAAGTTTCTTTCTAATATATAGTTGAAGCAAGACTGCTACAATCACCACACCTACTAGAAGTGAACTAACGAGAACTATCATGGTAGCATTGCTATCTGCCATGTACTCGCTGCTCGACATACTGACCAAGGTATACCAACCAGAACTCAATTGCTGAACACTGCCGACAGAACTCACGGAGTCTAACGTAAAACTCACGGTAGAAAAACTGCTATTTGCAAAAGCGGACTCTAAATCGTCGCCATTTAGTCCGAGTTCTACGATATTCATTCCTACGACTGACATATCTGGATGTGCAATAATCATACCATCTTGTGAGAGCAGCATAACCTGCCCGGTTTCATTAAATGAATATTCCGCAATCATAGTGGATAAGCCGTCTAGACTCAAGTCAATTACAGCCAGTCCTACTGCCGTACCAGAGGCATCGTGAATCGGTGTTGTGATAGAGACGCAGATTTGTCCAGAAACTGCATCGACATAAGGTTGCGTGATGACGGTTTGGTTCTGCTCTACTGAATCATAGATGCTACTTTCCTTGAGGGAATAGTCGCCCCCAACACTTTCGCCTGATTGTAGGTAGGCAGTATCTTCTGCATTGACGCCGATTGCTAAGTTGAGGATGGCATCGTGGCTTGCCATTGTCTCATTGATTTCTTTCACGATATTATCGAAAGAATCCTTTCCAGAGAAAGGTGAGAATTTCGAACTGCTAGCAACATCTGTAGACACTTCCTTATCGATTGCCATAAGCTCTACTAGATATACATATTGGTCTAGATATAATTCGATTTGACTGTTTGAACTCTTTTGTATGGAAGTAAAATATTCCTCCTGTTTTGAGTTCAATGCAGTTCGGGTAAAAAAACCTGTAATGAGTGCTATGCATAGGTTTAGAATTACTAACACAATTACAGAATATCGTGCAAGGTAAAAGGCTAGTTTTTTGTTGTTTTTCTTCATGTTCCGTTCTCCAATTTACTATGTAGTTCTGATTGATGGTGCTGTTAAAGTTACTTCCTTCATTATATAGCTTTTTTGTGAAAAAGTAAATAATAACAAAAACTACTTTGTTTTGATTCAAAATTCTTTTTCTTGTGGTGGTAAAGTGGAATTAAATGTAGTAAAATATGATTTAATCGAAGACGAAATGGAGGAATTATCATGAAGAAAATTAAATTAGGAAATAGTGGAGTAGCAGTACCTGTAATCGCAGTAGGATGCATGAGATTATTAGATTTGGAAAGTGGACAAATCGAAGCATTGGTAAAAAATTCAATGGATATAGGCTTGAATTTCTTTGAGCATGCAGATATCTATGGAAGAACAGAATGTGAGAGACAGTTTGGAGAAGTTCTTGCAAAGGAACCATCTCTTCGTGAGAAGATGATCTTACAATCGAAATGTGGAATTGTACCAGGACAAAGATTTGATTTCTCGAAGGAGTATATCTTAGAATCTGTGGATGGAATTCTAAGTAGATTGCAAACAGAATATCTAGACATGCTTGTATTACATAGACCAGATACATTGGTGGAGCCAGAGGAAGTGGCAGAGGCATTTGACATTTTGGTGGCAAGTGGAAAGGTTCGAAACTTTGGGGTTTCGAATCATAAACCAATGCAGATTGAATTACTGAAAAAATATGTAAAGCAGCCACTATTGGCGAATCAACTTCAGTTTAGTATCCCAGCATCTACTATGGTTACAGCTGGTTTGGAAGCAAACATGCCGACAGACGGTGCAGTGGATCGAGATGGAGAAGTACTTGATTACTGTAGAGTGAATGATATCACAATCCAAACATGGTCACCATTCCAGATACCAGGTTGGAAGGGCGTATTTATAGATAGTGCGGAATATCCAGAGCTAAACACTAAGATGCAAGAGTTGGCTGAGAAGTACAATGTAACAAAGACTGCAATTGCAACGGCATGGATTTTGCGTCATCCAGCAAATATGCAAGTAGTAGCAGGTACAACGAAGTTTAGCAGATTAGAAGAGATGGTTTCTGCTTGTGATGTGAAACTAACACGTGATGAATGGTATGGATTGTACATGGCAGCAGGAAATATCTTGCCATAGTTAGACATATGAAATGATGTAAGGGACAAACGCAAGTTTGAACCTTACATCATTTTTAAAAATTGATATGTCAATCGGTTGACATATGGAGTAATATATGATATCTTTCTAATCAATAAACATATGTAGGAGGTTATTTATATGATGAAGTTAGAGAATGCTAAAAACTGGTCGGCTCCCGAATTGAATGGGAAGTATATTTATGGAG
>CAYJFY010000009.1:52430-68624 GCA_964369755.1 uncultured Lachnospiraceae bacterium
TGCCAGGAGATAAAATTGAGATTGATGAAAGTCATGTAGCAAAGGCAAACAAAATATTCCCAGAATTACTGAGAATTATGAAAGAAATGAGTGGAGCAGGTAAGAAAAAAATTGTAATCTCTGTATGTGGAGGTTCAGGGGTAGGAAAATCTGAGACAGCTTCATTGATTTCTTCTTACTTAGGAAAGTTAGGAATTAAGAGTTATACTTTGTCAGGAGATAATTATCCACACAGAATTCCTATGTATAATGACGCGGAGAGACTTCGAATCTTTCGTCAAAGTGGACTACTAAAGATGGTGGAAGAGGGCGTATATACGACGGAGCGATTCCAAGTAGTGCAAGCAGAGCAGAAGAAGGATATGGATGCAAGTAAAGCACTTGTGGAAGAATATGCGTGGTATGCATCTTATATAAATGGTGGATGTGAAGGCCTAAGAGGATATCTAGGGACAAAGAATGAGATTAATTTTGATCAATTGAGTACAATCGTGAAAGAGTTTAAGTCTGGAAAAGAGAAAATCTATCTCAAGAGGATGGGAAGGGATAATACGGAACTGTGGTATGACGAAGTTGATTTTTCTGAGACAGAGGTTCTTGTGATAGAGTGGACTCATGGGAATAACGACAATCTGGTAGGTGTTGATATTCCGATTCTTTTAAATAGTACACCAGAGGAGACATTGGAACATCGTAGGATGAGAAATCGTGATGGTGGAGTAGATAGTCCATTTATCTTAACCGTGTTAGAAATTGAGCAGCAATTATTAGCTTCTCAGGCTAAAAAGGCAAAGATTATATTGTCAAAAGCAGGAGAATTATTGACCTACGAAGAATATTTGAAATTATAGGGAGAAGAGAAGATGGGAGAGTCGCATAATATTAAGCCAATGCTAAATGCATATCCTGATAGCATCGGAGGAAGTTTAAAGGATATCGTAAGTTTTCTAAAAAAAGATGAACTAAAAGACGTGTTTCAATCTTTTTATATATTACCAAGTGTATTTAATACAGATTTGGATCGAGGATTTTCAGTAGTGAATTACGACTTGAATGAAACATTTGCCTCAGAGAATGACTTGGAAGAGTTGAGAGGGTTGGGAATGGATCTGAAATTAGACTTTATCCTTAACCATGCATCTGTGCTATCAGAGCAGTTTCAAGATATTTTAAAGAATGGAAAGGGTTCTAAGTATGTGGATTTTTTCATTCGTTGGAATGAATTCTGGAAGGGACTTGGGGAGATGACGGAGGACGGATATATTCAGCCTAACCAAGAATTGATTCAAGATATGTTCTTTCGAAAGCCTGGACTTCCAATTCTAATGGTAAGAATGCCTGATGGAGAAGAAGTACCATATTGGAATACTTTTTATCAAGAGGTAAAATATAAAGAATTAGACCCACAAGATATTATGGAAGTCTGTCAGATTCAATATCATGCTGCAAATGAAATTGCAAAGATTGTAAATGTAGGAATCAAGGCGGGCGCTAAATTAAAAGAAATTAAATTTTTGAATTTTGAAAAGTATAAGGATTCGATAATTGAATTATTAGAGTCGAAGAGAAGGTATCTAGGTCAGATGGATTTAAACATCAAATCTCCATTGGTATGGGATTTCTATGACGATACTTTGTCCAAATTATCAGGATATGGAGCAAGCATTGTACGTTTGGATGCATTTGCATATGCGCCTAAAGAGCCGGGGTTAAAAAACTTTTTGAATGACCCTGATACTTGGAATGTATTGGGGCAAGTGCAAGAACTAGCAGACAAGTACAAGCTTACGTTACTGCCAGAGATTCATGCATCTTATGGAGAAAAAATTCATGAAGTATTAAATGATAAAGGATATATGGTTTATGACTTCTTCCTACCTGGCCTTATCATCGATGCCTTTGAGGAGCAAAATGGTAGCATGCTAGAACGATGGGGAAATGAAATTATTGAGAAAAAGATGGATGTGGTCAACATGCTAGGATGCCATGATGGGATTCCGCTTTTGGACTTGAAAGGATTGATTCCAGAAGAACGAATTGAAGCTCTAATTGATACTGTAGTAGCACGTGGGGGATACGTGAAGAATCTACACGGACAAAAAAACATGTACTATCAGGTAAATGCAACTTATTATAGTGCGCTAGGAGAAGAACCAAGAAAGATGTTACTTGCGAGAGCAATTCAGATGTTCATGCCAGGAAAGCCACAGGTTTGGTATCTTGACTTATTTGCAGGAAAGAATGATCATAAAGCAGTGGAGCTTGCAGGAGCAGGTGGGCATAAGGAAATTAATCGTACAAACTTAAGTTTAGAGGATTTGATCACACGTATAAAGGAAGAGGTGGTGATGGAGCAGATTCGATTACTTCGACTTAGAAATACAAATCCAATTTTTGACAAAGATGCAGAAATTGATATAATAAGCGAAGACAATGAACTTCATATCACATGGATGTATAATGAAAAATCAATTACATTGAAGGCAGACTTGAAGAATTATAGTTATGAAATTGTAGAAGTTTAAGAACAATCTGGTACTTAAGAATCAGTAGATATTTTAGAATTAAGAAAAGAGGGCTGGAGGTGAGGAGATGGCAACATTAAAGGACGTAGCAAAAGAAGCAGGTTTGACTGTAACTACAGTATCTAGGGTGTTAAATAACCGAGGATATATCAGCGAACATGCAAAAGAGGCGGTTTATGATGCTATGAAAAAAATGAACTATAGACCTAATGAAGTTGCCCGCTCGCTTTCTTTACAGAGCACGAATACGATAGGTGTCATTGTACCTCACATTCGCCATCCTTATTTTGCGGAACTTATTAGTAATATTGAGAATTATGCGGCAAAGCACACGTATAAAATCTTGCTCTGCAATTCAAAAGAGACAGACGAAAAAGAACGGGAATATTATCAAATGTGTGTAAGCAATCGAGTGGCAGGAATTATTCTTTGTAGCGGTAGTGTTGAAATCAAAGAATTTCATGGAGGCAATTTTCCGATTGTAACTATTGAACGTAATTTAGACAATGGAACAGCAGCCATTGAATGTGACAACTATGAAGGTGGACGAGTAGCAGCGAGGCACCTAATAGCACAAGGGTGCAAAAGGCTAGTGCATTTTAGTGGGCTATATTCGAAAGAAATGCCCGCAGATGCAAGAACTGTAGGTTTTAAAGAAGTATGTGAAGAACAAGGGGTGTTCTTCAAAGAAATTAGCACCAGTGAACAACAGTATGAATACATGGATTATCGAAATGGAATAGAGGAAGCATTAAAGTCAGAGAAAAATATTGATGGAATATTTGCCAGTGGAGATGTAATTGCTGCACAGATATTACAGGTATGTGCAAGGCTTGGACGTCGAGTGCCAGAGGATGTAAAAGTTGTTGGATTTGATGATGTGGTGATAGCGGGACTTACAACACCACCGCTTACAACAATTCATCAGCCGATAAAAGAGATGGCAATGGCAGCAGTAGATGCGATTATAGAAGTGAATAAAGGGGAGACAGTAAGCGAATCTACCGTTTTACCGATTCAATTAGTGAAAAGAGAGTCGACGTAGAAGAAAGGAATGTAGTGCGAGATGAAATATAATGGTGGAAGAAACGAAGATAAGAATTGGATTGTTATAGAGGATAAATTTGATGTGAGATATCTAGGAAAATGCGAATCTATTATGTGCCAAGGGAATGGATATCTAGGAGTACGTGCAGCATTAGAAGAATCCTATGGGGGAACAACTCGTAATACATTTGTTGCAGGTACATTCAATAAATTTGCAGAGAATGAAGTTACAGAACTTCCAAATGTAGCAGATGTTGTTGCGATGGATATTGAAATAAATGGAGAACCCCTTAACTTAAGTAGAGGAGAGGTAGAAGAATATTCTAGAAGTTTAAATTTGAAATCAGCCTTGCTTGAGCGAAGATTCATATGGAAAAGCACAAAAGGCGACCAGATTTTGGTAGAAACACAACGATTTGTTTCCATGGATGATAAGCACCTTATTGGGCAAAGAGTGAAAGTAAAAGCATTAAATCAGGGGCTACATATCAAAGTGACATCAGGAATAGATGGTCAAGTGTCTAATGAAGGGGTGCAGCATTTTCTTGAAGGAGAGAAAAGGGCATTTGATTCGAAATATATTCAAGCCAATTTTAAAACAACTGAATCAAATATTGACTTTGTAATCTCAACGATTCATAAGGCAACAAAGACCCAAGCAGAAAAAAGTAAAATATTACAAGGCAGCATGGGGATGAAGCGGCGCGTATTTTTCATGAATTATGAAACGACGCTTCAATCAGGCGAAACAATATGCATTGAAAAATATTCCAATGTTTATACATCGAGAGATAAAGAAAATAAAGGGAAAGACTTAAAAGAAATCCAGACAGATGCGTTGGAAAAGTTAAAGCTGTATTATGAATCTACATTTGAAGAACTGGCAGGAAAATCAAAGAATGTTTGGGAGCAAGCGATCTGGAATAAGAATGACATTTGCATAAAGAGCAAGAACGAGTTCGATCAATTAGCAATTAGATTTGCAATCTATCATATATACGTAATGACTCCACTGCATGACAACCGTATGAATATTGGAGCAAAGGGTTTATCAGGAGAAGGATATAAGGGTCATACTTTTTGGGATACAGAGATGTTCTTATTGCCTTACTTTATATTCTCTAATCCAAATGGGGCTAGGTCATTATTAGAGTATCGTTACAAAGGGCTAGAAGGTGCAAGAAAGAAGGCAGATAGCTATGGATTTGAAGGTGCAATGTATCCTTGGGAGAGTGCGTGGATAGCAGATGGAGAAGTGACACCACAGTATGGGGCTGTAGATATTGTGACAGGAGAGCTGACGAAAATCTGGTCTGGAATTATTGAACAGCACATTACTAGTGATGTAGCTTTTGCAGTTTGGCAGTACTACGAAGTAACTGGTGATCAGGAATTTATGGATGAATACGGATATGAGATGATATTTGACACCGCAAATTTCTGGCAATCTAGATTGGAGTGGAAAGAGGATGCGAGAAGATATGAAATCTGTAATGTAATCGGTCCAGACGAATACAAAGAACATAAAAATAACAATGCGTTTACCAATTACATGGCGCATTGGAATATGGAAAAAGCGATTCAGGTATATCAAGAATTACAAGAAAAAAATAATGGTGTACTGACAAAAATTAGTGAAAAAATAGGAATAAACCAAATCATTGAGAAGTGTCAAAATAAAATAGAAAAGATGTATATTCCAGTAGCCAATGAAAAAGGACTTATTCCTCAAGATGACACTTACTTAACTTTACCGAATATTGACTTAACTAAGTATAAAAATACGGATAAGCTAGGGCAGATTATCTATGACTATAACTTAGACCAAATGAATGAAATCCAAGTATCCAAGCAAGCAGATACACTATTATTGTTTTATCTACTAGAGCACTTGTTTGATTACGAAACAAAGAAGAAAAACTTTTATTACTATGAAGATAAATGCTTACATGACTCATCATTGAGTTTATCGACACATTCGATTCTAGCAAGTGATCTTTATGAGAAAGAGTTAGCATATAATCTATTTGAAAGAGCATGTAGAATTGATCTAGGCGAATCCATGACTTCCAGTGATATGGGTATTCATGCAGCATCTTTTGGCGGAGTGTGGCAGTGTATCGTTATGGGATTTGTTGGTGTGCGAATTGTCAATGGAGAACTGCGAATTGAACCGAGACTTCCAGAAGCATGGGATGAAGTGAAGTTACAAATAATGTATAGAGGGGAAGTACTAAAAATTCAAGTGAATAAGAATCATTTGAAGATTAGCTGCGAGAAGGAAGGGTGTGATTTGCAAGTAAAGGTGTTTGATAAAGTATATGGACTACAAGAAGAAACAAATATAAATATTATTTAATAATAATACAATAATGGTTCTAGTCTGATTTTTTATTGTGAAAAATGTACAAAAATCAGACTGTGATTTTATACAATATGTGCATAGACATTGAGAGTAAATAATGATATTCTATTTTCAGAAGGAGAGCAGAGTAATCTCCTAAAAAAATTATGAAAATGGAAAGGTTTCCATATATTTTTTAGATGAAATGGAAAGGTTTCCATAATGGAGGAAAGAAAATGAAACTGAAAAAAATCGTAGCAATGTTTTTAATGACTGCAATGACTGTTGGAGCTTTGAGCGGATGTGGTAATCCATCCGGAAACAGTAACAATGAAGCAAATGAGGGTAGCGGAAATTCAGGGAAGGTTGAAGTGACGATGCTCGGAACAATCAAGGCAGAAATTGGACCAGCTTTTGAAGATGCTGTGGCTGCATATAATGCAAGTCAAGATAAGTATGAAGTAGTTACAATGCCACTTGATGGAAATGCGTTTGAGAGAATGACAGCACTTTATGCATCTGGTAATACACCTACCATTATGGCAATGGGGCAAGAAGCGAATGAGTTTAGTGATAAATTGTTAGATGTAAGTGACCAACCATTATTGCAAGATGCACAGGAAGGTTCTTATGATTTGGTAACAACAGAAGATGGAAAAGTAATTGGTTTCCCTATCACTGTAGAAGCTTTTGGATTGCTTTATAATAAAACTGTTATGGACGAGGTAGCAGGTGGAACATTCGATTCTACAACTGTGGATTCACAAGATAGTTTGAAGCAATTATACGCAGATATCGAGGCGGCAGGAAAAGGTGCAGTACATATTTCACCACTTGATTGGTCGTTAGGGGCACATTTAACAAACTTAATGTTTGCACCACAATCTGAGAACCCAGAAGAAGCAAGGTCATTAATTGATGGATTAAAGGCTGGAGACGTGAAATTAATTGAGAATGAAGTATTCAATGGTTGGTTAGATACTTTTGATATTTTGAAAGAGCATAATACAGCGAAAGCCTCACCACTCGCACCAACATATGAAGATGGAGGTTTAGAGATTGGTATGGGAGACACAGCAACCTGGTTTCAAGGGAACTGGACATTACCTATGTTGCAAGAAGTAGACTCTGAAGTACAACTTGGAATTATGCCATTTCCAGTTAGCAACGATAGTTCAACATATGGAAACACACAAGTATCTGTAGGTGTGCCAATGTATTTATCTATTGATAATGAAAATGCAACTGAAGAAGAACAAGCAGGAGCAATTGATTTTATTAATTGGTTATTTACATCGGATGAGGGTCAGGTTCACTATGTAGAAAATATGAAATTTATTCCAGTATATAAAAGTGTAACAGCACAACCAGAAGATACATTATCACAGGAGATATTGAAGTACATGAACGATAGTAAAACACTACCGTGGATAAATATGTACTACCCAGGAGATGCTGGAGCAGCATTAGGAGCAACATTACAGAAATACTTGGATGATGTTATCACACGTGAGGAAGTTGCAGCTGAATTTGAAGCTTACTGGGCTGGTAAGGCGGAATAATAAGGTTACTAGGTTTTGAAGTTCAAGATAATGCCCGCTATACGAAAGTAGGCGGGCACTATCTCACTAGAATGAAAGAGGTGGAATAATGTATGAGTTGAAAAATGGGCAAGATAAGATTAAATCATTTATTGTGTTTGCCCTAATACCACTATTTGCACTGGTTACAGTTATATTAATTCCTTTTTTAATGGGATTGGTAACTACTTTGACTGATTGGAATGGAGTCGAAGTAACCCAATTTGTATGGTTTGATAATTATATAACCGCATTGCAAGATCCAGATTTTTTTAACACATTTATCAATACAATTCAGTATGTAATCGTGTCAGTTACATTGGTGAATGTAGTAGCATTTTCCTTAGCATTATTAGTAACATCAAAGATAAAAGGAAAAAATATTTTTCGATCAATCTTTTTTGTTCCTAACTTAATTGGGGGAGTTTTATTAGGTTTTATCTGGCAATTTATCTTTAGTAGAGTTTTGGTGTACTTTGGCGAAAGTACTGGATTAGGGCTTTTTGCAGAATCGTGGCTTGTAGACCCGAATATGGCTTTTTGGGCAATTGTCGTGGTTACAGTTTGGCAACAGGCTGGATATATGATGCTAATCTACATTGCAGGAATATTAGGGGTTCCTAATGATGTATTAGAGGCTGCAAAAGTAGATGGAGCATCAAAATTCAGAACATTATTTAAGATTAAGATGCCATTGATGATGCAATCATTTACAATTTGTTTGTTTATGACTTTAAAAAATGGATTTATGATGTATGATGTAAACCTTTCTTTGACAGAAGGGGGACCATATCGTGCGACAGAGTTATTGACAATGAATATCTACAATGATGCATTCTTATATCAACAATATGCTCCAGCACAGGCAAAGGCAGTTCTTTTATTTATGATTTTAGCAGTAGTCGCACTGGTGCAAGTTTCAATCACTAAAAAGATGGAGGCGAATTCATGAGTAAAGTAAAGAAAATATTGGCTATGGTAGCTGTAATCGCAGTTGCATTCTTATTCCTATTTCCTTTTGCCTTTTTGGTGATGAATAGTTTAAAAGGCAAAATGGATATTTTGAAAAACCCGATGGCATTCCCAGAGGCACTAGATTTTTCAAATTATATAGAAGCATTAGAGAGAATGAATTATTTTGATGCTCTGTTGAATTCTATTATTATCACTCTGATTGGAGTTGCAGTACTGAGCTTCTTTGGTGCAATGCTATCATTTTATTTATCCAGATTTAAGACAAAAACTAATACTGTCATATATTTAATTATGACAGCAACTATGTTAATTCCATTTCAGGCATTGATGATTCCATTTGTATCAATTTATGGTGGACTTGGTATGTTAGATAGTAGATGGTCATTGATATATTTTTATTTGGGATTTGGTATCAGTTTGAGTACATTTATTTATCATGGATTTGTAAATTCATTATCGGTATCTCTTGACGAGGCTGCGTCTATTGAAGGGGCGTCAAAATTCGTGATATTTTGGAAGATTATTTTTCCGCAGTTGAAGCCTATAACAGCGACATTAATAGTGCTCAACGTTCTTTGGCTATGGAATGACTATTTATTACCATCATTGGTATTGGTACATGACTATAGAACATTGCCGCTTACAACCTTCTCGTTCTTTGGTCAGTATACTGCTGAGTATGGATTAGCAATGGCAGGTTTGGTACTATCTATTTTGCCTGTTATCATATTCTATATTTTTATGCAGCGACATATTGTATCAGGAATAACCGATGGTGCAATTAAATAATTAACCATTGGTTGACAATTAACTATGTATATGCTGTACATAGTTAATTGTGCTCTGTAATAGGGGAAATTTTAAGAAAGTAATATTATGATGAGGTAGACAGATGAGAGATATACAGAAAATAGTGGGAGAAATGACATTAGAAGAGAAATGTAGCATGCTATCTGGTGAAAGTTTTTGGTACACACAAGCTATAGAACGACTGGATATACAAGGGATGATGTTGACAGATGGACCACATGGATTACGAAAGCAAGGAGAAGAGGCAGATCATCTTGGCTTAAACGCTAGTGTTCTGGCAACGTGTTTCCCAAATCTTTGCGCGGTGGGCTCATCTTGGAACAGAGAATTGACCTCAAATATGGCGAGTGCATTGGCGGAGGAATGTTTGGCTGAGAATGTGAGTGTTGTGTTGGGACCAGGTTTAAATATTAAGAGATCCCCTCTATGTGGGCGAAATTTCGAGTATTTATCGGAAGACCCTTATTTATCAACTCAGATGGGAAAACATTATATACAAGGATGCCAAGAAAAAGGAGTCGGAACTTCTGTAAAGCATTTTGTGGCAAATAATCAAGAAACAAGACGACTAACATTAGATGTGCAAGTGGAAGAGAGAGCATTAAGAGAAATATATCTAGCAAGTTTTGAGACGGCAATAAAGGAAGCGAAGCCATTTACTGTTATGAGTGCGTACAATAAGATTAATGGAGAATTCGGTGCTGAAAATAAGAAACTGCTCAGAGCTGTGCTCAGAGATGAATGGGGATATGAGGGTGTTGTGGTTACCGATTGGGGTGGAACGAATGACAGAGTCAAAGGTTTAGAAGTTGGTATGGATTTAGAGATGCCATCCTCCGGTGGAGTAAATGATAGAAAAGTATTAAAGGCAATTCAAGAGGGCGAGATAGATGAGAAATTCCTAGACGAAAGTGTTTTAAGAATCTTAGAGCTGTTAGAGAAAACAGAAAATACCAGGGAAAAGAAACATACTTTTAATAGAGAGACCAGTGAGAAGATGGCATTTGACATGGCATGTGAAAGTATTGTACTATTGAAAAATGAAAGAGAAGTACTTCCCTTGAAAAAAGAGGAGAAAATACTAGTAATTGGAAGATTTGCAGAGACACCTAGGTTTCAGGGGGGCGGAAGTTCCTATATCAATCCCTTGTTTATGACAAATGCACTGGAAGAAATGAGGAAATTGGCTCCAGAGAATATTGAATATGAAGTGGGATTTGAACTTCTAGATGAAGAGTTTGATGAGACGCAAGCTATTCAAATATGCAAAAGAGCTGAAAGGGTGGATAAAGTAATTGTATTTGCAGGACTTTCTGAGCGATATGAAACAGAGGGAAGTGATAGAAAGCATATTGATTTAGCAAATATTCAGAATGAATTGATTGCAATGCTAACAAAGCACAACAGTCAGGTTGTTGTTGTTCTTAATAATGGTTCACCAGTTGCCATGCCCTGGGTAGATAAGGTACAAGGAATTATAGAAAGCTATCTCCTAGGAGGGGCTGGAGGAAGAGCACAAGCAGCAATTCTCTATGGAGAAGAGAATCCAAGTGGTAAGCTTGCGGAGACATTTCCAAAGAGATTAGAAGATACACCTTGTTATATGGATTTCCCTGGTGAGGCATACTCTGTAAGATATAATGAAGGAATATTTGTAGGCTATCGTTATTATGATACGAAGAAAATAGAACCTCTCTTTCCATTTGGTCATGGGCTAAGCTATACACAGTTTGAATATTCAAATATTTCAGTAGATAAAGAGTGCTGTACTGATATGGAAGAAGTTGAGGTAACAGTAGAGGTTAAAAATATTGGAACTGTGAAGGGAAAAGAAGTGGTACAACTCTATATTCATGATAGACAAACCGATATCATTCGCCCTTACAAAGAACTGAAAGGATTTACAAAAGTAGAACTTGAGGTTGGAGAGACCAAGACAATAAAGTTTACCTTAGATAAGAGAAGTTTTGCATATTATGATACTAATAATGCCACTTGGAGAGTTCAAAGTGGGATATTTGATATCTTGATTGGAAAGTCTTCTAAGGAGATTGTGCAAACTTGTAGTATAGATGTGATTTCTACCTTTATTGAAAAAATGATCTTTCATAATAACTCCACCTTCCATGAGGTGGTGTCTTATAAACCAACCAACGAGTTAGGTATGGAGTGGATTGAATATTTTAAGAAAAAGTCTGGAATTGATTTCGACTTAGGCGATAGAGAAGAGGATTTTGCATTTAAGGCTATCTGTGATTTTCCATTGAAAACACTTGTTACATTTACAAAGGGAGAGTTTTCAGGGGATGAATTGGAGAAGTTAATTGAAACGTTTAATAAAGTGTCAATGAGCTATGGAGAAATTAACCATGAAAAATGATTCGATTATAAAAGAAAATTTATATCAAAGTCCACTCTTAGATGTGTACATTCCTAGTAATTTAGAAAATGCGTTTCAGAGGATGAAAAAAGAAGAGAAAAGTATTCCGAGATATGAAGATATCAAGGATGACTTGCCAAAACCATTTTGGGAAGGTCATGAGAATGTGATAGAGACCTATAACAAAGCGTGGGAGATTGCATTTAATAATCTGAAGAAATGTGGAGAAGGATTTGTAAGTAACTATATCGATACTGCATTTAATGATTATATCTTCCTATGGGACAGTGCATTCATGACTCTGTTCGGAAGGTATGCAGACCATATCTTTACGTTTCAAAATACATTAAATAATTTTTATTATGTGCAAGAACTAGATGGTTTCATAGGTCGTGAATTACACAAAGAAACAGGGCAATGTCGTTATCATCGTTTTGATCCAGTTAGTACAGGGGGCAACTTGTTTGCTTGGGTGGAGATGATTTATTATAGTCAGTTCCGTGATAAGGAGAGATTGGAGCAAGTATTTCCAGTAATTCTTGCATATCATAGATGGTTGAGGATGCATCGTACTTGGAAAGATGGAAGTTATTGGTCATGTGGATGGGCTTGTGGAATGGATAATCAAATGCGTGTAAGCAAAGAAGTATACGATTATTCTTATCATGATTATCGTACATGGGTAGATGTATGCATTCAGCAAGTATTATCATGCAAAGAGCTTATAAATATGCATGAAATTTTAGTACCAGAAACGGATATCGAAGATATAAGAAAAGAGTTAAAGGAATTAACAGAGCTGATTAACCGTAAGCTGTGGGACGAGGAGACAAGTTTTTACTATGACTCATCAAGAGACGGAGAACTTGATAAGAAAAAGAGTATCGGGGCATACTGGGCATTGATTGCCGATATTATGCCAGATGACAGAAAAGAGAAGTTAGTAGAACAATTAAAAGATAAAAATGAATTTATGACAGCTAATCCGATTCCTACAATGCCAAAAAGTAATCCGTGCTTTGATGAAACAGGAAATTACTGGAGGGGTGGAGTATGGGCACCGATGAACTATATGGTTCTAAAGGGTCTTGAGAAAAACCACTATGATGATTTATGTTTTGAAATTGGCAGCAAGCATCTAGAGCATGTAGTGAGAGTGTATGAAGAAACAGGAACTCTATGGGAGAATTATCAACCGAATGAAGCGAAGAGAGGAGAGCCATCAAAACCTAATTTTGTGGGATGGACTGGATTATCCCCTATTTCTATCTTCATAGAGTATGTGCTAGGGATTCGATTTGATTATCAAGCAAATCAATTGATATGGAACGTGAATCTATTAGAAGCGCACGGAATTGAAAAACTACCATGCGGCAAGAATATGTTTGTAACATTGAAGTGCAACAAGAGACAGAATATAGATGAAGAGCCGATTATTATGTATTTGGGTGAAAACAAACCTAAATTAGTAGTAAAGTGGGGTGTGAATACAAAGATTTTATAGCGTATTAAATGATGGTGTGTTAAGATTAAGAGGAAAAAATGACAAGGAGTGATGAAAATGAGCTCAATAACCGAAGTAGCAAAGCTTGCAGGGGTAGGAGTTGGAACAGTATCGCGAGTGTTTAATAACTCTGGCTATGTGTCACCTGAGACACGCACGAAAGTTGAGGCGGTAATTTCGGAACTTAATTATGTGCCAAACGTAGCAGCGAAAAGCTTGGTGTCAAATTTGACAAATACAATAGCATTGGTACTTCCAACAATTGATCATCCGCTATTTTGTAAGCTGGCCTATTATATAGAACAAGAGTTGAATAAGAATGGTTTTAAGCTGATGTTGTGTAATTCTAGTTTTGAGAAATCAAAGGAATTAGAATATATTAATATGCTGAATGAAAATCGGATTGATGGAATTATTTTTATCACGAATAGTGATATAGACCAAGATTTGAAAGGGAATTTACCAATTGTGACGATAGACCGACATCTGTCCAATGAGTTGGTATACCTTTCCTCCGATAATTATCATGGTGGTGAGTTGATTGCTAATCACTTGATACAAAAAGGTTGCAAAAAACTAGCCTTTGTGGGAGATTTTCCAGATGTGGATTCAGAGGTGTTAAAGAGGAAGCTAGGATTTGTAGACTATGCCACTGAGGCGGGATATCCGCCAATTATTATTGATATCAATGATGAAGAAGAACTCTTTCGTCAATTGGAGCTTAACTTGGGTAACATAGATGGCATATTTGGAATTACAGATTTTCTAGCCTTTAAATGTATCAGAAAAGTCAAGCAATGCGGATACAGAGTTCCAGAAGATATTAAAATAGCAGGTTATGATGGATTTGAACCTAATTTTCCACAAGACTTTATCTTAACAACTATCAAGCAACCAATCGATGAACTAGGGAGATTGAGTGCCAATAAGATTATTGATGTAGTGCGAAAAGTAAAGACAGAAAAAAGATATATATTAGATGTAAAACTGATAGAAGGGACGACAACTTAAAATTACAAATAAAAAGACTTCAAATCTAATAGATAGATTTGGAGTCTTTTTATTAAATAAGTTGGAAAGTGAGACAATCTAGCCACTTTGTGGTATACTCATTAAAGAGCAATAATAGTATATGAAACAAAGAGGTAAAGTTATATGATTACGCTAAAGGATGTGGCGAAGGCTGCAGGTATGTCGGTTACGCAAGTGTCGAGAGCCTTGAACAATCATGATGATGTAAGTGAAGAGACAAAGGTACGAATTCGCCAAATTGCAAATGAGTTAGGATATATTAAAAATACAATGGCGCAGAAACTCGTTATGCAAGTGAAGAATGAGATGGCAGTTGTCGTGAAGGGGTTTGAGAACGAAGAGAATATCTCAGATTATAATCCGATTTATAAAATATTGTGTGGCGTTAACAAGCTGGTGAGTGAAAAACACTATGAGCTGAGTGTTTATATGGTTCAAGACAGTGTGACTTCCTATGTGGAGTATTTGAGGAACAAAGGAATTAGTAAGGCGATTCTTTCAGGGTTTGAATATGATGATAAGAGATTAGTGGAGTTAATCAATAGCAATATTCGTTGTGTGTTTATCGACATACCAATCGATGAGGGGAATAATGGTTGTGTGATTATTAATAATATGCTGTATTCCACACAGGCGGTAGAGGCTATGATAAAAACAGGGAGGAAGCATATTGCGATGATTAATGGAACATCGCATGCAACAGTTAGTATTGAGAGGGAGTCTGGATATAAGATTGCATTAGCGAAAAGAGCCATGCCCAATTATGAGATATATGAAGGGGATTTTAGTCGACGTAGAGCGAAATCCGAAACGTTACGAGCGCTAAAAGAACATCCAGAGATTGATGGGTTTTTCTGTGCGAGTGACTATATGGCGATGGGATGTATCGAGGCTCTTGAGGATATGGGAAAAAGGGTGCCAGAAGATATCGCCGTGGTGGGATTTGACGATCTACCGATTTCTAGGTATTTGAAACCAGCTCTAAGTACAGTACGCCAAGATGACTTTGCAAAGGGATATGAAGCAGCAAAATTATTGTGGGAATTCTCCGAGAGTGAAGCGGGTTCGAATATTGTTACTTTGGGATGTGAATTAATTATAAGAGATACCATATAAGACGTGAGTATATGGAAATAGGAGAACATTATCATGAATAGTGTTCTTTTACATTGATACCGAAACGATTCGGCAAATGCAACAAAAAGAAAGCGTAAACACGGAATAAAAAGCGATAAAAATTGTGCAATAGGGCGAAAAAGAAATTAAGTATTGACTATTTTATAGTTGAATAGTATTATAAACACAAGAACCGAAACGATTCGGTAAAATAAGGAGGAAATAATATGAAAAAATTAGTGGCGACTTTATTAGCGGGCACAATGATGTTAGCAATGGTAGGTTGTGGAGGCACAGATCCAAGTACAGAAAATGCAGATGGTGGAGCAACAGAAACTGGTGGAGAAGAAACAGCAAGTGGAGAAAAAGTGACAATTACACTAGGAACGTTTTCAGATCCATTTGAGGTTGAGATTGTGGAACAACAGGTAGCAGCTTTTGAGGAAGCGAATCAGAATATCGATGTTATTGTAGAGCCAATCGCTGGTGATATTTGGGAAGTTCTTAAGACTAGAATGGTGGCTGAGGATGCACCAGATGTGTTTTATATGGATATCTTCCAAACACCTCAGTTTATCGATGCTGGACAACTAGCACCAATCGATGACGTGTTGGCAGAAGAGGATGTAGCCGATTTCGATAGTGCATTATTAGACGCATTTAGAGGAGAAGACGGAACATTATACGGGGTGCCTAAGGATTATTCTACATTGGCGTTATATTACAATAAGCAAATGTTTGCGGATGCAGGCATTGAACCACCGACAACTTGGGAGGAGTTAGAAGCTGCGGCAGAGCAGTTAACAACTGATACAGTAACAGGATTATCTCTTCAAAATGAATTACCTAGAGTTCAGCCACTCTTCTATTCAAACGGTGGA
>CAYJFY010000010.1:0-68570 GCA_964369755.1 uncultured Lachnospiraceae bacterium
AAGAAATTTCAGGGTTCGTTGTCTATTGTTCAATTATCAATGTTCGTTTTGTGCTTCCTTGTCGGTAGCAACTCGACTATATTATCATGTCTGATTTTCTTTGTCAAGTCTTTTTTAAATTTTTTTCAAAATTTATTTTTCTATTTCGCTTGTTCCTTTTGGGAACTTTTATAAGTTATCACATTCCCGAATCTTTGTCAACACCTTTTTTAATTTTTTTAGTAACTATTCAGCCTTGCGGCTGAATACAAGTGGGACTGTGCTATGTTTACATAGTATCAGGCACATCTTTTGACCCCATCATCACTAATATGGAATTACCAAAAAGGAAACCTCTTGGTTTTAAGTGCACGGACATATAAAATTATTAGGGATCATCCCACTTATATGTATTTTTAAGAAATTTTCAGATCAAAAAATTATAATTACATATAAGCCTTTCAGGAATTCAATGATTCATCTGTATTTTGTAGCAAAATTCCTCATACATTTCTTGCGTAGCGAGGATAAATACATATATAAAAAAGCCACCGAAGACGATGGCTTTTTGCAACGGAGAAGGAGGGATTTGAACCCTCGCGCCGGTCACCCGACCTATACCCTTAGCAGGGGCACCTCTTCGGCCTCTTGAGTACTTCTCCACGAATGCAAAGGTAATTTTACTACATTTAAAACCGACTGTCAACAACTTTTTTCACTCCACACTCATTCCACACCCATTCTCCGCTTTTTTTCACACATCTCCGAGATATTAAACCGAGTCGCTACGTTTCTTCACAATAGCGATCCCTACCGTGAACAACACCAATACCACTACTGAGATGATAATCCCCATCGGATTATCTTGTATATTAGAAGCACTATAACCTAAGTACACATAAACCGCACTCCCTGGTATCATCCCCAAGAAAGTCGCAATACTGTAATCACGATATCGAATTCCTATAATTCCAGATAGATAATTTACGACTGCAAATGGAAACAGTGGTATCAATCTGGCATACATCATAAATACAAACCCATTGTTCTTCGCTTTCTCCTTCGCTCGTTCTATGAAGGATCCTGATTTCACGAATCTCTCGACTGCATCCTTTCCGATAATCTTTGCCACGAAATAAGATAAGTGGCATCCTAGATTTGCCCCCACTATCGTCAACAAAAGCCCTCCCCAGAACCCAAAGATTGGTCCAGAGATCAAGGTTAGTGCCGATGCTGGTATAGCAAGTGTTACTGCAACAGCATAGATAACCACAAAGAGAATCGGTGCATATGGATTTTCACGAACCACCTCAATCAAAGCAAGTAAGTTCTCGACGGTGAGTTCATCACGAAATGCAACTATGACCGCTATCACTATTATTACAATTACTATCTTCGCAATAAAAGACCTCTTCTTTTTATTCGCATTGTTCTCCTCCGACTTGTTCTCTTGCACTTCTTTTACTTCTTGAACCATCATTTTGTTTTTCATATCTGATAATCCTCCCTAGCCTTAAAACTCCTGTCAGTATCATCAATGCATTAAACACCATCAGAATGATAAAGCTCCATTGTGGAACTACCATCATCAGCGCAAATGTAACGAAGGTTTCTGTTCGTTCTACCAACCCAATATCATAGTGCATACCCTTCGCTCCTTCGTTTTTGAACAAGGCACCCGCTAACATAAAGGTAGTAAAATTAAACATTGCACCAATTAGAAATACGAAGTATGCAACTGCATCACTCGGTTTATATAGAAAGAACGCAAGTATCATCACACCCTCCACCAAACGGTCGAATACCAAATCCAGATATGCACCTAGGTTTGAAGATCGGTTTGTAAGTCTTGCTACTGTACCATCTAGCACGTCCAATCCTCCCGAAACCCAGAGCAGAATAAATCCTAGCACTAAATTCCCGAACCCAACGGCAATTCCTGCTCCAACTCCTGCAAGAAATGCGAATACCGTGATTTGATTGGGCGTCAACTTGCATAGTCCACTGTTTTTTGCAACCATGTCAAATCCCCTCTGCACACGCTTGCGACATGTCGTATCAATCATTTGTTTCTCCTTCCCACTCATCCCTATCGCCTTACAATCTTTTTCACCAAGGACTGTTGCCAAGGTTTTACCGAATCCTTAAATGCCATAATTGCTAATGATTTCAATATCTCCCCCTGAATTGGGTATTGGTATATCACCGACATCAAACTCCCCAACTTCATCTTCTTAGTAACCATCAAGGATAGTATCGCAATCATCTCACCTGCTTTTCGCCCCACAATCGTGGCACCAATTACTCGTTGTTTCTGATCAACGATGACCTTTACATATCCCACGCGATCATCTTCCGCCTTGGCTCTATCATTTTCTCCAATATCTATCTGATATACCTTCCCCAATATCCCCAGCTCTTTTGCCTCTCGCTGACTGATCCCCGTATGCGCAACCTCTGGTATGGTATAGGTCGTCCATGCAATATTGTAATAGTTACATTTAAACATCGGGTAAATCAAAGCGTTTCTTACCGCAATCCCCGCCTCATAGGATGCCGCATGTGTAAATAGATACTTTCCTATCACATCTCCACAAGCATAGATGTTTTTGATGCTTGTCTGCAATTTATCGTTCGTGACCACAAACCCTCTCTTGTCCAGTTCTATCCCAACTTGCACTAACCCCATCCCCTTCGTGTTCGGCGTTCTCCCAAGGGCTACCAGGAGGGCATCTCCTATCACTTCTACTTCTTCTCCTGCTTTTTGGATTGTCACTTTGATTTCTTTCCCAGACTGTTCTACTTTGAGAATCTGACTTCCCATATGTAGATTCATATCTCGATTCAAAACCGATCTCATATAATTTGCAACCTCTGGCTCATCTTTGCCAAATACATCTTCCGAACGATCAATTAACTCCACCTTGCTTCCTAGATGTGCAAACCCTTGCCCTAATTCAAGTCCAATCGGTCCACCTCCAAGTACGATCAATCTCCGCGGCAACTCACGCATCCCGAAAATGGTTTCATTGGTATAATATGGAACATCGCTCAACCCTTCAATCAGAGGTATCATGGCCTTAGAACCAGTTGCAATGAGAATGGATTTCGACTCGTAAACATTCTCTCCTACTCGAACTCGCGTCCTCCCTACAATCTCTCCATGCCCGTATACAACCTTGACCCCCAGCCCTTCAAATCTTTCCTTCGAGTCGTGTGGTGCAATTTCCGCAATGACACTCCGCACGCGATTCATCACCATCTCCAGAGAACTCTTCGCCTCATTCACGGAGATACCATAGGATTCTGCATGATTCACCTCATTCATCAAATGTGCCGACTTTAGAAATGTCTTGCTCGGTACACATCCATAATTCAGGCAATCTCCTCCCATTTTACGACTCTCTACCAACAACACCCGAGCTCCCATTCCTGCTGCTGTTGCTGCTGCCACCAATCCGCCACTTCCCGCTCCTAAAATAGTCAAATCATATTTCATAAAAACACCACCCCTTTTCACGTTGCTCTCTTCAAGTCACAATTCAATTCTAGGTTTCATTTTCAGAATATTTGTTCTATTTTATCACATTTCCAAAAAATAAGAAATTGCCCTCTCGACAATTTCTTATTTTTTTCCTCTTATCTTAAATTTCTCCACCTAATCTAGTTTTTCGTATCCTTTGTTTCCTTCTTGCGAATCGCATTCACCATCGGTAGTCCCGTATCATAGTCTAATTGTCTCGGCTCATACTCTTCGTTCTCTCTCTGACGAGTGTATCCATCGTTCTCCCAGATTGGTTGCTTGTCAGTTCTCCAAGGACGTACTGCCCATTGGTATCCGCGATACAAGTCACGTGTTTGATTCATGTGTTCCAACAAAATATCGTGCATTTCATTTCGAATTTCAGTAATAGACTCCTCATTGATTAAGTTACAGATCTCATATGGGTCTGTCTCTACATCATAGAACTCATCTGTGTCTAGTAGATTAACTACTAATTTATAGCGTTCTCCGATGATGGCACGCATCATCTGCAAGCCACCGAACCCATCATGATCCACTTCGTATCTCGTAAACTCTGTATATACATAGTCATTAATCTTGGTAGTCACATCTTTAATCTGAGGTAAAATACTCTTTCCTTCTAATAATATAGGAATCGGAAGATTCATATAATCTAAGATGGTTGGCACTAGGTCGATATGAGAGGCTGGTTCTGTAATGGTCTTCCCAACTTCTCCTCCCTTGATAATAAGTGGAACATTTGCCACTTCCTTGTATGCAGTCGCATTCTTCATCTGCAATCTATGGGCGCCAAGCATATCTCCATGGTCAGATGTAAAGATAACCATGGCATCTGGAATTTCTTTTTCGATCTTCTCTAGCACTCTTCCAATCTCGTAGTCCACGAATGAATTGCAACCTAAAAACAGCGACAACCCCTGTGATGGTTTGTTCAATTCACTCTCGGATTGGTTGATTCCCTCACCTGCCCAAAGTTGTTGCATCAATGGCTTCTTTGACAAATCATCATGGAAGTTGGTGTTGTCATCAAATTTAAATCCATCATACATGGTATTATAAGGAGCAGGACACAAACATGGTCCATGAGGCTCATCATAGGAAACGGTCAAGAAGAAATCTTCCCCCTTATATTCATCGATGAATTGCAGTGCACGATCGCTGCAGCGGTGTGCATAGGTGAATTCTTCCGTCATGTCTGGGTCAAATGCCGTCTCACTCTTTCTTGAGCGCACCTTATCTTCATCGGATAGCTCATCTAAGTAGCACTTCATATCATACCAGTATTTTGGGTCATATCCTTCTGCTGGTTTCCCCATGCCGAAGTAATCACCTCCATCTAGATGCCACTTCCCGATGTAACCACAAGAAATTCCATTGTCTGTGAGTCGTTGTCCCACCGTCTTTACATTTGCTCCTAATGCAATGGAATTTGTTACCATACCATTTGAATGCGGGAACGTCCCTGTAAACATCGCCGAACGCGCCGGTCCACAAACCGGTTGGCATGTGTAGGCATTCTCATATTTAATCCCTTGCTCAGCCAACTTATCCAAATATGGTGTCTTCATCTTCTCATTTCCGTAACATCCTAACATATCGCGTCTTGTGGTATCTGTCATTACTAATACAATCTGCTTCTTCATTTCTTCCATTCCTTTTCTATTTTTTATATTGATAACCATCCCTTTATCACTATAATGTGAGAATTTATTTTCACATTATTTCCTCAGGATATTTGAATCCCCACTGTGCCCTCATTTCATCCATAATTCTCAGCACTGCTAGGGTTTCTTCATGAGGCATCTCTTCACATTGAGTCGCCCCTGCCTCTAGTGCACGAATACAAGAACGAACTTGATATTCAAATCCCGTAATCTGTTGCGGCACCTTCATCGCCTTCAACAATTCACGCGTCGTAGAATATACTTTAATCTCTGTGATGTTATTGATGTTCTCCGCTATGATATACCCCTTCGTTCCGTAGATGATTCCATGCTGCTCTGTCGCCGCCAATGCACTGCTGTGAATCGTCGCCATTACGCCATTCTTATACTTCACTGTCGTGGCATTCTGCATATCTACTCCATATTCGTTCTTAACGCAAGTGCTTTGAATCTCTGCAATATCATAGCCCAGAAACATCGACATAAAATTCACAGGATACACACCCACGTCCAGCAAAGCACCACCTGCTAGCTCTGGCTTTTGAATTCGCTCTACATGCGTTAGCACATAACCCAAATTTGCCGAAAGCGCTTTCACTTCTCCGATTTCGCCCTTATCTATCACCTCCTGTATCATCATTCTCGAAGGCAAATATCTCGTCCAGATTGCCTCCGCCACCAAGATATTCTTCGCCTTGGCAATCTCAAAAATTTCTTTTGCCTGCTTCTCATTAATAGTAAATGACTTCTCACACAAGATTGGCTTGTTGCACTCCAAAGTCAACTTCATATGCTCATAATGATGAGAATGCGGTGTTGCAATATACACAAGATCAACTTCCTCATCCCTCAGCAATTCTTCATAACTTCCATAGGCCTTCATCACGCCGTACTGTTTTGCAAATTCCTCTGCCTTCTCAAGTCCTCTTGATGCAATTGCATAACAACATGCATCTTCCATCTCAGCCAATGTCTTCGCCATAACACCTGCGATGATACCAGCCCCAATAATTCCAACTCTACAGATTTTTTTATCCATATCCTCTTCCTCCTAATCTACCTATCACTTATCTTGATTATACACATTTATAAGCATATTGCAAACAAAGTTTACTCCCTTCCTTTTTTCCATGTTTTTCTAGTTGATATTCCATATATGTTTTTTCTGTGACTTGATATTATGAGAAATAAACTGCCAAGAAAGGAGACAAGTGGATTTGGCAATACAAAAAAAAATTTATTTAAGCGAGGAGAAAGTAATGAGAAAAAGTAGTATAATGAAAAAAATGACTTCTATATTATTATGCAGCATCATGACAGCTGGAACCTTCTTTAGCCTACCTCTAACGGCCGAGGCGGCAACAGTCGATTTTAAGCCAATTACATTTAATGAAGACGAGTCACATTATGTTCTAGAAGGTAGTGACGCTTCTGCTGGAGAAGTAACCCATACAATTGAAGATGGCGCCTTAACCACCACATATGCAGCCGGTAATTGGCCTGGTCTAATGATACGCCCCGCTGCTGAGGATGGCACTTGGGATTTCAGCAATAGCAAAAACGTGTTGTCCGTAGATGTGGAGAACACCACAAGCCAATCACAGGCTCTGTATTTCAAGTATGATACAATTGATGTAAATGGAAAAGGTCGTATCTTCCGTGCTAGCATTCCTGCTAATTCAACATCCACTGTGTATATTCTAGATAGTGCTGGTAGCGCTGACATGGCTCTCGGAATGCAGACTCTTCCTCCACTAAACGGCGGACAAGGCTTAGTCGCTGGAGAAGCATGGACCGAAAGTGCGGCATATGATCCATCACAAGTTACCCAGATTACATTCTGGATGATGGGCAATACCTCTGATGCTACTTTTGTATTCGACAACATCGAATTAGTAGCAAACCCTTATACAAATCCCGAATCCACTTATGCTGATTTACTCGATCAATTCGGACAATACACCGCATCTACTTGGGGTAACAAAATTGATAGTGAAGAAGAATTGCTAGCCTCTGCTGCGGAGCAAGATGCAGAATTAGATACCATGTTAACAGAGAACGAAACAATGTTTGCAGACCGCACTATCTATGGTGGTTGGATGAATGAAGATTTAAAGCAAGAAGCTACAGGTCACTTTTATCCTACCAAAATCAACAATCAATGGACACTAATCGATCCACTTGGATACCCTTATTTCTCTACTGGTGTTGATATTATGCGAACTCCAGATATGATGACTTGGGTTTCTGGAAGAGAATACATGTTCCAAGATATTCCTTCCAAAGATGGCGATCTTGGAGACCACTATTCTGAGATTGGATATACGATCAACCCACCTGCAAACCTTTCCGAAGGAGATGGATTTAATTTCTACACAGCTAACTTGGAAAGAATGTATGGCGATGATTGGTTGACCAACTGGGTTGATAATGCTATGAAGCGTTTTGATGCATGGGGAATGACTTCTCTCGGATGCTGGGCAGACCCAGACCTCTTCTATGGACAAGGTGAAGCGAACGGAATTCCTTATGTAGCTCATGCATGGTCTCACGAAGGTGGATCATACAAAAATATCTCAACCCCTTCACACTCAATCGCTGACCCATTTGATCCAGCTTTCAAAACTGCAATCTATGCTGCAATCGAAAAGTCTTCTATCGCAGTCGGTGACGATGAGTGGTGTATGGGAATCTACGTTGACAACGAAATCGGTTGGGGGAATGCAAAAACAGGTACTCAACACTATGAAGTTGTTGAAACAGTACTAAAAGATACTGCTGATAACAATTATTCAAAAACCCATATTGTTGATTTAATGGAATCTCAATACGGAGACATCTCAGCACTTAATGCTGCTTGGGGGACAACATTTGCAAGTTGGGAAAGTTTAAATTCGACTGCAATCGACTCTACCGCTGGTATCCCTAAGGAAGATTTGTCAAGTATGTTATCTTTAATTGCTGATAAATACTATGCAACTGTTTCAGCAGCAGTAGATACTTATATGCCTAACACTTTATATTTAGGTTCACGTATTGCTGAGTGGGGAACAAGCGAAGAAATCGTTGACGCCTGTGTTCAATACGTAGATGTATTAAGCTTCAACTGCTATAAGACAGACGTAACACAAGACTTCATGGATATGGAGCGTTACGACATGCCAATGATTATCGGAGAATTCCACTTCAACTCAACAGAGAGTGGCTTCTTTGCTCCTGGTCTAGTTCCAGTAGCGAACAATGCCGCGAGAGGAGATGCATATGAAGCATATGCTGAATCAGCTCTATTGAATGGAAACTTCGTAGGAATCCACTGGTTCCAATACTATGATCAACCTGTTCTTGGGAGAGCGTGGGACGGAGAAAACACAAATGCAGGTTTTGTAGATGTAACTGACCAACCATATGATGATTTAGTTAATTCAGCCCGAACAATCAACGCTACCATGTACGAAACAAAGTTCAACCAAGTCGTTGCTTCTGACATTGTGTTTGCATCAGAATCAATTGAACTTACCGCAGACAACCTAACAGCATCTGTAGGTGCTAGTGTTGTTCCTGCCGATGCAACAAACCAAACCCTACTCTATACTTCTAGCGCTCCAAGCATTGTAGAAGTAGATGCTGCTGGTATGTTAACAGCAAAAGGCGAGGGTAGTGCTACAATTATTGTAAAATCAGAAGGTAACAAAGAACTAATAAAAACAATTACTGTAACCGTATCTGGCGTAAACACACCAGCTGTACAACCTACATTCCCAGGATTCCAATTCGACACTATGGATGGGGTAGTAGTTACGGGAACAGCTGCTACCTCCGAGTTAGTGCCAGAAGGTATCAAGATGACTATGACTGCGAACAGTGGTGGTTGGGGCAATTTGACCAAGCTACAATTAGATGCAGCTGAATCATGGACACTTGGAGATGCAAAAGAGTTGAAAACCACTCTAACGAATCCAAACAACTTTGATATTCAAGTACGTATCAACATACAGGATGTAGATTCGGTAAGCGCTAGTACTCAGCGTACTTTATTCTACAACCTCCCAGCTAATTCATCAAAAGCGATTACCATAGATGCTGAGAAGTTCGGAGAACCTGGTATAAGCAATGACAACTGGAATGGTGATGGACATTATGGCCCAGGCTTGGATACAAACACATTGAAATCCATCCACTTCTATCTTCCAGAAGGCGATGCAAATGTAATGGGTAGCATTGAAAGTGCTTCATTCATTGTAGGACCACTCACTGCAACTGCTCCAGAGCAAGAAGATATGGTAAACTTATATGATGTAAGCATTGAAGATGGCCATGCCGTATCATTTGATGGAACCGGAAGTTATGAGGCTGGAGTCGAAGTAACTGTAAATGCCGGAAGCAAAGATGGATACAACTTTACTGGATGGGAAGTTCTAAGCGGAACAATCGCTTTAGACAATAAGATGGGTGCTCAGACTACATTCATTATGCCAGCTGAACATGTGCAGTTAAAAGCAACTTGGTCGAAAATCAAAGACCCTGTCATCCCAGAAGACCCCGATGATGGTGTTACACCAGACACACCACAACCAGATACTAGCATCACTGTCACAGACAATGAAACCGGCATCGTAATCGAAGCTCCAAGCAGTGTAATCCCAAAAGGTACAAAAATACAAGTATCGGATGCAACAGACTCTGCTAGTACCTCTGTACTAAACACTCTCGCCGAAGACTTCGCCGATTACATACTCTATGATATTAGTTTGTTCTATGACGGAGAATCTATCCAACCAAATGGAATGGTAACCGTGAAATTACCAGTTGGAAATTTAGACACAAGCAAGAAGTTAGCTGTAGTATATGTTACAGATAGCGGTGAGACTATGGTGATGGGCGGTTCATTGGAGGGTGACTACTATGTATTCCAGACAGACCATTTTAGTTACTACGCATTAGGAACCATAACAGAATCTACACCGAATGTAACTGTACCAGATAGCAACACTGGCACAACAACACCAGATAGCAACACTGGCGCAACAACACCACAGGATGTTCCATCCAATGTTGGCACCTCACCAAAAACTGGTGACAATTCCAACATCGCCCTATGGTGTTCACTCCTAGTCGTAACCTTTTTTTGTTTCACTTGGGTTGGCTACAGAAAATTCGTTTCAAAAAAATAAAATCTAGTCGTTTTACCCCCTATGCTATATTTATAGTTAATAGGGGGTTTTGTAATTCCACTATTTATTTTTTTGAATTTATAGTGTACAATACTTTATAGTATGCAAGTGTGCGTATATTAATAGGAAAGAGGACAAACAAATGTACATACTTTTTTTTCTGTTATGGATAGCCTTTAACGGTCGAATCACTCTAGAAATCATCATATTGGGACTCATAACGTCTACGGCCATGTATGGATTCATCTGCAAATTCATGGACTATAGTCCCAAGAAAGACTTCGCAATTCTAAAAAAATCCGGTTTGATTATTGAATATGCCTGTATTTTAATCTGGGAAATCATCAAGGCAAATATTGCCACATTGAAGATGATTCTCTCATCGCGCTATATCATCGAACCGACCATCGTGCACTTTCAAACCAATTTAAAAACGAATATGGCTCGGGTTGTTCTTGCCAATTCCATCACATTAACACCAGGAACGATCACCGTTTCTCTGGAAGAAGAAATTTTTACCGTTCACTGTCTGGACAAAGACTTTAGCGACGGATTAGATGATAGTGTTTTTGTAAGAATGCTTGAAAAAATCGAGAAAATGGAGGATTAGACGTGGTACCTAGTGCAAATATAACAATACTGGAATCGGCTTATCGGGTCGTGTTAATCGGAACATTAATCTTCCTTTCCCTCATGTTACTACTCTGCCTAATCAGAGCAATCAAGGGACCTCAAATCGCGGATCGCATCCTTGCTGTCAATATGATGAGTACTATGGTGCTGGTCATGATTGCGGTGCTTGCCTTATTGTTAGAAGAGGCTTATCTCGTAGACATCTGTATCATATATGCAATGATTAACTTCCTCGCCGTCGTTGTTCTAACGAAGGTATTTATGGGAATTCATAAGGAACGACAATTAAAAGAACTGGAAGGGGATGGAGACAATGGAAATTCTTGAATGGATAAGATTTGCAATTGGGACAATTATTTTGCTAATCGGTTTAGCCACATTTATCTTGGAAGTCTTTGGGGTCTATCGGTTTGATTTCTCCTTGAACCGCATGCATGCCGCTGCAATTGGAGACACACTTGGAATTGGAATCTGCCTACTTGGGCTGATGATCTTTAGCGGCTTATCATTTACAACTTTAAAGTTATTGCTAGTAATCTTGTTTTTGTGGCTTGCTTCCCCTGTATCCTCACATCTAATCGCTCGATTTGAGGTGGAGGCAAATGATTATATCGAGAAACATTGCGCCATCATAAATGAAGATTTGGATCCTAGTCCCAAGAAAAAAGTGGCATTAACTACAGACACAACTAGGGAAATAGATTCGAAGGGAGAAGAGGTATAATTATGCAGGTATTTAACTATATTTTATTGACATTCTTAGTCATTTGTGCGATTTCAGTGAGCTTCTCTAAGAATCTATTGAACTCTATCTTGATTTTTATGTCCTATAGTTTAATCATGTCCCTTGTGTGGATTATGTTGGAATCTCCCGACTTAGCCATTACCGAAGCAGCGGTAGGGGCTGGGGTTACTAGTGTACTCTTCTTCGTTACCTTGAAGAAGATTCATGCCATGAAGGGAGATGAAGAGAATGAGTAAACTAAGACCAGACTCAGAATATAAGAAAACAAAATCCTTTCACTTCTTCAAATGGTTAGATGGAGAGAAGGATCCTTATCTAGATCATGTGGAGATGCAGGTTCAGCATGTGCATGAGGTAGAAGAAAAAACGATTCATGAACGGATGCATGAGCGCCAGATGTTATATGAAAAAATCTATGATGTGAGCCACAACAAAGAATTGCGTGCATTCAACACATTATACAAGGTTTTATCACTTTTGTTCTGTGCGGTCCTGATTACCGTCCTTCTCATCACGGTTTCTTTCCTACCTCCAACAGGTAACGCTAGCAACCCCGATAATAATGAAGTATCACAACGCTATATCGAGCAAGGAATGGCAGATACTGGTGCGGTCAACATCGTTACCGGAATGATTTTGGATTATCGCGCCTTTGACACCTTTGGGGAATCAAATGTGCTCTTTATCTCCACGATCACGGTGTTTATTCTGCTTCGCTTAGACAAGAAGAAAAATCCGGATCAAGAAGCCCTCACAATCGAAGAGGCTGAAGCCAATGATCGTGTCTACGAACCGAAGAACGACAAGATTTTGCAACGTGTTGCCTTGCTTTTAGTTCCTATTATTATGATCTTTGGAATCTATGTCATACTAAACGGGCATCTCTCGCCTGGTGGTGGTTTCTCTGGGGGAGCCATCATCGGTGCTGGATTGATTCTATATTTGAATGCCTTCGGCTTTGATAAGACCGAGAAGTTTTTCACCGCCAAAGTATATAAATGGGTTTGTTTTGGTGCGCTATCTTTCTATGCCTTGGCCAAGAGTTATTCTTTCTTCACTGGTGCCAACCATATTGAAAGTCATATTCCACTTGGAACTCCTGGTGATATCCTAAGCAGCGGATTGATCTTGCCCTTGAATATCTGTGTAGGACTTGTCGTTGCATGTACCATGTATGCCTTCTATGCCATGTTTAGAAAAGGGGGATTTTAATATGTTCGGACCTCATTTATGGACAAACTATGGGGAAGCAGTTGCCGTAATCTTGTTCGGCATCGGATTCTCAAACCTGCTATTGCAGAAAAATTTAATCAAGAAAATCATCGGTCTGAATATCATGGACACTGCCGTATACCTATTTCTCGCAGAGAAGGGCTATATCACTGGGCGTGTCGCGCCGATTATTGTAGACGGAGTCACAAGTGCAGAAGCCTACATCAACCCCGTACCTAGTGGATTGGTTTTGACCGGAATCGTTGTATCCGTATCCGTAACTGCCTTGATGCTCGCCTTGACCATTCGACTCTATCGTCGTTACCACACGCTAGATTTGGATGAGATATCAACCATGTTGAAAAAGGAGGGGCGCTAGATGGATTTTGTACAAAACTTCCCCTTTTTCTCCATTATCCTAACCATGTCTTCGGGCGTGGTGACCTCTGTTTTACCCGCACGACCTGCAAAGTGGTTGAATACATTCGTCATCTCTGCTGTGGGCGTCATGTCGCTAATTTTATTCGTCTATCTTCTCGGAGTGGGCGAAAGCTATACCTATATGATGGGACACTATCCTGCACCATGGGGAAATGAAATCCGTGCAGGTATCTTAGAAGCAGGACTTGCCTTCTTCTTCTGCATTATCATGCTCCTCTCGATCATGGGCGGACGCAAGAAATTACTGATTGAGATTGAAAGCAGTAAGCTGAACTTATATTATATTCTGACAAACTTATTGCTTAGTTCTCTGCTTGCTCTCATCTATACCAATGACTTATTTACTGCCTACGTATTCGTGGAAATCAATACCATTGCAGCCTGTGGACTCATTATGATTCGTCAAAATGGACGAACCATCGAGGCGGCTGTTCGCTATATGATTATGAGCTTGTTAGGATCAGGTCTATTTCTTATGGGTCTAAGCATGCTCTACGATATGACTGGACACTTGTTGATGTCCAACATCCAAGTGGAAGTGGCAGAAATTGTTGCAAATGGAGAATTCTCCATGCCATTTTTGGTAACCATCGCACTCATCGCTGTTGGTCTTGCCATTAAGAGTGCACTCTTTCCCTTCCACTCCTGGCTTCCTGATGCTTATGGATATTCCACGGTTTCCTCTGCTGCCATGCTATCAAGCTTGGTATCAAAGGGCTATATTTTCTTAGTAATCAAGATATTTTATCGGGTGATTGGTATTTCGATTATTCAAGATGGACAACTGCTAAACATCCTGTTCATCTTTGGTTTAACCGGTATGATCGCTGGCTCACTGAGCGCAATTAAGGAGAATGATATCCGTCGAATGATCGCATTCTCTTCCGTTGCTCAAGTTGGCTATATCTTCATGGGGATTGGACTTGGAACAGAAGTCGGTATGATTGCGAGTATCTTCCATATTCTTGCGCATGCTGCCACGAAATCTCTACTCTTCGTCTCTGCAATCGGTCTCACCGATGTCTCTGGACGAAGCAGAAAGTTTCAGGATTTAACCGGTGCTGGTTATCGAAATAAAATCGCAGGAATCGGATTCACCGTCGGAGCACTTGCCATGGTCGGTATCCCCATGTTTTCTGGTTTTATCAGCAAGCTTTTATTCGCTCGGGCTGCGGTGTACACGGATTTATCAAAGATGCTACCAACCCTGTTAGTTCTAGGAGTAAGTACCATCTTAAATGCGATTTACTTCATGAAAACTGTAATTCGCATCTACACTCCAGTGAGCAAGGATGGCGTAGAGACCATGAAGGTTCGACAAAACAAGGAATATACTGTCACTATCATTTTATTTATTCTATTAAATATTACACTAGGAATGCTATCTCAACCAATTGTGGATTGGATTGGCATGGGCTTAGATATGTTTGCTTAGCTACAATAACAACTACAAGAATGGGGAATGTGGAAAATTATGAATGAAACATATGCAATACTGTTGCCGATTTTAATTCCGATTATCATCGGGCTATTCATCTTAATCATGAAAGAACCGAAGAAGAGAAGCACCTTAATTCTCTTAACTTCTATCGGTTTATTCGGTGGCGTAATTTCGCTCATCTGCATCATACTGGGCGACATTCAAACTCTAACACTATGGCAACTGACACCAGAACTTCCGATTTATTTTGCAATCGATGAGATTAGCATTCTCTTCGTTAGTATTGTCAGCATCGTCTGGATACTTTCTGGCATCTTTGCATTTGCCTACATGAAACACGAACATAAAAACAAGCGATATTTCGGATTCTATCTCATCGTATATGGAATCCTCATTGCATTGGATTTTTCCGGAAATATCATCACCTTCTACGTCTTCTACGAATTGATGACAATCCTCTCTGCTCCACTAGTTTTCCATACCCAGAGCCGAGAGTCTATCATGGCCGGTTTGAAGTATTTGTTCTACTCCTTCTGTGGTGCCTACTTGGTGCTATTTGGCATCTACTTTGTATACCAACAAGGTTTGACCTTGGATTTCGTAGCTGGTGGTGTATTTGCAGGAGACACCTTATTCCAACACTCAGGATTGCTTCTATTTGCCTCTGGCTTGATGATCTTAGGTTTCTCAGTAAAAGCTGGAATGTTACCACTTCATGCTTGGCTCTGGGCTGCGCATCCTGTAGCTCCTGCACCTGCCTCGGCGGCTCTATCTGGGATTATCGTTAAGGGTGGTGTACTCGGAATCATTCGCGTGGTCTTTTATTTATTCGGAGCTGATTTTCTAGCTGGAACCTGGGTGCAGACCACTTGGCTCATCCTCTCCTTGCTTACGGTATTCATGGGCTCCATGTTAGCATACCGCGAGAAAGTCCTGAAGAAACGATTGGCTTATTCAACCATCAGCCAGATTTCTTATATTTTGTTTGGATTGGCATTGTTAAATCCCATCAGTTTCACTGGTTCGATTCTACATGTCATCTTCCATGCTATTATAAAATGTGGTCTCTTCTTATGTGCTGGTGCTATGATTTTTACAACTGGAAAAACGCAAGTAGCTGACTTCAAGGGAATTGGCAAAAAAATGCCCATTACCCTATGGTGCTACACCTTCTTGTCACTGGCTTTAATCGGAATCCCTCCGACCAGTGGTTTTATTAGCAAATGGTTTCTAGCAACTGGATCCTTGAATTCTGATTATCCTGTATTTGCTTGGCTTGGTCCAATTATACTACTTGTGAGTGCGCTGTTGACCGCGGGTTATCTCCTACCACTCACCATTCAAGGCTTTTTCTCCAAAACGGAAGGTGAAGCGGAAGAAACACAAGAAACCAACACTATAAAATGGGAGGCGAATCCCTTGATGTTGATTCCTCTGGTTCTACTCGCACTACTATCCCTCGGTTTGGGCTTGTTCCCGAATCAGGTGATTGAATTTATCAACCTGCTTTGTGCAGGCATTCTATAGAAAGGATTGGGTAACAACATGGGATCATTATTTCATTTTTTAACCGTCATATTTTTACCGATCTTGGGTGGGGCACTCATCCCCATTCTGCCTTTTCCAAACCGTAGAATCAAGTGCATCTACATCGAATCATTGGTCATCATTAACTCGGTGCTGACCTTAGCACTTCTCTACCACGCACCGAATACAGTCTTCGACGTTATTCGCTTTACAGGGGATCTTACACTTTCCCTAAAGGTAGACGGCATGTCTGTAATCTTTGCTGCTTTGGTCGCTGTACTGTGGCCTTTGGCCACCCTGTATGCATTTGAATATATGAAGCACGAGGGACATGAGAATTACTTTTTTGCATTTTATACTGGTACATTTGGGGTGACACTGGGAATCGCTTTATCTTCGGGTTTACTTACCATGTACTTCTTCTATGAATTGCTGACCCTGATTACCGTACCACTTGTCTTGCATACCCTATCAAGGGATGCCATTATGGCAAGTCGTAAATACTTATATTATTCCCTTGGAGGTGCAGCTTTCGCCTTCATTGGCTTATTATTCATCATCACCTATGGTAGCACGACTGAATTTATATACGGAGGAGTTCTAACACCCGCATCCATAGATACACAAGGTGACCTATTGCTACTGATTTATGTTCTTGCGTTCTTTGGATTTGGAGTAAAGGCAGCCATCTGCCCATTCAACTCTTGGCTCCCCCAAGCTGGAGTTGCACCTACACCAGTTACTGCCCTGCTTCATGCTGTAGCCGTTGTAAAATCAGGCGCCTTTGCCATTATACGAATTACCTACTATAGTTTTGGAGCTGATTTCTTGAAAGGAAGTTGGGCGCAAACCCTAATCCTTGTGGTCATTATCTTCACCATTGTCTATGGCTGTAGCCGTGCTGTGAAGGAAACCCACTTGAAGAGACGATTGGCCTATTCCACAATTAGCAATTTGTCTTATATCTTATTTGGCGTCGCCTTGATGTCACCACTTGGATTAGTGGGAGCATTGACGCATATGGTATTTCATGCATTTATGAAGATCTGCGCCTTCTTCTGTGCAGGTGCTGTCATGTACAAATCTGACAAACACTATATCCACGAGTTGGATGGCATGGGACAGAAGATGCCGATTGTATTCGGAATCTTCACCCTCTCTTCATTTGCCTTGATGGGAGTTCCAGGTCTTGCTGGATTCATCAGCAAGTGGTATTTGGCAACCGCAGCAGCCGACAGCGGAAATATCATCGCCTATGTGGGCATAGGAGCCCTCCTGATTTCAGCACTCTTGACCGCTATCTATATGCTGACGATTGTGATGCGCGCCTTTTTCCCGAGACAGGACCTTGCCATCCAATTTCCGAGCAATATGAAGGATCCGAATTGGATGATGATTGTTCCTCTGGTAATTTTCAGTATCTTCATCGTGATATTTGGTCTAAATTCCACTGTATTTATTGATTTTTTTATGGAAGTTGCCACTGGCACGATTTAATCTATGTAACAGATAAGGAGATGATGAACATGTTAAATATCGATCATATCTTAGGCTTAGGATTGCAGTTTTCTGTGAATGGATTCAACCTCGTTCACGGAATATTGGCGACCCTCCTATGGGGCATTGCCCTGATCGCTTCAACTGAATATATGGCTGGTGCGCAGAAACTCTATCGTTATTATGCATTCACCATCCTAACCTATTTCGCAACATTGGGAGTGTTTTTCTCCGCGGATCTATACACGACTTTTATCTTTTTTGAAGTGATGTCGTTCACTTCCTATGTATGGGTCGCGCAAACAGAAACCTCGGAAGCGAAGAAAGCATCCAGCACCTACCTTACGGTAGCTGTGGTAGGAGGTTTGGTGATGCTATTCGGTCTATTTTACCTCTATCAGCAGACCGGAACCCTAGTCCTCTCGGAATTGACGCAGGCTTGTGCCTCCCTCACAGATAAAACACCACTCTATATTGCAGGGGGCTGTTTCGTGTTTGGTTTTGGAGCAAAAGCGGGAATCTTTCCACTCCATATCTGGATGGCAGATAGCTATGCAAGCGCTCCTGCACCTGCCTCTGCTCTATTATCAGGAATCCTGAGCAAAACTGGAGTCTGGGGAGTAATGGTGGTAACGGCAAATATCTTTCTCCATGATGTTGCCTGGGGAACTTTCATCCTTGTCCTCGGTGTACTCACCATGCTGCTTGGAGCAATCTTTGCTTTCTTCTCCATCGATTTGAAGCGCACTTTGGCATTCTCATCCATGTCACAAATCGGATTTATCATCATCGGCGTCGGGATGAGCGGTTTACTTGCAGAACACAACACAATTGCTGCTCGAGGTACGATTTTGCACATGATCAACCACTCGGTCATCAAGTTGATCCTCTTTCTAGTTACTGGACTACTCTTCAAGAATCTAGGTTCTCTGAACTTGAATGAGATTCGTGGCTATGGACGGAAGAAACCATTGTTAAAACTTGTCTTCGCCGTTTCTGCACTCGGAATCGGAGGAGTTCCATTCTTTAATGGATATATCAGCAAAACCTTATTGCATGAGAGCATTGTTGAAGGAATTCATCTCTCTATTCTCTCCCCATCTTTTCTCGGAGTGATAGAATGGTTGTTTTTAATCAGTGGTGGTTTCACCATTGCATATATGTCCACGCTTTGGGTGGCAATCTTTGTGGAGAAAAATTTAGATGCTGGCAAGCAGTCGCAATTTGATTCTGATGCAAAAACTTATGTCAGTCCGAGGATGAAAGTAATCCTATTGACCTGTGCATTGAGCATAGGGATCTGTGGGACTTTGCCCTATCTCACACTAGACAAACTTGCAGACTTCACGCAGGACATCCTGTATGCCCATCCACTCGCCCACGTGATCGATTACTTCTCTCTCGTGAATTTACAGGGAGCATTGATTTCCTTAGGAATCGGAGCATTCCTCTACTTCGTAGGTGTACGCTGTCTTATTATGCGTCCTACGGATGACGGAACCTGCTATGTATCACGCTGGCCCGAATGGCTGAACCTAAATGATTTGGTGTATCATCCTTTGTTTCTCTATTTGTTACCAAATGTATTCCGCTTTCTTATGCGGATAGTCGACAGTGTCGTGGATTGGTTCATTCTCGGTGCGAGAGCAACCTTTCTGCGAGATTCCAAATTACCACAGGAAGTAGAAGAAGGGAATATCTTCACCTATCGACTAGGGAAAATCTTAAACGGAATCGAGACTTTAATCAACCGACTATTTTTCAATGGGCGGCCAACAAAACGCAATTTTGTCCATCTTTTAGCCGTGCGACTGTTGGAGCTAGAGGAGGATCGAATGATTATTGCGCGCAGCATGTCATTTGGCTTAGTTCTGTTCTGCATCGGTTTGAGTATTACTTTAATTTATATGCTATTCTAAGAACAAAAGGGAGGATTTATGAAACTTCAATTCACCATGGATGGTTTTCGCATCATCTACTTATGCATCGCCTCTTTTATGTGGGTGGTTGCACTTGTTTTTTCAAAAGAATATATGAAACATTATGCACGACGCGGAGCCTATTATCTCTTCACCATGCTTACTTATCTAGCAGTTGTGGGGGTATTACTTTCTGCGGATTTATATACAACCTTTTTATTCTTTGAAATCATGTCATTCACCTCCTATGTATGGGTCGTACACGACCGACGCGAGGAATCCATGCGTGCCGGAGCCACCTATCTTGGGATTGCTGTGATCGGCGGTCTTGTGATGTTGATGGGATTATTCCTGCTCTATGATCAAATCGGAACCTTAACGATTGCCGAATTGAGCACTGCAAGTGCACCACATCTCGGTAGCACCGAACTCTATGTAGCTGGGGGCTGCATTTTATTTGGATTTGCTGCCAAAGCAGGAATCTACCCACTGCATGTGTGGCTCCCGAAAGCCCACCCTGTAGCACCTGCGCCAGCTTCCGCCCTCCTCTCTGGACTATTGACGAAGATTGGGATCTTTGGGATTCTGATTCTCAGCACACAAATCTTTATCTATGACGAACTTTGGCACAGCATTCTGCTGATACTCGGTGTAATCACGATGTTTTTCGGCGCTGTCCTCGCCTTATTCTCTATGAATCTAAAGCGGACTTTAGCCTGTTCATCAGTGTCACAGATTGGATTTATTACCCTCGGAATTGGTATGCAAGGTCTCTTGCAAGAACATAATACCATTGCCATCTGGGGAACCTTCCTTCATATGATAAATCATTCGATGATGAAACTCATCTTATTCTCCATCTCAGGTGTTGTCGCTATGAACCTTCATGCACTAGACTTAAATACCATCCGTGGATTTGGTCGCAAGAAACCACTGCTCATGGTCTGTTTTCTCATCAGTGGTCTCGGGCTTGCCGGAGTTCCTCTCTGGAGCGGCTATATCAGTAAAACCTTGCTACACGAAAGCGTAGTAGAATATATTCACTTATTAGAGGACGGATTTCGTCCATTGTACTTAAGCGCGGGACACCTCCAAGCGATTGAATGGCTCTTCTTACTAAGTGGGGGAATGACGGTTGCCTATATATTAAAGTTATTCTTTACAATTTTTGTACAAAAAAACACGGAACAATCCGTACAAGACTCTTATGACTCTTATGGTCAGAATTATATGAATCTACCAAGTAAAATCGCGCTGATAGTAAGTGCTGCATTATTGTGGCTCATCGGTCTAATGCCACATTTGATTGCCGAGCCCATTGCAAGATATGGCCAAGGATTTATGAATGGACATCATGACCCAGCCCACACCATTCACTATTTTTCATGGATAAACCTAGAAGGTTCCGTCCTCTCCTTAGGAATTGGTTTCCTCCTCTACCTCTTTGTGGTGCGAAGGTGGTTGCGAACCACAAATCCGTGGCCAAAGTGGCTCGACCTAGAGAACTTACTCTATCGACCGCTTCTCCTAACAGGACTGCCCGTTCTATTAGGAACCTTATCACGCATCGCTGACCGATTTGCTGACCGTGGGATTATTACCTTGCGAAAAACTGTGTATCGTGATTCTGCCATTCCTGAAGAACTATCTGAGGGCAATGTTTTTACTCACTTAATCGGAGGTTTCTTGCAAGCTTGTGTGAACCTACTCAATCATACTATCTGGATGGATCGCCCGAGCAAAAAACCAATGGAACACAAGGTCGCCGTCTTATGGGAGGAGTTGAGTGAGAACTTTCGGATTATCACGCGTAGCCTCTCCTTTGGACTCATGTTAGTTTCCCTAGGCATGCTATTTATCTTCGCTTACCTGCTCGTTATTGTACAACCGTAGAAAATGTAGTATAATCATCTCTAGTTCAACAAGCAAAAGAAGGAGGATATAAGTTTTGAATAATCCCTTATATCATGATTTTAAATCTATCGTCACCAATCACACACCACTCATCGATGTTCGTGCTCCCATCGAATATGATAAGGGTGCATTTCCTAATAGCGTAAACCTTCCGATTATGGATGATGAAGAACGTCGCCAAGTCGGTATCACATATAAAAACGAAGGGAACGAAGTTGCAACCCAACTTGGACTGAGCCTCGTTTCTGGAGACATCAAAGAGAGTCGCATCCAGGCTTGGTGCCAATTTATAGAACAACATCCCGATACCTTGCTCTACTGTTTTCGGGGTGGCTCACGGTCTCGATTTGCACAGGAATGGCTAGACTCCCGGGGAGTAGCTATGCCACGACTCGAGGGAGGATATAAGGCGTTTCGCAATTACCTAATCGAAGCCTTAATGCCCGAGCACTTAGATCTGAAACCGATCATTCTCGGTGGCTATACTGGATCTGGGAAAACCATCCTATTAAAAAATTTGTCTAATTTTATTGACCTAGAGGGAATCGCAAATCATCGCGGCTCTAGCTTTGGACGCCATGCAACACCACAGCCTTCTCAGATTAATTTTGAGAACCAGTTAGCATATGCCATCATTCAATTACAAGAATCAGGAGCAAAAACCATGGTTCTAGAAGATGAGGGAATCCATGTGGGAACATGCTATCTACCAAAACCATTCTTCAACTATACAAATCAGGGTGATTTAGTTATACTCGAGGTAAGTTTCGATCAGAGAGTTCAGATTACCTTAGATGAGTATGTGACAGAAGCTCAAAAAGAGTATATTCAGCACTGCCAATCTTACGAAGAAGGAATGTCAGCATGGTTAGAATACATCAATGCAAGCATTATGAGATTAAAAAAACGACTCGGAGACGTAAGGATGAATGCCCTACTATCCCAAGTCGAGTTCGCATACCAGCACCAACTTCGTACTGGTGAAATCCATGCCCACGAAGCTTGGATTGCAACTTTCTTGAAGGAGTATTATGATCCCATGTATCAATATCAGATTGATACGAATACAAAGAATATCATCTTCACTGGCAATGAAAGCGAAGTCCTCTCTTTTTTAAAAGATGCATAGATTAATTTTTCCAAAGAAGCGATAAAAAAGTGTCGTAGACACTTTTTTATCGCTTCTTTGCCGCTCTTTCTCTCAATTATCGCTTGCTATCTGATAGTAAAAATATGGAAAGCAATTTCACAACATACAACAAACTATTTATTTCCTTCTCATTCCACACACGTGCCCTCGTGCAATCATCCAATCCTAAGAATAACTTCACATAGCCATTTTCCTTAATTTGTACGTGCAAAAAGGATTTTATTCCCTGGTCATACATCAACTTATAGGAATCATCGTTCTGGAGCATTCTCAAGTCATTGCTATAAAATACTCCCTTCTCGTCGGAACTATCAAAAAAGTTTTCCAACACCTCATACGTTAGATTTTGTAGGTTGTCTATCTCTGGATTGATTCCTTTTCTACACCATTCATAAGTATTATGATAAGTCTTCGCCTGGTCGAATGTATCGAAGATATAACTTCTATCCGCGTTTAATTTCAATCCCACATGCTTGATCACTGCTTGGATTGCAGATTTAATCTCCTTTGTACTATACAGGAGGTTAAACGTCGTTGTAACAATTTCTGCATCAAAATAAGAATCTGCAATTCTATTCGCATTCTCTAGCACCGTGCGATTCTTCATGGTTCCACCTATCATCTCTTCTGAATAAATAGTGAAGCAGTCTTTTCCCTTCAACTTGGACTGATACAATGCCTTATCTGCTGCCTTGTACAATTCTTCGTAGGTTTTTCCATGTTCCGGGAACATCGCCACCCCAATACTACCAGATACCTTATAGTCTTCATGCTCCCCAGAGTATGTATTGTTAAACACCTTGAGGACTTGGTTAACCTTATTGATTACAATTGCTTGTGCATTCACATTCTTTAGCAAGACTACAAATTCGTCCCCACCGATTCTTCCAACAATATCTGCATTACGGAATACCGAATGCAAGTTCTCGGCAATCTCACTCAACACCACGTCTCCGAAATAATGCCCGAGGTTATCATTGATCGCTTTGAAATTGTCGATATCAACAATAAACAACGCGTGAACACCTAGCTTGCCATCTTCACTTGAGATTGTATTTCTAATCAGCGATTCTGCCGTGATTTTATTATAACAATTCGTCAACAGGTCAATTTGAGACCTGAGTTCCAACGTCTTTCGCTCGTGGATATCTATGATTTTACCCATTACAAAGGCAGGCTTTCCCTGATTATCATGCAGCAACTCATACATGATGTGGTAGTAATGCGGCTCGCCTTCCTCATCCTTAAACCGCATATCAAGTGGTTCGATTACTCCCGCATGAAAATTCTCAGCAAGTTTTGATAAGAGTGCGATATCTTCTTCATAGACCTTGCTCTTCTCCTGAATTTGTTCAGGGAATTTTTGTTTCACTGCCGATAGGCCTAGCTTGTCCTTTCCTTTTCCAAAAAATTGAATCAAGGAATTCCTCACGTCAACCGTGAATACAACTTCATCCGACAACTCCGCCATCGTCGCAAATAAGCGCTTATGGGAAACATGTCCATAGAAATAGTCTTCGATATTATCATCACTTTCGTATCCTGCGATCTGTTCTCTCAGATCTCGGGTGAACCCTACAACCAATTCATTGCCCTCATCATCAAGCACATCCAACTTCACAAGTGTTATCTCCGCTGGCATTTCTTCTCCATTTAACTTGCAATGCAACCAATGAAACTTACAATACCCTTTCTCAAATGCTTGATTGATATACTCTGATGCAGCCTCTCCGCTATGTCTCCCGTCCGGTTGTCGCTCTGGGGACAACAGTCGGAATTCATCTAGATACTGTTGTTCATTTCGAAGCTCAAACAATGTAGCTGCCGCACGATTGCACATTACATTATCCATCTTCTTATTCCACAAATTCAGACATAGTGGTAATGCATCTAAGATCGCCATTGTCTTCTCATGAAGTTGCTTCTCCTTCTCTAGAATATACGCATACTGACTTGTATTTTGAAGAATACCCATCAATATTGTATTCCCCTCATGATCTATGGCATCTAATCGACTTAATTGTACCTTGGCCGTAATACTATTGCCGGTTTTATCGATGTGCAACCACTCAAACTCAATCTGCCCTTCTTCCATCGCTTCACGAGTCAGACGAGCGAACTTTTCCCTCGATAGTTCTCCATTTGGCTGTGTAATCGGTGACAATTGTGGGAAATACTGAATAAACTCCCCTACACTGTCACAACCAAACAAATCACAAGTATGTTTGTTGCAGGCGAGGATATCTAATTTCTCTGTGTAGAAAATCACTCCAAGGGGTAATTTATCACACATATCCGCAAAGCTTACATCACTTCCATCTAATTGCCTAATTACTCCATTCAATACATCTTTTTCTAACTTGTCGTTACTCATTGTAATCGCTCTCCCCTTTGTTTCATAAATGTGTTTCTTACACCAACCTATAATTACCTTATTATATCATGATTTCCACAAGCATGTCTAGACAAAAGTCCCTTAATGCCAGAAGAGGAGCACGCTTGCAAGAATTCCAGCAACACTAGCAAGCAAAGCGCCGACTATCGTCCACCTCACTTTGCTTACTTTTGCCGCAGCGAAATAAATAGTAACCGTATAGAAGATCGTCTCTGTGCTGCTAAGCATAACCGAGGCGATTTCTCCAATTCCAGAGTCTACTCCGTGGGTTTTATAGATATCTAGCAATAGGCTTGTGGCTGCCGAGGATGAGAACATCTTCACAAGCGCAAGGGGAATGATATCTGTCGGAATCCTAGTCCACGATAAGACCCTCCCCACTCCCTCTCCCAACAGATCGAGAAATCCAGAACTCCTCAACACCCCTACCCCTACCATCAATCCCACTAGGGTTGGCAAAATATGCATTACCGTTTGGAATCCTTTTTGCACCCCCTCGAGAAACACATCGAACACCGACACCTTTCTTAGCATGCCATATAGAATGATACAAACAACAACTACAGGAACTATCATCTGCGATAGGATTGCTAAACCTTGACTCATACTTCCCCTCATTCCTTTCTCAAAACAGGATGAACTTTGCGCCTTGTCATAAACTTACAGAATGCAATTCCAACAACCGTGCTTACAGCCGTTGCTATGATCGCCGCACCTAAGATTCCACTGGGATCTTCACTCCCATATTGACTCCGATATGCAATGATATTGATCGGAATCAACTGCAGGGACGAGATATTGATCACTAACAAGGTACACATCTCATCGCTTGCCCTATCATCCTTTTCTCTTTTTATATTCCGCAACTCCTTCATCGCTTCTAGCCCTGCCGGTGTTGCCGCCCACCCAAGCCCTAGAAAATTAGCAATCATATTCGTCGCAATATATTCTTTGGCCTTATGTCCTGCTGGAATTCTAGGAAACAACCATGTAATCATCGGGTTTAAAACCTTGGAGACCCGTTCGATTACCCCTGCCCTAACCGCAATTTCCATCATTCCCATCCAAAATCCTATCGCCCCTAACATGGTAATGCCTAGCATAATCGCCTCCCTTGCCGAATCAAGCATCCCTGTAGTCAGTTCCCCTAGTGTCCCCGAAAAAGCCCCGTATATCACCCCTATCACAATCATCCCCGCCCATAAGACATTCATCTGCTTTCGCTCCTCATCGCATCTCTTACTTCTATACGTAAGTATATTTTTTTACACATAAAAAAGAACTGAAAACATGGTCTTTGTTTTCAGCTCTTCTTATTTTTAAGATATTACTCTTCGTACACTTAAGATTTCACGATGTGTTGCGGATGAAATATCAATTCCATATTCCGCACCAATCGCATTCACCATTTGGCCATCTCCAATATAGAGTCCTACATGTCCTTCATAACATAGAATGTCTCCTGGCAATGCATCCTCATAAGCAACTTCCACACCTGCACTTCTCTGTTGGGAAGATGTTCGCGGTAAATCTACACCAAAATTTCGGTAAACCGCTTGAACAAATCCAGAGCAATCTGCTCCATTTACCGGATCTGTCCCTCCCCATACATAAGGGTTTCCGATAAACTGACTGGCATAGTCAATCACTTCTTGCCCCTTCGCCTGCAGCGCTTCTACTTCCATCTGTTGTGCTAAGATTGCCTCTTCTTCTGCAATTCTCGCTTCTGCCTCTTCATGTGTCTCTCCATATGTGAATGACGCACCTGCACCGATTACATACTCTGAAAACACATAACACACATTACCTTCATACTCTATCGGTGTCCAATTTCCCGACACCTCTCCAGCACCAGTCAACATATCATGTTCATGTACCACTCCCACAATCTGCCCCGACATATCTGGCTCTGTTCGTACATTTAATGCACTCGCTGTAACCTGAACTCCATCTACATCAAGTAGCTCAGCCACATGAATTGCAGCCTCACCTATTACTAAATCTTCTGACTTCACATACCCTTGAAGATTTCCAGAGAGAATATTCACCCACTCCTTATTTCTTCCAAGTACATATGCAACGTTTTCGGAATATAATTTTCCTTCTGTCTCACTTGCCACCGATGGCTCACTATAGACCGGAATATAATCATCCGCCAAATAGAATGCCATGTTTTCTTCAGTTTCTAAGCCCGATGTATAGTGCCATACATCTTCTACATCTACGGTATCCTCATCTGCTATTTCTGCAGTTGTATCTATATCTTCTGTAATTTCGCTTGTCTCTACTGTATTCAATGGATTCATTTCGTCATCTGTACTTATTGCCTCATTGGTTTCATCTTCAGGTACGATTGTTTGCGATATACCTTGATTCAAATCACTTGCTGTAGGCTCCTCTATCTCAGCCGCATGTCCTACGATTGTGGTCTGAAGCAGGAGTATCGCTCCAAAGGCTAATCCGTAAAACAGCCTTTGACCTCGTTTTTTTGAATTCATAAATATCCTCCTTTAACGAATTCATTTTTGTCCTGCTGACTTTGCCCATTCTAGCACAACAAAAAAAACAGTCAAGGCAATTAAGAGTAACTTAAGAAAATATCAATAATACCCTAATGTTTTTCATGATTCGTTCATAATTTATACATGAACTGTATTTTTTTGCTTTATTTTACTAAATTGTGAAACGACCATATAGACTTGACTTTTTTTTACCTATATGCAATAATAACAGTAACTATTATTGTTATTATTTAGTAAAGGAGGCAACAATGCAAGCATTAAAACACAGCAAACAGCGTGAATGCATCAAAGAATATCTTGCAAACTCATATGATCATCCCACTGCTGATATGGTATATTCGCATGTAAGATCACAATTTCCGAACATTAGCCTTGGAACGGTTTACAGAAACCTAAACCTGCTAACTGATATTGGCGAGAGCTTAAAGATATCCACCCCTGCAGGCGGTGACCGTTTCGACGGGCAAACCAATCCGCATAATCATTTTATATGTAATCAGTGTGGTCAGGTATACGATATTCAATTACATGAACTCGATGCATTAAAGAATATGAATGGTGAACCCTTCAGCGGTTCTATCGAGAGTCACTCTACGGTTTTCCTTGGAAAATGTGATTCTTGCAGTAACTATTCAGCCTAAACACTAAATTTTTGAAAAAAGTATTGACAAGTAGACGATACTATGATATTTTAATATCAGTAACAATTACTATTATTATTAACTGAAAGAAATTAGGAGGAATTAAAATTATGCAAAAATATGTATGTACAGTATGTGGTTACATCCACGAAGGAGACGCAGCACCAGCACAATGTCCACAATGTAAGGTAGGAGCAGAGAAGTTCAAATTACAAGAAGGCGACAAGTCTTGGGCAGCTGAGCACGTAGTAGGAGTAGCTTCAGGAGTAAGCGAAGACATCTTGGCTGGACTAAGAGCAAACTTTGAAGGAGAATGTACAGAAGTAGGTATGTACCTAGCAATGTCACGTGTAGCACACAGAGAAGGATATCCTGAAATCGGATTATACTGGGAGAAAGCAGCTTGGGAAGAAGCAGAGCATGCTGCAAAATTCGCTGAGTTATTAGGTGAAGTTATCACAGATAGCACAAAGAAAAACTTAGAAATGCGCGTAGACGCTGAATGTGGCGCTACAGCAGGTAAATTCGAACTAGCTAAAATGGCAAAAGCTCAAAATCTAGATGCAATTCATGACACAGTTCACGAAATGGCTAGAGATGAAGCTAGACACGGAAAAGCTTTCGAAGGATTATTGAAGAGATACTTCGGGTAATCTAGAATAAATCAATGTTAAACAAGGGGACAGTGGAAGGATGAGCTACGCTCATATCTCCACTGTCCCTTTTGTTTTGACATCGCCCTTTTATTTGCTGTTGGCTGGTTCTACTGCTACTTGCTTCCCTTTAATGGTCGCATTTTGCATCGCATGTAGTACGTCTTTCGCGTATTCACGCGGAACTTCTACAAAGGTATATTTATCAAACATATCAATTGTTCCAATCAATTTCCCTGGCATTCCACTCTCTCCAGCGATTGCACCTAGGATATCTCCTGGTTTCGCCTTGTTCTTTTTACCAATATTGATGAACATCCTTACCATTCCTGGTTCTTCTGCTCCAGTATCTGAGAACTGCATCTCTTCTTGCTCTGTCTCATTGCTTCCGATTGCCATCTTCAAGAATGCAGTCGCAATATCCATCGCCGTATAATCTGACTCGTTAATCTTTTGCTCGATCACTTGCATTAGGGATCCTAATTCACCACCTGCGATTACGTGATCCACTTCTCTTAGGATATTTTCTACTTTTCGATTCTCTACATCTGTATTCGACGGTACTTTTTGCGCATAGATCTTTGTCTTGCAGTAGCGCTGAATATCTTTGATTTTATACACTTCTCTTCCAGAAACAAAAGAGAATGCCCTTCCTACGCGGCCTGCACGTCCTGTTCTTCCGATTCTGTGTACATAGTATTCCTCATCTTGTGGAATATCGTAGTTGAATACGCATTCGACTTCATCCACATCAATTCCCCTTGCCGCTACATCTGTCGCAACCAAGATATCTGTCGAACCTTTTCGGAACCCTTGCATTACGCGGTCTCTCTGCGCCTGTTTCAAGTCACCATGAAGTCCTGCCGCAAAATATCCCCTTCCAAGCAGAGCTGTAACCAATAAATCCACTTGCTTCTTGGTGTTACAAAATACAACCGATAATTTTGGCGAATAGATGTCCAATAAACGCGACAATACTTCTTCTTTATTTTTTTGCTTCACTTCAAAGTAAAACTGCTCGATATTTGGTACTGTTAATTCCTTCTTCGTAACCTTGATAATCTTCGCATTTTTTTGGAATCTCTTCGTGATATCCATGATCGCCTGTGGCATTGTCGCAGAGAACAATACTGTTTGACGCTCTTCTGGAACGCCCTCTAGGATTGTTTCGATATCCTCACGGAATCCCATGTTCAACATTTCATCCGCTTCATCCAGTACCATCATTTTCACATTTGTCATCTTGATTGTCTTACGTCTCATGTGATCCATGACACGTCCAGGTGTTCCGATCATTACCTGCACTCCACTCTTCAATGAACGGATTTGCTTCACAATCTCTTGCCCACCATAGATTGGCAATACTTTGATTCCATGCATGTATTTCGCCAAACCACGCATCTCCTCGGCTACCTGAATCGCCAATTCACGTGTTGGGCATAAAATCACTGCTTGTAGGTGCTTGTTTTTCGGATCTATGTTTTCTAATAGTGGAATTCCGAACGCTGCCGTCTTACCTGTTCCTGTTTGGGCTTGACCAATCACGTCTACCCCTTCTTTTATGACTGGAATCGCCTTGGTCTGAATCGGTGTAGCCTCTTCAAACCCCATATATTTTACTGCTTTTTCTATCTCCGGTCTTAATCCAAGTTCTTCAAATCTAATTGTTTCCATTTACTACCTCTTTCTTATAAACATCGCGTCATCACTCATACCCCGCTGTGCGATCCTCACGGAGCGTTTTTTGCGCAATGGAACTACCGTTTTTATGTAAGAAAAATGCGGTTTCCCATCACACGAAAAAAGACCCTCTGTACAAACAAAGGGTCTAATACACTTAGGCAAGTATAGCAAATCGCCATTGACTTGTCAATAACATTATTGTGATATTATTTTCTATCTTTCAATTCTACATAGTCGCGGTATGGCGCAAGTGGCTTATATGCTGGTCGAATAATCTTATCCACGTTCTTCAACTCTTCTAGTCTATGCGCACTCCATCCGACTACCCTCGCTGCTGCGAAGATCGGTGTATACAGTTCTTCTGGCAATCCAAGCATTCCATAAACCAATCCACTATAGAAGTCAACATTTGCGTTTACTCCTTTGTAGATGTGACGCTTCTCTCCGATTACTTTTGGCGCCATATACTCTACCATTTCATAAAGGTTATACTCATCGATATATCCTTTTTCATAAGCAAGCTCTTTTACAAATCCTTTAAATACTTCTGCACGAGGATCCGATACCGAATAGATTGCATGACCCATTCCATAAATCAGACCTTTTTTGTCAAATTGTTTTTTATCCAACAAATCTTCTAGATAACGCTTTACTTCTGCTTCATCTTTCCAATCTTTTACATTTGCCTTCATATCACGAAACATTTCTGTTACTTTTATGTTTGCACCACCATGTTTTGGTCCTTTTAATGATGCCATCGACGCTGCCATGGTCGAATAGGTATCTGTTCCCGATGAAGTAACAACATGTGTTGTAAATGTAGAGTTATTTCCACCGCCGTGATCCATATGTAGCACCAATGCCATGTCTAGAAGTTTTGCCTCTAACTTGGTGTACTTTCTGTCTTCTCGAAGCATCATAAGAATGTTTTCTGCTGTTGATAATTCAGGTTGTGGAGCGTATATCCATAGGTCTTCCCCTTGATTATAGTTATATGCATGATATCCATATACCATAAGCATCGGAAATTGACTGATTAGATTGATGCACTGACTTAGTACATTTTCAATAGATGTGTCGTCGGCTTTCTCGTCATAAGAATATAGTGTCAATATCGAACGGCTTAAGCTATTCATCATATCCTTACTTGGGCTCTTCATAATAATATCTCTAACAAAATGTGTCGGTAGAGCACGTCTACTCACCATTAACTCGTGAAAATCTTTCATCTGCTGCTCTGTTGGCAGATCCCCAAACAATAACAGATATGTAATTTCCTCGAATCCTGTATGTTCCTCGTCTAAAAATCCCTTTACCAAGTCCTTTACGTTGTAACCCCTGTAATAAAGTCTTCCAGGGCAAGGAACTTCTTCCCCATTCACTATCTCTTTTGCATGTACGTCCGAGATATTTGTCAATCCTGCAAGGACACCCTTACCATTAACATCTCTCAAGCCTCTTTTAACTTCGTATTTTGCATAGAGCTCTTTTTCTATTGCATTATTCTCCTCAACTAGCTTGGCTAATTGTGTAATCTCCTCTGTGACTCCCATCACTTCGGCATTATTATATTGCGCTTTTGGTCCCATATCGTTCTCTCCCTTCTCCTTATTAATTGCACTTATCTTCATAAATCACACAGAAAATCCATGCGATTTAAGGTGCACTTGGTTTACATTATAGCAAATATCAGCCTAATTCGCAAGTATATCCGCAAGTTGTGCAAAATCTTGCAGTTTTAACACCTCTCCCCGAACAGTCGGAGCATATCCTATTTTTTCAATTGCTTGCGCAATTTCTTCTTTATTAAAGTTCAACTCCGCCGAATTATTCAGCGAGTTCTGCAAAGTCTTTCTCCTCTGATTAAAGGATGCGCGAATCAACTTGAACATCAATGCCTCTTCCCTTACTTGAACTGGTTTCTCTGTATGTGTAGTGAGGCGAATAACTGCCGATCCCACCTTCGGTCTTGGCATAAAACAATTCGCTGGAACATTCGCCACAATGTATGGTTTCGCATAATATTGTACTGCAAGTGACAGTGCACCATAATCTTTGGTTCCTGGACCCACTTGCATCCGATCTGCCACTTCTTTTTGCACCATAACTGTAATGCTCTCGATCGGCACTTTCTTCTCAAACAATCCCATAATAATCGGAGTTGTAATATAATACGGAAGGTTCGCCACGACCTTAATCGGTTTCCCCTCATTCTGCTCTCTCGCAATGGCCCCGATGTCCACCTTGAGCACATCTGCATTTAGAATCTCTACATTGTCATATGGCGAGAGCGTGTCCTCGAGAATCGGAATCAACGCTTTATCAATCTCTACCGCCACCACTTTTCTTGCTGCACAGGCTAGGTACTGAGTCATGGTTCCAATTCCTGGACCAATCTCTAAGACGAAATCCTCTTCTGTAATCTCGGCAGACGCTATGATTTTATCCAGAACATGGGTATCGATCAAAAAATTCTGCCCAAACTTCTTCTGGAAGGTAAAATTGTATTTCTGTAATATCTCTATGGTATTTTGTGGTTGCCCAAGTGTGGGCATTTTCTTTTCTTTAGATTCCATACAATTCCTTTCCATTCTGATAGGTTGCTGCTAAAACCGCCTCATAAGAAACTCCTTTGATTTCGGCGATTTCTTCCGCTACATATTTCAACTTACTGGAGTCATTTCTCTTTCCTCGATATGGCACTGGCGATAGATACGGCGCATCTGTTTCTAGAAGCAGAGATTCCAGCGGAGTTTCTTCCACCACCACTTTCAACTTATTTGCATTTTTAAACGTGATCACTCCACCAATCCCGATATAATACCCCAGTTTGACGTATTCTCTGGCGATTTCTGCCGAACCTGAGAAGCAGTGGATGACACCTCGAAGCCCTTGCCCCTCACTCTTGATGATTTCTAGGGTATCCTCCGTGGCGTCTCTGCTATGAACCACCACTGGCTTATCCAATTCTCTGGCCAATTGAAGTTGGCGGGTGAACCATTTCTTCTGGATTTCCTTCTCTTCTACATTCCAGTGGTAATCTAGACCAATTTCTCCTACTGCCACCACCTTCTCCAGAAGAAGCAATCTTTTTATTTCCGCAAATACATCTTCATCTAGGCATCCCACTTCATCGGGATGAATCCCCACCGTAGCATATACAAAGGGGAATTGTTTTGCCAACTCAATGGACTGCTTGCAGCCAGCAAAACTCGCTCCTATATTCACAACATATTCGACCCCACTGTCTTTTAGACCTGTCAAGAGTTCCTCTCGATCCCCATCGAATTGCTCATCATCGTAATGTGCATGACTCTCAAATATTCTTGCCTCTAAGCTCATAACTCTCTCTTTCTCTGTCACTTTACTCTATACCCGAATCTCTCGATTAGAGGATTTCTGCCCCTGATGGCATAGATTTCTCTGGTGTCATAATCGAAAGATTTCCATCTGCGTCCTCTGCACATAGAATCATTCCCTCCGATAATACACCTGCTAGCTTCGCTGGCTTCAAGTTCACCAATACCATGACCTTCTTCCCTACAAGTTCCTCTGGTTTATAATGCGCCTTAATTCCCGAAACAATCTGCTTTACTTGGCTACCAATCTTCACTTGTGAGCATAGAAGCTTCTTCGATTTCTTCACTTCCTCGCAAGCGATGATCTCGCCTACTTGAAACTGCATCTTCATGAAATCTCCAAATTCAATCTCTTCTTTCGCCTCGATATCGATTCCAGCCTCTTCTGCCGCTTCCTCTTCTACTGGGTGTAGCTCAGAAACCTTGGCCAACACTTCTTCCACATCAAGTCTTGCAAATAAAATCTCTGGCGTTTCTGTCACCTTTCCGTCCTTCATCTGCTGGAAAATCTTCGCTGAAGTCTCAGGCATAAATGCTTCTAGTAACTCTGCTCCCTTTGTAATCCCTGCAATCAGGTTCCACAAAACAGTCTCTAGGCGATCACTCATGGCCTCATCTTTTGCCAATGCCCAAGGCATGGTCTCATCGATGTATTTGTTACAACGCTTAAACAGATTGAAGATCTCTGTCATGGCATCTGCCACTCTCAATTGGTCCATTTTATCATTGACAAGGTCTGGTGTCTTCTCAATCAATGCCTTCAAGTCCGCATCAATCTCTGCTTGATCCAAGCACACCTGCTTATCCGTCACACTTCCATTGAAGTATTTATTTGTCATAGAAACCGTACGATTCACAAGGTTTCCTAGGGTATTCGCTAAATCGGAGTTCATACGCTCTACCATAAGTTCCCATGTAATGACACCATCGTTGTCAAATGGCATCTCGTGAAGCACGAAGTAGCGCACTGCATCCACGCCAAAGAATTCCACTAACTCCTCTGCGTAGAGTACATTCCCCTTGGACTTACTCATCTTGCCATCCCCTTGTAGCAACCAAGGATGTCCAAAGATTTGCTTCGGCAACGGTTGATCCAACGCCATCAAGAAGATTGGCCAGTAAATCGTGTGGAAGCGGATGATATCCTTCCCGATTAGGTGTAGGTCTGCAGGCCAGTTCTTAAAATATTGCTCTGTCGATTCCCCCTCACAGTCAAATCCAATTCCTGTAATATAGTTCGTCAATGCATCTAACCATACATAAACTACGTGTCTCTCGTCAAAGTCAACTGGAATTCCCCATTTGAACGAGGTACGTGAAACACATAGATCTTGCAACCCTGGCAACAAGAAGTTGTTCATCATCTCATTTTTTCTCGATACCGGCTGAATAAACTCTGGATGCTCATTGATGTGAGCAATGAGTCGATCTGCATACTTACTCATCTTAAAGAAATAGGCTTCCTCTTGGGCTGGCTGTACTTCTCTTCCACAATCTGGGCATTTCCCATCTACCAATTGTGACTCCGTGAAGAAGGACTCACAAGGTGTACAATACAACCCTTCATAATGCCCCTTGTAGATATCGCCTTGCTCATATAATTTCTTGAATATCTTCTGTACTTGTGAAACATGGTCCTCATCGGTTGTACGGATGAATTTATCATAAGATGTGTTCATCAAATCCCAAATATTTCTGATGTCTCCCGCTACGTGATCCACGAATTCTTGTGGTGTAATCCCCGCTTCTTCTGCCTTTAACTCTATTTTCTGTCCATGCTCATCTGTTCCTGTCATAAAGAACACGTCATACCCTTGATTTCTCTTATGTCTTGCAATGGCATCTGCCAAAATAATCTCATACACATTTCCGATATGTGGCTTTCCAGATGTATAAGCAATCGCTGTCGTGATGTAATATTTTTTATTTTCCATTCTTATTCTCCTTTATTCGAATATTTCTACTCGAAACATTATAACAGAAGAACAGGCTTTTTGCCACAACTACCGACATCTTTATCCTGCCTTCATACATATTTATCATATGTGATACATAAAATTAAAAAAAATCAGAGGTTCACCTATGCCATCCAAACAGCGTTTCTATGAAAAACTCTGTTTTTTCATCGCCTCTCTCATTGCCTCATTCGCAATTGTTCTCTCACTTCAACCAAATATGGTTGCCCTTGACGGCACACACTCACAATCCATAGAAATGTCGGAGAATGACCTCTCGCAAGACCAAGCATTTCGCGAGTTTACCAATGCCTTTTTTGTAAATGAAGTGTCCAGCAACACGCTAGGACTCCATTATACCCTCGAGAATCCTGAGTCATACAATATTACAGATGTGGAAATTACATTGGGAGATTTTTCTACAGATACCGATACTCTACTAGCAAGTATCGAAAATTATGAGAATCAAATCGCAAGTTTTGACTACGACCAACTTTCTGCCGAGAATCAACTCACCTATGATATCTTGCTTCATTATTTTTCAACAGAGAAAGATTTTTCCAAATACCTCGTATACGAAGAGCCACTAAAGCCATATATCGGTCTACACTCACAACTCCCCGTATTGCTATCTGAATATCCATTGCAAACAGAAGAAGACATCATCATTTACCTGCAACTACTGGAAACCATTCCCGATTATTTCGATTCCTTGATGAAATTCGAAGAAGAAAAATCGCATTCTGGCCTCTTTATGAGCAATGACAGACTAGAGCAAGTTTTATCAGAATGCAATGTTTTTATTTCTATGGAAACAAATTACATGTTATCCACATTTGAATCTAGAATTTCTACTATACCTGATATCACTCCTGAACACCTCACGCATTACATTGACCAGAATCAAGCTGTGGTTAGAGATTTTGTCATCCCTGCGTATCAAGACCTAATGGATTCCTTAGAATCGCTGACTGGAACTGGGAACAACACACAAGGACTTTGTTACTATGAAGGGGGACTTCCGTTTTACTCCATGCTTGCCCAAACTAGCATAGGTACCTCGCGAACCATTCCCGAAATCTCAGACTTAATAGAGGCGCAACTCTTGAGTGACATGGAGGCCATCCAGTCCGCTCTGGCTGATTTGGAGTCACACCCTGATTACAACTTTGATACCGATATCAACGAATTTGTATACGCTGACCGCAGCCCAGAAGAAATTCTTGACATCTTGCAGACTCGCATGGAATTCACATTTCCACCAGCTGCGGATGTCACCGCCTCAATTAAGGAAGTTCCCTCTGAATTAGAAGGAGTACTAAGCCCTGCGTTCTACCTAATTCCTGCCATTGATAATCCAACTGAGAATACCATCTATCTCAACCCTGCTCAGATGACAGATCCACTCACCCTATACACCACCCTTGCTCACGAAGGGTATCCCGGACACCTATATCAAACAACCTACTACACCACCAAGAACCCTGACCCACTTCGAAGTCTCCTAGATTTTGGTGGATATGTGGAAGGTTGGGCCACCTACACGGAGATGACTTCCTATTACCTAAGTGACCTTCCCTCCGAACTCGCCAAACTCTACCAATCCAACGCCTCCCTCTCCCTCGGTCTCTATGCAAGGGCAGACATCGGCATTCACTACGAAGGTTGGACTTTGGAAGACACCTCTCATTTCTTTCAAACCTATGGAATTAGTGACATCGCTTCCATCAAAGCAATCTATGATCTCGTCATTGCCACACCAACCAACTACCTAAAGTACTACGTTGGCTATTTGGAGATATTAGAGCTAAAGAAAGAATGTATCTCCACTTGGGGAGAAGACTTTAGTCAGATTCGTTTCCACACAGAACTATTAGAGATTGGCCCTGCACCATTTGACATAATTCGAAATCAATTACTTGATAAATAAATTTTTAGATTTCTCAATATCCGTGTTATGGAAACGGCGTTTTTTGGATTAGAAATGGGGGATTGCATTCGCATCCCCCATTTCCAATCCACTAAAATTCTAATTCACTGAGATTCTAACCCACTAAGAAGATTTGATCGACATCAATCATCTTTGACGACTGTCGCTCTCCTGTGACATCCAGATAATAAATCCGATTTCTATCATATCCAATCAGCATATTCCATGAACCGTCTGCAAATTTCACTGCAATCGGGGTATTTTGATTGATCAAATAGCACATCTGCTCTATCTCGCACCCCGTATAGTTTATCGGTGCTCCCATGTTTTCTTCGACTTTGATCTGTATCGCCGTCTTGCCACTTTGCAACTGGCCAATCATGCCAGATAACTGCGGTATCGTGTAATCAAGTGAACGATTTCCACGCATCCACAATAATTTCTGCGAGGAATCCGTCACCAATCCATAGTGGTCATCCGCCATTTGAATCGCCTCACTCGGACTCGGCGTCTTCAACAGCAGCTCTCCATAAGAATATACATAATACAGATTCTCATATGGACTCGTCTCAAACTCAAACTGCAATGCATGTGGATTAGCAATCCAGATTGGATTGGTTTTATTCGGCTTGCTATCGGTCAGATTCTGCCCATAGGTCAGCCTCGTTTCTTCCACTCCATTTTCAGCAACTAGCTTCTCGATAGAAATATCGCTTTTTTCCTCTGCCGCATTATTGCTAATGATATCTTGCGCGCTTAGGACATATACCTCATTCTCTCTTATCACCTGATTCAAAATCAGCATATTCTCTTCTATATAAACACTCTCTGTCCACTGCTCCAGATTCTGATAACTCCGAACCTCTTCCCCAGCTTCATTCACGATACTAATTCGGTACATCGGAGAAATCAATACCCCTAATTCTGTATTCCCCGCATCACTTGCATCGGCATAACCGATTACTAAGTCATCCTGTAGAAAATATAGAGGCTTAGCATTTGCATTCTCATCCCCTGCCACTTCTGTAATTTCACCCGTCTCATAATCTAAGACACTGATTTGTGGCTCTTCTTTCGTTCCAGTATTGTAAGCAACTCGTTCTCCATCCTCGGAGATTACATATTGACTCTCAGACATATTTTGCCCCAAGCTCTTCTGTTCTCCTGTACTCATGTCGATCTCTACAATTTCTTCCACCGCCAGTACATACAACTGATTCGTAGTATCGCTATAGTATGCACGACTTGCCATCTCCTCTTTTGCAACGGCATAAGACTTGTTGTCAATTACAAAGGCAATCTCACTGATTTGATTCGCCACTCCATTATAATAATAAATCGCGCTTCCCACATGCCCTTCATGATTGCCACTATTCATATATCCATACACAACGAATACGACACTCCCATCATTATCAACCGATAGAATCTTGATATCATGCTGATCATCTAATAGGCGAGGATCTGAAGTTTCAATTTCTCCTAGATATTCGTTGGTGTCCATTTGGAATAAGGGAATCAAGGTATCCTTCCCTTCATTGAAGAGCCACAATGCACGGTTTTGAACAAACGCTATGCTAGTCTTCTCCTCATTCATCCTGTAGTTTGCATCTTCTTCCATCTCTGTTGCGCCGATGATAATTCCATTGGTGTCTACGATTGTATTCGTCTCCAAAAGAATTTGTTCCACAGACTGATTATATTGAATCAAGCTATGCACTTGGTCATCTGTATCATATCCCACTCGATAGAATTCTTCTACATCATACACATATTCTTCTTGCCCCACGCTCTTGACTTGATACTCTAGTCGAACCGCTGTGAACATGTCAATACACTCCACAATATCCCACTGCGTCGCGCCGATGACCTCCACTTGCATCTCCCCCCACGGCGAACCCGTAGCAAGTACATTTTCCTCAATTCCATCCAGCAATCCCTGAACATAGGCCAGATTCTTCTCCAAATTCAACTGCTCATATCCAATAATTCTAGTATAATAATGCAGAATTTCTGTTTCGCTAAGTGCTAGAGAAATGACTAGCACACTCTCCTCCGCTAGTTTGGAAACCTCTCGTAGATCCAGTGTCACCTCCGTCGCTATGCGCTCTGGCTCCACCTCTCCTTCTGCCAACACCTCGATTCCATCTGCTGTTACCACCTGATAGAACATTCGCTGTATCGTACGTTCATACGGCTGTATCTTCACTGCTATCGCACCATTTCCATTTAATGGTGTAATGACGTCTCTGATTGTCGACACATCCATACTTTCCCGATACCCTACCAACGTATTGACCTCTCGTCCCCAGTCAAAGGATATGGTCGGTTGACTGGCTCCCGTCGGCTGCTCGATGACTGGAATCGCTTCTTCACTCTGAAACAACACCAGTAAACTTACAGCCCCTACCAGTAATACGATGATGATAATGCATATTTTTATAATAATGCTCTTTTTCACTACACATTGCTCCTCTTATCGACTTAATAGTCTCTTTAAGCTCGGGCTCAATCCAAAGAACTCCTCGCAATCTTGGATTCTCTGCTTCGCGCCATTCGCTTCTTTTTGAGTCGCGCTGTCACACGCTTCCCTTCCTTGCCTCTTCACCGCTCGAATCAAAATATTCTTTGGCGTATGCTCCATGTCAATAAATTCTAACACCTGTGCCTCATAGCCCGATTGCACCAAATACTCGGCGCGCAGTGCATCCGTCACCAAGGACGCAACTCGTTCCTTGATCAACCCGTATCTCATCACACTTGCCAAAGTCTCTGATTTGATCTGACCATTCAGTTCATGCTGACAACACGGAACAGATAGAATCACACTGGCATTCCATGCGACCGCCTTGCTCAGCGCAATATCCGTGGCTGTATCACAGGCATGCAAGGTCACAACCATGTCCACTTGCTCCACTCCGAAATAATCTGCGATATCCCCTTGCAAGAATTCCAACTTATCATAACCAAATTCTTTGCTCAATCGATTGCAGTGCTCGATGACCTCTTTTTTCAAATCCAAGCCAATCATTCGAACATCATAGCCCTTCATCACATGTAAGTAATGATACATGGCAAATGTCAGATAGGACTTCCCACAACCAAAATCCAAAATGGTAATCTCTCGATTCTCGCCAATCTTCTGCAAAATAGGCACAACATCTTCGATAAATTCTAGAAACCGATTGATCTGTTTGAATTTATCAAACTTACGGTGGATGACCTTCCCCTCAGGAGTCATCACACCTAGAGCAACCAAATAAGGAATCTCGCTTCCCTCTTCCAAGATATAGGTTTTCTTTCGGTTATGCGCCAAAGTTCGAGGCTGTTCTAGCTCGGCGTTCTTTTTCGCCTTTTTCTGAATCGTAACCTTCCCCTTTTTGCTGATTAAGACGGTGCACATATATTGCACCGTCTCCATCTGCAGTTGACGAAACTCTCCCATCCACTCTAGGATCTGCGAACTCGCTTCTTCTTTCTTCAAATTCTTCTGAAACGCTTGCGTCTTCGTAAATGATTCACATTGAAAATACAAACCTCCCCGCAGTTCAATGGGGCGAATCTTGATCCTCTGCACCCCATCTTTTTTCTGCGGATTGCTTACTGTAATTCGAATGAGATTCTCATCCAGTCCATCATCAAGCAATTTTTTTATTTCGTCTTTCATTTTATTCTAATAACCAACCCTTTCACGCTATAGTGTGAAAAATTCTATTTTTCACGTTATCCTCTATAGAAGTTGATTAGGCATCCTTTTTGAATGATTTCGCGTTCTGTATCTGTCAAAGCTCCAAGCTTGAACTCTACTTCCTTCATCTGGTCACCCTTCACCACAAATGCCTTCACCACAGCAGCCTTCTCAGCAACTGCCTTTCTCACGTCTGGCACGAAGATATAATCCCCATCTGCAAAACTTAAGCTCTCGTGATTCTCTTCTGTGATAAATGGTAGCATCCCCCAGTTGATCAAGTTTGAACGATAACGTTTGGTCGCATACTCATTGGCAATATTTGCCCAACCGCCTAGAACTTTTTGGCAAGAAGCCGCCTGCTCACGAGCCGAACCATCTCCTGGCTTTACCGCGAAGATTGTACTTCCAACTCCCAAATTCGCATGGTTTACTCCTGGATATGCCGCACGGATCGTATCCATAATCGGTTGTAACTCTTCGAAACATGTCTCTGGCTCTTGTCCTGCTTCGATTCCACGTTGTGCCGCTTGCACTTCCTTCGCACGTCCCACATAAGCAGGATCCTTTCTAGACAATGTGAACTCCGCTAATCCCAATGGATTTGAGCGATAAGATGAAGTTTCTCCCGAAGGAATCAATTCATCCGTCGTCGTAACTGGATCGTGAATCTCTGAAACAACCTTCAATAACATATTCTCTGGCAATGCAGACATAGCTGGCCAATCCTTGATATTTGGTCCAAACTTCACTTCTACCTCTGGCTGTGCCTCGCCCTTGCTATCGAAGATTCGATTCTCATAGATCGACGCGTCGAAGCTGTATTTTGGATTCTTGTATTCTACATCTGCCATATCTGCTGCCGATGTCAAGAAACCTTTGTTTGCAGCGGTTGCCGCAATCGAACGTGCATCCATCAATGCCACAGAAGAAATCTGTCCATTCTGTAGTTTTGATCCTTCTCTGTTCGGGAAGTTTCTCGTAGAGTGACGAATACTAAACGCATTGTTCGCAGGTGTATCCCCCGCTCCAAAACATGGGCCACAGAAGGCTGTCTTGATAACAGTTCCCGCCGCCATCAAATCTGCTACTGCTCCATTTTTCACCAACTCCATGTAAATCGGTGTACTCGCTGGATATACACTAAATGTGAATTCATCGGCTCCGATATTCTTTCCTTTTACGATATCAGCCGCTGCACAGATATTCTCAAATCCACCACCTGCACAACCTGCAATGATTCCTTGTTCTACATATAATCTACCGTCCACTACCTTGTCTTGTAGGTTATACTCTACAGCTCCATCCAAGCTCACCAATGCCTTCTGCTCTACATCATGTAGGATGTCTTTTAGGTTCTGGTTTACTTCATCGATAGTATAAACATTACTTGGGTGGAATGGCATTGCAATCATCGGCTTAATCTCGCTTAGATTCACATACACCATACCATCATAGTATGCAACATCTCCAGGATTCAATTCTTTATACTCTCCAACTCTTCCATGGATTGCGTAGAATTCTTCGATTTTACTATCTGTCTTCCATATAGAAGAAAGACAAGTGGTCTCCGTCGTCATTACATCGATTCCGATACGGAAATCCGCACTCAATTTGTCGATTCCAGGCCCTACAAATTCCATCACCTTATTATTCACATAGCCATTTCCAAATGTAGCCCCAATAATTGCCAGTGCAACGTCCTGAGGTCCAACCCCTGGTGCCACTTCGCCATCTAAGTAGATTCCGATTACCCCTGGCATCGGGATGTCATAAGTCTTACATAGCAATTGCTTCACAAGCTCTGGTCCACCTTCTCCCATAGCCATGGTTCCAAGTGCCCCATATCGTGTATGACTATCCGATCCCAGAATCATCTTGCCTCCACCTGCAAGCATCTCACGTGCATATTGGTGAATAACCGCTTGATGAGGTGGCACATAAACTCCGCCGTATTTCTTCGCACAAGTCAATCCATACACATGGTCGTCTTCATTGATAGTTCCCCCAACTGCACAGAGACTGTTGTGGCAGTTTGTAAGTACGTATGGTACTGGGAATCTCTCGAGTCCAGATGCTCTCGCTGTCTGAATAATTCCAACAAATGTGATATCATGAGATGTCAGCTTGTCGAACTTCACTTGCAATTGTTCCATATTTCCTGAAGTGTTATGCGCTTCTAGAATTCCATATGCCATGGTATTCTTCTTCGCTTCTTCCTTCGCCATCGGTGCTTGTTCACTGATTTGACTTCCATTCAGTAAATACACACCATCTTCGTATAATTTAATCATAAGTTCCTCCTCTGTTCACATGGTCTGATACCATAATCGCAATTTTAAAGGTCATCGCATCCTCAAACAGGCGAATATCCAAACCAGTTGCTTTGTTTATTTTTTCCAATCTGTAAACTAATGTGTTTCTATGCAAATATAATTGTCTCGCTGTTTCCGATATATTCAAATTGTTTTGGAAGAATTGAAACACAATCTTCATGGTCTCCTCATCGAAGCTTTGGATTGCTTGACCCTTGAGCACTTCATCCAAGAACATATCGCAGATGTTGCTAGGTAGTTGATAAATCAAGCGACCTATTCCAAGTTTTGTATAAGACAAGACCCGTTTCGATGCGTAGAATACCTCACCCACTTCCAATGCCATCATCGCCTCTTTGTAGGATTTTGGAATCATCCTCAGAGAATTCACCACATTCCCATATCCCACGCGGACCTGAAGCATGGCCTCTGTATTCGCCGTCGCAACAATGGTCTTGGCCAATGCTTTGATCGTCTTCTCGTCGTCTGTATCCTTTAGCTTCTTCACCAACACCACACGATTATCCTCGGTGGCCAAGACAAAATCATGAATCTCTGTTCCGCATAGGTTTCGAACGGTCTCCACCAGAATCCTTGCTTCACTTGGCTTTACATCCACCACAAATACTACCCGCGCAGCCTCCAAATCAATATTCAAACGATTCGCCCTCTGCGTAATCTCCATCTCCAATACATTACCCTGAAGAAGTTGACGCACAAACGACGAGCGATTCACCTTCTCCTTATATGCGATAATCAAGCTCTCAAGTTGGCAAACGCAAAGCGCACCGACTACATCTGCGCTGTCCTCGTCTAACCCTTGGAACATCAGCATGTAGGCGGCATCCCCCTCATCCATGACATTGAATATATGAACTTCTCCAAACTCACTACTGTCTTGCATCTCTGCACCCATGAAGAGAAAGCTTTCAATCTGAACCGCACAGTCTGCATCTACCACCTCGGTAGATGCAATACAGATTCCTTCCATGCTCCAGATCGAAACTTCCGCCCCAGTAATGCCTCTCATATTATAGATTGCTGTGTTTAATATTTGCTCTGCTATCATTCGTTATCCTTTATAGTTGTTTCAAAAGAGCCTCGCGCTCTGCTTCGAATCCTGGCTTGCCTAGTAATGCAAACATGTTACGCTTGTAACTCTCTACACCTGGTTGATCAAACGGATTAATTCCTAGTAGATATCCACTCACGCCCACTGCAAATTCGAAGAAATAGAACAATTGTCCTAGATAGTACTCGTTTTGCTCTGGTATGTTCACGATTAAGTTTGGAACCCCACCTTCTACATGCGCTAAAACAGTTCCTTGCATCGCACTTTGATTCACAAACTCTACAGATTTTCCAGCCAAATAATTTAGTCCATCTAAGTCGATTGGCTCCTCTCCGATTAACAATTCGTCACGAGAACTTTCTATATTAAGTACGGTCTCAAACAACACACGATTTCCATCTTGAATAAACTGTCCCATAGAGTGTAAGTCTGTGGTCAAATCTACCGCTGCTGGGAAGATACCTTTTTGGTCTTTTCCTTCGCTCTCTCCGTATAATTGCTTCCACCACTCAGATACATAGTGTAGGCTTGGCTCATAGTTCGCCAAAACTTCGATGTTCTTTCCTTTATTATATAGAATGTTACGAAGTGCCGCATACTTCAGTGCATCATTGTCTTCAAATGCACTATTTAGCGCTGCATCTCTTCCAGCTGCTGCACCTTCCATCAACTTGTCGATATCCGCACCACTCACCGCGATTGGTAACAATCCAACTGCTGTCAATACAGAGAATCTTCCCCCAACATCGTCTGGTACTACGAAACTCTCATATCCCTCTTCTGTCGCAAGTCCTTTGAGCGCTCCACGAGCCTTGTCTGTCGTTGCATAGATTCTCTTCGCTGCCTCTTCCTTACCATACTTCTTCTCCAGCAAATCCTTGAATACACGGAATGCAATGGCTGGCTCTGTTGTTGTACCTGATTTTGAGATGATGTTTACAGAGAAATCTCTCTCTCCAATCACCTGAATCAAGTGCTTGATATATGTTGTGCTAATGCTGTTTCCTGCATAATAAATCTCAGGACTCTTTCTGATTTCCTTCGAAACACTATTTGCAAATGTATGTCCGATAAAATCAATTGCCGCTCTCGCTCCAAGATAAGAACCACCGATTCCGATTACTACCAATACCTCCGAGTCTCCCTGAATCTTCTCTGCTGCCTTCTTGATTCTTGCAAATTCTTCTTTATCATAATTTACCGGCAAGTCAATCCAACCTAGAAAATCATTCCCAGCTCCGCTCTTCCCTACAAGTACTTCCTTTGCCTTCTCTACAGATGCCTTACTGTAATCCAATTCATGCGCTTGTACAAACTTCGCTGCCTTACTATAGTCCAATGATATTTTTTTCATGCTTGTCTCCTTTTCACTTGTGTATATATTTACATTCTATATATTAACAAATGCACCATTGTTTATCAAGCTAAAAACTCTTGTAAAATCTCACGAATCACAACTTTATTTGGTACATCCTCTGTTTTCTTGCCCTCAATCTCATTAATCCACGGATTTTCCTTGATGATTTTATCAATCATCTTCGCCTCTGGTTTATTCCTTCTCTCCTCCTCCGCTCTCCGACTCTCTTCTAATTTCTGTTCTTCCAGCCGCTTTGCTTCTAGTTTCTCTGCTTCTAGCCGCTCCATTTCTAGCTTCTCCGCTTCAACCCTCTGCGCCTCTAGGCGCTCTGTTTCTAGCCGTTCTGCCTTTCGTTTCTCTGCTTCTAGCCGCTCCTTTTCCAGCTTCTCTGCCCCTAGCTTCTGCGCTTCTAATCTCTCCGCTTCAACCCTCTGCACCTCTAGCCGTTCCACTTCTCGCTTCTCTTCTTCAAACTTCTCAACTCCCTGTTTCATCGCCTCGAACTTCTCTACCTCGAACTCATCTGCCTTGAACTTCTCTGCCTCAAACTTGTCCAGTCCTACTTTCTCCCGTCCTACTTTCTCTCGTCCTAATTTCTCTTGTTCTGGCTGAATCACAGTCGGGTCTTCTCCCACACCACCATAGTTCTCTTCTCTCGTTGATACCGTCGTCATCTTTCGATTTCTCACCACCGCCTTCGCATAGCGATGCGCACATGTGTTTTGGAGATAGTCCACCATATAGGTTGCTAACGTCTCAATCTTATATTTTTCATCCGACAACACAAAGATTCCCATCAGAATCACTGCACTTCCTCCACCGATTGCCGCATAGCGAAATGCCGCCTCTGGTAGTTGCATGTAATAATAGACAAAGGCAACCGTGGCAATAGACAACACCCCAGCAAGAATCGCCCATGCGCGTTCCAATCTCCTCCATCCCTGAAGACGAATCCCCAGTAACTGATATTCTCGAATGTGCTTGTCCACGAATACCGGAATATTCTCCACCTTGTTATTCACCATGCAAGCATGCTCAAACTTCGCCCTCACCAATCGCATAAATCGATGATTACTCTTAGACATATCCTGCGCCGACTTCACCAGACCATGCAATGATACACTGACTATTAATTTCGTTACTACCCCTATTCCAAATATCGCAAGCATTACTATATACACTACATTGGAATTCCATATTTGCTCTAACATACTAGAGACCTCCTAACTATTTTTTGTTGAAATCATTATAACTCATTTCCACTAAAAATAGATTGGTAATCGTGCGACAAATCACCTCATTCGCACTCACTTTTTCGACAATTCCATTTACCTTTCCACTTGCCTTTCCATTTGCTTTTCCACTTGCATTTCAATAAGGATATATTAACCACGTGTCAATTCACCTATTTTCAATGTCCAAAAACAAGGAACTATATTTTCAATGTGTCCACTGTTATGGGTACATTATAAATTACCCTTTTTGATTCTACTGCTAAATAATTTTCATTTTAATCCAGACTTACCACCGTGACATTGAGATGGGATAGAATGAAATGCAACGAAAAAGAGTGCACTCTCGCACACTCTTTTTCGTATATTTCTCTCCTGCCTACACCTTCGGTGACTGGTGACTATAATCGTGCAAAAACCTCTCCCACTAGGTTCACAGTATAGTCAATCGCCCTCTTCTCAAACACTTTGTAATCCAGTGACGCACTACCATCTGCCTTATCCGAGATACAACGGATAATCACATATGGTACGTTGTTGAGACAGGCCACCTGACCGATCGCTGCCCCCTCCATCTCTGTACAGAGTGCTTGAAATTCACTCACTATCATCTCTTTTTGCTCTGCGCTCGCCACAAATTGGTCGCCACTTGCAATTCTTCCCACATGGGTTCCTATCTCTGGATTCACGCATTTATTCGCGTCTCTCACCATCTCAACCAGGTCTTTGTCCGAGGCAAATGCTAGATTCGCCATCCTAGGAATCTGTCCCAGTGGATATTCAAACACCGAAACATCCACATCGTGATGCACAGTCTCCGATGCAATCACCATATCACAAATGTTCACCTCATCCGCTAGTGCTCCCGCAATACCAGTATTAATCAAAACATCCACACCATACATATCCACCAAGATCTGCGAACATGCCGCTGCGTTTACCTTACCGATCCCACTCTGCACAACCACTGCATCTTTTCCGAACAATCTTCCCTCATGGAAGGTCATCCCTGCTCGAACACTCGTTACCACATCTTCCATTCTGCCTTTTAGCACCGCTACTTCTTCATCCATAGCTCCTATCACACCGATAATTTTCATGTTTTTCTACTCCTGTTTTTTTATTTTTTATTAATTCAACTAAAATAACCTTCTCAACATTTCCTGAACCTGCCCCCGTCGCGCGCCGTCGGAATGCCTGCCCACACCTTCCGTTTACCTCTAGAAAGTAAATTACTCATAGAAAAAATCTCTAGTTTTTGTTATAATAATCTCGTCTCATCGCTTCTTCTATCTCGAAGTGTTTGAACTGTATTTCGAATTTCACTTTAGAAAAATCCGATTGTATTCTGGTAATACCCACCAGAATTCTAACTGCCCCCTCTAGCCCAGAGAACATCAGTGACTATTGTCAGGTCCTTATCTATTAGATTCAGAACAGTTGTGGTGCTGTTGTTGTGGACCCTTTCTACTTTTCATATTATTTTTATTGTTATTATGTAAGTCGACAATAGTCACTGATCTTCTCTGGGAGAAGATCGTTCTTTTGTTCCTATCGTCGTAGCTAGTTAATCCAGATACCGTCTGTAGAGCCTCTTAATATCTCCAAATCACCTGATGGTGTCTCTACAATATGATTGGTATATACTCGATAGTAGTAATCTGGCGTCACATTAATCGTCTGAGATGTGGTTACCTTATATGCATTGTATGCTGTTCTGGACCAACTATATACACTCGTCCATCCACTACCGTTGTAACGCTGTACTGATACCGTAACCCCCACTGCAGGTAAATCGGTTCTTGCAAAAGTTGTCCCCGTTGCTGCAGCCTTGCCGTTATACGGCATTCCAATAGCTCCTGATCCCGAAAGTAAATAATACCCCTTTAGTTGGCTATAGACAATGGTCGATGCCTCACTTTCATGGGTCAATGCTGATCCATCTACCACAATCGCCTTATCCGAGGCCGCCGCCTCCGACACTGTTCCCATTCCAAGGCAAAGCCCACATACCATTGCCATAGCCGTCACCACACTACTTAGTTTTCTCATCTCTCCTACCTCCTAAAATATATCCCTCTATACTAAAGACACGCGAGATGACAAAAACTTACGGCATTTTTCGATAATTTACACATTGTTTTCAATTTGTTTACATTTTGTTCACAAAATACATGTTTTCCAAGATATTTTCTAAGATATCCGTGTCTAATGTTGTTTGAATTCCATAGTATAGATTCCTATATGAGTAGGTTGCGTTCTTCAACCCATTCTCGTATTCATCTATTCGAATCTCCACCCCACCATTAACTATATTATAACTGTCTACTATTTTATTCTCTCCCATATCAAAATAAGAAGTTTTATTCAAATTGGAAAGGATACTATATCTAAGATTTTCTCCCTCGCACACGTAATAAAAATCAACTCTTAAGAAATTAGCAAGCACATCTATCGTATCAAATGTCAATTCATACTCTGTAGATGTCAACTCCATCACTGGCACCCCTAGCACCTCTTCCGCCAATGCATAAGCTTCTTTTGCATCGTCGGCATGTACCATCATAGTCTCCTCACCCTCGCTATTAGTCGCTAATCTACTATCGCCCTCATAGTCTTTCTCTGCTTGTTGGAATTTCTTCAACTCATTCCCGACGCTGATTATAGTCATGCTAAAGAAGAGCCCGATTACGGCTGCGATGATGAAGTAGCTTCTGAGGCGCTTTTTGCGGACGCACTTCAGTCGATCTAGCTCGTCCCATTCATCGCGTTGCTCTTCGTACTCTTCGATCTGTATTTTTAATTTTTCCCGAATGGAGGCAGGGGCTTTGAGTCCCTTGAGACTTTCGTCTTCTTCCATCTTGTCCACGGATCGTTCTACCTCGGGATCCAATTCAAATTTGTCTGACATATAATTCATCATATTGCTTCCTCTATCTCTTTCTAAACTAACATCTCTAGCCTTGAAAGTGTGCTCCTTGCATTTTCTTAGCTTGACTTTCTTTTATCTATTTTAATATAATAATACATACATGTACACCCTTTTTAATATATTAACCCAAATGGAGGTTTTTTATGAAACGAATTCTACTTACTGGCGGCGGTACCGCTGGACACGTAACCCCTCATATGGCATTGGTGCCAAAACTAAAGAAAGCTGGTTACGACATACAATATATCGGTTCCTACCATGGAATCGAGAAGACACTCGTCTCTGAGTTGGATCTTCCCTACTATGGAATTGCCTCTGGCAAATTGAGACGCTATTTTAGTCTCCAAAACTTTACCGATCCCTTCCGTGTACTGAAAGGTTTTTCGCAGGCAAATGCATTGATCAAGGCTCTAAAGCCTGATATCGTGTTCTCAAAAGGGGGATTCGTTTCGGTTCCTGTGGTCGTGGCAGCGAAACGAAATAAGATTCCTGTCATCATCCATGAATCCGATATGACTCCAGGGCTTGCCAACAAACTCTCCTTCCCCTTCGCGACGAAGGTTTGTTGCAACTTCCCTGAGACCGTAGCGCACCTCCCTAGCGGCAAGGCGATTGTGACAGGTTGTCCCATCCGAGACGAATTACTCCAAGGAGATAAATCTGCAGCTCGCAAGCTCTGCAAGTTCACCAAGGATAAACCTGTGGTTTTAATCATCGGTGGAAGTCTTGGCTCCTTGGCCATCAACACGGTAATCCGCGCAATTTTACCTGAACTTTTGAAGAAGTTTCAGGTTGTCCACATCTGTGGAACAGGGAAATCCGATTCATCTCTGAATGATGTTCCCGGGTATGTACAGTTTGAATATGCAAAGGACGAATTAAAAGATTTATTTGCCCTCTCGGACGTTGTAATCTCTCGTGCTGGTGCGAATGTCATCTGCGAATTGCTGGCATTACGAAAACCAACCCTGTTGATTCCACTTGGACTAAATGCAAGTCGTGGAGATCAGATTCTCAATGCAAAATCCTTCTCCAAACAAGGGTTTAGTATGATGCTCGATGAAGAGAATATGACCAATGAAGTCCTACTCTCCTCGATTAATCAGCTCTATGATACTCGCGATTCCTACATCCAAGCGATGAGCCAATCCGGTTTAGCTAACCCGATCGATACCATATTGGACTTATTCCGAACCCATGAAAAATAAATCTCTTTGTGCTGTTGCGTTGCATTCACGAAAACAGGTGTCGATACGACACCTGTTTATCCAACCCAACTCACACGCCTTTTTGATGTTTCAAGTATGCGATCGCCCATTCTCTGATTCGGTAAATTCTACCGTATAGTGCTTGCGGTGTTAAATTCAATTCTTCTGCCACCTCTTTTTGACTTCGTTCATGAACAAATACTTCCATGACAATCCAATGCCACAATTCATCTTTCTTCTTTAACGCCTCCAATAAGTCGTGAACCAAATCCCGTCTTTTCACCAAATCCAACCTCTGAATCAACTTCTCCTCTGGACTAGACTCCAGCCTCGTTTCGTCGGATTCTAAATTATCTTTCATTTCTTCGTATTTTAGATGTCTTAAGTAATTTAAAATGTAATTTTTCGCCACCTTCATGGCGAAATTCCTGTAGCTGTTTACTTCTTCCTGATCCCGTATCGCAATATACAATTCCATAAAAGCATGTTGTGTCGCATCTTCTGCAAGCTCACTATCACGCCCCGCATACCATCTACTCAGTCTGTACACTTCGTCGCTATACTTGTCGTACAGCTCGTCAAATTCAGCATCTTTGTAGTCTGGCATAACTTAGTGTTCCTCTCTTCTACTCTCCTTCTATCTGTAAATCATTCTTATAATTCAATACTAGATAGAATACTATCTTTTATATCGCTTGTCAATTCCCCAATTTCCCACGAAAAATTCACACTATCTCCCTCATATCTCGGAATCAAGTGTAAATGGTAGTGAAAAACTGTTTGTCCTGCAACTTTTCCATTATTTTGCAACAAATTGAATCCATTACAATTTAATTTATCCGTTAATTCAGACATTATTTTTTTTGCGATTGGCATTATTTTTTCTGCCAATGCATCATCCAATTCATAGAAATCACGATAATGCTCCTTTGGCAATATCAAAGTATGCCCCTTGCTCGCTGGACCTAGATCTAGAATCGCACGAAAATCCTCATCTTCATACACGGTTGCAGCTGGTATCTCTCCATTTGCTATTTTGCAAAATATACAGGTTTCATCCTTCATGTTATATCCCTACCTTTCGTCTGTTTCACTACTCGTTTTCTCTTAGTATTCTCCCATTGTAGACTGTACTTTTGTAAAAATCAAGTAGTAAAATGTTCATATTTTAAAGATTTTTGATGCTTTTTCTTTTATTTTGCGCGATAATATGATATCATTTCAAAAGTATTCTAACTTTTATTTCTTTGCGCAGAAATGAATTATCAAATCAATTTTCAAGGTACGAAAGGAAAAACAATGTTACAAAATATCGACACATCAAGATTAGAAGAGATTCGAAAGCGGGACCTAGATGCGGCAAAAATAATAGATGACTTACTCGAACATCACCGCATCACACTCACAACCATCAGCCATGAAATTCGCAACCCACTCTCTTTGGTCTATAGCAAACTCGAATTAATGGAGCTAAAATATCCAGAATTAAAAACCATGAAACACTGGGACTCTCTCGTAGAGGATGTCACTTATATGAAACATCTCCTAGAAGAGCTATCCACCTACAACAATGGATCACAACTCAAGATTGCTCGCGTGGATTCCACTGCGTTTTTCAGGAAACTCATTCTATCATTTGCCATCTCCATCGAGGAGAGCGAAGTGGAATTTGTCTCCCATATTCCAGATCATCTACCCGATTATTATGGTGATGCTTATAAGCTACAGGAAGTATTTATGAATTTACTACGAAATGCCTTTGAGGCCCTATACGACTCTCAATCTCCCACGAAAGGGAAGAAGGAGCTAAGATTTTTCACAAGTTATGATAGAGAGAAACACTCTATTTATGTCACCATCGCAGACAGCGGCTGTGGGATTGCTCCCGAGAATTTGCCAACCATATTTGAGATGTTTCAGACCTACAAAGCAGGCGGAACAGGACTCGGGCTTGCACTGAGCAAACGCATCATAGAAGCCCATGGCGGAAGTATTTCCGTGGAATCCAAGCTACATAAGGGCAGCACCTTCCACATTACCTTGCCACTCTCCTCGCGAAACGTTTTGATGTAACGCAAATACCATTTCCCTTTATAAAAAATCCATCCAATCCTCGTCTTGATCTGGTTTCTTTCTACGCTTCCAGATCTGGGCGAGCCTTGGCTCTCGGATGGTGTCCCGCAGTTTTTGCAAGGGCTGTTCCACCTTCTCGACCTCTTCCTCTCCCGCCACACTCTCACATTGTCCTTTATCTTTCAACAACTCCCTTAGATTATATCTTTCCTCCATGGTAACTTTATGTAATTCACATGCCATGACCACACACTTTGTATCTCCATAATCCACCGCCTTAATAAAATACTCTGTCAATCCATGAAACGTAATCGTAAGCTTTGACTCTTGACTTGGCAGATAACAAAACTGATAGTCTGCATCTCGCAAAAATATATACATGGGATCTAGTACAATTCGATTAATATCGAGCATGTACTTTCTCATCTCTTCTAGCACCGCGAACAACTGCCCGAGAAACACCCTTAGATTTTTCTCCGTGATCGGCTCTTTCTCGAACCGCTCCTTCATGGAGGGCAACCCACTAATATCATAGGAATATTGACTCTTTTGATCCACACCCCAACCTTGTACTTTTAACAAGCCAGGAATCTGATTCTCCCGAATCATCGCCAGCTGGTAATCCTCCTGGAACTCACATACTTCTTCGATGACTAATTCTGTATAGTCTAGTTCATTGTTAATTCTTATATTCAATGCTCCACCTCCCTAGTTAAACATATTTATTTTCCGTATATCATCCTCATAATGATGATATCGCGTAGTTTGCACTGCCCAAACATCAAAAAAATTCTCCTCCGCATATAATTCCACCCTAATCTCCTCTCCTGATTCTTCGATTGATATCTCCACATACTCGAATAATAGCAACTTTTCCCGCGTTTGTTCTTGTCCGTATCTATATAGTTCCTCTATCTCTACCCCCTCTGGTTTCTCCCACTGCTGTCTTGCGATTACAGAGAGCTCATATGCCACGCCGTGGATGATATTCTTGTCATGAAAATAAAACCCTCCATAGATTACAACGAGAATCATCCATAAAATCAAGGGTATGATATAGGATGATTCTACGGTTAGACTGGCTGACCACTTCTTGTACATACTCCTCCCTACGCACCCTTCTCTCTTCACACTTCCTCCTAATCCACTCCTAATCCTTTCTCCGATTACTCTTCACCACCATAGATCAATCCCCTCTATTCGCAACTTCTCGGATCTATTCCCTCTATTCGCAACTCCTCAGATTAGTAGCATTCCAAAATATCCAAGAAGCAAGAATGGGAACAATGGAACTGTGGTTTTTTTGTCCGCTTTCTTTCGAATCACTTGCAGACCACCATATGTTGCACACAAGAGAAACGCGATCATCATGCAGACCATGAATCCCTCAACTCCCCAAGCAATTCCAACCAACAACATGACGATACTATCTCCCCAACCAATGGCTTCCTTGCTCCACTTACTCACCAATAGAAACACCCCTCCCATTAGCATCCCTACCGCATGAACAAACAAGCCTTGATATTCGAGTACTACTGTCACTCCAGTAATGACACCCCCTAGGAGAACCATGGCAGCCGAGATCTTTCGGTATTTGATATCCCCGATCGCAATGACCAACAGATACATGCCCCATATTATCCACATCGATCGCACACTCCCTTCCCCACAACCTCAGACCGTGGAACCGCATATATGGTTCGTTTCAACCCACTACAATTCAATGTCTTGTGATAGTGATTCCCATGTTCTGTCACGTAGACCATTCCCTTCTCACTAGTGTCAGGCTTGCAGATGGCACAGGAGTAGTACTTTTCTCCCTCTGCATTTCTCACGGATTCCAACTGCTCTGCTAGCTCGGTATAAATCGATAACTGTAGATGACTACACTGATAGTCGATATGATATACACTCCCCGTATCTGTGACATAGACGATATCCTCGCGCTCCGAGAATGTGGCATCCCGATACCCTACCCAGAGTTTTACTTTCAGCTCTTCTTGAAAGCTCATCCCAAGCTCTAGGAATCTTGGCACAGGCAGAGCGATACGGTAGTGTACATCCATCTGCAAGATTCCACTATGGAGTGATACCGATGATTTACTACAATCTAATCCACTGCTGCCGTCTAGGATGATACTGTCGTCTAGCCAAGTAACTCCCACCGCCTCCACCACCTCTTCTTGGATGGTTTGATTCGATAACATAGGAATCAGGATTGCTTCTTTTATCAGATTTCTACTGGCTTGATGCATGCCCGCCCGAACTTCTAGCTGAACAACCATGACTTCTAGCAAGAATAATAGACAGATAATCGCATAGAGGAATACTGGGGTAATCAAGGATGCTTCTACCGTCACACTCGAGCGGTAGGTCTGTGAGATGTATCGGGATGTTTTTCTCCCGCTGTTTGAAAATTTAGATCTTATTTGTTTGGATGTGTTAACGGAATTATTTGACACCAAGGCCAAGAAAGAGTCTTTCTCCTTTCGTAATTTTATTTTTTTGTTGGGGTGTTTTAATTGCGAACCTTGTCCACACTGCGAACCTTGTCCACACTGCGAACGTTGTTCACACTGCAAACGTTGCTCGCAGGGGAGAAAAACATCTCGATACATCTCACTTCTCCTTTGTATTACCGATATCCGTAGTAAATTGGAAATCCATATTGGTATCCCTCTGGCACTGATGCCATACAGGATAAATCTAGTTTGCTAATACAGTGATCCACCTGAAAGCTCTTGCTTCCATATTCGCTGATTCGCATTTCTATCAGATCAAGAATCCGCATGGTGAGTAAGTCGACTCCCTTCAGATAGAGTAATGTCTCGATATAGTCTTCATAATACAGACCCGTATCCGTATGGCTTCCACTTGATTTTTTGTCTTGTGCCGTGCCTAGAAGAAAGAGTCCGGACAGGCTCAACTGCCAATCCTTTTCCTGTTTGATTAATTCTACGGCTTGTCCCTCTAGTAGGCTCCGAATATCCATCACGGATTCCCCATATGCCCACCCTAGTAAGAGTGCTTGCTTAAATGCGGACTCTAGACTTGGAACTCCAACCGCAGTTGCTAGTGTCAAGGATAGAGCAGACACTTCTGCCTGTTTCCCTGAGCTATTCATGAGACAGAGATAGTTCGCTCCTGTCCGCACTAGGAGTAATTGATGCACCACACTCTCTAGATTCTTCGCATCAGAATGTTTCCCAGCCACCAGATACTCCAATTCATAAGATAATCCCTGACTGCGCTCTTCGTCTGCGGCATGCTGAAACTTTTCCGCGCTATATTGCGTTAGGGCAAATCGCTCCACCACTTCCGTTGTCTTAGGTTGCAGAAAACTCCCATGTCCCTGATTCAACGTACGCCTAGAGGGAAGCTGGTCTAGATCCACCGTTGTCTTGGATATGGTGTTTCCTTTTGGAAACACCAGTTGTACGATCCCCATGCTATCGAGTCCCGTGAGATTTCCTAATAGTTCTTCCCCACCTAGCTCCTCGCCTCCTAGACTTCCGTCCTCCAAATCATTCTGTTCTATGCCTTCACTAGACAGCCGCTCCCATTCTTCACTCTGGTTGATTAATTTGTCCAAGTGCCCAAACCCAAACTTCATCTCAATATAATTCACAATCTGTTCTCTTGCTGCAGCCCCCTCATAATCGGTCAAGTGCTGCACTCCTACAAAATCCACCTGTGTGTCTGACATACCATAAAACTCGAGACGTTGCTTGATATGATCTAGATCAAATCCTTTGGATTCATAAGTCGCATCAATTGCGAAAATATCAAACGTCTCATACAGCCCCTCATGATATTCTCCAAACGCGGACTGTACTGCAACATCTGCCTCCCCACGCTTGTAATATTTCGATAATTGAATTTCACCCGCCCGCATAAGCGCACCAACAAATAGGAGTAAGGATACCGTAATCATAGAAAGAAACACCGTCACCTCAGCCTGATAGCTCTTTTGCACTATACCTTGCTGTCTCATACATTTATATCCGAGAACTCTCACTAGTAATCTTCGAGAATATACTTTCTACCAGTGCAGTCAACTGATCCTCAAATATAATAACTAGACCGATTAGTACTACCAAAATCAGGATAACCTCTACAACACCAATCCCTTCATCATTGAATAATACCCTACGTATTCGAATCTTAATCTTCCTAACCTGTTTCATCATTCGTTTGCTCATATGTGCTCCCCGTTTCTATGTGATTGTATTTACATGGTTAAAAACGTTGGAAGAATCACGACTACTAGCACGATCATCAGCATCAAGAACATGGGCATCAGTAACTTTGTCCCTGCCCTCTCCCCTAGCTGTTTTGCCCGCGCCTTCCTCTCCTCATTTGCCTCTCGCGCCTCTGCTTCCAACAATGTATAGACTCCCTTTGCCCCCTTCTTCACATATTGTCCGAGTAGATGCCCTAGCTTTCGATAAATTCCTAGTTGACACCGATTCCCGAACCGATCATATGCCTCCACCTCAGATATTCCATTTTTCATTTCATTGTGTGCAACTCGCATCTCCTCATAGGCTGGTCGTACCCGCTCCTCCGATTCATATATTTCCACAATGCGAATCCATGCATTCTTCGTCGTCATTCCAGCACCAATCAAAAGCAACAGCCGATTCACAATCTCTGGATAATCCAACATCATCATCATATCCCTTTGATTCTTTCTCTTCTTTTCGTCCATTTTCTTCTTGTACCAGAGCATGGCTGCAGCAAACAGACCCAAGAAGGCAATCAGGGCACCTCTCCACTGGGTGCTATATGACCAAGTAAGACTCTCTTCCCCCCATTCACTTGGCAACGGAAACGTGGATTCCGTATTGCTGGACTCTTCCACCTCCTCCATCTCCTCCTGCAACAAGAAAACCTCTTGCTCCTCCCCACGATCGAGGGGATAGACCCTTACCGTTCTGGTATATTGCGCCTCACTCTCTGCATAATACAACATGGCTGTTAACTCCACGAGTGTTCCGTCCCTCTCTACATGATCATCATCAGGTGTCCCATCCTTTTCCAACGCCTGATAGGGACTCCATTTCCAGACTACTTCAAAGGGCAGACCTTCTAATTCACTGACCAAATTCAGTGGCTGATCAATCTGATCAAAACTCGTATTTTCCCCGAGTATTACTGTGTCTAGAACTCGAATTGCTTCCTCTTGCTTCTGTTGCACCTCATCTTGTGTATAAAGTTGCTCCCCTACCTCTACTTCCACCGTCCTCTTCTCGCCCGACTCCCCAAAATAAACATTAAGCGTTTCGGACTTGTTGCCGCCTCCGTAGGTATTCCGCAGCAGACATTCTAGGTCTTGCGGATTGTCTCTTATATAAATCAAGCTCCCGAGAATCATACTGCTGACTACAATGACTCCCATCCATTTGACCTCTCTGGTCGTCAATCCTAATTGCGTTATCCATTGCCCTATAAACTCCTTCCAATACAATATCTTCTGTTTCAAATCACCATCCCTTGCTTTCTCATCTGTATCAACACCCTATATCTCTATGGATATCAGAGCCTCTCCCCAACAATATGCAACTGCATAGATTCCGAGGCATACCGTCATAATCGAAACGCCTAGAATATTCCCATATAGAATATTCATAAGGTCTGGGAACGTGACTCTCATATAGCATAAAATTCCGATCGGTACTGCCACCATAATTCGAAACTCTAGCCTCTTTGCCGTCAAGATCGTCTTGATCTCCCGCTGAACCTCTATCTTCTCGCAGATGTGATTCACCGCCTTTCGAATAATCTCGATGCTGTCCCCACCAGAGCGCTTCGCAATACAAAATACAATGACAAAATTCTCCACGTCATCTAACGCAATCTTCTTCGACCATTGTGTTAGAATCTTCTCAATCGGAACATTCATCTGAATCAGATTCTCCATCTTCGCCAAATCGGATAAAATCTTGGCATTTTTCTCATACTTGTATTGCCTCTCCAACTCTTTTCGCGCTTCTTTCATCGCATTCTCTACCGCATAGCCACTGCGTAGTGATGAAGATAAATTCTGCAAGTAATCACGAAACTGATTGATAAACTTCGCCTTCATCTTCACCTCATAATACCGTTTCCACCTTCCGTAAAAAACAAGACCAAGTGGAGCTAATACCAATAGCGCGTAGAGGGAATTATAAAAGATAAAGGATAATGCGGAAAGAATTGCAATAATTTGCAACCATGCCAGAACGTTCTCAGATTTTCTCATATCCTGCTGCCAATAATTTTTCCTTATGATATAGTGGATTCACGTATAACATTTCGCCTTGAATTTTTCCATGTACTTCCTCCCTTTCTTGATACCTGTACAGTGTCCGAAGTGCAATCTCATCCGAGCCCGAATCAAGCCCCATAAGCTCCGATACCTCTAACACTTTCCTGCTCCCATCCCGCAGTCTACCAACATGGACGATGATATCTAGCGCAGAAGCAATCTGCCGACGAATTGCACTTAGTGTTGCAGTTTCTAACCCCATAAGCGCCATCATCTCTAGGCGGGATAGCATGTCTTTTGGAGTATTTGCATGTGCTGTGGTGAGAGAACCATCATGCCCTGTATTCATCGCCATCAACATGTCAATGACTTCCTCCCCTCTCACCTCTCCCACGATGATGCGGTTTGGGCGCATCCGCAGGGATGTTCGAATCAATTGTCTGATTGAAATCTCACCCTCTCCCTCTACATTGGCCATTCTTGCCTCCATCTGCACCAGATTCTGAATTCCATTCAGTTGCAACTCTGCATTGTCCTCTATGGTGATAATCCGCTCTGTTTCTGGAATATATCCAGAGAGTGCATTCAGCATGGTGGTCTTCCCCGATCCTGTTCCACCACTAATCAGTATATTGTACTTCGCCTTAATTAATGCCTCCAACATAACGGCCACTTCCTCACTCATACTGCCAAATGCAATCAGATTCTCTATGGTGATCGGTTGTTTGCTGAATTTTCTTATGGTTACAATGGGCCCGTTCAGTGCAACCGGATAGAGCACTACATTCACACGGGATCCGTCTTCCAATCGAGTGTCTACAATGGGCGATGCTTCATTGACCAACCGATTGGCACCTCCCACAATCTGCTGTATGATATTTTCTAGTTTTTCCCGAGACCAGAAACGTTTTTCAATGGCGAATAATCGTCCGTCTTTCTCAATAAAAATATTCTCAGTTCCATTGATCATAATCTCTGTGATACTGTCATCTTCGATGAGATCTTGTAGGAAGTCTAGTTTTCGAAACGCTTGAAACAGCTCCTTGCCGATCTGCATCCGCTCCTGAATCGGAATATACTGACTCTTCCCTAACTCTTTGATCGCCTCATAGATGATCTCTTGCAATCTGCCGTCACTGATCTCTTCTTGGACATCCACCATCTGCAAGATTCGTTCGTGTAACTCTTCTGACTTCATCATGTTGCTTCCTCTTTTGCCAAACAGATTGCATAGCGCTTGATAGACTCGAGAATCTCCTCACGCTCCTCACTCTCACATTCAGGAATTTGAACTTCTAAAAATTTTTTCTCCTCTTCTGGGTGAAACAATCGTAGATTTCGCTCAAATTGCTGTCGTTTTTTTTCGTCTGTAAACTTTGTCCGAACCGGCATATACACGATGTCACATTCCTTGATCACATCTGCAAATCCTCGGATACAGCTATCTAGGTCTAACACAATGGCTTCGTATGGACTAATTTTCTTCAGAGTCATAATCATGTTTGACCACTCCTCTTGTTCTACGTTCTTCAACTCCCAACTGACTGTCATAGGTGTAATATAATCATAGTCGTCTCCACTCTTGATGAAGGTCTTCAATCGCTGTTTCATCTCTGACTCGTCAGAATCCTGCTTGAGAAAATACAGAAAATCTGCTAGATTCCCCTCATCTTCTTGCTCCTCCACTCCTGAATATTCCTCAAGATTGATATAGAGTGCACGGACAAACTCCCCACAATATGTACTTGCAACAGCTTTTGCAAACATAGTTTGTCCATTCCGATGAACTGGGGAATAGACTCCGACCACCTTCGTCTTCATGGGTTTCGACTGCCCTTCCTCCAGCAATATATCCCTCTCGTCCACCTCAATCTTTCGATTGATTAAGCTGAAGATATCTTGCGCCGACTGATATCTGTAGATATAGGTGTTGTCTTCCACCTCCCAGCACTTTTGCTTGTTGGTCGTCAACCAATAGATACGATCCGCCATGTGATAAATCTCCTGGATGTTATCCTCAAATAGATCTGATATCACCACATAGTGAATCACCTCTTGCAGGGCAAACTTTTTTAATTGTTCAATCGAAGTGAAATTATGTATCTGTAGTCCATGATTCTTAATCCTAAGTAACTGTTTCGTCAAAAATTCCGCATATGTCGACTCTGTATCACAGATTGCCAACACTTTATAGCGCACCTTCACACCACTTCCCTTCTGTGTTTTAAATCTTCAATTCTAAATTAACCGGTAACTCGTTGCTGAATACGCAACTTAGATTCGTGCATGCCACGAAAGAAAACCTACAAGATTGTAGTTACCCAAGCGATAAGATCCCGCTTGTTGTAATGTGTATTATATCCGTTCTCATTTAGTTTGTCTATAGCTTTTTTATAAAAAATAATCTTTGTGAAATTTTCACAAAATTTGATAGATTGTTATTCCGTAAAGTGCTACAACCCCTGGAATTCCAAGCAATCCCGTTGTCAAAAACGTGATGAAATTAAATCCCACCGTTGCAAAAACACCCGAATTCAGAAGCATTGTATTGATGAGATAAATGCTCCCAAACCCTAGTAAACTACGTAAAAAAAAGCGATAAATTGAAGATAATATTGTCTTTCGATTCATGGAATCACTCCTCAAACCCTGTCTATAGATTATATGCTTGATTTCAAAATATATGACAAGTCCGCTTAGAATTTTTACTATAATTTTATTTCAATTGTACGATCGGTAAACTCGTATGCACGACAGCGAACCCCTGCCGCATCAAACATCTTCTTCGCTGCAATCACGGACGGTGTATCTGCATATTTATCACAGCAGTATACAACTTCAACAATTCCTGATTGAATAATCGCCTTGGCACATTCGTTGCATGGGAATAAGGAAACATATAATTTCGCCCCCTTCAAACTCCCCCCCGTATAATTTAAAATCGCATTCAATTCACTGTGCGTTGTGTATACATATTTGGCCTCTAATGGATCTTCCGAATCCCTCACCCATGGGAAATCATCATCCGAACATCCGCGCGGAAACCCGTTGTATCCCATCGATAATATGTTATTGTCATCACTTACAATACAGCACCCTACTTGCGTGTTTGGATCCTTTGAGCGCTTCGCTGACAACAGCGCAACCCCCATAAAATACTCATCCCACGTAATATAATCTACTCTTTTACTCGACATGTTTCACCTCTTTGATCCTCGTATTCGCCCTCTAGTCTTCTATCATTTTAATTCTTCGAATATGTCTATCATCGTTGGAAAATTCCGTGTTCAAGAAGGTGTCAACGATGTGCACCCCAAGCCCCGCACCAACCACGCGACCGCCCATTGCAAGTACATTTGCATCATTGTGCTCCCTGGTTGCCTGAGCCGAGAAACAATCTGCACAGAGTGCACAACGAATCCCCTTCATCTTGTTTGCAACGATTGAGATTCCGATGCCTGTCCCACAGATTAGAATTCCCTTGTCACACGCGCCACTTTGAATGGCCTCGCACACCTTTCTCCCATACACTGGATAGTCTACGGATTCCCCATCACAACCAAAATCCTTAAACTCGATTCCTTTTTCTACTAAGTACTTCATAATTTCAACTTTTAACTCATAACCACCATGGTCACATCCAATTGCTATCATATCTCTTCTCCTCTATGTTCTTACTGTATTTTACATTTTCTTAGCACTTTCATCTGACTCTTAACATCCATCTTTTATGTTTCGGATGACTTCTCTCGCATCTAAAATCTGATTGCTTGCGGCTTTTTTCAATCGATTCATCGTCGCATATCCAATCCCTCTTGCGTCAAATGCCTCACTAATGATTTCATCCACACTCTCTTCATCAAACTCTCTTAATATGCGATATAAATTACGAGCAATTTCGTACTCATCTCTGCGCGAACCAATGACCTTCACCACGTCCGCTTGATAGAGACTCTCATGCTCCTTGGTTGCTAATACTGCAACCTTTTTGCCTTGATTTCTTCTCTCGACAGCAAGCTGATTCATGGCCTCTACCATAGCTTCCAACTCGCCTTCTACAATGACCATCTTCGCCTTTGGTGCATAGTGTCGATACTTCATTCCCGGCGCCTTCGGTGCTTCCAAACTATCTGCACTCATGAGACTGCTATCCACTTGCACTTCTCCGACCACTTCTGCCAGCATCTGCTTGGTAATCGCGCCTGGTCGCAATATCATCGGAGGATCCACCGTGACATCTACTATGGTGGACTCTACACCGAACTGCACTTCCCCGCCATCTACAATGGCATCAATCTTGCCGCTCAAGTCTTCGTACACATGCTCTGCCAATGTGGGACTAGGTCTCCCAGAAGAGTTGGCACTGGGCGCCGATACGTACCCACCCCCTGCCAAGATAATGTCCCTTGCGATTTCATGGTCTGGCATTCGCACTGCCACGGTTTCTAAGCCTCCCGTAGTTCCATAGGGAACCACATCTGATTTATGAAACACCAGGGTCAGTGGACCTGGCCAAAATTTCTGTGCAACTTGCTCCGCAACCTCAGATATCTCTGTTGTAAGACGACTCAATGCCCCCATTTCTGCAATATGCACTATGAGTGGGTTATCCGAGGGACGCCCTTTCGCCTGATATGTCTGCTTGGCAGCCTCTTCATTCATCGCATCCGCCCCCAATCCATACACGGTCTCTGTGGGAAAAGCAACCAGCCCCCCCTCTTGCAAGATGGCTCCTACCTCATGAATCACCTTATGATATTCTTCTGTTCTACGTTTATCTACCTTTATCATCTTTGTTTTTCTATTTTCCATGCCCCTATTATACCATAGGACTTTCTTTGTTTACAATCCATTTCCTCGCAATCCACGCTATTTCACACTAATAATCATCCCTTTTCACACTATTCTAAATAGTTTTCTATACCTGCCACAATGCAATCTGCTACCTGCCCCTGATATTCCTCCGTCGTCAGAAGGTCCACCTCTTCTGGATTTGTTAAAAACCCACACTCCACGATGATAAACGGCACACTGGTTCGCTTGAGCATAAAATACGAGTCGTTTCCCTTTGGCTGTCTCGTATTATTTGGATTTAGAGCAAGCAGTTCCTCCTGCATGATATGAGCCGCTTCTTCCCCTTGCTTAGAATTATGGTAGTAAAATACTTGCGCCCCTCGTATGCTGCTATCTTGATAACTGTTCTGATGTATGCTAACCGCTAATTGGGGCTCTGTTTCATTGATCAAATCCACACGTGCGTGTAGATCTCTGATATTGGACTCTTCTTCCCCTACTTCTTGCGCACTTCTATCCTCTGTTCGCGTCAACAGCACCTCATAACCCTGTTCCACCAATCGCTCTTCCACAAGCAATGCAATCGCAAGGTTCACCGCTTTCTCCTCCACGCCACCTACACCGATTTTTCCCGGATCCTTTCCCCCGTGCCCTGCATCGATTACCACATCAACCGTTTGCGGCTGCTGTGCTTGTTCCACTTCTTCCCGCTCCGTCTCCTCTGGCTCTTCTTCCATTACACTATGTATCGATTCCTCTGCCCGTCCTTCTAGCATCCTCATGCTAAATTGGCCTGCAAAATACACAAAAAGCGCAAGCAAGGCAATTCCGATTACATATACGAGTTTCTTTGAAAACATAAAAATCCCCCAAGTGACATCTTACTTCATCTTATGTCCACTTGGAGGTTTTTATGTTTTTCTTCCTATTACAAATATCTTAGTTTACGTATTTACGTATGAGATTCCACACTTCTGAATCCTCTAGCCCGAGTTTCCATGCTGCAACTCCAGCAAGTTCATATTCTGTCATAACCTTTAATTTTTCTTCGACAGATGCTAGGTCTTCAATCCAAATCTGATAGGTGATTTCATCTCCTGTCCATGTTGCATAATTTACCTTCAATGCATCATCCCACACCATTTCTGCATCATTTTCAGCAACTACATTTACCGCGCTGTTCATTCCATAAGTAGAACTCTCAACTTTATTCGGATATTCGGCTGCTTCCGTTCCCTCTTCTGCTGCTAGTTCTTCCGCCGTCTTCGGTGTCGACTCCCATAATCTGCTGTAGAATGGTATCGCATTAATCACTTTCTCTGACGGAACCATGCCTACCATGGTTTCAATTCCTTCACGAACATACTCGATTGACGCAACGGGACCTGCCTCTGGTGATCCTCCGTAGAATTCGTCATATCCCATAATGATTACATAATCTGTAACAATCCCTTGCTCTTCATATTCGTAATGCTGGTTAAATGATTTCGGTGGATAATTCGCCACAGAAAGTATCAGTTGATTCTGTCTACATTTAACAGAAAGCTCACGCACAAATTGGATAAAATGTGGTCCTGCATCTGTATTGACGTGCTCGATATCAACATTGATTCCATCTAACCCTGTTTTCAGCGCTTCTGCAATCACCTCATTGATGATTTTATCTCTCTTCGCCGTATTGCTCAATACCTGGAATGTCTCGTCTTGCGATCCAATCGTTCCGTCGAAGTCGTTTAGAACGCCCCAAACTTGAAGCCCCTCTCCATGTGCTTTCTCTACATAATCCTGACTCGCAAGTGAAATTAAATCGCCTTCTACGCTGTCAATAAAGAACCATGTTGGTGCAATGACATTCACGCCCCTGACGTCATCAAGTGCATCCATCAAAGTACCATTACCCTCTGAACTCGTCACCTGATGCCATACCATATTCACAGGTTCATCCAACACCATGTTCGGATATTCCTGATCTACAAAACCACTGGTCAACATTTCATCCGTCGGCCCACTGAACTTCCCTGACTGAACATAGCCAATGATTCCATCCGCGGTTCGAACCTGATTCCAATCTTCTCCAATTTCTAGAACTTGTACTTCTGTTCCTTGTGGAATCTCTGATAGAATCTCGCTCTTTACTCCACCTTGATATCGAACTTGTGTATCCGTTGTTGCAGTAGCAACTTTGATTCCCTCCCAAGTCTTTCTGATGACGGTTCGACTCGGATTCGAGAAATACGCTGAAGTCATATCGCTCCACTGCTGCACAAAATCTAGCGCAATATACGTCGTATTTCCCATGGTTTTTACAATTTCATATCCCATCTCAAACACTTCTTGCCCTTTTGTATACGAAGTTTGTCCGACTTCTACTCGCATACTTCCATCCGCTAGTGTATATAATAAAATGTTCTCGTTATAATCCCAGTAAAATCTGCCATTAATCTCCGAACGAACAAATTCATATTCTAAATATGGTATCTCATTTTCAAGAATTCCCCTGGTTTCATGCACTTCGTTATCAACAATCACTGCCATTTCTTGTTCTGATGTCAATCCATAATATTCATTCAAATCCATTACCGCATCGGTCAAGCCATATTTCTCTTGGTATAGGTTATATCCAATGATTGCTGCTATCACAATGACCAAAACCACTCCTGCCAAAACACCGAACTGCTGCAGTTGTCTCCTCTTTCTCATTGAGCGACTATTGACTCTCTGGTTTCCAGAACCCGAGGCCCTACTTAGCCTACTGGCACCCTCATTCAGATATTCATCATTCAACAATTCGTTCAATTCATCTGTTTCTCGCGATTCCTGCCTTCTTCTCTGTGCAAGCCTTTCCTCGCTTCGCTTCTGCAACATCTGCATATCATCTGTGGAAAATCGTGTCGTGCGTCTTTCCTCTATCGTTCTTCTAGAACCTTGCTGCGGTGATCGCGTAGCAGTTCTCCTCTGTTTGTCCTGTGGTGCTGCTCCACCACTCCTTGGTGTCGAACCTGCCTCACCTGGTCGCATTGGTCTTCGGCTCTTTGGTCTCTCTTGTTTTTGATTCAGGCTAGTATGCGGTGGTCTCTGAGAATTATCTGAATGTAATTTCTCTCGTCTTCTTTTCATACCTTCTTTTACTTCTTTTTCATTGCCTTGAGATTGTTTTCTCTCCATGACACACCTCCTCGTAACCTTCATTATACCATATATCTTATAATCGTCATCATATTTTTTCAACTTTTATAAACTATTTCGTCGAAACTTATCTGTAATATCCTCCCCTTCCTATTAAAAATATAGTCTCGCATGTACGTATTTGGATCCTTTACCATATGAGCAATCACAATTTGAACTGCACTTGCTGGTTTTTCCTTCAGAAGAAATGATGATCCTGCTGTCTCCATACTTTCTAGTTCTAAATATAATTTTTTATACTTTTCCTGATAAATCATTTCTATACCTAAATACATATCATTTCCCAATAAGATTCGAAACATTCACATTCCCCAAGAAGATGTTGTTTGTATGTACCCTCTTTCAAAATTTGTGTTGTTTTGCAAATATCTTGTCGAACGCCCACACACGTACTACTTAATTTTTTTGCTTGAATTTTGTTCGTAGAAAAAATCGTAACTATTCAGCCTAAACATCTCGGATGGATCACTGCGTGATCTGTTACGCTGTTTCACAGCTACATCCTC
>CAYJFY010000011.1:0-57258 GCA_964369755.1 uncultured Lachnospiraceae bacterium
GATTCGCCGTAGCGAAAGAAGTAAATAGAACTTGCTTGCTTTTATTTATTTTATCAAAATAAAATGAAAATGTCTATAGCCACTTTTATCTTGGATAATCAAGTTATTTGTTGACTTGTAACTTCTCTCCACGTTATAATATCAGTAATAGTATTTGAAGGGAGCGGCAGAATCTATCTTCTGTCTTATTAATATGAGTGATAAAAAATCGAAAGAAAATTATTTAAAACAAACACCAGATTTAAACAAACAAAAACCATCTAAAATTCCACAATACTTCACCAAAAGTTGGGGGATGTTTTTAATTATCGCATTTAGCATCGGTATTTTCTTCCTCTTTTGGAACTTTCAATCCATACTAAAAGTATTAAGCGAGGGAATCTCCATATTAATGCCAATTATTGCAGGGTGTGCAATTGCCTATCTATTGTTGCCTATGGTGAAGACAATTGATAAATTTCTTATTCCATTTGTGACCCAAAAATTCAAATGGTCAAACAAAGGAGTACGCTCCACCCGCCTGTTCAGTATTGTTGTCTCTGAACTATCTATGCTTTTTTTAATCTTTCTATTATTTTATATGTTGATCCCAGAGATTTATCGTAGTGTGTTAAATGTAATTACAAATTTCTCTACTATAGCAAATAGCTTTGTTGATTGGTTTTCTAGTTTCACCTTCAACAATCCCGATATTTCTATCTTTTTAACCAATTCTCTCGAGCAGGTATTGACCTCTCTAGAAACATGGATGGAAACAGATTTATTAACGCAGGCAAATACCTTTATGTCAGACTTGACCATCGGTGTCATCGGATTCATAACAGGCTTAACAGATTTCTTCCTCGGAATCATTATCTCCATCTATGTTCTGTACAGCCGTGATTTATTCTCTCGCCAAGCCAAGAAATTAATCTACGCGATGCTCCCTTGCCAAAGAGCAAATTTAATTCTACATATCACAAAAAAAAGCAATGCAATCTTCGGCGGATTCATTACTGGAAAAATAATTGACTCTATCATCATCGGGATTTTATGTGCCATTGGGATGACAATCTTTAATTTTCCATATGTATTACTAATCAGTGTAATCATTGGTGTTACAAATTTCATTCCATTCTTTGGTCCATTCATCGGTGGAATTCCATGTGCTTTGTTGCTATTTTTAATCGACCCACTACAAGGACTCTACTTTGCACTGTTTGTTCTCTTCTTACAGCAACTAGATGGAAATGTAATCGGTCCACGTATCTTAGGAGAATCCACAGGACTTCCGTCCTTCTGGGTGATTGTAGCAATTTTAGTCGGCGGAGGATTATTCGGCTTTGCTGGAATGGTAATGGGCGTGCCTACTTTTGCAGTCATCTATTACTTAGTGACTCTATATATCAATCAGCGATTGGGAAATAAGAAACTTCCGATTGAGACAGACTTGTACACTCCTGATAATTACGTGGATGATGATACGATGAAATTTGTCAATCTCCTAGAGCTAGAAGAAAGCCCAACAACAATAGAATTAGAACACATAAAAAATAAAACAAAACAAGAAGAGGTGAAATAAATGCCAATACGCGTACAAAATGACTTACCAGCAAAAGAACAACTAGAACTTGAGAATATATTTGTTATGGATGAATACCGTGCGATACATCAAGATATCCGTCCAATTAAGATTGGCCTATTGAATCTGATGCCATTGAAGGAAGATACAGAATTACAGATTTTACGTGCAATGTCTAACACACCACTACAAGTAGATGTATCTTTTATTAATGTAACTTCGCATAAATCAAAGAATACTTCTACAAGTCATTTAAACAAGTTTTATCAGACATTTGCAGATATTCGTGAGCAGAAATTTGATGGGTTTATTATTACAGGAGCACCTGTAGAACAGATGCCTTTTGAAGAAGTAAACTATTGGGATGAACTGAAAGAAATTATGGATTGGACAAAAGAAAATGTAACCTCAACCCTACATATTTGTTGGGGGGCTCAAGCTGCTCTCTACCATCATTTTGGTATTAACAAAGTAGGTGTATCAGAGAAGGTATTTGGAATCTTTCCACACAAAGTACTCAATCGTAAGATTCCATTGGTTCGAGGTTTTGATGATATCTTCTATGCACCGCATTCACGCCACACAACCGTAGAACGTGAGCACATCGTAAATGATTCAAGACTTGTCATGCTAGCCGAATCCGAAGAAGCCGGAGTCTTTCTGGCAATGTCACATGATGGAAAGCAAGTGTTTGTCACTGGCCACCCTGAATACGACCGTATCACACTTGATAATGAATATAAGAGAGATGTAGGCAAGGGGCTCGATATCAAAATGCCCGTGAATTATTATCCTGAGAACAACCCAGAGGCGCGACCAGTGTTAAGTTGGCGTGCACATGCGAACAACTTATATACCAATTGGTTAAACTACTACGTATACCAAGCAACACCATATGACCTATAATCACTACCGTTAGTCAAGGGGGACGGGGGTATGGATGAGCTTTCGCTCATATCTCCCCCGTCCCCAATCGTTTGACAGTACTTTAATGATATGTTTCTGGTCTTCTGTCTCGAAAGACTCCCCAGAAACTTCTATGCTTGGCAATTTCATCCAAATCGAATGTCGCTGTCATAACAGAATTACTGTCACGGTCTGCCTCGCAGACCACATTTCCTAGGTGGTCTGTGATAAATGAAGAGCCATGGAACTGAATCGTAAGCACATCGGTCTCCACACCAATTCTGTTGGAGGCCACTACAGGTACTATATTTGCAGCTGCATGGCCACACATACAGTTTTGCCAATGTTGTTTCGAATCTATGTGCGGTGCATATGGTTCACTTCCTATAGCAGTAGGATAGATGATTAATTCTGCACCCTGCAATGCCAATGCACGAGCACATTCAGGGAACCATTGATCCCAGCAGATCCCAATGCCTATCTTTGCATATTTTGTATCGAATACCTTATACCCTAAATCTCCCGGTTTGAAGTAAAACTTCTCACCATATGGCAATCCGTCTGGAATATGATTTTTTCTATATATCCCAAGAACTTCTCCATCCGCATCAATCATAGCAAGCGAGTTATAATAACAGTTGATACTCTTCTCAAAAAAACATACTGGAATTACCACATCCAACTCTTTCGCTATTTTTTTGAAATGACTGACCGCCTTATTTTCCTCTAATGTAGTCGCCAAACCAAAATATTCAGCCTTATGTTGCTTGCAGAAATATTCTGTCTCAAACAATTCTTGTAATGCAACCACATTGGCTCCAAGCTTGACTGCTTCTCTCACATTCTTTTCTGCATTCATGATGTTCTCATCAATATTTGCGCTACACGTCATCTGAGTTGTAGCAACTACTATCTTTCTCATCAAATCACCTTTTCATCCCCTACTTTATAACGATTCGTTCAAACACTCTTCAAATAGATCTAAACTAATATTCAACTGTTCTTCTGTAATAACTAGTGGAGCTAAAAATCTAATAATATTCCCGTACATCCCAGCACTTTCCATCAGTAACCCTTTCCCTAGTGCCTTGTCTACCATCTTGGATACAAGGTTGGTGTATGGTTCCTTTGTCTCCTTGTCCTTAACAAACTCAATTCCTATCATAGCTCCGAGACCACGTACATCTCCTATTACATTGTATTTCTCACTCATTTTTTCAAAACGTCTCCTCACAATTTCTGCAATTCGATTCGCCTTCCCTGCATAATCATCCCTCTGCATAATCTCTAGAACCTTAATTGCTGCCGAACATGACAATGGATTTCCAGAATACGTTCCTCCTATCGTCCCTGCTACGACACGATCCATAACTTCCTTTGAAGCGGTAATTGCGCTAAGTGGTAATCCTGCTGCGATAGATTTTGCAGTCACTAAGATATCTGGCTCTGCTCCAATATCCTTCCAATAATCCGACGCAAAATACCTTCCAGTTCTGCAATTTCCCGATTGTACTTCGTCTGCAATTAATAAGATACCAAATTCGTCGCATATCTCTCTAACCTTTTGAATCCACTTGAATGGAACCGGAATGAATCCTCCCTCTCCTTGGAGAGGCTCTATGATAATTGCTGCCACCTCATTTGCCGGAGCCCCTTCCTTAAATACCTGCAGCAACTTCTCTATATAATAGTCTATCGCCTCTTCTTCACTATATCCCTTTGGCGCTCTATATAGATACGGAAATTCACATCGGTACACACAACTTGGAAATGGTCCCATTCCAAGGGCATATTTTTTGTTTGCCGTTAATGCCATTCCAAGCGAAGTTCTACCGTGGAAGGCACCTGTAAAACAAATCACATTGGATCGTTTTGTATATGCCTTTGCAACCTTAATCGCATTCTCTACACCTTCCGCTCCTGAATTAGCAAAAAAAGTCTTCTTCTCTTCTCCCCTACACGGAACAATCTTATTCAATTCTTCAGCCAACTTTATATATGGCTCATGTGTTGTAATCGCTAGCATTGTGTGAAAATACTTCTCGGCCTGCTCTTGTACTGCTTGAATCACCTCGGTGTTTGAATAACCGATATTCAACACGCCGACGCCGCCAATCCAATCCACAAACATATTTCCATCTAGGTCTTCAAACATAGCACCTTCCCCATTTTTGATGCATACTGGATATGCATCAAAAGCACCAGGAACCGACTCTTTCTTTCTATCCAAAAGACATTTACTCTTTGGGCCAGGAAACTCCGTTGTTACCATTTTGGGTAAACTATTCTTCAACATTTCTAATCACTTCCTTATCATCACTATTTCAAATCAGCCAATGCTGCGTCCATTCTCTCTAGTACTGCCGCAATCTGCTCTTCTGTGATGATTGCAGGTGGCTCAAAACGGATACACTTTGCATTCACGAGGGTTCCTGCTGTCATTACTCCTCTTGAAAACATTCCTTTTGCAACTTCATATCCCAAATCAGAGTTCACAAACTCTACTGCCAGCATCAATCCTGTTCCGCGAACAAAATGTATAATATCTGGGTATTTTTCCATTAATTTCTCTAGTCCTGATTTTAATATCTCACCCTTTGCTGCACACTGTCCTGCAACATCATTGTCGATCATATATTTAATAGAAGCAAGTGCTGCCGAACAGCAAACTGGATTCCCTCCAAATGTAGGGGAACCAAGCAACCATGGATTCTCAACCAATTGCTCTGTCCAAATATGTGGACGGCAGATAATCCCTGTGATTGGCATAACGCCACCACCAAATGCTTTTCCATATGTCATAATATCAGGTACCACACCCTCTGCCTCACAACGGAACATGGTTCCTGTTCTTCCCATTCCCGTTTGAATCTCATCAAAGATTAAACAGATATCGAATTCATCGCAAAGCTCTCTGAGTGCTTGTAGATACCCTGCAGGAGGAATAATGATTCCTGCCTCTCCTTGAATTGGTTCTACGATAATACCAGCAATCTTCTCACCTGTAGAAACTAGATTCTCTACCGCTGCTCTTGCCGCTTTGGTATCTCCAAATTCTACATGTTGCACTTGTTGAATCAATGGTGTATATGGAACACGATATGTATTTTTTCCACCTACAGACAAAGCTCCCATCGTCTTGCCATGGAAGGCTCCAACTGTAGATATAAAATATCTTCCACCAGTTTTAATACGTGCTAGTTTCAATGCCATCTCTACAGCTTCTGCGCCACCATTTGTAAAGAAACACATCTGTAAATCTCCTGGAGTAATGTCTGCCATTGCTTTCGCTAAATATCCTCTCAAAGGATCTAGTAATTCTTGTGAATGTAGAGCTTGATGATCTAATTGAGCCTTTACCGTATCTAAGATATAAGGGTTTCTATGCCCGAATGTATAGATTCCAAATCCACCCAAGCAATCAATAAACTCTTCTCCATAGAGATCCACACATACACTGTCATGATCCGTCCACTCTAGGGCTGCTGAATTCGTCGACACAGATTTTCTATACTTTAACCAACCAGGGCTTACATAGTTATTAAAATAATCAATCGTTTCACTGGTCATCAATTCTTTGTCTGCATCACTCAATTCATCTGAATGTATATATCCAATCACACGTTCTAATTCTTTACTTGTCTGTTCTAAACTCATATCTTTCTCCTCTTTTCTCTCTATCCTATCTACTTTTAATGTTCATACCAACCAATTGCACCTGGTGTAAGATTAATATTAATCTGCTTCACTTCCTGATACTCTTCCAATCCATGAATTCCTAATTCACGTCCAATTCCACTCATCTTATATCCACCCCATGGCGCTTCATTGAAGGTAGGATTGTACGCATTAATCCAAGTGATACCTGCGCGGATTTCCTTAATCACCTTAATTGCTCTTGTAATGTCACTTGTAAATACAGCTCCTGCCAATCCATAGATCGTATCGTTGGCTAACATAATTGCCTCTTCTTCTGTTTTAAATGTCTGGATTGTAACGACTGGTCCAAAAATCTCTTCCTTTACAATTGTCATGTCCGACGTGCAATTATCAAATATCGTTGGACGAACAAAGTAACCTTCTTTGCACTCACCCTCTAAATATCTGCTTCCTCCACACATCAGAGTCGCACCTTCTGCTTTCCCTTTCTCAACATAGGAAAGCACCGTATTCATATGCTTCTCACTCACAAGTGGTCCCATGTCTGGATTCGTCAGCGGATCCCCAATTGTAATATTATTTGCACGCTCAACTAATCTCTTCACAAATTTATCTTTGATCGATTCTTCAATAATGATTCTTGATCCTGCGGAACACACCTCGCCTTGATTGAAGAAAATACCAACCATCGCCCATTCCACTGCTCCTTCAAAATCGGCATCTGCGAATATCACATTCGGTGATTTTCCACCTAGCTCTAAACCGATCTTCTTGACATTTGTCGCAGCGTTCTTCATAACACTTTGACCAACTTCTGTACTTCCTGTAAAAGTAACCATATCTACATCTGATGATGCGGCTAATAGATTACCCACTGTGGATCCAGGTCCAACTACCAAGTTCACACTTCCCTTTGGCATACCAACTTGTTCGAAAATTTCGAATAGCTTAATTGTAGAAAGTGGGGTCTCACTACTTGGTTTGAATATCACACTGTTCCCAGCTGCAAGGGCTGGTGCTAACTTCCAACATGCCATCAAAAATGGATAGTTCCAAGGTGTAATCAACGCACACACACCAACAGGCTCATGAATGGTATACGAATGCATCTTCCCAAATCCATCATTGACATCATAGACGCCACCATAAGGAGCCTTGATCAATCCTGCATAATAGCGAAATGTATGAACACCGTCTGACACATCCCCCTCTGCCTCTCTAAGTGGTTTCCCATTGTCAAGGCTATCTAGTTTTGCCAATTCATCTAAGTTCTCCTCAATCGCATCCGCAATCTTAAGAAGAACATTTGCACGATTTTGGCTATCCATATCACGCCACTGTCTCGTAACGTAGAATGATTCCTTCGCCGCCTGAATGGCCTTCTCTGTGTCCTCTACGCTACTTTGGCATACCTGAACAAAAACTTTTCCTGTAGTAGGATTGACTACATCTACAAATAAATTCGATGTTCCCTTGCTCCATTCACCATCTATGTACATTTTTTTAGTTTCCATGCATAAACTCCTCTCTACAAATAAATATTGGTATGAAAATGAAATTGAAAAAGAGCCGCCGAGATAAACTCATGCAGCTCCGTTGCTATGCACCTTATATTAAACCCCTCTTAACATAAGCGCAAGTATCCATTATTACCATTTTCCTACTTCTTTAGTAGTATATTTACTCCTCTTGCATTACTTTTTTAACCAGTTGAACCCTATTTTTAATCCCCATTTTTTTATAAATATTCAAGACATGCTTTTTTAAAGTGTTATTCGTAATCACTATTTTCTCACATATTTGATAATTCTCATTCCCCTCTATGATTAATTGCAAAATCTCTGACTCTCTCCGGGTTAACTTATATTTATCAGCCACGTCCGTGTAGTTTACCATCTCCGCCTTCTTCCTTGATTGCCTACTCAGTCGAAGTGCTAGATGCTCCTTGATAGAATTTAATAAAAATACATCCTGATACTCAAAATCCTTCTTGCCCATTTTTCGGTAGAAGGTGGCCACCCCGAGAAATTCGTCATCAAAACAGAGAATCATCTGCATTGCATAGTGCCAGTTATTCGGTTGGTATACTTTTATATAATAGTCCGTTAAAACTCTCTTCTCATCTGCTAAAATATCTGTTTCCCTGTACACCATGCTCTTTCCTGTTTGCATAATCCCTCTGCTATAATCAATATTCTCATACTGCTTGGCAACATCCCCATGAATCTTATACGTGATTGGTTCACTCAAATGAAAACTCCCATTTCCTACCGATAGATAAAAATCTGCTGCATCATAGTCTACGATAAATTTCAAATCAATTAAAACCTGCTTTCTCATTTCATCGAAATTATCTAACGAATAAATCTTGTATATGATGTTATTAAAAATAATTAATTCATTAAAATCAATACCGTTCAAAAAATTTCCTCCCAAATTATTTTCTTTTTCTACTATATACTATCCCCAAAAAATTATCAAGTTTTCAAAAATTAGCACTTGCAATCCTGATTGGTTTGTGATAATATCAGTCCCATGAAAAAGAAAAATGAAAATTGCTAAGTATAATACTATGAATGCAAAGGGGCATGACATCAACGTCATGCCCCTTTTTTAACGTTCTGTTTCGCAAGAAGGAGGAAATTATGAAAGAAGTTGTTTTAATTGTAAGACCAGAAAAACTAGAACAAGTCAAACTATTACTTGACGGATTAAAATGTGGTGGAATGACCATTGAAAGTGTAATGGGATGTGGTGTGCAAAGAGGATTTGATGAAATGACAACCAATACCATCAAAGGGTTAAAAACCAATATTAATCTACTTCCTAAGATAAAAGTTTCTGTAATTGTACCAGATGATATCGTAGAGGAAATCATCACTCAGGTAAGGGAAAAAATAGCAACTGGTCATGTAGGTGACGGTAAAATCTTCATACGACCAATCGACACTGCTGTTCGGATACGTACCGGAGAGAGAGGTCGCAAAGCTCTATAACATCAGAAAGGAAATACTTCAATATGATAAATGATAAAAAAGTAATTGTCGAGCTGAAAGATGTAAGCAAAATATATGGAGCCGACAATCTAGTTGTGAAAGATTTGAACCTGCAAGTCTACGAAGGTGAGTTTTTAACCCTTCTTGGCTCTTCAGGATGTGGAAAGACAACCACTCTACGTATGATTGCTGGTTTTGAGGAACCAACAGTTGGCGATATTACAGTCGAAAATGAACATATTAATGCCAAAGAACCATTTGAGCGAAATGTTAATACTGTTTTTCAGAGCTATGCTCTATTCCCACATATGAATATCTTCTCAAACATTGCTTATGGACTAAAAATGAAAAAGGTAAAAGACTCTGAAATCAAAGAGCGTGTCACTGAGATGATTGATCTAGTTCAGTTGGGCGGTTTCGAGCGTCGGATGCCTTCACAATTATCAGGAGGACAAAAACAACGTGTTGCCATCGCTAGAGCTTTGATTAATAAACCGCGTGTTTTACTCCTAGATGAACCTCTTGGCGCTCTTGATCTAAAACTAAGAAAGCAAATGCAATTAGAGTTAAAGAGGTTGCAGCGAAAACTTAATATCACCTTCATCTATGTCACCCACGATCAAGAAGAAGCGTTGACCATGAGTGACCGAATTGTAATTATGGACCAAGGTGTGTTGCAGCAAGTAGGATCTCCAACTGAAATCTATGAATCTCCTAGAACTAGATTCGTAGCAACCTTCATCGGAGAAACAAACCTACTGGACGGGACGGTGTCGAGTATAAACAATGGTACCATGTCGGTATCCACCGAAACTGGTTCTTGCCTCTGCAAATCAGAAAATTGCCATATCGGTGAAATATTATCCGTCTCCGTACGACCAGAAAGAATCAAGTATTCTCTAGAACCAGTAGAAGGATTTGATATTCAGGCAGTTGTAAAAGAACAAGTTTATGTAGGCTCCATATTAAAAACGATTGCAACTTTGCCAAATGGAAATGAACTCAAAATCGAGCGTTTGGCTGGTGGCGAACTCCCTCAAGAAGGGCTCATCTACATCTACTGGGACGTAGAAGATGCTAAAATTGTACATAACTACGATCAAGTGTTCTATGATGCAGTCGAGAATATTGACCTTGGAAAGAGTGGGTGACCTATGGAAAAAAGAAAAAAAACATCCCTATTAGCTCCCTTTGTCATGATCGGACCTGTGACCCTATGGCTAGTTGTTTTAATCGGAATCCCCTTACTATATGTAATCATCATGAGTTTCTGTAGTTTAGATGAATGGGGAAACATCTCCTATTCCTTCACTCTTGACAACTATAAAAATCTCTGGGATCCAAACTATGTAGAAATCTATATTCAAAGTCTACAAATTGCTCTTACAACCACCCTTTTTTGCATCATACTAGGCTATCCTTTTGCTTATGTGATAGCACGTGTCACAAATAAATACAAAAACCTATTTTATATACTAGTCATTATTCCATTTTGGACGAATTCATTGATTCGAGTATACGGATGGCGAACCCTATTAGGCACGAGTGGGTGGATCAATAATATTTTGCAAGCATTCGGTTTCATTCAGGAGCCACTTGAATTGTTATATACGAAAGAAGCAACCATTTTTGGTATGATATACTGCTTGTTTCCATTTATGATTCTGCCATTATATACCGCCATCGAGAAGTTAGACAAAACCTTGTTAGAAGCCTCTTCTGACCTGGGTGCAAAACCTGTTTCTACCTTCTTCAAGGTGATTCTCCCACTAACGAGTGGAGGTATTTTCTCCGGAAGTATCATGGTATTCATTCCATCTCTCGGGTATTTCTTCGTTGCCGACATTCTAGGAGGAGGAAATTCGGATGTAATCGGTAACCTAATAGAAAGACAGTTCTTAAGTGCGAACAACTGGCCTCTAGGCGCTGCATTATCGATCATCTTAATTGTGATTACTTTGATTATGGTTAAGTTCTACCAAGCCACTGGCGGAGATATGGATAGTTTAGGCGTTTAAACATCTACAAGAAGGAGTGTGTCATAATATGTTAAAGAAAAAAACAAAGAAAAAAATAGGAAATGTCGTGAAAACATTCTATTGTGTTCTCATCTACCTATTCCTATTCTTCCCGATTTCTATCGTAGTGGTCAATTCCTTTAATGCATCTACCACCAAGCCTTATCTATCTTGGAAGGGATTCACCTTTGACTGGTATGTAAAGCTCTTCGACGGTAGCAATGCAGACTTACTACAGTCCTTCGGGAACACCATGATGATAGCAATAGCAAGTACATTGCTTGCTGTGATGATCGGTACACTAGCTGCTGTTGGAATGTACAAATATAAATTCAGAGGTAAGACTGCAATCGACGCATTACTCTATATTCCAGTCGTAATCCCAGAAATTATACTTGGAATTTCCTTACTTACTTTATTTTCAAATTTATCTGTAACACGAGGAATGCTTACACTGATTCTATCCCATGCAGCATTCTCCATTCCATTCGTAATCTTTAATATACGCGCGAGATTAAATGGCTATGATATTTCTATCGAAGAAGCGAGTATGGATTTGGGAGCAAATAGGATTTCCACATTTTTAAGAATCACCCTTCCTGTATTAGCACCCGGGATTACAGGAGGAGCAATCTTGGCCTTTACCCTATCAATCGATGATGTAATCATCAGTTATTTTGTAAACGGAATGACAAAAACATTTCCAATCAAAGTCATGGAAAGTATCAAAATGGGAGTGTCTCCTGCGGTAAACGCTTTATCCACGCTCATACTGATTGCAACCATTATATTTGTCGTTCTCACACAAACAGATGCCACAAAAACAATAATCAAAAAAATAAAGAAAAGAGGATAATCTTATGAAAAATAAATTATTAAAAAAAATATTCGCTATATTAGCAAGTGCCACTGTACTAAGCGCTCTTATGATGGGCTGTTCCTCTCCAGCAGAAGCTAATGGAACATTGAACTTATATGTTTGGACTGAGTATATTCCAGAGTCGGTCATCCAAGATTTCGAAAAAGAAACTGGAATCACTGTAAATGTCTCTTACTTTTCTTCAAACGAAGAGCTCTATGCAAAACTAAGCTCAGAATCGGAAGGAGCTTATGATGTCATCCAACCATCTGACTATATGGTTGAAAAAATGGCAGAGCAAGATATGCTCATGGAACTAGATAAGTCAAAATTCACAAATTTATCTAATATCTATGATGCATACCTCAATCCTTCCTATGACCCAGACAATACCTATTCTGTTCCGTATATGGGTGGTGTTGCAGCCATCGCCGTAAATACAGCAGAAGTCTCTACAGATATTTCTAGCTACGGTGATCTATTCGATCCATCACTTGCTAGTTCTATGGTTGTCTTAGACGATTCTAGAGCGATTATAGGGCTAACCGCTGCATCCTTAGGCTACTCAATGAGCACAACAGACTCTGCCGAATTAGAGGAAATAAAAACAAAACTCTTAACACTAAAAGATAATATTAAATTATATGACTCTGATAGTCCTAAGTCAGCACTTATCTCAGGAGATTCTAGCGTTATGATGGCATGGAATGCAGAAATCGCGCTTGCCATGGAAGAAAACGAGAATGTAGAAATTATATTCCCAGAAGAAGGCGCTTACCTCTTCTTGGATAACTGGTGTATTCCAAATGGCGCTAAGAACGTTGAGCAAGCAGAATTATTTATCGATTATATTCTAAGTGCAGAAGCTTCTGCCAACTGTTCGGCTGAACTTCCATATTTAAATCCAAACGAAGCCGCTTGCGAAATCCTGGGTGAAGAATTTATGAATAATCCTGCTAAGAACATTCCTCAAGACGTGATTGCAAACGGAGAATATATTCAAAACTTAGATACAGAAACACAAGCAATTTACGAAGAAATGTGGACAGAATTAAAGAAATAAAAAGGATGCTTTTATGAAAACAATATGTATAGATACTCTTACAACACCTAAAAATGACGGATTCTACATGCCTGCTGAATACGCTCCCCAAGAAGCCGTCTGGATGATCTGGCCTGAACGTGCTGACACCTGGCGTAGTGGAGCAATTCCGGTACGAAAAACCTTCGTCGAATTAGCTACTGCAATTTCAGAATTCACCCCAGTTATCATGGGCGTCTCTGACGCCCAATACGATAACTGTAGAGCAGCACTTCCTAGTCATATTAAAGTATTAGAACTATCAAGCAATGATTGTTGGGTGAGAGATTCCGGACCTTCATTTTTAATCAATCAATGGGGTGAATTACGGGGATGTGATTGGAACTTTAATGCATGGGGCGGTCTGTATGATGGAATCTTCTTCCCTTGGGATAAAGATGACCGTCTAGCCCAAAAAATATGTGAACTAGCTGGAGCCAAGCGCTATCGTACAGAAAATTTCACTCTAGAAGGCGGATCCTTCCATGTAGACGGAGAAGGGACTCTTCTAACAACAGAAATGTGTCTTCTCAGCCAAGGACGTAATCCTCATCTAAAAAAAGATGAAATTGAGAATCACTTAAGAAAATACTTAAATGTAGAGAAAATATTATGGATCAAAGACGGTATAGACCCTGACGAAACCAATGGACATATCGATGATGTCGCTTGCTTCGTTCGTCCTGGCGAAGTGGTATGCATCTATACCGAGGATAAATCTCACCCATTTTATCAGCAATCTCAACAAGCCTATGAATATCTTACAGGTGCAACCGATGCCAAAGGACGTCAATTAAAAGTACATAAGCTCTGTTGTACAAAAAACACTGTCTGTATTGAAGATGATTTCATATATGATCTTACAAGTTCTACCAATCCTAGAATACCTGGCGAAATCTGCATCGCTTCCTATGCAAATTTCCTGATTACAAACAGGGGAATCATCGTTCCACAATATGGTGATGAGCATGATCCAATCGCATTGGAACAACTGCGGGAAATCTTCCCCAAACATAAGGTAGTCGGGGTAAACACTCGAGAAATCGTCTATGGTGGCGGAAATATCCACTGTGTAACACAACAGCAACCAAAATTAATGACGGGGGAGTACCGTTAGCTAGGGGACGGGGGAGATATGAAGACAAGCTTCATCCTACCCCCGTCCCTTTTGTTTGACAGTACTTTATTCAAATTTTTCAGATTTAGATACTTCTTACACGTAAGACGTTCTCGATTCCTCTGATTTTTTCTGCTACTGCTTCTACATCGATTTTATCTGCAACATCAATCACTGTATAAGCATATTCTCCTCTACTCTTATTGGTCATATTCTCAATATTCACTCCACCTTCTGCAACTACATTGGTAAACTGAACAATCATATTTGGTGTATTTTTATGTAGGATTGTGATTCTTGTATTGTCCCCTACTTTACCCATATCGCAGTTTGGATAGTTTACTGAGTTAATGATGTTTCCATTCTCAAGATACTCGCGTACTTGACGCACCGCCATCTTCGCACAGTTGTCTTCTGACTCTTCTGTCGAAGCTCCTAGGTGAGGGATTACAATTGTATTCTTGACACCACAGATCTCTGGAGTCGGGAAGTCGCATACATATTTCGCTACTCTTCCTGCTAGGAGTGCATCCACCATGTCTTCACTGTTTACCAATAGGTCTCTAGCGTAATTTAGGATTACTACATTCTCTTTCATCATTCCAATGGTCTCTTTGTTAATCATTCCAATTGTTTCCTTATTTGCTGGAACATGTACACTGATGAAGTCACAATTCTTATAGATTTCATCTGCACTTTGACTTGGATGGATGTTGCGTGATAATTTCCATGCAGATTCTACTGACACAAATGGATCATATCCATATACTTCCATGCCAAGGTGTGTAGCAGCATTTGCCACAAGGACACCGATTGCTCCAAGTCCGATTACCCCTAGTTTCTTACCTTCTAGTTCAAATCCAGCAAAATCCTTCTTCTGCTTCTCAGCCATAGCTGCGATATTGCCATCTTCTTCATGTTCTTGCACCCAGTTGATTCCACCGATGATATCACGAGCTGCCATAAGCATTCCTGCGATTACTAATTCTTTTACTCCATTTGCATTCGCGCCTGGTGTGTTGAATACAACAATTCCTTCATCTGCTGCACGCTCCAACGGAATATTATTTACTCCTGCTCCTGCTCTTGCAATCGCTTGCAAAGAACTCGAGAATTCAAACTCATGCATATCTGCACTTCGAACCAATACAGCTTCTGCTTCATTCACTTCTTTTGTCTCTTGATATCCATCTTTGAACTTATCCAATCCAATTTGTGCGATTGGGTTTAAACAATAATAATTATGCATGATTGTTCTCCTCTTCAAATGCTTTCATAAATGCAACCAACTTCTCTACGCCCTCTTTTGGCATTGCGTTATAGATACTTGCTCTCATTCCACCAACGGAACGGTGCCCCTTAAGATTTTCAAATCCTGCTTCTTTTGCCTCTTTTACAAATTTCGCATCCAACTCATCATTTCCTGTGATAAATGGTACATTCATCAATGAACGGCTCTCTGGTTTTACTGTTCCTTTGAACAATTTGCTACCATCTAAGAAATCATATAGAACCGCTGCTTTTTCTTCATTCATCTTCTTCATCACTTCTAATCCACCAAGGGACTTCAGCCATTTGAACACTTTACCACAGATATAGATTCCGTATGCTGGTGGTGTATTGTACATGGAGTCATTGTCTGCATGAGTCTTGTACTGAAGCATGGTCGGTGTTCCTTCCATCACATCCTCTGTAATCAAATCTTCACGAATAATTGCAATTACCACACCAGCTGGCCCGATATTCTTCTGAGCTCCACCGAATAACATACCATATTTCTTCACATCGACTGGCTCTGATAAAAAGCAAGAAGAAATATCAGAAATCAATAATTTCCCTTTTGTGTTTGGCAACTCATGGAACTTTGTTCCATAGATTGTGTTGTTCTCACAGATATATACATAGTCTGCATCTTCTGAAATTGCTAAGTCTTGGCAATCAGGAATATATGAAAATGTTGCATCTTCTGAGCTTGCGACCTTGTTGGCTTTTCCATATCTTCCAGCTTCCTGCCAAGCCTTCTTCGCCCATTGTCCGGTTACGATGTAGTCTGCTACCTTATTCTTCATGAGATTCATCGGAATCATCGCAAATTGTTGGGATGCCCCACCTTGCAAGAATAACACTTTATAATTATCAGGGATATTCATCAATTCGCGAAGATCTGCTTCTGCTTCCTTGATGATTGTATCATACGCCTTCGAACGATGGCTCATCTCCATTACGGACATTCCAGTTCCCTTGTAATCCAACATCTCTTCTGCTGCACTCTTCAACACTTCCTCTGGCAATACTGCTGGTCCTGCTGAAAAATTGTAAACTCTACTCATTTTGATTCCTCCATATCTCTCTTGTATAATTTATCTTAAAACGCCTTGCTTTCACCGCGCATTTTAACTATCTAAATCCTCTTCGCTAAATACTTCGCTAATCGCTGCTCCTGGTGCTACCATAGGCCAAACCTTATCATCCGAATCGATTTGACAATCGATGAGTACTGGTTGGTTCAACTCCAAAGCTTTTGCAAATGCTTCTTTGAATTCTTCCTGTGTCGTTGCACGAATTCCAACTGCTCCCATGGCCTCTGCTAGTTTCACAAAATCAACCGCATCGTTTAGAACAGTCGCAGAATAGCGCTTCCCATAGAATAAATTCTGCCACTGTCTTACCATTCCGAGCACATGGTTGTTAATGACCACCTGTATAATCGGAATATGATGTCTGGTTGCAGTTGCAATCTCATTCATATTCATACGGAAACAACCATCTCCTGCAATATTGACCACTGTCTTCTCAGGCACTCCCATCTTCGCTCCAAGTGATGCTCCCAAACCATATCCCATGGTTCCAAGCCCACCCGAGGTCAAAAAGGTTCTCGGTTTTGAATAGCGATAGAACTGTGCCGCCCACATCTGATGCTGACCAACTTCTGTGGAGATTACGGCTTCCCCCTTGGTTTGACGATATACTTCTTCAATTACAAAAGGTCCTGTCAACACTTCCTTATTATAGTTCAGTGGGAATTTTCTCTTATTTTCATATACAACTTCCAACCACTCACTATGATTTTGTTGCTCTATTTTCTCATTCAAGACCATCAATACATCTTTGATATCCCCTACCACACTTGCGTGTGTCATGATGTTCTTATTAATCTCAGCTGGGTCAATATCAATCTGTAGGATCTTTGCATTACTTGCAAATTTCTTTGCATTTCCAATCACGCGGTCACTGAATCTTGCCCCGATTACAACCAATAAATCACAAACGCTTACCCCTAGGTTAGAACTTTTGGTTCCATGCATTCCAAGCATTCCAGTATACAACTCATCTGTCGCGTCAAACGCACCTTTTCCCATAAGGGAATCTGCCACTGGAGAATCAATCAAGTGTGCAAATGTATTCACTTCTTCACTTGCATTGGCTAATATCGCTCCTCCACCGACAAAGATAAATGGCTTCTTGGAATTCTTTATCATTTCTACTGCAATTTCGATTTCTTTCGAACATACTGCTGGCTTTACTGCCACCTTATCTGCCTGAACCTCCACCTTGGTGTACTCTGTTGCATTTGCTGTAACATCCTTTGGAATATCGATCAATACCGGTCCTGGTCGACCTTCCATGGCAATCTTATATGCCTTTCGTATGGTCGTTGCCAAATGCTCCACATCCTTCACAATGAAGTTATGTTTCGTAATCGGCATGGTTACCCCCGTGATATCAATCTCTTGAAAACTATCCTTTCCCAACAATGGAACATTGACATTGCAGGTAATGGCTACCACTGGAATGGAATCCATATATGCAGTTGCAATTCCTGTTACCAGGTTCGTCGCCCCTGGTCCACTGGTTGCAAAACACACCCCAACCTTGCCTGTTGCCCGCGCATATCCATCCGCAGCATGAGCCGCCCCCTGTTCATGAGAAGTCAATATATGAGTAATCTCATCACTATGCTTATACAATGCATCATACACATTGAGAATTGCTCCACCTGGATATCCAAACACGGTATCTGTTCCCTGCTCTTTTAGACATTCAATTACAATTTCTGCTCCTGTTAATTGCATGCTTCTTCCTCACTTTCGACTCTGTGATTATTTTTTAGGAATTTCTAGAACTGCACCACGATTTCCAGATGTAACCATGGCCGCATATCTAGCCAAATAGCCAGTTGTAATCTTCGGCTCTCTCGGTTGCCAGTTCGCTCTTCTCTTTTCTAACTCTTCATCTGAAACTGCTAACTCTAATTTATATTCAGGAATATTAATCTTAATGATATCCCCTTCTTCTACCAAGGCAATCGGTCCACAAACTGCTGCCTCTGGGGAAACATGTCCTATGGATGCACCTCTCGACGCTCCACTGAATCTTCCGTCGGTAATCAAAGCTACCGATTCTCCCAATCCATATCCTGCTATTGCCGAAGTCGGATTGAGCATCTCTCTCATCCCTGGTCCACCCTTTGGTCCTTCGTAACGAATAACTATCACATCCCCAGATACAATCTGTCCTGTTTTTATCGCATTGGTCGCATCTTCATCGCTTTCAAATATTCTCGCTGGACCTTCGTGTACTAACATCTCTGCTACAACGGCCGAACGTTTTACCACACTGCCGTCTGGTGCTAGATTTCCTTTTAATACCGCGATTCCACCTGTCTGGCTGTATGGATTCTCTATCGGTCGGATGACATCATGATTCTTATTCACACAACCACGGATGTTCTCTCCTACTGTCTTGCCTGTTGCCGTCATACAGTCTAAGTGTAACAAATCTTTTTTGCTCAGCTCATTCATAACAGCATAAACTCCACCTGCCTCATCCAAATCCTCGATATAGGTATGTCCCGCTGGTGCAAGATGACAGAGATTCGGAGTTTTCTCGCTGATCGCGTTTGCAAAATCAATCTCGAAATCCATACCGATTTCATGAGCGATCGCTGGAAGGTGCAACATACTATTGGTAGAACATCCCAGTGCCATATCAACGGTAAGTGCATTTAACATCGCATTCGGTGTCATGATATCGAGTGGCTTGATATTCTGGCGATACAATTCCATTACTTGCATCCCTGCTCTTTTTGCTAATTTGATTCGCTCGGAGTATACTGCAGGAATTGTTCCATTTCCTTTCAGTCCCATTCCTAATACCTCAGTCAAACAGTTCATACTGTTTGCAGTGTACATTCCAGAACAAGATCCACAAGTCGGACATGCCTTCTCTTCAAATTCCAATACATCTTCTTCTGTCATCTTTCCTGCTGCATAGGCTCCTACTGCTTCAAACATGCTAGACAGACTACGCTTTTCACCTTTTACCTTACCCGCAAGCATAGGTCCACCACTGACAAATATGGTTGGAACATTGATTCTAGCTGCTGCCATAAGAAGTCCTGGAACGTTCTTGTCACAGTTTGGAATCATAACCAAAGCATCGAATTGATGTGCCATCGCTAATGCTTCCGTAGAATCCGCAATTAGGTCTCTTGTCACCAATGAATATTTCATTCCGACATGCCCCATCGCAATTCCATCGCAAACTGCAATCGCTGGTACCATAACAGGAGTTCCTCCTGCCATCGCAACTCCCATCTTCACCGCATCTGTAATCTTATCCAAGTTAATATGTCCTGGTACAATCTCATTGTAAGAACTCACAATCCCTACCAATGGTCTCTCCATCTCTTCCTTCGTATATCCAAGTGCATTGAATAACGAACGGTGTGGAGCTTGTTGTATTCCTGATTTTACTGTATCACTTCTCATTCTAATAACCATCCCATCTATTACTTTTTATAATTCCTGTATCTTCTAGCTCTTACTGAAGTCTTTCGCAGATTAAGTCACCCATTTTCGCGGTACCAATCAATTCCTTTCCATCTGACATAATGTCAATGGTACGATATCCTTCTTTCAACACTTCTTGAATCGCCGCCTCGATCGCAGCAGCTTCCTTATCTAAATCAAAACTAAATCTCAACATCATTGCAGCTGAAAGAATGGTTGCAATCGGATTCGCGATTCCTTTGCCTGCGATATCTGGTGCAGAACCACCACTTGGCTCATAGAGACCAAACTTCGTCTCATTCAAACTCGCCGATGCCAGCATTCCGATGGATCCCGTTACCATACTTGCCTCATCCGACAAGATGTCTCCAAACATATTCTCTGTTAGAATCACATCGAATTGTTTTGGATTCTTCACCAATTGCATCGCACAGTTATCTACTAACATGTGCTCCAACTCTACATCTGGATAATCCTTGGCAACTTCCTCTACCACCTTTCTCCAAAGTCTAGAAGAATCTAGTACATTTGCCTTGTCTACACTGATTACCTTCTTACTTCTCTTTCTAGCGATATCAAATGCACGAATCGCAATTCTCTTGACCTCATTCGCATTGTAAGTCAAAGAATCTGTAGCGGTAAGCACTCCATCCACTTCTTCTGTCTTACGCTCTCCAAAATAGATTCCTCCTGTCAATTCACGCATGATCATCATGTCGAAACCACCTTCTGTGATTTCTTCCTTCAGTGGGCATGCCCCCTTTAATTCATCATATAAAACTGCTGGTCTCAAGTTTGCAAATAACTGTAATTCCTTGCGGATTCTAAGCAAACCTGCCTCAGGTCTCTTGGAAGGTTCTAGCTGATACCAAGGTGATGTATTCGTATCCCCGCCGATAGAGCCCATCAAAATAGCCTCACATTGCTTTGCCATATCAACTGCCTCATCCGTCAATGGAATTCCGTGTACATCTATGGATGATCCACCTAATAGTAATGGAGTGTACTCATACGAATGTTGATAAATCTCTCCTACTTTGTTCAATACCTTAACCGCTTCTGTTACAATTTCAGGTCCGATTCCATCGCCCTTAATAATACCAATCTTCAAATTCATCTAGTTACTTCCTTCCTCTATCTTTTTCCTTTTACATGATACCCTATTTCCTGTCATATTTCAACTTTTACCGTGGTATACATTTCAAATTCAAATTACACTATAGCTTCCAGTTCCTTCATCCAAACTTGCACACAAGCATCGCTCGGCATCCGCAAGTCTCCTCTTGGGGAAACTGCAACCGACCCGACTTTTGGACCGTCTGGAAGACAAGAACGCTTAAATTGCTGGGAGAAAAACCTCCAATAAAATGTCTTCAGCCATTTTAGAATATATGCTTCCTCATATTTCCCTCGAAATGTCTGTACTGCAATTTGATACACCTTCTTCGGTTCATACCCAAAACGCAACATATAATACAGATAAAAATCATGTAATTCATACGGTCCTACTAGATCTTCTGTTACTTGGGAGATTTCCCCCTCCTTCGGTGGTAACAACTCTGGACTAACCGGAGTATCCAAAATATCTAGCAAGGTAGCCTGTAACGCCATGTCTTCGCTTGTATCTGCCACGTATTTTACTAGATGACGAACCAAGGTCTTTGGAATAGAGGCATTGACCCCATACATAGACATATGGTCACCATTGTAGGTCGCCCACCCTAGGGCTAGCTCTGACATATCTCCCGTTCCAATCACCAAACCATTGGTTTGATTCGCAATATCCATCAAGACCTGAGTTCGCTCTCTCGCCTGCCCATTCTCATACGTGACGTCATGAACCTCTTCCTCATGCTCGATATCACGAAAATGCATCCGCACCGACTCCTTGATATCAACCTCTCTCAGACTTGCGCCCAATTTCTTCGTCAACACGCACGCATTGGTATAGGTGCGATCCGTTGTTCCAAAACAAGGCATCGTGACTGCCGTAATATGACTTCGGTCAATTCCTTGTAGGTCAAATGCACGAGCCGTTACCAATAACGCCAGTGTGGAATCCAAGCCGCCCGAGATACCCACTACCGCACTCTGACACTTCGTGTGTGCCAATCGCTTCTTCAGACCCATGGCTTGGATGGTAAGAATCTCTTCGCAACGCTTTGCCCTCTCCGATTCATCACTTGGAACAAATGGTGTCTGTGGAAACGTTCGGATTAGATCTTGCTTCTTGTTCATCGCCTCTTCCATATGGAATGTGATCCAAGGCAAATCATTCTTCTGTGCCAATTGGAAGGTGGTATTTCTTCTTCGCTCAGAAATCAAACGATAGATATCCACTTCTGTATAGATCACTTCGTTCACAAATCTCTTAGATTCGCAAAGAATCACCCCATTCTCCGCGATGATATTATGACCACCAAATACTACATCTGTAGTGGACTCACCTTCTCCTGCATTGGAATATATATAGCCTGCTATCAATCTTGCTGATTGCCCCGCAATTAACTCTCGTCGATATTCTGCCTTCCCAATGGTCTCATTGCTAGCAGAACAGTTCACCAATAAGGTTGCTCCGTGCACTGCTGCCTTCGTGCTCGGTGGAATTGCCGCCCATACATCCTCACAAATCTCACCCGATACAACCAATTCTTCCATGCGATCTGCTTGGAATAGTAGATTCGGTCCAAACCAAATCTCTTCTCCCTCATATTCAATCCTCTCAGGCACCTTCGGTCCGCATACGAATTGACGCATCTCATAGAACTCTCCGTAATTAGGTAGAAAGGTCTTTGTCACAATTCCCAATAACTTCCCTTGGTTGATGACTACTGCCACATTGAAGAGCTTCCCCTTAATACAGAGCGGTGCACCGATAAAATACAAGGTATCCATCGGCTTCGAGTAGTCTACCAATTCCCGAATAGCACTCCTCACTTCTCTTAATAACTGATCCTGAAGAAAGAGATCAGAACAAGTGTATCCTGTCAGGCAAAGCTCTGGAAATACTGCTACCTTGGCTCCCGCCTCCCACGTCTCCTTCATCTTCGCTTGGATATTACCCAGATTAAATTCCACATCTGCAACACGGATATCCGTCGTCACCGACGCAACTTTAATGAATCCATTATTCATGAATATGCTCCTCGTTTCTTCCCTATTATGCCTTTGCTCTCTCTAACAATTTCTCTAGTTCCTCTGTAGAATATTCATAAGCCGAATTACAGAAATGACATTTTACTTCAATCGGTTTCCCTTCTTGAATCATCTCTTCAATGTCTTTCTTCCCGATACTGATAATCGCCTTCTCAATTCGCTCCTTGGAACAATTACAATCAAACTTTGTTTCTATGGTTCCTGTATATTCGATGTCCAATCCTCTCAGCACTTCTTCCAAGATTCCCTCTGGAATCATACCAGCTTCTAACATATTGGTAACCGTATCTAAACCTCTAATATTCTCTTCCAACTTCTCAATCGTCTTCTCGTCTGCAAATGGCATCAACTGAATGATAAATCCTCCAGACTGTTTTACGGTATTATCCTTTTCCATCAGTACGCCCAATCCTACCGATGATGGCACTTGCTCAGATGTCGCAAAATAAAAAGTTAAATCTTCTGCAATCTCACCTGTTTGAAGAACAGCCTGTCCCACATAAGGCTCTTTTAATCCCATGTCCTTGATTACATTCATAAAACCAATTCCAACTGCTCCACCGACATCCAATTTCCCATCTTTGGCTGGTAACATCACTTCTGGATTTCCTACATAGCCCTTTACATTGGCATGACAGTCAGCCGTCACTGTGATTCCATTGATCGGTCCGCCTGATTTAATCTGTAGGGTCAATACATCCTTCTCATTCTTCATCATACTCCCCATCATGGCTCCTGCGCTCAGCAAACGTCCTAATGCTGCGGTAGCTACTGGACTTGTATTGTGATGCTTCCTCGCCTCTTCCACCAGATTCCTCGATGTAATTCCAAATGCTCTCACTTGGCTATTCGCCGCTGTCGCTGTTACAATATAATCTTTCATTTCTACTTCTCCTCAATCTATACTTTTCTATTTAAACTAAAGTAATTACTCTAACCATTTTTAACGATTTATTATACCATGTTTTAACGTATTGAGCAAACAAAAAACCTAGAGCGAATCATACTTGCATTCTCTCTAGGCTTAGCTTAATTCAATTCATCATTTTTCAATGTCTTCCGATGGAATTTGTAAGATGTTCTCACCATTGTAATATAATTCATCACACGATAAATCAATATCATCATTCCAACTAACTCCATAACCACCTATGTCAACTGAGACATTTTTGAAAAGACCATTTTTTAATATATTAAAATCCTGATACTTATCAAAAAGTTTTTGTACATCATATATTTTGCATTGACCCTTTTCAAAAAAAACTAGTAATTTATAATTTTCTTTCGGCTCTACCTTTATCACTCTATGAAACATAACCATTCCCCCTATTCAAGTGGTGGCAATTTAATAAAATTCTGAGTATCCCATATTTCTTGTAGTTCACTTCGATATTTCTCGCCCCATTCTACAATCATATTATGAGCTTTTATCGGCAAATCTCCCTCTATCAGCCTTAATGTAGCAATATCATATATCCCTATGTATTCTCCATATAAAACATGAAAATGGGGTGGATTATGCTCTTTCTGTTGGAAGTACATTTTAATAACCATTCCATAAAATCTTGATATCGTTGGCATACCGTTTCCTCCTTTTGTGGGTACAGAAGAAAACTCTCCCAAGATATGAATTACCACACCGTTTCGAAAGTCCTCTCTGCTTCAATTGTAAGTTACTGGAAAGCATAGAAGAATTTCTACTTGACCCCCTTAATGGGTAGATATGATAACTGCATTCATATGAGACGAATGCATAAGTTCAATCATGCTTTTCATGGGTCAATTATAGCAACTTTGAATGTGTATTACAAGTCTTTTTGAAAATTCTTTCCACATTCTCTAGCGATAATATATACCCTTTCTGTCTCTTCTTTCGGAGCATCTTTTGTCATCGTCTCGTACATTCCAACAAACTCTAACCCTGACTCTTCAATCAGCGCTCGAATGAGTTCTAGTCCGTATGCACGTTGATAGTGATATTCTTGAAACCGCTGATACAACTCCCCTTCTTCTTGTTTCGCAAAGATGGTTAATTCATATTCATTGATTTGCTCTTCTTCGTCATAATAATTTTCCCAGATAAAGCTACATTCATCTCGTGATTCTGCAATGGTCGAACCTCCTAGTAACTCTCGATACTTATATTCTGTGTTCAGGTCAAAAATAAAAATGCCTCCTGGATCCAGATAATTATTCACTAGCCGAAACACTTCTAGAAGTTCTTCTTCCTCCGTAATATAATTCATGGAGTCGCAGAGGCTCACCACTGCTTGAACAGTTCCATATAGTTCAAATTCTCTCATATCTTGCAATAGGTAGAGAATCTCACCTTCGTTATCCATATTTTTCTGTCTAGCAATTTCTAGCATATCTTGGGAATTATCGATACCAATCATATCATAACCTAGCTCTGCAAGACGCTCTGTTACACTACCCGTTCCGCAACCTAAATCTAGAACAATGCCTTCTCTTACACCATATTCATCTAATAAAGTCTTTAAATATGTCACCCATTCATCATAGGGAACATTATCCATAAAGGTGTCATATACCCCCGCAAAATTTGTATAGGATTCCATGTTTTCTCTTATCTCCTTCTGTGTTTTTGCAGATTCATTATTATGATTACTGCAATGCAGTTATTATTTCTGTTAATGCTCCCAACAATTCCCTGCCAACATCCATTGCATATAACTGTGCAAGAACAATCACAACGCTCTCTTCTCGTAACACCACACTATAAATCTTTGATTTATCTTCGAAGGATATCTCTGCTTGATTTAAGAATTCAAATATTCTCTCTTCTACTCGGTTGTTTGCTTCTATCGTATGACATGGAAAACACATTTTTAGTTCTTCATTCACAGATAAATAATCAACTTCCACCGTAAGACACTGCTTCGATTTATGGTACACACTTCTATATTCATCTACATACTCTTGTGCTTTTTCGCTAACACCAATAAATTCTAGGCTATACTTTCGTTTTGCTGGAATCAATTCTATACTACCCTTACTTGGGTGAATAGTAAATACACCTTCCTTATCATCTTCTGTATAAGTCATCTGGGTTTCGACAAATTTTCCAATTTCATAATCATGACTAATATTATCATCTTCATACAAAGTAAATGCTCCATTGGCACCTGTGAATACCTTGATACGTAGTGTGTCAGGGTTTTTCACTGCTTCTACACTCGTAATCTCATCTGTCAGGGGAATAATCGCTCCCGCCTTCGCTAGAACTGGTATGCTATTGATATCTCGATATATGTCTAACTTGCGATTCCCATTGTATGCCATTCCTGTAAAAACATCATAGTATCTACCTTCTGGAATCCAAGAGGACACCTTCGCCACATTAAGCCCAGATGTTCTTGCAGATGTAATCGGCACAACCACGCATTCACTACCGAAGTAATACTGATTCGGTACCTGATACGCCTCTTCTATTTCTGGAAACTCATAGTACATCGGAAGACAAATTGGCAATCCTTCTTGATACGCTCTATAATTCATCGTGTACAGATACGGCATCATCCTGTGGCGAATTCTTAACGCCTCCCCTAGTGCTTTTTCCGCTTCTGGCTTAAACCGCCAAGGTTCTTTTCCATTAAATGGACTCGCTGAACTATGTAGCCTCATTATTGGAGAAAATACGCCAAACTGACTCCAACGCGTCGCCATCTCGTCATCTTTATATCCCATCATGTGACCACCTATATCATGGCTCCACCACCCATATCCAACATTCGAAGCATTGGCAGTAAAATAAGGTTGAAAGTCCAGTGACTCCCAAGTCGTAATGGTGTCCCCAGAAAATCCGATTGAATATCTATGACTTCCCGGACCCGCATATCTTGAGAGTAGCATTCCTCGCTCCCCATTTCTCCTCGCATCTAAGTAATGATAGTGGTTCAATATCCAAAGTGGGTCTAACCCTTTGATTTTACTAGTATTCCCTTGTTGCCAATCTACCCACCAAAAGTCTATTCCCTCTTCTTCTCTTGGATGATGCACGCATTCAAAATATGCTTCTATAAATTCTGGATTTGATGCATCAAATACAACAGGATCTTCATTCTCTTGGTCTACTCCCATTCGCCTCGCCATCTCTGGATATACCTCTTCATATCCTCTTATCCCATCCGCTGGATGCACATTTAAGGTCGTATAAAGACCTCTACTGTGAAGTGTCTCTAAAAATCTCTCTGGGTCTGGAAATAATTCCTTATTCCAAGTATAACCTGTCCATCCACTACCATACTTCGGATTCACCTTCGTCAAATGCCAATCCATATCTATAACTGCAACGGTAAATGGCAACTTATCTCGATCAAATCTGTCAAGTAATTCATAATATGTCTGCTCCGAATACGGATAATACCTACTCCACCAATTTCCCAAAGCATACCTTGGCAATAACGGTGTACTCCCACATAAATAATAAAAATCCTTTAATGCCAATTTATAATCATGACCATATCCCCAAAAGTATAAATCCTTAGCTGTTGATATCCTTGGTTCAATCCATCCGTCTTCAGTAATCACCTGAGTTGTACTATCATCCAAGAGTGCACATCCATATTGAGAAAGTATTCCACCTTCTAGCTCCACTTCTCCATCAATCATATCTAATGTTCTTGCCGTACCTTTTAAGTCTTGAATAGACTCGGAATAACGCCAAGTACTAAGATAATGACTTAAATTACCTTTCACCTGTATGCTCAAACCATTTTTAGAAAACAATTTTTCATCGTAATAGACACTCAGCTTGGGAGTATGAATTTCAATTCCATCCTTGCTTCGAACTACTCGATAATCCACTTTAGGAAAATCCCTGTGGTACACCATCTGAGTTGGTCTATCCTCGAATTGACCCTCTTCATTGTACTCTAATCTGATTAACATCTCTGTAAGCACTGTAATCCGATACTTCTTTCCTTGTATCATGTTCTCTTGTTGTGCAACTGGTCTTGTTTGAATCTTATAAATATCCTTCATCTTCTCTCCTATAGAATTACATCTAGGTAATCTAATCTTACAATTTCGAAATTCAGTAATTTTGTGCGACCTTTCTTCCCTCTCAACAAGCGTCCCATCTCTTCTATCGCAACTTCTGAAACATGAAAAAAATCTTGCTTGCAGGTATTCATCTTCTCCCCTGCATACCCCATAAGACTGATTCCGTCAAATCCACATATCGGGCGAAATATATCCATCTCTTTAAGCGCACTTTTTACCCCGATTGCCATAAGATCTGAAGCACATACGATAATGTCTGCTTCTTCCCCGTGTTCAAAGGTGAGTTCTCTCGCTTTCTTTTCACTAAAATCTGCATATATAATCTTCAGTTCAACATCTAGTTCCTCTTGAAGCTTCTTAATTCCTTCAATTCTCATATCTGTAATAAACCCATCTTTTCTCCCTGCAAGGTATAAAATCTGTTTACACCATTCACCTTTCGCTGTCGCTTTAGCCACTTCATATTGCCCCTTACAGTGGTCAACCATTACAGAAGTTGTTTTGTCATTAGTCTTCGGTGCATCTACAACCACGCAATAGAATTCTTGTTGCTCAATTAACTTCATGATGATGCTGCTATTCTTATTCATTCCATAAACTACAATTCCAGTAACACCTTGGGATTTCAAATATAGGCTTAGTTCTGATACATCCTTATTCACAAACATAGAAGAAAAAATCGGCATTAAATCTAACCCAAGCTCATTTCCTTTTCGAAAAGCCCCATGAATATACTGTACATTAATCTCATCTATCGCTTGACGCAACTCATTGAAGTTAATCCACACTGCAACTCGATTGTAGTTTTTTGACGAAAGAGCTGACGCCATGACATTCGGTACGTAATTCAACTCTTTTATCGCATCCATCACCTTGTTTTTTGTCTCTTGTGTAATCGTTGGGTAATTCTTGATTACCTTGGAAACTGTAGAAACAGATACACCTGCTCTTACAGACACGTCTTTTATTGTTGTCATCTCTGTTCCTCCTCTAAGTTTCTGGTAGTGCCAATTCTAACACTACTTTTAACGTTATCTCAAATTACATCTGATATACCAACACTTCATAGGGTCGTAGCACATCACTCTCATCACGATAATTACCGAATATAACTTTGCCACTTGGTGTAAATGCTTGATTTTCTGAAGAGAAGTTTGCGACTATTCTAATGCTACCCTTCTTCATCTCATACACCTTACCTGTTGCCACAAATGTAGCTTTTTCTTTTAACATCTCGTAGTTTTCTTTTCTGAACTTGATGATTTCTTGATAATAACGATACACGCTATCTTCACTTGCCAAATCATCTTCTACATTGATATTCTTATAATCTTGATTCAAGTCTATCCATGGAGTTACATCGCTGAACCCTCCATGTTCACTACAATCCCACGCCATCGGGATGCGACCATTGTCACGAGAAGTCTTTGCTATTTTCTCCATCGCTTCTTCTCTTGAATACCCATCATTTAGCAATCGCTTATGCACATTGATTGTCTCAACGTCTACATATTTTGTAATATCTTTGCAGTGCGTATTACGCATCCCAATCTCTTCGCCTTGATAGATGTAGAGATTTCCATGTTGTAGACCAAACACTGTAATCAGCAGTTTTGCTCCTTCTTTGCGATATTTCTGATCATCTAACCACACAGACAGCAATCTAGGTGTATCATGATTGTTCATTACCACCGCTTCGATTCCTTTGTACTCATTCTGCCATAAATCAAAGCACTCACATAATTTTTGAACATCCAAATCAATATGATGCCACTTCTCACCATCGTGATGTGTGCAAATCGGTGTGAAATGGAATGCTTGAGTTAATGCTTTGTCGTTACACATAGCATAAGATTCTTCTATGGTACTCCCCCAACATTCTCCTACTGTCAGCAATTTATCTCCGAATGTGCTCGTACTTAATTCCTGTAGATATTCATAGAACTTCGGTCCCTTTGCTGTGATTAACTTCTCCGGCTCTTTACCTATGAGGTCGATTACATCTAGTCTAAACCCTTCTACCCCACGTTCAATCCAAGTATTTACCGTGTCATAGATATCTTTTCTCACCTCAGGATTGGACCAATTCAAATCTGCCTGTGTCTCATCAAAGAGGTGGAAATAATACTTTCCAACTTTTTCACTGTATTTCCAAGTGCTCCCCTCGAAGAATGAAGTTAACTCGTTCGGCTCATCTGCCCAGATATAGTAGTTATAATATTTCTCATCTAACTCTTCCGCCTTTTTAAACCACTCATGCTCTGTGGAAGTATGGTTTAACACTAAGTCCATCATAACTTTCATTCCACGTTTTTTTGCTTCTGCTATTAAATTGTAATAATCCTCATTGTCACCAAACATGGGGTCAATGGTCAAATAATCACTGATATCGTATCCATTATCAGTTTGTGGTGATTTGCAGCAAGGGGAAAGCCATAGATAATCCACTCCCAACTCTTTCAGATAATCTAATTTCTCAATGATACCATTGATATCTCCTACGCCTGTAGATGTTGTGTCTTTGTAACTCTTTGGATAAATTTGATAGATTACTTTATTTTCTAACTGATGCATCCAACCGTCCTCCTCGATTTGTCGTTTTTTATTTTGTTTTTATTACTGCATAATATTTTATCGAAATCTCTTTCGCTGTATTAGAGTTCTTTTCTTCCCCATCTTGTGAAATGAGAGTTCCATCAATTGCACATATAAGAGGCTCACTCTTCAAATTGATATAAACCATCCAATCATTGATGCAATAGTGAACACTATCGTTTTCTTCACTTACACTCGTCTTCTCTAGCACCTCATCTTTTGAATCACAGAGATAGTACTCTGGTAAGCGTCTCACTCTGATTAATTCTTTTACATAAGCCACTAGACTTTGATTGCTCTGGAACAATCCCCAGTCCAGTCGATTGATGACTTCACTTTTCTTGAAAGAATTCTTAATTCCCTGCTTGGTTCTTCCCGCTTCACATCCCGCATGTAGGAATGGATTTCCCTGTCCCAAGAATACAAATGCATATCCTAATTTTATCTGCTCAAATACATCCGTTTGCTCAAATCCATAGTATAATTGGTCAAAAATTGTATAGTCATCGTGACAGGAGATATATTGCAAACTATTCACTGGATCTTCATAATCAAGACCTTGTAATAACCTCTTTGCAGTCTCTCCTTTATATGCATTGATATGACCAATCATAACCTGCTTACAGGTATTTCGGAAATCGTCATTGAAAAACCCGATATTTGGAATCTGTGCATGATTGGCCTGTGTTGCACAAAGTTCTGTAGGAATCGCCGTTGGCATGGTCCAGCCTTCTCCATATATATAGATATTCGGATTGATGCTAGCAGCTTTTTTCTGTACCAGATTCATAGTCTCGATATCCAGGATTCCCATTAGGTCAAATCGATACCCATCAAATCCAAACGTCCGAGTTAAGTATGCGATAGAATCCACAATAAATCGTCTCACCATATAACGCTCTGAGGCAGTTTCGTTGCCACAGTAAGATGCATCACTTACCTTGCCGTCTTGATAGCGGAAGAAGTAATATGGAACGATGTTCCCAAAAGAGAACGTCTTATGGTCATATACATGATTGTAGACTACATCCATAATCACTCCTATGCCTTCTTGGTGATAAGCATTCACTAGCTCTACCAGTTCGTTCAATCGCTCATATGGATCACAAGGATTACAGCTATACTTTCCTTCTGGAACGTTAAACTGCACTGGATCATATCCCCAGTTATATCCCACGCTACAGTCTCTCTCGTCAATCGAGCCATAATCATATACAGGCATTAATTGAATGTGGGTAACACCCAAATCTAGCACGTAATCAAAACCTACTTTGTTGCCACACTTGTCCTTCACGCCTCGTTCTGTCATACCCTTGTATTTGCCTCTGTACGCAAAATCTATATTGCCATCACTTGTAAAATCTCGCACATTTGTCTCGTACACAATCGCATTTCTTCTATCTGCAATCTTGCCCCCAGCTTTTGATTGTTCAATTTTATCAGGATTGATTACGTAATTGTATTTAGAGTTCACAGTGGAAGATATGGCATTTGGATCCAATGCCTCTACTACCTTTTCATGTTCTACTAGGTAGGAATAACCCACACCCTCTAAATCTCCCTCTACACGAACGTAGTAAACACCTTTTTCCTTATATTTCATTGAGATTTGTCTGTCATCCACCAACTGTAGTATTACACTATACGCTGTGGGTGCCCACAGATAAAACTCCGTATATTCGTTGTGATAGACAGCTCCTAATTTCCCATCATATGCATATTCTTGGTCAAATCTCTCCGTATGCGTAATGAAACGATAGTGAATCGGATATTCTGTCTCATCAATTCTAATTTTATATCTATTTCTCAGTGTAATATCAAAAGAAAGCTTGCATAGGTCGTTAAAAAACATAACTGCTATCTCTCGATCTCCATCTATAAAAGTCGCTGGACCTTCATATCCTTTTGCCTTTACACTGCAATAATTATCAAAATAAAATTTGTACATGTCAATAACCCTCTCTTTTTTACTAATCTTCCATTTCTGCAATTATTTTTAGAATCTCTCCAACACTCCAACCTTGCGCAAAACATCCTCTAGAGAAATCGGGATGTAATCCATCGTAAATCTCCGCAATCTGCCCAACACACCCCTCTCGTAGGCAGTCCTCAAAATAACCAATTTGTTTTTTTACCACTTGCATTGCTTGTGGCGAGTATTTATGCACTTTTAGATATGCCCTAAAATAAGAACCCAATGGAAATGGCCATACTGTTCCTTGGTGATAAGAAAGATCTCGTTTTTTTAATGTTCCGCTATACTCTGGAACAAATTCCAAATCCCCTATCGCCAAAGTTCTAAGTCCGTACGGTGTATACAATTCTTTGTACACCGTATTCACTACCTTCAATGACAGCTCGTCATCTAGCGGTGAAAACGGTACCGAAACTGCCCAAATCTGATTACAACGAATCTGGTCGTCACATACATTTCCAGATACTACATCTCGTAAACATTGCTTTTCTTCATTCCAGAACTTTTCCACAAAGGATTGTTTTACTCGCTGAGATAATTCTTCATACTGTGCATAGGCTTTACCTAGCTTATTAGCAAATTCTACATAAATGCAAAGTGCATTATACCAATAGGCATTGATTTCAACCGGCTTCCCATGTCTCGGCGTGGGCAATATCTCTTCGTATCTTACGTCCATCCAAGTCAATTGCAAGAGTCCACTTCCAGCACTGATCAATCCATCTGTGTCCATCTTAATATCGTTATCTGTTCCATCTCTATAATATTCAATCACTTCTTGAATAGCCGGAAACACCTCTGCTACATAAGCCATATCTCCTGTTTTCTGATAATACAGATATACCGCTTGTATAAATAACAAGGATGCATCTACTGTATTATACAGTGGTGGATTATCCCCTTCTGGAAATAGATTTGGCATGATTCCTTTGTGTAAATATTTTACAAAAGTAGACAAGATATCCTTTGTTTCTTCATATCTTTTTGTGGTAATACAGCACCCTTCTACCGTATACATGGTATCCCTTCCCCAGTCTAAAAAGAAAGGATATCCTGCCATTAAAGTAAGACCATCTATTGATTCACGTCTAACGATATAATGATCTGAAGCTCGTACAAGTTCTTTTCCTAGTTCTCCTTTGACCCCACTTTTTTCTATCAGTTGGTCTTGACGCTTGATTTCATTTTGAATCATCTCATCAACATTATACGCTTTCACTTCCGTAGAGAATACTATAGCCACTTCGCTATTGGTTTCTATCTTGTATCGATAATCAATTTGACGAACCCCTGATCCATATGCTGTTCTACCGTCTCTTGCATCATATTCAAAATAAAAGTCTTGGATGTAACTTGGGGCTTCATCTTTTTTTACTTCTGACGCCTCTGTCGTTATATATAATGAAATGCCTCTCGACATCACTTTTTCATCTTCCATGATAAATTCTTGATTGGATTGTAGCACTTCACTTCGATCCACAAACTGATAAATCGGAGTAACCTGTAACGTCACGTCCAAGGCTAGTGGATTGTGAACTTCATATTTTACACCTACGGTATTCTCTTCGTGCACCATCACAATCGTCTTGTAAACAGTAACCCCACTTACCATATAAGTCCACATAGGTAGGTGCTCCTGTGTATAATTAACAAGGTAAACTTGTCCCTCTTGATTTTTCGTATAATCTACATAGGCTTGAGAACTCAAATCATAAGGAATTCCATCTATTTCTAATATTTCATCTAATTTACTAACCATTCGATATCTTACATCGGGTGCTTTTAAAGCTGCCACAAATAATGAATGATCACTTCTTGTCAAGGATTGAATACATGTTGCACTGCTGTATCCCCCTAACCCATTGCTGAGCAAATACAACTGTCTCTCGCCGACTTTCCTCTCACCCAACTGTGCTGTTCCATAACTAAATCTCATTTCTTCTCCCTTCGACTATTGAAAATAACAGAGAAGAGCTATCGTCTAGCTCTTCTCGTACTCAGAAAATCTGATTCGTATACAAAAATCTATAACGATTCGTTTCTTGTATTACATATTCATCGTCCCCTGACCGTTCCACACCCCAAAGTGGCTGGATATCATATCCTTCTTCTGTTGGGTTCATAGTCATACCAACCATTTTTTCTTCATCTTCTGTCATAATAAAATACAAGTAGCTTCTAGGACTTTCTAGGTATACAGCAACTCGCTCTTCTATCGCATAGACTGCTTCTACTAAAACAACCTCTTCGCTATCAAAATATGCCTTTCCAATCTCGATTGCATCTTGCGCCGCCTCTCTCACTTGGTCGTCACTACAACTGACATAAGAGATATTAAGATCTGTCTCTGGTAAGATATCGTAGATTGATTCACTTATGTTCTCTGGACTCTCCGACTCCATAATGAGTTTCATGTATTCCTCTACCTCCAACTTCGTCTCTTCATAAGTAGCATCCTGCTCCCTGTAAGTTGGTAAATATTGCTGAAATACTTGATAATCAAATTCTCGATTCCTTGTGGCACTCGTCAAGACTATCATAACAACTACGATAAAGACTGCTGATAACCCAATTCCTAGAACTAAATCACGAATTTGTCTTCTCATTCGCACTGTACTTAATTGATTTCTCTGTCTCTGCATCAAAGAAATACAATTTTGTTCTTTCAATTGTTAGTTCCACTGGCTGTCCTACTTCTACTTCACTTCTTGGCGCAATACTTGATACGAATAAGTTTCCTGGCTCTGGCTCGAAGTAGATACTTAAGCTATCTCCTAAGTACTCTACGTTCACAGGATTCACTGTGATGGTTGCATCTGGATACATCTCTTTGTAAATCTGTCCATCACAAATCGCTTGAGAACGTACACCTAGATAGATCTCTTTTCCGTTGTAACCCGTGTCGTTTAATATCTTGATATCAGACTCCGATAATTTTATCTCAAAACTGTCACACTTGAATGATCCATCTTTGTACATACCTTTAATCATATTCATCGGTGGTTGACCGATAAATGTAGCAACGAACTTATTGATAGGATTCAAGTATAGCTCCTTTGGAGAGCCAATCTGCTGCACTTCCCCCATTGACATAACCACAATACGGTCAGCCATTGTCATCGCTTCTACTTGGTCATGCGTTACATAGATTGTTACAACACCCTTTTCACGATGCAGTCTTGCAATCTCCGTACGAGTCGACGCACGAAGTTTTGCATCAAGGTTACTGAGGGGCTCGTCCATCAAGAACATCTTTGGCTTACGAATCATCGCACGTCCTAACGCAACACGCTGACGTTGTCCACCTGATAAGTTCTTAGGCAGACGTTCTAAGTATTCAATCAAACCTAAATCCTCTGATACAGCCTCCACGTGCTTTTTAATCTCTACCTTGTCGTATTTACGAAGTTTCAGTCCATATCCGATATTATCCTTTACTTTCATATGTGGATATAGGGCATAACTCTGGAATACCATTGCAATATCACGCTCTTTTGAGCTCTTGTCATTCGCCAATTCTCCATCGATGATTAATTCACCTTCTGTAATATCTTCCAATCCAGCAATCATACGAAGTGTGGTAGATTTCCCACATCCTGAAGGTCCTACGAATACAATAAATTCCCCTTCTTCTATCTCCATATTAAATTCTTTTACTGCATAGCTGTCTGAATTTGGGTATTTTTTTCTAACATCTTTTAATACTATTTTACTCATTATCCTTTCACGCCTCCTTGTGTTAATCCACCAACAATGTGGTTTTGTAATTTATAGAACAATAATATTGCAGGGATTGCAACTAATACAGAACCTGCTGCAAATAAGTTGTACGCCTGGTCTTGCGGATTCGTAATCAATGTATTCAGACCGATTGCTAATGTCTTATCCGCTGAATCAATACTTGCTACTAAGAAGTTTGGCATAATTACATCTCCGATTGGTGCTAAGAATGTAAACAATGCTGTAACTGCAATCATGGGTTTAACAAGTGGAATCAAGATTTGTGTAAACACCTTGAAGTGTGATGCCCCATCAATCATAGCCGATTCATCTAGCTCCCTTGGAATCGAATCATAATACCCCTTCATCAAGATGGTATTCATCGGTATCGCACCTGTTGTATAAATTAAGATTAAAAACATGTAAGTATAGAGTGTGGAATTGTTTGAACTATAGATACCCAGCGATGTTGCTATCGCATATAAAGCAATCAAAGTACTTCCACTTGGAATAATCTGAACAACTAGTAATAAAACCAAACTCATCTTTCTCGACTTGAAGCGAAGTCTTGAATACACATACCCCATTACTGTCAAAATTGCTGTAGCTAATAACATCGCTGCAATTGAGATAGAGAATGTATTGATATACCATCTCAAATACTCCGTTTCAGTAAATAGCCGCGTAAAGTTCTCTGTCAAACTCATGTGTTCTGGAATCAGTGTTGTAGAAAACAGAGAATTAGACACACTAAATGCACTCATCACTGTTACGAATAATGGAAATAGTATTAATACTACCATAACGCTCAATACCACATAACTTAGAAAAGTAGGGAAATGTCTTTTAAATTTATTCTTATTCATCACATTACATCCTCCTTTTTAAATGCTCCTGTTTTTAGCCATGACCACAACACAACAGCCGATACAATCAATGAAGTAATTAAGGTAAATACCGCTGCTGTCGAAAAATCCTGCTCTTCTACCATCAACTTATATCCCAAAGAGGCTATGGTCTCAAGTGGTCCATAGGTTTCCCCGACACCCTTAACAACACTGTCCGTCAATAGGTAGATAATTACAACGTTATTAAAGTTAAACGTAAATTGAGTAATAAATGTCGGTGCTGCACTAGTGAATACAATCGGGAATGTAATATCCCAAAAATTTGTCCATGCATTTCCACCATCCATCCCTGATGCTTCATATAAATCATCTGGGATAGTCTGTAAAATTCCTGTGACAAGTACATAGATATATGGAAATCCCAACCAACCTTGAATCAGAATAATCAACACCTTCATCATATTGGCATCCATGAGAAATGGTACTGCATTCTGCATGGTATATTCCGTCCCTGTAAAGAATGGTACAATAATCGTATTCATTGTTCCAATTCTAGAGAAGAAAATTTCAAAAATCAAAATGGTCAAGAATGCTGGAACTGCCCAAGGCAATAAGAATACTGTTCTAAAAAACTTCTTCCCCTTAATCCTCTTGTTATTACAGATTACTGCAAGACCTACACCGAGTACGAGAACAAGCATTGTCGCACAAAATGTCCATGTCAATGTCCATCCAAGTGTATCTGTGAATACCTTCGCTAGTCTCTCGTCTGTCAATAAGTCAACAAAGTTCTCAAGTCCAACCCATTCTACTAGATTCGCAGGTACCGTTACAGTATCTCTATAATTCGTAAATGCAATCATAATGGATATAATAGAAGGAACGATCAAGAACAAAAGCATCATAATGAAACCTGGTCCAGCGATTGCATTTGGAATTATTTCTGGTGCCATCGCACGCGCTTTTTCTTTGAATGTTAGTATTTCTTCATTCTCATCCATTGCCACCTTCGTCTTTTTTGCGTCTCTTGCTATACCGTAGTTGATTGCAAGAAAGGCAAAGATACATAGAATTGCGAACACAGTTTGTAATAATAAAATAAATGAATTGTCCTCACCTACATGTGTACCAATCATTAGTTGCCCTTCATACTCTCCACTGATATGGAAGGCAAAACTTTGAAGTATGCTTGGGATTAATGCTGTGGCGAATGCAACCCAAGTAAGTGCTGTATAAAGTAATGCAACCATGGCAACTTTAAATCTTTTTAGCACTAGATGTCCACTACCTGGAACTAAAAAGGAAATTAAAAAAATAAGCGTCTTGTTCATTTTAATATCCATTCTCCTCTCAAAATTATGTAGTCTTTATTAACAAAGACTTTATTCGCATTACGTAAAACAAGGCACACGCTTGTTCGAAGCATGTGCCTTGTCACTTAAGCTATTACTCCATAGCCGCTATATCTGCTTTGATTGTTTCTACTGCTGCATCAAGTGCTGCTTTTGGATCTACACTTGCATCTAATGCAACTTGCTTCAATGCATCTGCCATTGGCTCCCAAACTTTGCTAAACGCTGGGTCTGTAGGCATTGCAGTTCCTACGCTTGTTGCTTCTGATACTACCTCTGCAATTGACCCTTCTTCAAATACTACTTCTGAATGTGGGTTAACTTCGTTGTATGTTTCATACCATTTCTGTGCATAATCAGCTGTTGCAAATGTTGATACGAAATCTTGAGCGATTTCTACATGTGCTGAATTCGCATTCGCTACAACACCTTTCACCCCTGTGATTGGTGCATATGTTCCAGAACCATCCCATGAAGGAATTGCCATGTATCCAATGTTCTCTTCAGCTAGTCCACCTTTTACTAAGTCAGCATATTTCCATGGTCCATCGATGTAGTAATTGATTGTTCCATCGATAAACGCTTGAACTTGCCAGTCGTATCCTGAAGCATCTTCTTGCATTGCTATCCAGTTCTCTGAACCATTATGGAATAATTCTTGAATCGCTGTCAATGCTTTTACAGAACCTTCGTTGTTTAATCCGATATCTGAGCTATCAGCTCCGAAGATATATCCACCATTCGCTGCTAACATACCACCAGCTACATAGAAGTCTGTGTACTTCGCTGTCCACTCTTCTGTTGGAATCTCTTGTAATGTTGCTGGCTCAGCACTTACATTCGCTTTATTATAGTACAACAATGTTGTATCTGTACTAAGAGGTACAATCCAATTCTCACCATTATAGCTACTTGCTGTTTGAGCCGCTTCTGTATATCCTGTGAGGTCTGCGCTTGTTGATGCAATCAACTTCTTATCTGCCAAGTCACCGATACGGTCATTTGGCATCATAAAAATGTCTGCCGAGTTCCCTTGTTGTGTCTCAAGTGCATCAAGTAAATCAAACATTGATGTTGCAACAAGTTCAAAAGTAACCTCTGGATGCTCTGCTGTATATGCATCTGCTACCTCTTGGAAGTATGGATGATATCCTTCTTCAACTCCAATTTGAAGAACAACTGCTTCTCCACTTGTTCCTTCCTCACTGCCTTCACCTTCTCTTGTAGTCTCTTCGCTACTTCCTGCACTCTCTGCTGCTGGGTCTGCCGCACAACCTACAAGTGCTAATCCTACTACTGCCAATAATGCTACTAGTTTTCTTTTCATAATTGCCTCCTTGTTCATTTTGTTATTTTTGTCGGGAAATCGTTTTACTAACTTCTTTCAAAAAAAGTTCATTCCCCTTGAACTAAACCTACTATAACACAGGAAATCGTTTTCCGCAAGTATTTTTTACTAATTTTTTTTACTTTTTTGATATTTATATATCTAAATTGTATACAATGTCATAGTAGATACCGTTCTTTTTCATAGATTTCACTTGAAAAACCCTTCTATATTCGGTATATTACAACACCTTTTGGCGATAAAGATAATTCTTCTAGTTGATTCGAGAACAGAATCTCTGTTTTTTCTACACTTACCCCTATTGGACTATCTGAAGCATTTACAATCACACGAATGCTCTCGTCTTTCACATATTCCAAAACTCTCATGTCTTCGTAGTTATTTTCAAAACGTAAGACTTGTGACTTACAAGCTGGAACTGTATTTCTCATATGAGTAAGCTTCTGCATTCTAGAAATATACTTGTCACACTTGCCAGCCTCAATCTCGTCCCATGGCATACAGGCTCTACAATCTGGATCATGGGCTCCATCCATCATAATCTCTGTTCCGTAGTAGATACTCGTGCTACCCGCCATCGTGAATAGAATCGCAAGTTGTTGATAAAAAACATCTTCATCTTTCCCCACTCTTGAATATACCCGATCTGTGTCATGACTATCTAACAAGTTGAACAATACTGCATTGGTCTGATGCATATAACGTTGATAGCAATTGTTTATATTATGCTCAAAATCCTTCTTGGTCAATTCCGTTCTAAACCAATAATCATCAATTGCCGTGGTAAGAGGATAATTCATAACTGAATCAAACTCATCTCCCAATAACCAATTCATCGAATCATGCCAAATCTCACCTAACACATAGACATCCGACTTGATTGCTCTACATCTTCTTTGAATTTCTTTGCACAACACATGACTGATTTCATTGGCTACATCTAGTCTCCAGCCATCGATATCAAATTCACGAATCCAATATTCACAAATCTGTGCAATATACTCAATCACCTCTGGATTATTCGTGTTGAGTTTTGGCATATGCGCAGTAAAAGCGAAAGAATAGAATTCATTGTCTCTCGTATGATGCTTTGTCTTATCGATTGGCCACTCATTTACCATAAACCAATCAAAATACTTCGAGTCTTTTCCCTTTTCTATTACTTCTAACCATTGAGCAAAATCATCACCACAGTGATTGAATACTCCATCAAGCATCACTTTGATATCTCTCTTGTGGCACTCTTTCACTAATGTCCGAAAGCTATCCTTGTCCCCGAAAGCTGGGTCAATCTCATAATAATCCGTGGTGTCATACTTATGTGTCGTTCCCGCCTTGAAGATTGGATTGAGATAGATTCCAGTTATTCCAATACTTTTAATATAATCTAGCTTAGAGATAATCCCTAAGATATCTCCTCCATACATATCTTCATTGGAAGGCTTTCTACTCGCCCATGGTACCACATCTAATTTATTCTCAAGATTCCCTCTACAGAAACGGTCTGGGAAAATCTGATACCAAATCGTATCTTTTGCCCAATCTGGTGTTGTTTTCACATCAATTGGATTTAGCCAAGGCATGGTAAAACATTGTAGTTTCTTGCCTTCTGCTTCCGTTTGTTCTGCTGTCATGAATCCGTCTTCGAAAAACAAGATACTCTCGTCCTCAGAAAATAGTTCAAAGTAATACTTTAGACGCTTATACTTCGGTGTCAAACGAATCACCCATACTTTGTGGTATTGTAATTCATACACTTCTTTAATCTCTGCCTTTTCTCCACTCCATTTCCAATCGCCACCTAGAATTCCCCCTTCAAATGGGTCTCCATGATAGATATTGATCTTATCAATATCGTAGCCTGTTTTAATCTTAACCTCGATTACATTCTCATCCACTGCATAGCATTGGTTTTCACTCGCACGATGAATCACGGCTCCAAAATTCATAATCTTTTCTCTCCTCATCATAATTTTGTACAACTGAATGCCTTAGTTTAATTCATACATTCTAGCTTCATAAGGTCGCAACTGAATCTTATTTCCCTCTATAAAGCCATCTTTATGTGTTGATAACATCAAGTTTCCCTTGATTATTTCCTCTTGTTCAAACACTGCTATCTCTTCACTAATATTGCATACGATTAAATATTGTTTCTCTTCTCCAACTCTTCTGTACGCATAGATTCGCTTGTCCTCTTCCATCAATAATTGATATCTGGCATAGAGCAAATCAGGGTTGTCTTTTCTGATACTAATCATGGATTTATAGAAATTCAGAATAGAATCCTCGTCATCCACCTGCTTTGCTACTGATATTTCCTTATAGTTTTCATTCACCTTCATCCAAGGCTTTCCCGTGGAAAATCCAGCATTTTCAGTCTCATCCCACTGCATCGGTGTACGAGAATTCGCCCTAGAAGTCTGATATGCAATCTCCATCGCTTGCTCATGACTCATTCCTCTATTGATGTGTTCGTAGTAGTTATGAATCGTAGGACCCTCTTGATATTCCTCAATTTTGTCTACTCTAACACTTGTCATACCGATTTCTTGCCCTTGATAGATAAATGGTGTTCCCTCTTGCATAAAGTACATCAACCCTAATGCCTTGGCACTCTCACGCCAATACATTGTCTCATTCCCCCATCTGGTAACAACCCTAGATAAATCATGATTCTCAACATAGAGAGCATTCCATCCAATGCCATGCAATGTATTTTGCCACTTGGATAATATCTTTTTCACACCTACTAAATCCAGGGTATTCTTCTCGGTATTCCAAAGTTTCAGATGCTGAAATTGGAAGATCATGTTGAAGTGCCCACCATCTCTACCTGCCCATTTGTATGCATCTTCCACATGGACACCATTCGCCTCTCCTACTGTCATAATATCGTAATTGGCAAAGGTTCGCTCTCTCAACTCTTTTAAGAAAACATCAATCCCCTCATAATTCATCATTTTATCAAAACAAGGTACAAAGGCTAATTCATTTGGATTCTCCATGTCTGAGTATGTCAAATCCTTCTTAATATGGCTAATTGCATCAATACGAAATCCGTCGATTCCTTTGTCTAGCCACCAGTTCACCATCTCATACAAGGCTTCTCGAACCGCTTCATTCTCCCAATTTAAATCTGGTTGTTTTTTATCAAAGAGATGTAGATAATATTCATCGGATTCTTCATCCAATTCCCATACAGAGCCTTTGAAGATACTCTCCCAATTATTCGGTAACTTCTTCTCACTATTATCCTTCCAGATATACCAATCTCTTTTCTCACTATCTTTGCTTGATTTTGCATCTATAAACCAAGGATGTTCATCCGAAGTATGGTTAATCACTAGATCAATAATCAGATACATTCCCCTTTTGTGTACTTCTTCAAGAAGTCTGTCACAATCTTCCATCGTTCCAAATTCATCCATAATATTGTGGTAGTCACTGATATCATATCCATGGTCTGCATTCGGTGATTTATAGAATGGGCAGATCCATATCACATCAATTCCCAAGTCCTTGATGTAATCCAATTTCTCGATTACTCCTGCCAAATCCCCAATGCCATCTCCATTGCTATCCTTAAAACTCCTTGGATAAATCTGATATGCAATCGCACTTTCACTCCAGTGACAGACTTTCCTGTTATCTAATTGATTCATTTTAATAACCCTCTAATTCTCAACATTCCAGATATCTTTATTGTATTGTGCAATCGTTCTGTCTGATGAGAAGTATCCTGCTTTACTAATGTTTGCAACCATCTTTTTCGCCCAAGCAGTCCTATCTGCATAGTCTGCAAATACTCTCTCTTTTGTTTCGATATATTCTTTTAGGTCTAGCAATGTCATAAACCAGTCTTTTTGAATCAACTCTGCATGAATCTCTAAGAGCATTCTAGCATCTCCACATTTTAACATCTCTGGAGTGATGATAAAGTCAATCCAAGTGCGAATATCTTCATCGTTAATATAATAATCTACTGCTACATAATCTCCTTTTTTGTAGTGCTCGATTACTTCTTCACTCTCTTTTCCAAACACATAGATATTCTCATCTCCTACCAGTTCATGAATCTCCACGTTCGCACCATCTTCTGTCCCAAGTGTAATCGCTCCATTTAACATAAACTTCATGTTACCTGTTCCACTTGCTTCCTTAGAGGCTAGAGAGATTTGCTCCGATACATCACATGCCGGAATCAATTTCTCGGCAAATGATACATTGTAGTTTTCAACCATAACAACCTGTAGATATGGCGCAACTTCCTTATCGTTCTTTATGAGCTCTTGCAAGCAAAGAATCACATGGATAATGTCTTTTGCAATTGTATATGCAGGTGCAGCCTTCGCTCCGAAGATCATAGTAATTGGAGTTTCAGGCTTATTTCCTTTTTTAATCTCCAAATACTTATAGATGATATAGAGTACATTCATCTGTTGTCTCTTGTACTCATGCAATCTCTTCACTTGAATATCATAGATAGACTTGTCGTTGATTGTGATTCCTGCTGTCTCTGCTAGATAATTCTTCAATGCTGTCTTGTTCTTTTGCTTTACCTCTAACAGTTCAGCTAATGCTGCCTCATCGTTCACTACAGTCTCAAGTTTCACTAACTCTGTCGCATCTTTTCTAAATTCACCAGCTCCATGCCTATCCATCCAAGCCACTAAATCTTTATTACAATGCAACAACCATCTTCTAAATGTAATTCCATTGGTCTTGTTGTTGAATTTATCTGGATAGATATCATAAAACGGTTTTAACTCTTCTTCTTTTAAAATCTCTGTATGAAGAGCAGCTACCCCATTGACACTGAATCCATAGTGCATATCCATTCTAGCCATGTGTACACGACCTAATTCATCAATAATCTGTAGTTCTTCGTCCTTGTATTTCTTAGCAACACGCTCTGCTAAGTCTTCAATAATCGGCATCAAGTGTGGAACCACCTCTTCTAGGTAAGCTACTGGCCACTTCTCCAACGCTTCCGCTAAGATGGTGTGATTCGTATATGCACAAGTCTTGGAAACCACTTCAACTGCTGTATCTGTCGACATTCCATTCGCTGTCAATAAGCGAATCAATTCTGGAATCACCATAGATGGGTGTGTATCATTGATTTGAATTGTTACATGCTTGTGTAATTCTTCTAGTGCATACCCTTTTTCTTCGCATTCTTTTAAGATCAATTGTGCAGCATTACTTACCATAAAATACTGTTGATAGATGCGAAGCAATTCCCCCTTCTTATCGCTGTCATCTGGATATAAGAATAGGGTTAAATTTTCTTCGATGTTTGTCTTATCAAAACTGATTCCTTTTTCGATGATGGATTCGTTGATAGAATCTACATCAAATAGATGTAACTTATTTACACCGTTTTCATACCCGATCACATCAATATCATATAATTTGGAAGTTAATGTGAAGTCTTTGAATGGTACTTCAAAAGACTCTTTCGTCTCTGTCAACCAACTTGTATTCTCAATCCAAGGGTTTGGTGTCTCCACTTGCTTGTTGTCTTCGAACACCTGCTTGAATAATCCCATGTGATAGTTGAGACCAATTCCATCTCCCTCATATCCCAATGTTGCGATGGAATCCAAGAAGCATGCTGCCAATCTTCCAAGCCCACCATTTCCTAGCGATGGTTCTGGTTCTACCTCTTCAATGACACAGATGTCTTTTCCGTTAGATGCGAGTAAATCTCTGACCTCATCATATACTCCTAAGTTAATTAAATTGTTCGATAGCAACTTCCCAATCAAAAACTCTGCCGATATATAATATACTTTTTTATCTACATTTGATTTATTGGCACCCTTTTGTTTTGCAGAGTACTTTACGCTCTCTAATATTGCACGATACACCTCTTCATTGGTTGCCTCAGCAACACTCTTCCCTAATGTATCTACTACTTGTTTTGAAAAACTCATCTTAATTACCTCCTTTAAGCTCACTTGATTCTCTAATCAACAAATTTCCTTCTAATAGCTTGTTATCTGCTTTTTTCTTGGTCTTAATCATCTGAAACAACATGGTGATTGTATCTTTTGCAATCGCACTTGCAGGTTGCTGTACTGTGGAGATTGCCGGGTGATAATAACGCCCTACCTCCAAGCCGTCAAATCCTACCACCGCATAATCTTGTGGCATCTTCTTGCCACTTTCATAAATCGCCTTACATGCTCCGATTGCAACACTATCCGAAACGGCGAAAACGGCAGTAACGTCAATCTCCTGTTCTATGATTTCTTGCATCATCACATAGCCTACACGCATGCTATAGTAGTCGTATTTTCCATCATCAGCCATATAACGAATCCATTCTTCCCTCCGTACGATTCCATGATTCTCTAGTGCTTTTTTATAGCCCTCTACGCGTAAGCTACCCACACTATTATCTTCTGGAAAGGTTGCAAGCATACCTATTCTCTCATGTCCTTGTTTACACAGATAATCTACTGCACGGTAGCTCTCCACTCCATCGTCTATGGATACAAAGCTCCCAAGACAATGTTCTGGAATCTCTGGAACCTTCATAGTACTAATCACAAAGGGAACACTCAGTTTCTCCAATCTCTCTTGTGCACCTTCAAAATATCCCCCTAGAAAAATAATCCCTTTTATTTTTCGCTCGCGAATCAACTGTGCCGCAACTTCTATCTCATCTTCTCTATGTTCTAAATGCTGTAGAAAATAACGGTATTTCTTCTTCTGTATTTCTTTTTCAAAGATGTTAATTAACTTCGAGAAAAATGGATTATCAATTGCCTTCGCAATGACTGCTATGGTATTCGATTCTGTCGTCTTCAAACTACGTGCTGTATTATTGGGAACATAGTGATTCTCTTGGACGACTTTTAGAATCATCTCTTTTGTCTCTATATTGATGTCCGGGTGATTATTAAGAGCTCTCGAAACCGTGCTTACACCTACGCCACACTGTTTTGCAATATCTTTAATCGTCAATGTTCTCACTTTAATAACTCTCCCCTTTTCACACTATTTCCGACCATATAGCACCGACACTCGCTTCATCTCTTTTAGCAATTCTTTCGTGATATCTTGCTCTGACAATCTCCACTTCCAGTTCATCCCAACTGTAGATGGTAAGTTAATTCTTGCATCATTGCCTAATCCAAGGTAGTCTTGCATCGGAATAATACAAGTTTGTGCTGTGCTCGCCATTGCCATACGGATAAATGCCCACTGCACATCATCTCCTTTTAGCTCGTCTACACCGATATACTTCAATGCTAATTTTTTGTCTGCTTTCACAAGCTGCTCAAACCAACTCACTACCGTATCATTGTCATGAGTTCCCGTATATACCACACAGTTCTTGTCATAATTATGTGGAAGATAGTCACTCTCTTCTCTGCTATCAAAAGCAAACTGTAGAATCTTCATTCCTGGATATCCTGTATCTTCTACTAACTGAATCACGGAATCAGTTAAAAATCCCAAGTCTTCCGCAATGATTTCTTTTTCACCAAGAGCATCATTCATCGCCTTGAAGATTCCAAATCCCGGACCTTTTTTCCACTTCCCATGCTCCGCTGTAGAGTCTCCATAAGGAATTGCATAATATTCATCAAATCCCCTAAAGTGGTCGATACGAACTACATCATATAATTGATAGCAATGCGCAAGTCTCTTAATCCACCATTCATATCCCGTCTTCTTATGATACTTCCAATCATATAGTGGATTCCCCCATAATTGCCCTGTTTCTGAAAATGCATCTGGAGGACACCCTGCAACTCCCTTTGGCAAACCTTCTTTCGTGAATTGGAATAATTCTGGATTCGCCCAAGTATCTGCACTATCGAATGCCACATAGATTGGAATATCACCTATAATCTTAATGCCCTTTTTATTCGCATACTTCTTAAGCTTTTTCCACTGCATTGCAAATTCAAACTGCATGAATTTGCAAAATTCAATTTCCTTCTTTAACTTCTTCTCGTATTTTGCAATTGCAGCGTTCTCTCTAAATCGAATGCTATCATCCCACTCGATAAAACCCACTCCACCGAAGCTGTTCTTAATCGCCATATACATCGCATAATCATGTAACCAAGCTTTTTCTTTTTTGCAAAAATCAAGAAACTTCTTATTTGATTTTGTATCAAAGTTTTGAAACGCCTTCTCTAACACCTTAAATCTCTCGTTGTAAATCGTCCCATAGTCAACGTATCTTTCATTCTCCCCGAAGTTGACTGCATCACAATCTTTTGCTTCTAACAACCCCTCTTCCACCAATTGCTCTAAATCAATGAAATAAGGATTCCCAGCAAAAGTAGAGAACGATTGATATGGTGAATCTCCATATCCAGTCGGTCCTAGTGGTAAAATCTGCCAGTAATGCTGCCCCGCTTTTTTTAATTGGTCGATAAACTGATATGCCTCTTTTGAAAAACTCCCTATTCCATATTTGGAAGGTAGGCTTGTTATCGGTAGTAGTACTCCACATTTTCTCATTTTAATATCCATTCCTTTCTCATTATTCTGGTATCGTTTTCGGTATCGTTTCCGATTAAATTCATACTACCACCTGTATTCAATAAAATCAAGTCTTTTTTATGTGTACGAAATCCTCTCAAATTTTCCTAAAAACAGAAAGAGAGAATGTCACTCCACATTCTCTCTCCAAATCTTAAATCAATTATTTTTTTGTAATATAACTTGTTGATCCTGTAGCAGCATCTGTCGTTACTAACGCTTTTCTCTCGGCGTCATATTCACTCTCTGTTGTTTGTCCCCCGATTGTCATTGTAACTTTTGTTCCATCAAGTTCGTAAGTTCCTTCACCTTCTACCCCGGCTGCAACGAATTTTAGAACTCCATCTGCTTCAAATGTATAGTCGATGGATAAGAGCGCTGCATCGATTTCAACCATCGTAGCAAATTCCTCTACTGTATATTCCTTTGTCCCGTCATCAAGTGAAGACAGTGTCCAAGTACCCTCAAGGCTAAATCCTCCATCTCCACCACAACCCACTAACATCACTGTGGCTACTAGTACGAATAATAAGCTTACTTTTTGGATTAAATTTGATTTCATCTTCCTCTCCTTTTAAATATAATTTGTGATTTTATAAATACAAACACACAATAGCTTATTATAAACATCGCTAACTCATTTGTCAATTCCTTTTAGAACCAATTCTTGCCTATTATCTCTTCTACATCTGCACGTAATTGTTCCCATTTATCCTCGTTCTCCACATAATACAGAGGACACATTTTTCCTGTAATATCATAATGTCGGATGATATCGTCTGCATCTAAATTAAACTTCTCGCATAGATATGCAGTCAACTCCACCACACTCTCATATGTCATCTCACCAAACTCCCCCGTGGCATCTGGGTGACACACCTCAATGGAAACGGAATATCCATTGGCTTCATTGGATGCATATGCCACCTCTGTAGTCGGAATGCACTGAATGATTTCACCCTCTAGTCCTACAATGAAATGACTGCTCGCATTGGTCAGATGACTGTCTTTTAATCCTTCAAAGTAATCCCGATTCATCTGTGCTGTGCTTTGTGGATTCGCCACATAATGGATTACAATATTTTTGATTCGACTCGTCTCAATCTGTGGGCGCGAATATTCATTCGGTGTTAGTAGCTGCACATCGATTTCTGGGATTTCTACTTTAATATCTGCATCTTCCTTCGCCCAATATTCTGTTGAAAAATTATCATGTATAAATCCTGCAATTAGATTGCCCACTAGTAGCAATAGCGCAACTGCTAAAATCACAATAACAAGCTTTGGCAAAAATCGTTTTCTTCGCATCTCTAATCTCTGATTGCGTATTCGTCGACTTCGCATGCTCTGTGATGATTTCTTCCCACCATTACTCCTACTGGCTCTCTTTCGCTGTCCTTGCTGTCTTCTCTCTTCCACCTGTCAACCATCCACTTTCCATTTTTCTCAACTTCTATTATGTCATGTTTTTTCGACAAAAACCAGCACTATTTTAAATAAATCTCCATCCACATATAGTTCAAATGTTCCACCTTGTAATTCCACCAGATTCTTTGCAATGGATAAGCCTAGTCCACTTCCTTCCGAATGTCTCGAGTTATCCCCACGCACAAATCGTTCCACCAGGGTGTCTCCATCCATATCCAGTGCATACTTCGAGGTATTGCGGAATGCAACTTCGATCTTGCTATCCTTCTTCGCAGTAGATAGATACACCCGAGTTCCTGGTTGCGCATACTTACAGATATTGTTCATTAAATTGTCAAACACCCTCCAGATATGTCGATTATCTGCCATGATCAATAACGGCTCTTCTACATTTTTCAGCACCATCTCCAATTGTGCCTTTTTGAGTTTTTCATCATATTCTCCTACCGCTTGTTGCAGTAACACACCCAAATCACACTTCTCCAACTGCAATTCCACATTGCCCGTAGATGCCTTCGATGCCTCGATGAGATCCTCTGTTAGTTTCTTCAACCGATTGGAATTGTTCAATAAGACACTTCCATATTCTTGCAACTTCTCTCGATTTAATTCCGCTCTCTCCACTTCCTTATTCAACAAATCCGCGTAATTAATAATAGAAGTGAGAGGTGTCTTGATATCATGACTGACATTAGAGATCAGCTCTGTCTTGAATCGCTCACTCTTCATCTTCTCTTCCACAGCTTTATCCATACCCTCTGCAATTGCATTTAAATTCATGGCTACTCCGTGGTATTCTCCAATCATGCCCTGCGTATCTGCTTTGTGCTCAAAATCTCCCAGCGCAAGTAAACTGCTACTAGTGTGAAGTTTTTTAACCATAACAAAACTATACATGGTAAATGCAAACAATCCAAGGTTCAACATTCCCCACAGAAATACTCCAAAAAATCCGATAGCCATTGTCATCAAAAAGAACAAAAAGGAAAGTCCCAAATAAGCAACCACACCAAATAGGATGAGTGGGGTATGTTTTAATTGTATGAATATCCTTCTGAAAATACGATTGATTAAGGAATATTTCCACCAATGCTTCGTTCTCGTTCTAGCAAAGATATCCATCAGCAGTATCATCGCTGTGATAATTAAATATCCAAACATCAACACAATCAATTCTCCATAAAACATATTAGAGATGATTGCTGTGATACTAGCTGTTATAATGGGATACCCAATATAAAACACATCGCAAGGGATTCGCGCAGTCCCACGTGCCACTGGCTCCTCACTCCCCTTATGGTAGCCAGCCGACCAGAGCAAGAAGATAAAGCATGCAATCGACAAAATCGCCGAAAACACCATAATTATCCAAATAACTCCACGCAAAGCAAATGCAATGTTCAAGATAAAATTTGCCCAGTAATACTCGTCTACCTCCGTAAAATTATCATCAATAGTCGTTGTAATTTTCAATGTACTATCCCAATTCACCTCAGGATATTGAGCTTCGTACTCTTCTGATGAATAAGAATCTTCATGTGGATACTTCAGATAAAAATCACGAAGCGTATACTCTTGCTCATATTGATACGGGGAATTATTATTTATATTCTCTGTTTCATAGCTTTGATTCACAAACTTTGAATCTGTATATTCTAGTTTCACACCTACGTTTGTAGAACCAAGCCGCTCATCTAACGTGGTAACATCGGCTTGTTCAACAACCACATGTAAGACAGGTCCATACGTATCCCCCCCTATTTTTTCTTCAAACAACTCATACTCATACTCTTCTTGCGTAGTATGAAAAATTCCTTGGTCAAGCATCACTGCTCCTCCCACTCCACTTCCAACAGCGATAACACCACATACAAACCACAATACAAAGGCTAGAATCCTAGCCGATAAACTTCTTCTCATTGCTGACCCCTTTCTAGTTTATATCCCTGCCCCCAGACCGCCTTTAGGTATCTAGGTTCTGAAGGATTAATCTCTAACTTTTCTCTCAGATGACGGATATGGACTGCAACTGTGCTTTCGCTTCCAAATGGAGTGTCCTTCCACACCAATTGATAGATTTCAGTAGGCGAATACACGCAGTTAGGATTCTCCATAAATAGTTTTAGAATATCAAATTCAATCGGTGTGAGTGTAACAATTTCTCCATCTAGTGTCACTGTCTTCGACTTATCATCTAATTCAATCCCACCAATCGTAATTGCCCCACTTTTTTCACCGCTGGCACTTGCACCCAGCTGTGTATATCGGCGTAGCTGTGACTTCACCCTTGCCACCACCTCAATTGGGTTAAATGGCTTCGTGATATAATCATCTGCTCCCACCGTCAACCCTAGAATCTTATCTGCATCTTCACTCTTTGCCGTCAACAAAATCACTGGCACATTGCTGATTTCCCGAATCTTAACCATGGCTTGAATCCCATCCATGTTCGGCATCATGATATCCATGAGCACTAGATGAATCTCCTGGTCATTCACCACTTCAACTGCCTGCTTCCCATCGAAAGCCTCATATAGACAGAAGCTACTGTCTGTAAGGTAAATCTTCAATGCATTCACAATATCCTTCTCATCATCACAAATTAATATATTATACATAGGTGTGCGCCCTCCTCGTATCCTTATTATAATTATTTTCTTCTTTAAATATCAACAGTATAACCCTTTAAGATTTGTTTAACAACATCTTTTTTATTTGTCAAACAAAATCGAGTGATTGACTTTTTTTTTACATATATTATAATTTAATCAATTATAATCTGACATTTCAACTTGCTAAAGAAAGGACTGCATCTTATGAAAAAAATGTCTTTATTTTCTTTTTTTGTCTTTACTTCGGCTATGGTTATCAGCGTTTATGTATATCCAACATTTGCTTCAGCTGGGCTGACTTTAATCTTTTTTCTATTCATAAGTGCATTATTATGGTTCTTGCCAACTGCACTATGCAGTGCCGAAATGGCTAGCGTAACTTCATGGTCGGATGGAGGATTATTCGTGTGGGTAAAAGAAACTTTAGGCGAAAAATGGGCTTTTTGTGCTACATTTTATCAATGGTTTCAGATTAGTATCGGATTCGTGTCCATGCTATATTTCATTGTAGGTATGATGTCTGTCGCATTTAACCTTACCATCATCAACCAGGATCCCCTCATAAAGTTAGGTATTATGTTGGGCGTTTTTTATCTTGTAACTTTCCTACAACTATTTGGCAGCAAAATTACAAACTTGCTTTCTAAGCTAGGGTTTTTTCTAGGAGTACTCCTTCCGGTTATACTTTTGCTGTCCCTCACAATACTCTTCATAACATCTGGTCATCCGATTGAGATAAAATTTACGCTTCCTTCTCTCTTTCCTAACTTTACAAAGCTGGATAGTTTTGTTGTTTTTTCCTCCTTCATCCTTGCATATCTAGGAATCGAAGCCTCTGCAATTCAAATTAACAACCTAGAAAATGGGAAACGCAACTACCCTAAGGTTATGATTTTCTTCTGTATCTTCTCTGTTGTTATAAACATGCTTGCAGGTTTAGGGATTTCATTTTTGGTTAAAAGTAGTGATTTAAGCCTAAACACAGGTATGACACAGGCATTGCACACTGCCTTACAGACACTTTTTCCAAGTGCTTTAATCCTCGTTAATATCATCGCCTTTATCCTAACCTTTAGCACCATTGCAAAGATAAGTACTTGGGTGGTTGCCCCTGCCAATGAGATTTATCTCTGTGTTCAGAAAGGACTACTGCCAAAATATTTTGCAAAGAAAAATAAGCAAGAAGTTCCAACACGTATTGTCTTTGCGCAAACTTTGATATCCACTTTTTGGTGTGTCATTATCACCCTCGTTTTTGATGGGAACAATTTAGCTTTCATGCTCTCCCTTGCACTTACAGTCATTGTATATTTGTTGGCATATATTCTGATGTATCTCGCATACTTCAAGTTACAAAAACAGGAGTTGAATCGTGAATATCATGTATTTAAAAACAAAAGAAAAAGAGTTACATATGCTAGTGTCGGTCTTCTTACAACTAGTTTTGCACTCTTCATCTCATTTGTCCCCCCAAGTAATTTCTCGACAGGACAAGATATCGAATACTTAATCCTACTTATTTTGAGTGGTGCCTTCGTTTTCATAATTCCACTCATCATATATAGACTCATTCAAAATACGAACACGAAAAAGGAGGAACGCTAGTATGAACGAAAACTCAAATGTTTACTTGCCATTTTTTGCAACCCAAGAAGAGGAGCAGGGCTTGCCAAAACAAACCATCCCAGAAAATGCAATGTCACCCACTCTAGCCAAGCGTATGATTGAAGACTACCTATTAGACGAGGGAAATGCACGGATGAATCTAGCCACCTTCTGCCAAACCTATATGGAAGAAGAGGCAAAAGAACTAATGGGAAACACACTAGAGAAAAATGCGATTGATAAATCTGAATATCCAAAGACCGCTAAAATTGAGCAAATCTGTATCGATATGCTCCTAAGTCTCTGGAATGCACCAAATACTGAGAATGGAATCGGGACTTCTACCGTAGGTTCATCCGAAGCCTGTATGCTAGCGGGTATGGCTATGAAATTCCGTTGGAGACATTTTGCTGAGGATTTTGGTATCGATGTAACCAAGAAGAAACCAAATCTAATTATCACTTCTGGTTTTCAAGTTTGTTGGGAAAAATTCTGCACCTATTGGGACATTGAATTAAGAGAAATACCAATTCATCCCCAAGATTTGAGTTTAAATATCGATAAAGCCATCGATGCTATCGATGAATACACGATTGGTATTGTTGGAGTGCTTGGCATCACTTATACCGGAAAATACGATGACATCAAGGCGTTAGATGATGCCTTAGAGACATATAACAAAGATCGATTCTATCAGGTTGTGATCCATGTGGATGGTGCCTCTGGTGCTATGGTTGCACCATTTATAGAACCAGATTTATTATGGGATTTTCGTCTAAAAAATGTTGTATCTATCAGCACCTCTGGACACAAATACGGTTTGGTTTATCCTGGAATCGGATGGGTTCTATGGAAAGCCAAGGAATACCTACCTAAAGAACTGATATTTGAAGTCAGCTACTTGGGTGGAGTTATGCCTACCATTGCCATCAATTTTTCAAGAAGTGCTAGTCAGATTATTGCACAATATTACACATTCGTCCGCTATGGTTTTGATGGATATAAGAAAATCCATTCACACACGAGAGATATGGCAATGTATCTATCAAAAGAGCTAGAGAAACTGGGATGTTTTCGAATTATTAACACTGGAGACAACCTGCCTATTGTTTGTTATACACTCATAGAAGACAAGAACCGCACTTGGGATTTGTTTGATCTATCCGATCGATTACTGATGAAAGGTTGGCAGGTTCCTACCTATCCCTTACCTGCAGATATGCTAGACGTCATCATTCAGCGCTTTGTATGCCGCGCAGATCTTGGACGGGACATGGCAGAACAATTAATCGAAGATATTAAAACAGCAATTGATTATTTCAACCAAAGAGAGAATAAAAATGCCACACGTACAAAAAATGGCTACACACATTAACGAGTCCAAAAACGCTTCCCAAGCATTTATTTGCGTGAGAAGCGTTTTCTATCTTTCTCTGTATTAGGTTTAATATGCTTCAAATTTATATTGATTTCTACCAGTAGCTTTGACTCTATACAACAACTTATCTGCCCGATTTATAAGACTTGCAACCTTATCCTCTGCCAATACACAGCTAAAATATGCAACACCTATACTAATTGTAACAATCTCTGAAACTAGAGAATGCTCATGTTTGATCTTACGTTCATCCAACTTCTTTCTAATCAATTCTGCTAGTTTCTTTGCCTCATCCTCTGTTTTGTTCTGTGCTACAAGTAAGAACTCTTCTCCGCCATACCGCGCCACAAATACATCCTTGTCTCTGTTCAACTCCTCAAGAATCTGCCCAACAGTCTCTAAAACATGATCACCACTTAGATGTCCATAATTATCATTATATTCTTTAAAATAATCGATATCCATCATCATAATGGTAGCAGAGATTTTATTCTGAACCATAAGTGCATGATTGGATTCAAAATAATTTCGAACCGCCATACGATTACTGATTCTAGTGAGTTCATCTGTCAAGGAAATCGCCCTTAACTTCTGCTCATATTCCTTCTGTGTTGTGATATCATTAAATATATAGAAAAATCCTGTCAATTCATGAAACACATCATAGATTGCACTTTTCTCAATGGAAAATATCTTCGTCTTTCCGTCCGTCTTCATCTCACAAACGGTTTTATCCTCTAACATTCCTGCCATGGCGATATCTCTATGAAAATACTTGTTTCCAAATTCTTTCAGATTAAATGTATCTTCTGAACCATGCTCCACAAATATTTCATCAAATTCACTATTTGCACTGACAAATTCTCCCTCGTCGGTGATAATCATCATCGGAAACGGTAGGTTGTTAATCAACGTCTTGAACTCCTCGTGTGTATTCCAAATATCAGTTACATCACGAGCAAGCCCAACGGTACCAATAGTCTCTCCATTTCTACCAACCACCGCTGATTTATAGGTCTTAAGCTGACGCATCTCATCGCCAATCTTCACTTTTTCATCAAATAAAAATGTGCCCTGCTCTTCGATCACGACCTCTTCAGTCTCCATACATACAAATTCGCCTTGCTCATATTCATCCATATCGAGATCCCAAATATAGCAATGCCCTCGATACTTAATCTGATCCTTTGTTTTATTCACAGTATCACAAAAGCTTTCGTTCACCTTGATATGTGCACCTACTGTGTCTTTATACCATATCAAATCTGGAACACTGTCAATCAATGTCTCTAATTGTCGTTCTGCAAGCTCTGCATCCATATAATCTCGCATTCGATACATGAATTGCTTGACTCGATATTCATGCAACTTCACATCCGTAGTAATCCATACATCAAACAAGCGAGCCATGTCATCTTCTGACAAAATTCCAAATCGCTCCATAGAGCAATTGAAAACAACCACTGCGTAGTCTGCTTTGTTATGGTAAACCATTTGCACATCATCAGAAGTAGCAACTTCACCAAGTACAATAACATCTGCCTGGTTGTAAGTTCCCATGTCTTTCGAATCTGCCATCTTGCATTCTACAGTTAGTCTATCTATTGCTCCCATGTTTTGTATGGATGTTTCGATACTCTGGTCACCCATTATGGCAACTCTCAAAATATACTTATCCATATTACACCCCATTAGTCTTTCAAAATAGATAA
>CAYJFY010000012.1:0-54148 GCA_964369755.1 uncultured Lachnospiraceae bacterium
AGAATTAAAAAAACTATCTCAAAATTAATACATCACTACTAATCAAGTGCAAGTTTAACTCAAGTTCGAATTGTATCTTGCATCTATATTGGACAGTCATGCCAGAAAACTTAGTGTTTAAGCCGTTTTCAGACGGTATAAGCACTTTTTTACTTTCTAGGAAATTTCATTTCCTAGAAAAGGGGGATGAAAAAATGCTCATCGATTGATGGGCACAACAAATAGATGATAGGAGCTAGAAGATATAAAAACCTTCAACACCAGCCTCATCATCAAATAAATCATCTTCATTTAAAAAGTAATCCATATCAAGAAGGTCATCATCTGACATGTGTTTTACGTCTTTGGATGTCATTCCTTCAGGTGGATGCTGCATATATTTGGCTCTCAGTTCTGCTACACGATTTTCCAATGGTTGGTACCTCCGTTTTTACTTTTAGTTTAGCATAGAGGCAAATGCTAAGAAAGAACTTTTTTGGCAGGGGAACGACAACCATGCTTTTTCATTTTCTCTATGTATAAATAAAAGCCAGTGTGATTTTTTGTTTTCACACTGACTTTTTTTCTTATGTTTTTGCAAACAAGAATTTAAATTTTTATTATTTTTGCAAACATAGTTCTTTGTTAAGAGTTCATTTCACTTTTTGGTTGATAAAGTTTGCAATAGAATTTCAGCTAAATCAGGATTTTGATTTATAAGCTCTAGAAGCTGTTTACTCTTATCATTAACTGGAGGTTCGCTAGATACTTCTGCTTGCTTACCATAAAAGGCATCTTCTAGTTTCTGAGCATTTTTCCATCTACCTTCATCTATGATATGAGAATATACATCTGTCACCATATTAATTTGCGAGGTAGATATATCGAGAGCTTGCATAATAGAAATTTTGGAGTGGGTAAGAGGATATGTTCCAGTATCGCATCAACTGGTTAAAAGTATTTATAGAACTGGTGAAATTTTGAGCATAGTCATTAGAATTCCAGAGATATTCAAGGATGAATTAATCTGTTTCTTTACTTTTTGAATGGATAATGAGTTGTCAGAAAGTTCAACTATTCGGAAATTCCGAATAGTTCAAAGTGAGGGAACTCGTGAGGTTTCAAGAGAGGTTAATCATTATAATTTACAAATCCTCACTGGCACTTATCAAGAGATAACAGACAGTGACTGTTAAATTAACGAATTTGAGTAAACGAATTTAAGAGGTACACAATGATCGGAATGCAAATTTATCTGGGTTATTGATAAAACTTTCATAAAATAACAAGTTTATGACATACTTCTTATAAAGGTGGTGGAAAATCTACCTTGTTTGATTTGTATGCTGATTATTTATTGTATAATGGAGTGGAGAATATTATGCGGCCGATGTGGGGCTTAGGTATGCATTGCATCTGTAAAAAAATAGCGTATAATATAAATTACAAAACAATAGGAGTGGATAGGAGGTTAAGATATGTCAAGTACAATTCAAATTAGAGTCGATGATGAGTTAAAAATGAAATCAGATAGTTTATTTAAGGATTTAGGAACAGATACTACATCAGCTATTCGTATATTTTTAGCACAAGCTGTTGCAAGTAATGGTTTTCCATTTGAAATAAAAAGGAAAAATGTAGTTGAGAATCCGTATACACCGTTAACAGAGCAAGAGTTGCTTACAAAGCTAGAAATATCCAGAAAACATGCAGCAGAAGGAAAATTAAGGGATGCAGATAGCGTAGTAGCAGATATGAGGGAAAAATATGGATTATAAAGTGCTCGTGACAACGGATGCAGAAGATTAGCCATGTGTCAAAATCCTCGATTAAAGGAATTTAATTATAGACGAATATGAAAAGGACTATCAAATAATAGGAAGATTACCTAGGAGATTTAAATGAATGGAACAGTAGAGAATCATATCATAAAGCTGGAAGGTTATGAGATACAATATGTTTTAAGAAGAAAAAACATAAAAAATATCAATCTTAGAATAAAGTCAGACGCTACGGTTTCTGTCTCGGCTCCTCTTTCAACAAAATTTTCTGTTATTGAGGGCTTTATGATAAGTAAAAGCATGTACATAATACAACATGTAGAAAAATTCAAACAAAGGCAAATGACTCTGGCAAGATCACGAGGGTACGTTGATGGAGAAGTCTTTTATATAATGGGAAAAGGAATACAGTTAAAAATTCTTCAAGGGGAGAAGGAGGCTGTTTCTTCAGATGGTGCATTCTTATATGTCCAGATAAAAGACCCATTGGATGAAATGCGTAAGGAAAGATTGGTGAAGAAATTCTTTGATCAGGAATGTGATAAATATTTCAAAGAGATTGTAACTGAGATATACCCGATATTCGCGAAATATGGAATCGAATATCCTATTATTAAGAAACGCAATATGACCTCACGTTGGGGTTCCTGCATGCCTAGAAAAAACCAAATAACATTAAACACAAAGTTGATTGGAGCACCAAGAGAGTGTATAGAGTACGTAGTTTTACATGAGTTTGCACATTTCATTCACCCGAATCATTCAAAAAATTTTTATAACTTTATTTCTACATTCATACCTGATTGGAGAGAACGGAAAAAAAGGCTAGAAGCCACAGTTCTTGTGTAGACAAGGAGAAATATTTAGGTGACAAGTACCGTCTTTTTATTTTCCCACTGTGAACTATTTTATGTTATACTCTATAGGAAGCAAGACGGAAGGGGATTTAATTATGAGAAAGAATAACAAAGGATTTACTCTCGTGGAATTGATTATTGTAGTCGCGATTATTGCAATATTAGCAGCGGTATTTGCACCGATGTATATGAAATATCTGGAAAATGCTAGAGTCGCAAATGATAAAAAAATAGCAGCTAGCTATATGCAGGCGGCAACGGTTGCTTTGTTAGATGGTTATGCAGGAGACACCGCACTCACAGGTGAGTGGTATGTTTTCAAGTGGGGATACACGACCTCTAATACGAATAAAATGAATATGCATATGGCTGAAGTGACAAAGCCGACTGATATCAAGCATTGGGGCAGTAGAAAACCTGATCTGCAGAATGAAGTCGCGCAAACATTGGGTTTTGTAGGTGAAGATGGAAAGCTAGATGAATCTAAAATACCACGCCCTGAATCGAGTGCCGTTCAATATGAAAGTGGAGGACTGAATTCATTTGTATTTTACGTAAATCGAATTACTGGTGAAATAATTATTCGCGGAATCGAAGGTGGCGATAAATGGGTAACAGACATCGGAATAGAGAAAACAGTAACTTATACGAGTCTGTAAAGTACTGTAGCACTGAATTGACCAATATGGATATATATGGTATATTCAAATCAATAAAACTGTAATGAATATGTGGGTGGGTGATACGAAATGAAGAAGCATATTATGCTTAGACTAGTAATTTTGGTATTTGTGATTGCAGGTATACTTCTATGTGTGGGAGCATATGCGATGCTTCATACAACATTTAGGGAGTTTCAAGATGAGGCACAGAGTCAAATCCTCCAGGTTGAAGAGATTTTGTTGGAAAATGATGACACAGCGAAGCAATTACAGGAGGAATTAAAGGCCGATTTCCTGATTCGAGCAAAAGCGGCAGCTTATATGATACAGTATAATCAGGAAGCGATTTATGATATTGAGCAGTTGGAATACATAGCAGCTTTATTACAGATAGATGAAATCCATCTCTTTACACCAGAGGGAAAAATCTATAGTGGTAACGAGCCGAAATATTATGGATACACATTTGACTCAGGGGATCAAATAAGCTTTTTTAAACCACTACTAGAGGATTATGATCTAGAACTAGCACAAGATGTTATACCAAATACTGTAGAGAATAAGTCGATGCAATATGTTGCAGTTTGGAGCGAGGATAGACAGCATATTGTTCAGATAGGGATTGAACCACTTCGACTTCTTGAGGCGATGGAGGCCACAGAACTATCCTTTGTCTTTTCGCGATTGACGCCAGCAACAAATACGATGTTTTTTGCAGTCGATACAGTAAGCGAGGAAATCATCAGTAGTACGAATCCACTGATTAATGGATTTAGCTTGAGTGAATTAGGGATATCTGATTTTCAGGCGGAGGATGTAGGAGCAACACAGAATGTTGTCATCAATGATGAGACAGGACATACGGTATTGTTACAGAGGTCTGATAATATTTACATAGGGTATTTTCAGAATCATACATCGATATATGGATCGACACTCGTGAGTATCGCATATCTCGTTATTGTTTCATTGCTAGTAGCGATGGTAATTATTGTGCTTATTTATTTTATGTTGGATCGCGTGGTACTTCGTGGACTTATGGAGCTAGGAACAGGAATGGAGCGGATTGCTGGTGGAGACTTAGAGTATCAGATGGAAGTTACGGGGCTACCAGAATTTAAAGCCCTTAGTAGCAATGTAAATTTTATGGTGAAGCAGGTAGTGGAATCATCACGAAAGTTTGCAACTATTTTTGAATACGTGAATATCCCTATCGCAATGTATGAGTGCAAAGCAGATGCTGTTGTTGCAACTGGGAAGTTAGCAGAAATTTTACAAATGGATAGGGAACAGCAAGCAAGTGTGCTGAAGTCTGCCAATCAATTTTTGATCTTCATTGGAGAAATTATGGCTTCTCCTCATTCGGATGAGCCAAACGTGTATGTCATTTCTACTGAGGAAGGTCAGAGGTTCCTGAAGATTATGCGCTACCATGAGGGAGAAAGTGATTGGGGACTTATTGTAGATTCAACCGATGAAATCAATGAGAAATATACAATAAAACAAGAGCGGGATTTCGATTATCTTACCAAGCTCTATGGGAAGCGCGCTTTTTATGAACAGATGGAGGGATTGTCGAACAGATCATATGAGATAAAAAAGGCAGCGGTTCTAATGTTTGATCTGGATAATCTGAAGTATGTGAATGACACTTGGGGGCACGCAGCGGGGGATAGCTTCATTTGTGCAATTGCCGATGTATTGAATTGCTTTGAATATGAATATAAGCTCTGTGCACGACTCAGTGGGGATGAATTTGCCATGATACTGTATGGTGCTGATGAGTATTCCGAATTGGAAGCTTGTCTAGAGAAAATCAGAGACCAATTAGCACAAACGTATATCAAAACGCCTAGTGGTTCAGACTATAAGGTTGGTGCCTCGGTCGGATGTTCGTATTATCCAGAGCAAGCACAGTCATTCCAAGCTTGTCTTGATTTGGCTGATAAAGCAATGTATGTCGAAAAGAGTGGGAAGAAGAAATAAATATATTATTTCTTCTTCCCACTTACAGGTTATTCAGGATATTTATGAAGGAGGTCTTCTGGAAGGATATAATCGGTTTCGTTGTAAGTTCTCACCTTATCAACGAAACTTTTTTCCGTCGACATAAAATAATCTTCTGCTGAAGTTCTAGTATCTGCATCGTAAGACATGGCAGCTTGAATCAGGAAGAGACCAGAATCATCATGCCAGTCTTCTGAACTAGCATATTCCCCACTATTAGGTTTGATTTTTAGAGCAATCAGGTAGCGATGAGAATCATTGTAGGGATACTCATTCCAAGCGTCTAGATTATATTCAAAGCTCAACAAACTATCGATTTCTGCTAGAAGAGTTGAGGCTTTTTCTAAATCTAGATAACTTTCGAGGTACAGAGTGATGGAGCCCTCCTCGAAGCGATAGCTGAAGCTACTATTGTCCAAGTGAAGGAGTAATTCTTTTTCTTTAGAGGAAACCATTTTAGCTATATAGTCGTTTTCTATATTTTTTTGGTAAAATTTAGTTTCGTTACTAGTAAAATATGTACGAGAGGAGTGATTATATACAGAAAATTCAAGTCCATTATCGTCTTGGAACACATACTCGTACATAAGGCTGTTTTCTTCCTGTTCATCTTTATACTCCAGCTCTTCAATTAATTGGATATTTTCACCAAATATTTTTTGGGCATAGTTCAAGACTTCTCTTTTGGAATAATACACAGGATCGAGGGAGCACCCTACGAGTCCTGCACACGCAATAATAGCGATAAGAATAATAATAAATTTTTTTGTAAATTTCATATATGTTTTCTCCTCATAGGAGCTCCTTAAATAGTTTTTCTTAGATAGTTATAGCATAATAGTTGGAAAAGTGCAATCATATGAGTTAGTATGTGATCTCTAAATCAGGATTATGCCCCTTGCCCATCTTGTGTCTTGCCTTTCGGTTCGCTACGGTGTCAAAGATAATCGAAAAATCATAATCAGGTGGATAGAGTTCGCTTGCTTTTAGTTTTAGTTTCACTCGTGTGTGGTTGATTCGTTTTTTCTCGCCTTTGATCTGAATGATTAAGTCGCCCCGATCATCTGCTGGTTGATATACGATTCCAACGACTTCCTCTGGGAAAACGGTTACACTGTCCCCCATGCCGTACAATTCTTTTATTTCATTTTTCGGGGAAGGAAGATCCTTCACAATTTTGCTGGAAGTCTTTCTGTTGGAGCGCGAATTTCTTATCATATTTTCGTCTACAATATCCTCAGTCACAGTATCTTCGGTCATAGCATCTGCTGAAATAGGAGTTTTAAATCTCTCAGGCTTTGGGCTAGAAGGTTTATCATGGTAAGCTTCTTTTCTTGCGCGTGCTAATAAATGTTTTGGTAAGCCTAGACGCTCGGCGATGGAGAGAGCACAGCTTTCACCAGCTTCACCGATTTGTAGTTTGTACAGTGGTTTTAGGTTTTCGCGATCGAATCCCATGCGTGCATTGATGAGAGCAGGCGTGTGTTGCGCGAAATCCTTGATCTCTGGATAATGTGTTGTGGCTAGGAATAGGCAGTTTTTCTTGCGAAGTTCATCCAGAATCGCGACGGCGATGCCCATACCCTCTGCTGGGTCAGTTCCTGAGCCTAATTCATCTAGGAGCACCAAGCTCTCATCGGATACGGTTTCTAAAATGGCTACGATATTTGTAATATGTGCCGAGAAGGTGGAGAGATTCTCGGAGATGCTCTGCCCATCACCGATATCACAGAGATAGTCTGCGTGCATGGAGAAGGTGCTTCCTGATTCCGCAGGGACGTGAAGCCCACATTGTGCCATTAAGGAAAGTAAGCCTACGGTTTTTAGTGCCACCGTTTTCCCACCTGTGTTTGGCCCAGTGATGATAATTCCGCGGTAGTCATTGCCTAGCTCAAAATCCAGTGGAACACACTCCTCGCGATTTAATAGGGGGTGTCGACCTCGGACAATCTTAATGACCCTATCGGTGGTTAGCGTTGCTGCGCTGGCCTTGAGCTCGTAGGAATACTTCGCTTTTGCGAAGATAAAGTCTAGGGTTTCCATATAACCGATGTTGGTGGAAAATGCTGTCATATTGTCAGCGACCAATGCCGACAAGGTATAAAGGATTCGACGAACTTCGTTATCCTCATCAATAAGTAAACTATTTAATTGCTCTTGCAACTTTCCGATTGCGGATGGTTCGATAAATAGAGTGCTTCCACTGCTGGAGGTATCGAGGACAGATCCAGGAACTTGGCCCTTATGCTCACGCTTCACAGGTAGGGCAAATCGGCCATCACGATTGACAATCATGTTATCTGACAGATAGGCTCTCTTACTACGGAGGACAGCTTCTAATTTTACTTTTACTGAAGCCTGTGTATTCTCTAATTTTCTTCTGATGTCTTGCAAGGTCTTCGTAGCGGCGTCATCTACCTTGTCGTTTCGAATGGAGCGATCAATCTCTTCATAGACTTCGTCCAAGTCTAAAAATGACATACTGTAATAGGCTAGATTCACTTGAAGTGATTCAGCCTTCTTCAAAAATGTAACCATTCTTCTACAAGAGTAGATGAAGTTTGATACAGATGATAGCTGTTCGGGCGTAAGCATGGCACCCTTTTCAGCAAGTGCGAGTGTTTTATCGAGGTCATCCATTGCCGCAAGGGGAGGCGTTCCAATGCTCTCGAGCACCCTCTTACCATCTGAAGTATTTCTCATATTTGAGTTGCACTCACGTTCATTCAATGATGGAGTCAATGCTAGTAGTTTCTCTTTCGCTGTTTGAGATACAGCGTATTCGCTTAATTTATTTAATACCTTGTCAAACTCTAAGGTACGATATGATTTTATCATGGTTTGGTAATTCCTTTCTAGATATTATAACGTCGAGTTTAAAATTGTTTTGGGGTAACAAAAAAGTGTATAGGTACATCTACACACTTAAAATAAAACCCTCTACTTGTTAGAATCTACATAATCTAATAAAGGCATGTATGAAAAAGTGTATTTTTACTAAGATGTAACCTAAAAATTTGTACAACAAAAAAACGAATGATATTCGTGATAATTGCGTAACTTCTATTGAAAATGAAAACCAATCAATAGAAAAATTAGATTACATTTAACAAAAAAACACTCCCCTTTCCTGTGAATTTATACTGATATAGTAGCATATGAATGTGAATTTGTCACCTAGTTTGTTAGATTCTTGTATAAATAATACGTTGAGTTTATAAAATAAAGTTACTTTAAATGCTGGTAATCATAGTGTATAATGCAAAATAGTGGTGGTAGAATACAAATTTGTTGATTGGAAAAGGTGAATACACATGAAACGAGAACACGCACAATTGCAATTGCTTGCATACGGATGGGAGAAGCCAGAGAATCATCGAAAAATCAGAACGTTTGAGAGAGAGTATTATAGAATTCATTATATATTAAGAGGAGAGGGGTATTATTTTCTGGGTGGAAATGAGTATCACATACAAGCGGGAAGCGGATTTGTGATATTTCCAGGAGAGATACCCAAATATCAGGTGGAAAAGGATAACCCATGGGAGTACTTTTGGTTGGCAGTTTCTGGTGAGGAGATGAAGCGTCTAGTGAAAAAGGCAAAGTTATCAAGAAGTCAGCCGATTTATCATAGCGGTAATGATAGAGGTGCAGTAATAGAAGCGTTGATGGGGTTACATGATTTGATTCTTGATAGAGGAAAGACCATAGAAGACTGTATGGAAAGTTTTTTTGGACACATTCAACCGTATGAAGCTCAAGTAAAAAAGAACTCCCATTACTTTGATATGAGTATTCGATTTATTCATGATAATTATAGTCAACAAATCACAGTCACGGAAATTGCAGAGAGTTGTATGATAGATCGAACCTATCTCTACAAGTTATTTAAGAAAAACCTGAGTCTTTCCCCGCAGGAGTATTTGCTAAAATATAGAATAAAAAAGGCGTGTGAACTACTTCGATTAAGCGAGGATTCTATGACTGATATTGCATATATGGTAGGGTTCCAAGATTATTCGGCATTTTCCAAGCAATTTAAAAAATATTGCGAAATGACACCAAAAAAATATAAAAAACAAAAAGACAAGGAAATCTTGTTTTGAATAACGGGTAAATAGAAAAAAACTGTCCAGATTATGGACAGTTTTTTTGACTTATGGGAAGAAAATCTGTTCGGTGACAGAATACGGCACTTAAAATCATGCATAAAAACAAATGAAAAATTCATGTAAAATCTATGATAAATGTATATAAATAGTCAACATATAACTATTTTTCTTCTTCAAATCGCCTAGAAGGAAATAAATTCTCTTGATAGAATGTGCATGAAAAACAGAGCGATAGGGAGGAAATATGGAGAAGAAAAATACGGCTTTTTGGTACGCACTTTTAGTACCGACTTTGCTAGGTGTTGTAATTTTTATGGCATATCCGATATTTGAGGTTTTTAGATTGAGTTTTTTTAAATCGAACGGAACCGTTGAAACTTTTAATGGATTAAAGAATTATGAATACATATTAACAAATGATGTATTTCATCTAGCAATATTTAATACTTTTTTTATAACATTTTTTCAGTTGTTGGTTGCGATACCATTAGGGTATCTGGTAGCAGTAGGAATCAATAACTTAGCAAAGGGAAAAAACTTATTAAAGAGTTTGTTTTTTATCCCTTATGTAACGCCCGCGGTAGCAGCAGGAACCTTGTTTCTATTTGTACTGCATCCAGATGGAATACTAAACGAATTATTAGGAATCATTGGGATTGCACCGATTACATGGTTAGAAAGTGGCGTGACAGCAAGATTTGGAGCAGTGATTTTAAATATTTGGAGAAGTACAGGATTTAATGTGATTATTTTCTTAGCATACTTACAAACGATTTCGCCAGAGTATTACGAAGCTGCATCGATAGATGGAGCTGATAAGGTTCAGATGAATTTGCATATCACTATTCCACTTATGAAGGAAGCATTTACATTTTTGTTAGTCATGGGATGGATTGGTGGAATGCAGAGGTTCACAGATGTGTATACGCTGGGGGGTATGACTGGTTCACCAGAGAGAAGCTTGCATACGATCGTTGGATTTATCTATGAGAGGGGATTTGGGAACTATGAATTTGGAATTGCCTCAGCAGCAGCTAGTGTACTTTTTGTAATCATCATGGTATTTACTTTAATAAATATGAAAATTACTAAAATGGGAGCAAAAGAATGAAAAAGAAAATAATCAATATATCAATATTCACAATACTGGCAATTGTAGGAATTATATTTTTAGCTCCTTTTGTATGGATGATTGTAGTGTCATTGGAGCGATATGCAAATATCAACCCACCATTTCCACCAAGTTTTATTATCCAAGAGTTTTCATTTTTCAACCTAGAATTAATCACGGAAAACGGTGGATTATGGATCGCATATATCAATTCATTTATTATAGCAGTTGCTTCTGTAGCCTTAAATCTTGTGTCGGTATTATTAGCAGGCTACGCACTTTCGAAAGGGAAGTTTAAAGGCAAGAGCATCATTCTATTAATCATATTAGGAACGATGATGATTCCATTCGAAACTAGAATGATACCGATGTTTGAAATGTTTTCGGCATTAGGTCTGAGTAATACATTCATACCATTAATTCTGCCAAATATGATAGATGGATTCGGATTGCTATTAGCAAAGAATTTTTTTGACAAGTTACCAGATAGTCTAATGGAGGCTACATATATAGATGGTGGTGGACCACTTACGGTATTAACCAAGGTATATTTACCGTTGGCATCACCGATTATAGCGACGATTACAATCCTGAAATTTATGGATAGTTGGAACAATTTCTTGTGGCCGCTTGTAATATTAACTGGTGAAGAAACTAGAACGGTACCGATATTTATATCTTCCTTCTCAACAGAGGGAGGAACTAGAATGGCTGGAAGCACAATGGCCGTAGCATTCCTAGGTATCGTACCAGTATTGTTAGTATTTTTGTTTTTACAAAAATTTATCATTCAATCTATAGCATTGAGTGGAGTAAAAGGTGAGTAAGAATTTTTAAATATGAAAGGAAGAGAAAGAGATGAAGAAAAAAGTAGTGAGTGTATTATTAGCAATGGCAATGATGAGTGCAACAGTAACAGGATGTGGAAACAACGCAGAGGCAAATGGAGGCAGTAGCGCAAGTACGGAAGATTCAGGAGACAGAACAGTGCTCAAGGTACAATTAATTGGAGGATTTGAACAAGAAGATTTTACAGATCCAGTATCAGGAGAAAAGCTAACAGGAATGCATGCAGTTGAGACAGAGTTTGAGAAGCAAAATCCAGATATCGATGTAGAGTTTATCTATATGGGATGGGATGATTATCAGAAAAAAACACAAGCGATGATGATAGGTGGAGAGGCTGATGTGTATCAAGCACCTGGTATTAGTGCATTGGCGGAGCAAGATTTATTAGAGCCACTTCAACCATTTATCGATGCAGATAATTTTGATATGTCAGTATACACAGAAGGTCAAGTAGATGGATGGAAGGTAGCAGGACCAGAAGATACAGAAGAGCAGATTTATGGACTTCCATTTATTGGTGATACAAGATTCATCATGTATGATAAAGAAATCTTTGATCAATGGGGAGTGGAGTATTTATCTGCGGAACCAACATTAGAAGAAATTATGGAAAAGAGCGCTCAGATGACAGGAACGAATCCTGAGACTGGAGAAGAGAACTATGGAATCTTCTACACAGGAAAAGATGCAGCAGACACAGTTATGAACTTTAATGAATATTATGGTGGAACTTGGGGAGAAGGAATCCGTTCATCTGAAATGACAGTTAATTTTAATAGTGATACGATGGTAGAAGCAATAGAAAGTTTGAAGACTTTAAATGAATATGCACCAGAAGGAGTAATGGCTGGACAAGGTGGAGAGTTATTTGGAACAGAAGACAACAACATTGCAATTCACCTAAGATGTGCACCAGCAAATTTAAAATCAGTACAAACATTAGGAATTGAAGAGAACTATGGAGTGAGCCGCTTATTTATCAACGAAGAAGAAGGAATGGGTGGAATGTTTGCTGGAAGTCCTTTTGTAATTGCAAAAACAAGTGAAGTACAAGAGGCTGCGTGGGAGTTTATGAAATTCACATCAGGTGAATTCTTCACAGAATACTTCTGGAATAACCAAAGAGCGGAAGGTATGCCAGTTACAAAAAGTGCGTTGGAGTTAGACGGAGTAAAAGGCGAAGAGAATGTAGAAGCAATGTTTAAAACAATGGAAACTTTGTGGGCACCACGTTATTACTATAGAAGTGGACAAGGTAGAAGTATCTTAACTACAGCAGTTGAGACAAGTGTTCTAAGTGGCGGAGATACTAAGGCTACATTAGATGCGGCACAACAAGAAATGGATGAATGGATTGCGGTACAATAATGACTTATATTACAGCACATGCAGGGTTAGAAAATACAAATCCAGGAACCTGGGAAGATGTGGAAAAAGCAATCGAGTTGAATGTGGATATACTAGAAGTGGATGTAAGAATGCACGAGGGGAAAGTGTATCTATCTCATGACCCGTTGAATTTAGACGCCTTAGAGAGCTATGTTTTATTTGAACATGTATTAGAGCGGATGAAGAATACTAAGATTTTACTAAATTGCGATATCAAAGAAAAAGAAGTGACAAGAGAAGTGGCAGAGATAGCTTCGAGGCAGCAGATGGAGGAAAGAGTATTTTTCACTGGTTGTAGTGACATGAGTTTTTTAAATCGTCTTAGTAAGTTTTATTATTTTGTTGGGACGGAGTATGCCAAGGTAAAACATACAGAGCATGGATACACGAAAGAAGAAATTAAAACCTTAATCACAAATTTTAAGAAGATGGGAAATCCTTACTGCAAAGGTTTTAATCTAGATTACACAACGGTAACACTACCATTGATAGAGGCATTGGAAAGGGCTCAAATCCCCTTGTCTTGTTGGACGGTAGATAAAGAAGAGGACATTGTTTTTCTATTAAAAAATCGAGTGCCATACATAACGACAAATTCTGTAAGATATACAATGGAACAAAGAAGGCGGATTTATGAAGCAAGTTAAGGAGCAAGTGAAAGGACAATTGATCGGATTGTCCTTTCCAATTTATGTGGAGTTAATACTTCAATTATTCGTGGGAAATGTAGACCAGGTTATGGTGGGGTGGTTTAACATAGATGGGGTAGGTGCAATAGGAAATGTAAATCAAATCGTTTCTTTGGTATTGGTAACGTTTTCTATATCGTCATCGGCTTCTGTCATCTTGATTTCAAAATACCTAGGAGAGGGGAACAGAAAGCAAGTTAAGGAAACGTATTGTACGTCCATATTAATCAGTCTTGTATTAGGGGCGAGTGTAAGCTTGTTTTTGTTTATCTTCGGAGACGAGATATTAAGAGCACTGAACTTAAAAGGTGATATGTACGAGCAATCTACTGGGTATATGAGGATCATTAGCATTGGACTTGTGTTTCAATCGCTTTATCAGACAGTTCTATCCTTTTTACGAAGTCAAAAGATGATGAAGATGACAATGGTCGTATCAATTATTATGAATACCATCAATGTTCTGGGTAATTATTTTCTGATTTTTGGATTTGGAGCTGTGCCTGCATTCGGTGTGGTTGGAGCAGGATTAGCCAGTACCATAGCACGATTTCTAGGATTGATCATTATTTCTGTTATTTTTATCAAGAAAGTGCTTCCAAGTTATAAAAATGAGGAAGGTGTAATGTTTTCTAGATTGCAACTGAAAAAAGTATTGAAGATTGGGGTACCGACAGCGGGAGAATCGATCTCCTATGGTATTTCGCAAGTATGCATTCAGTTTATTTGTAATGGGTTTGCCGCGTATATGATTAATGCCAGAGTGTATTTAAATATGCTTGCAAGCTTTTCTTTTATCTGTGCAGAAGCAGTCTCAGGAGCGGCACAAGTGATTATATCTCACCAAATGGGGCAAGGAGAGTATAGAGAAGTAAAGGCTAGCGTAAAAACATCCGTACTACTATCGGTGTTCTCAGCTGGTGGAATTGCAATTCTAATGTTTTTATTTACAGAGCCGATTTTTAAAGTTTTTACTTCAGATACAGAAGTAATACAAATAGCTAGAGTCGTAACAGGTATTGAAATTATACGTTCACTTGGTCGAGCGGTCAATGTCAATATGTGTAGGATTTTGCCGGTTTGTAATGACATCTTATATCCGGTAGGAATTTCTACCGTGTTTGCTTGGGTTATAGGTGTTGGAGGTTGTTATCTATTTGGCAACACACTCGGTATGCAAATTATCGGATTATGGATTGCTATGGCATTGGATGAAGTCCTGCGAGCAATTATATTTACCTGTCGATTTTATAATGCAAAATGGCAAAAGAGAACATTTGTAGAGCGAGGAGGAGAAAAAGGGTGACAGAAAAATATGTTCTAGAAAAGGAAGTAGTCATAAAAAAAGCGGATAGAACGAAGAATATAGATTTGGATTTTTTAATACAAGAAGAAGTGGACGAGATAAGGGTGCATATTGAATATGGAATAAAAGTAGTACAGGATAAGGACGTGATAGAAAGAGAAGTAAAGGCTTGTTATCAGAAGTATCGGCAAGGGGAGCCTGATAAGATGCCTGAAACTCTGATGAATTTTGTTACCTTTTCTCTGGAATATGAGGGTGAAAATATTGGGAGTGCACACAGACACGCACCTAAAAAAACTTACAAAATAACAATGGATCATCCTTCGCCAGGATTTCGAAAGTTTCGTCCAAGAGTAGGGGATTACAGGATAAGCTTACATGTAAATGAAATTATGACAGATGAAATTATCTACCAGATTAAGATCGATACACTGAGACATACTGATAGGAAGATTGTATATCGTCCCCTAGAGATGCACACGCATACGTACCATTCAGATGGAGATTACTCACCAAGTGAGTTATATGAGGATGTGCGAAAGTATGGATACGATGGATTTTGTATTACAGACCATAATACTACGACAGCCTATGAAAACATGCCAAGAAATATAGACAATGAAATCTTTGTCATGCCAGGTATGGAATGCACAACGTTTTGGGGACATTTGCTGACGCTTGGCGTGGAGATTGATTGGAGAAAGGCAAAGAAAGACGAAATTGATGAGTTTTTAGAAGAAATTAAACGATTAAATGGGATTTGTGGAATTGCGCATCCTTTTGAGATGGGTGCACCGATTAGCTGTGGATCTAATTGGGAGTTCGAAGTAACGCGTTGGGAGCTTATCTCTTATATTGAATTGTGGTCTCAAAACAATCCATACAGTAATGAGAAAAATCATCGATCAAGAAGTTGGTACCAACAATTGCTAGGCGAAGGGAAAAAACTAGCGATTACAGCAGGGAGGGATTGGCATCGTGCGGATGAGGAAAGACCTTCTACGCTTACAGCAACTTATATTGGGGTGAGAGAGGGCCGGCTCACAGAAGAGAATGTCAAAACTGCAATAAAGGAAGGAAGAACTTATATTTCGGCATTGTTAGAGTTAGAGTTGAACATAGAGGCAGGGCGTAGAACGTACGGAATTGGAGATACAATAGAACTTCAACCAATGCGAGTTCATATTAATACAAGGCTACCTCGAGAAGGAAGAATATGGAGAGAGAATCAATGTACTCCTAGGGTTGTTCGTATCATCAATAACGGAAATATCATAAGGGAGATTCCATATTGCAGTGATATTGTAATTGATAATCTAGACGTAGAGAAGGGGTACATAATTATTGAAATTGTGGATGAGTACCCAATATTGGTTACAAGTGCAATTTATATAGAATAAAAATGGATTTTAGTTTATTGTTTTTATCTGCTAGTAATCAGGATCAAGCCTGATACCCGAATGAATTATATGAGCCAATAGACTTTTGGTGTAAGCTTGTGATATAGTAATTAGGACAAAGAAGAGAGGCAGACAGGACAGACATGAAAAAAGAACTAATTGCAGAAATAAGTGACCATAAGATTGTAAACTCGGCATTACCGGGTGGTATTATAGTAACGGAAGCAAATGAAACATTCACCATTGTTGCAGCGAATGACGGGTATTTTAAGATGCTTGGATATACAAGGGAAGAAATGCGTGACCTACTAGATAACAGTGGACGAAAAACGGTACAGTCCAAAAACGGAGATGTGAGCGAGAAAGACTTCCTAGACCACCTTACCCTTGATGAAAACGGAGATTTTGTATTTGTTTTCCCTATGAAATGCAAAGACGGTGTGTTCAAAACAGTCCAATGCAACGGGCAACTATTTACCGATGAAACGGGCAAGCAAATGTTTTGCATGCAACTTCTTGATATTACAAACTACGCCAATACGATGAGTGAATTGCGCAAGGAAAAAGACTTCAATGCACTGATTGCGTCACTCACGGATAATGTGTTCTTTGACTTTGATGTTGTTAGCGGTACCATGCGTTTTTCAAAAAACTTTGCAGAGAGGCTGGATATTCCCGATACCATAGAAAATTTTGCGCAGTCACAAATCGGAAGAGACATATTTGCCGATGATGTGCGTATCTTTAGCGGAGACATCAGCTCTTGTGAAGTGTTGGAGAATAAAGTCGAGGGCGACACCAAAATAAAGATGCGAGATGGTGAGGTGGCGTGGTATCACTACACCTATGAAACGATTATAGATAGTGAAAACAATAAAATGCGTATCGTCGGCAAGATGCTTGATATCACCACACGTAAAATCGAAGAAACGGCACTATTAGAAAAATCGGAGGTGGATACGCTTACTGGAGTTTATAATAGAGCGGCGACAGAGAACTATATTAGAAATCATCTGCTTACTGTGTCAGAGCGTGAAAAGTGTGCCTTACTCGTCATCGATATTGACAATTTCAAAGCAGTCAACGACAACCTCGGACATATATGTGGTGATAAGTGCTTAAGAGACATCGGTGAAACACTGGGGAGCGTATTCCGCAGTGGAGATATTGTCGGCAGAATTGGTGGAGATGAGTTCTTTGTTTTCCTAAACGACTGCAAGAATTCTGATTTCATTGAACAAAAAGCAACTGAAGTGTGCACGGCACTTGTCAAAGAATATGGAAATGACGATGTGCAAGTCCAAGTATCGGCAAGTGTTGGTGTAGCATTCTTCCCAGAGCACGGCACGGACTTCCACACGCTGTATGAAAAAGCAGATAAAGCCCTCTATGTGGCAAAAGGCAGCGGTAAAAACAGGTTTGCTATATTTGGTCAAAATTAATAATAAATAGGGTATTGCATTTAAAAGCCATTACAAGATGAATAGTCATGTAATGGCTTTTAAAGTACCTATTTTTTTTAGATTTACAAATGCTTTACCTAAGATTTACAGTTATTTGCTTGTTATTAGATCCTGAAAAATATATAGTGTAAATGCAAAGAGAATTGAGAATATATAGGGGAGTTGCAAGCATGAGACAGACATCAAATGAAAGTTTTGTTCATAGGAAGAAAATTATAATTATAGCAACAGTATTTATAGTAGCATCCGTTGATTTTTACGTGTGGTATATCGCAAATCAGGCAAATGCCATAGTAGACATAGGGCAGCAGGAAGTTCCGCTTTCGTCTTCGGTGCAGATGGTGGTAGATGATGGTGCGATTGAATGGTCGGGAGAGCTACAGTCTCTATCGGCTGAAACGGAAGAAGAATCTATAAAAGTACCGTATTACACAGATCTTCGATATAATTCGCAGACGGATATTCTGAAAGTAACATTACCGAATCCACAAGAGAATGATTGTTACATTTCGTATACGTTCAAGATTGTGGAAGAAGGTGTAGAGCTGGGGGCTACGAATCTAATAGAACCAGGTATGGCGGTGGAGCAAGTAGATATTACAAATAGTATAGAAGCAGGCGAATATAATCTTGAAATTCGGGTAGCTGCTTATTCGCTCGACGACATGTCACCTTTAAATAATGCAGTGATAAACACAAAGCTTATTGTTTCATAATGAAGAATTAGAGGTAGACACATGACTAAATTACACAGCAGTAGAACTGCTTGATGTAATAAAAAAGTAAAATATTAGGAGGAAGATCAGAATGAAAAAAGCATTATTAACAGCATTAATCGCAGTAGCAGTAGTAGGAACATCGGTACCAGTTTCAGCAGCAAATGTAGGTGGAGACACAATGACAACAAGTGCGAGTGCAGAGGTACAAATGGTAATTGAGAATCCAGCATTTACAGTAGATATCCCTGCAGATGTTCATGTGGATGCAGATGGTATGGCAGAGTTTGCATTTAGTATGAAGTTAGAAGAAGTAGACCTTATCCCAGATGGCCAGAAAATCAACATTTCACTTGACGGAGCAGGATATGGTGATGTGGCGAACACATTGGCACTTGCAAACGAAGAGAATGTAGAAGCAGCATACGAGATTTATAGCAGTAGCTTTGGAAGTAAAGTAGGAGATCCATATGCAATCGGTGATGTTTTGGCCGCATTCAAGTACGATGGAAAGTATACAGACTTTAATCAAGACGGAGTAACTGATATTACTAGATACCTGTTTATCGATGATTTTGAGAATTTAGGAGATGGTACTTATAACGGATTCCTAACATTTGGTATCTCATTAACAGAGGCATAATAGAGAGTTAGGGAAAGAAATAAGAGAAGGCAGCTATTAAGAATACTTAATAGCTGCCTTCTCTTATTTTGAATTTTCATCAACTTGCTAACTTGTACTAGCTATTGAGGTTGCGACTTGTTACAATATGTTTATAATAAAGTAAGAAGATAACAAAATAAATTTAATTGACCGATTACGGTGGAATGGAGGATTCTATGAAAAACAATCAAACATTAGTTAGAGCAAGCATACTAATCATACTAAGCATTTTTCTTGCAATGACAATCGTCTCGTGCGACTCGGCGCCTGATGCAGACAGTGGTAATATGGAGGAGGCTGCTCAAATCAAGGACGACTCACAGATCGAGGAGGACTACCCAGATGAGCTCATCCATGGATACTGGCTAAATGAAGACGGTGTGTTATATCTTCATTTTGAGGAAGATGGTGATTTTACCTATAATGAGAGAGAGGTCTATGTGGAAGGTTGGTTTGACCTAGATGGGAAATACTTAATCTTAGGCTTCAACGATGGTTCCAGCTATACAGGTGAGTATAATAGTGAAGAAGATACCATGGCTTTCTTGGGTCTTAGCGGGACGTTTTATCGTGCTACGGAAGATATGCTACCAGAACAGGTTGATCAGCAAGAGGAGGGCGAATACGAGGAAGATTATCAATACGCTTTCGACACTGGAATGGTGGGTGTATGGGAGAACGGCAATGATGTTATAGTTGAGTTTGATGAATATGGTGGCTACGTGATAGACACCCCAGTTTCTTCTCAATATGGTACATATATGGTAGATGGGACAGAACTGACAATGTACGATTATACCGGTAGTGAGGTAGATGCAGAGTACGACCCTTCTGACGACACATTCAAGTTAGAGGAATTTGGCTGGTTTTATAGGACTGTAGGTGACGATTCATATGATAGCAACAGTGAAGTTGATGCTGAGGTAGCTATTGTGGGAACCTGGGAATCCCTCGTTTCGGATAGCATGGTCACATTTTACGAAGATCGGAGTTTTGACTTCCTATACAGTGAAGGAGATTCTGTAACAGGGACTTTTATGTATTATTTTTCAGATGACAGCTTTATGCTAGAAGCAGATAAAAATGGATATGATTTTTCTGGTGGATATTATGATCCAAGTGACGATACAGTGTACTTAGATGGATGGGAATGGTTCACTCGCTTTTAACTTCCGTTTTTATACCTCCTCTAGCTAATGAAATTAATTATTTCAATAGTTTTGCGAGTATAACCGCAAATAAGAAATATGGTTAAATTTAATGAAAGTAATTGAACACGTATAAAAAATAAGATATAATTATATCAATAAAAAGATATGAAAGGATGATTGTTATGATAATTAAAGCATCAGCAACATTAAGAAATGACTATGCATCGATATCCAATCTAGCAAAAAAGACAAATGAACCGATTTATATAACAAAGAATGGAGAGGGTGATGGAGTTTTTATGAATATTGAAGCCTTTGAGAAACGAGAGCAAACATTAGAACTTCGTGCAAAAATCATGCAAGCAGAAAGCGAAAGAATCAATGGAGCGAAGACAAGAAGTGTTTCAGATGCAAGAAAGGAATTAAAGGCACGTGCAGAAGAGATGTAATGTGGAAATTTTACCGACCGCTTGGGAAGACTTAAAAGTGATTGAGGATTATTACGCGCTTCAATTTGGAGTGGAGTCTGCAATAAAAGTCACGGATAGTATTTTGAATAGCATTGAACGACTAGAGGTATTCCCAGATTCAGGATCATTGACACCTGATAAGTGGTTAAATGCACAGGGTTATCGAATGATAATCTGTCAAAGATATGTCTCAATATTTCGATGGATAGAAGATGTTATCTATATTTATCATATCGCGGACACACGAACAGAGTATACAGAGCTACTTAGCGGTTGAACGGAGGAATGAAGGATTCTATGAAAAACTATCAAATATTTGTTAAGGCAGGCATACTGATTATTCTAAGCATTTTTCTTACAATGACTATTTCTTCTTGCGGCTTGGTGTCTGATGCAGACAGTAATAATGAGGCGGAGACTCAAGCGGAGGACTATCCTGATGAGCTCATCCATGGATATTGGCTAAATGAAGATGGTACGGTATACCTTCATTTTGAAGAAGATGGTGATTTTTCTTATACGGATACTAATACTTATATGGACACTTATGCTGATAGTGAGATCTTTGTAGAAGGCCAGTTTGACCTAAATGGGAGCTACATAACCTTAATCTTCGGCGATGACACAAGGGTTAAATGTGAGTATAATCAGGAAGAAGATAGTATGTTTTTCTTAGGGGTTGATGAGACATACTACCGTGCTACGGAAGATATGCTACCAGAAGAGAAAGTGAATAATGATGAATACGTTTTCGACGCTACCATGGTGGGGAGATGGGATAACACAAATGATGTTATAGTTGAGTTTGATGAATATGGTTACTACGAGATAAGCTCCCCAGATTCTTCGCAACATGGTACCTATAGGATCGTCGACATGGTACTGACAATGACTGATTCTAACGGCAGTGATATGGAGGTAGAGTACGACTCTTCTGACGACACATTCTGGTTAGATGATTTTAGTTGGTTTTATAGATTGCTAAGTGACGAACCATATGATTATAGCAATGAAATTTATACAGGGTTACCCCTTGTGGGAACATGGGAATCCCTCACTTCGGATAGCATAGTCGCATTTTACGAAGATGGAAGTCTTTATTTCGAATACAGTGAAGGAGATTATGTAATAGGGACTTATTTTTATTATTTTTCAGATGACAGTTTTATGATTGAAATGGATGAGAACGGATATGATTTTTCTGGGGGATTTTATGACCCAAGTGACGATACGGTGTACTTAGATGGTTGGGAAGGGTTTGTACGGTTAGAATAGTGTTTCAAACAGATTAAGCGAAGGTTTAGTATAGGAGAAGGTGGCTATTGAGTGTTTCTTAATAACTGCCTTCTCTTATTGTTCCTCATTCCTACAAAATTTGGGAACAAAACGAGAGATGTAAATGATAAAATTAAAATAAGTATGAAATATATAAAAAGGCTATTAATAAAATATTGATAAAGATGAAGCAAGGAGGGAAGATTATGGAGTTAAAAAAGAAAAGTTTAAAGAAAGTGGCTGTTTTAGCCATTTCATTGGCAATGATACTTGGCAATATGCCTGTTAGTGCACTTGCTACGGGGACGCAAGGGGGAGAGAATGAGCCACCTTCTAATGTAGAGAATATTACTGCACTCCAACCCCTAGCAGAGGAGGTAGCCACTCAGAAATTTATACAGGGGGGCACAGATACACCCAACCTTCCAGGTGAGCTGATGGGAACCCTAGCATCTACGACGTGGGGACAATCAGGAGGGGAACAAGGCGAGGACGGAACGGTTTCTGAAATTGCATGGACATCCAGCACTGTAGAGAGTGAAATTACTGTCCCTGTTGAATGGGTGTTGGCAGGAGATGCCAGTTTCTCAAGCAATAGCGTGAATACATATGTATATACCGCAAGCATCGATGATTATTTGATAGCAGACGGTGTGGAGATGCCGGTCATAACAGCAATGGTAGAGGCGGCGCCAGCTGTACCAATGGTACAGACGGAAGAGGCGAAAGAACCACCAATTGTAGGTGCAAGATCCACACCGCCTACGAATCCAGAACAATCACCGCCTGAGAATCTGGAGCAAACTATAACGGCATTTGGAGTATTAGGGGATGAAGTCACTACACAAACAATTACCTTGGGAGATGAGACGATTCAGCCGAATCTACCCAGCAGGTTAGCAGTTACAGTAGATGGTCAAGAGCAGGAAGTCACTGTAGAGTGGAACTTACCAGAGGGAGTGACATTCACAAAAGACCAGGCAGCAACGTATCACTATACACCGACTATGACAGGATATCTAGTGGCAGAGGGAGTGAATGCACCTACTATTACAGTAAATATAGTAGCACCTGTGCCACAGCAAGATCCACAGGAAATGGTGCAGTACACTGATGCCAACGGGAATATGCAATCAGTTTCAGCTACTGTGTTAGTGGAACAGGTAGATTGGAATAATACAGAGAGCAATGGGTACTACGTTGCAAAAGGTCAGGTGAACATACCAGATCGAGCAATTGTGACAGGAGATGTACATCTAATTCTAGCAGAAGGAGCCGTATTAAATGTACCAAAAGGAATTACGGTTACAAAAGACAATCAGTTCACCATTTATGAGCAGGTTCCAAATGGAACGGGGAGGTTGTACGCAGGAACAGATAGCACGGGCACAAATCTATCAGATAGTGATGCAGCAGGAATCGGAGGCGGTAACGGAGCAGCGTTGCGTGATTGTGGTACCATAACAATCAATGGCGGTATTATATCGGCAAATGCTGGTGGGAATGCTGCAGGAATCGGTAGTGGATATAATGGAGACTATGGGACGATTAACATCAATGGTGGAATTATCACAGCAAAGGCATCTTCAAATGGTGAGGCAATCGGCAAAGCATACCGAGGTTCAGCCAGTCAAGTTAATATCAATGGTGGCAGTATTACAGTTGATGAGCTTGGAGGATATCTTAGCTTGACAGGAAATCCGTTTATAATCGCGAAAACCATTAGCGACAAATCAAACCAAGCGAGTTGGAGTGGGGTTGTATTTGAAGGTGGCACAGAAGGGCAGATATACAATGCAGACTTTGTATTGAATGCGAATGCATTGATACCAGCTGGTTATAGTCTCGTGATTGATGCGGCACAGAGCTTTACAGTAAAATCAGGGATCACATTGACCAATGCAGGTTTGCTGTCGAATAAAGGGAAGATAGCAAACCATGGAACCATCGCCAATCAGGGGCGAGTGGTTAGCAGCGGAGAAATTACAGGAAATCCAATTCAAGGCGGTATTATCGAGGAGTCGGTGACTACAACTTACTATAATCCGACAGAGACATCAACAGAGACGGTGAAAGCAGCATCGATTACAAGTGATATGTCCACATGGTCAGGGCAAGTTGGGTGGTATGTAGCAGATAAGGATGTAAGAATTGACAGTCGTGTAACAGTGAGTGGAGACGTACATTTGATATTAGCAAATGGGGCTACACTGACAGTACCAAAAGGCATTACCGTTTCCAAAGGGAATAGTCTAACCATATATGCACAGACGCAAGTGGCAACTGGAACGTTGTATGCAGGAACAGACAGTAGTGGAGGCAGATTAGCAGAGAGTGGGGCAGCAGGAATTGGAGGTGGATCAGGGTCGCAACTTCATGATTGTGGTACAATCACAATCAATGGTGGAAGTATAACTGCACAAGCAGGAACCAATGGTTATGGAATCGGACCAGGAAGTGGTGGAAATGGAGGTGCCGTTAGCGTCAATGGTGGTATGGTGATAGCAGATGGCGGAGCCGCTGGATGGTCGATAGGTGGTTCATTCCGGGCTACTGGGAATGCATATGTTAGAGCATATACAATCGAGGATAAATCAGACCAAGATGACTGGAGTGGAATTGTATTCGAGGGTGGAGCTAAGATTGGTAAATTATATGGAGATAATCTAACACTAGAGACAGATGCCACGATACCAGAAGGTTATACTTTGATTGTCGAAGGCGAAAAGTCATTAGCTCTAGCAAGTGGGGTTACATTGACAAACCAAGGCACTCTACATATGGGGACTTCGCTCAGCGGTGAAGGCACTCTAGCTGGAGAAGGAAAATTCACAATATCTCCAGATGTGGATGATATAGAGATAGCAGATCAATATTACACGGGTGTAGCAATTGAGCCGGAGTATAGTATTCTTACAACGACTAAGGAGATTAAGGGGATTGATTTTACTATCAATTCAGATAGTGCCAATTATGGTGTTTCCTACGATAATAATACAGAGATCGGGATGGCAAAGATATCGCTCACGGACAACACGACAGAGAAAGTAATAGAGGTTCCATTCAATATATTAGAACCGGAAAAGGAAATTAAAACATATAGAGGAGATACGGAGACGAGTGAATTTGTATACGGTGAGACAATCACGATCAAGGTGACACCGAAGACCATCGTTGATGGAGAGTCGAAGATGGGAATCTATATTGGAGATGAACTAGTTACAGAACTCAAAGAAGTTACGTTCAATCAAGAGATGGAGTTCGATGTTTTGACAACGCATAGTGCATTTCTGATGAATAACAATAATAATGTGACAGCAAAATATACGGGGATGAGCGAACTAGATGAAACAGTGCTGAGTACAGGCATTATGCTATATCCAAAACAGTTGACATGGGAAGGAATGGGTCAAGTAAGGGATAAGGTATATAATGGGAGTACAATAGCAACCGTGACGACAGCGCCAACACTTGAGGGAATTATAGAAGAAGATAGTGTTGCAGTTAAGGTGGGAACTGCTAGCTTCATAGATAAAAATGTAGGAACAGACAAGGTAATTGTAGCGAAAGAATATGGTATCCAAGGTGAAGATGCTATAAATTATATTGCGCCAGTAGACCAACCTACATTTGAAAAATCTAAGATTACAGCAAAGCAGCTATCATGGAGTGCGGTAGGAGTGAACTCAAAGCAATATGATGGAACGACTGATGCAACTGTGACTGCGCAACCGTATTTGATTGGGAAGATAAGTGGTGATGATGTAGGTATCGTTTTTGGTACGATACGATTTGAAGATGAAAATGCAGGAAGTAAAAAAATAATTATTTCAGACTATGGTGTGGACGGAGAAGGATTAGGTAATTATATTCTTCCCGCAGAACAACCAAAATCTGCAGATGTGACTATTGTTCCGAAACAACTGACATGGACATCAAACGGAAGTGTGGAAGATAAAGGTTACGATGGAACCACGGTAGCGACGATTAAGACAACACCTGCTTTATCAGGAGTTGTGGGGGAAGATAAGGTAAGTGTTGAGCCAGGAAGTGTGAGTTTTGCAGATAAAAATGCAGGAGAGAATAAAGCAATCGTAGTAAGCGGATATGGAATCACAGGAGCAGATGTCGCGAACTACCACGTGCCAAAGGAGCAACCGACTTTCGAAGATGCCGAGATTAAACCAGTTCAGTTAACATGGTCAACGAGTGGTACGGTATCTGATAAAATCTATAATGGTACCGAGGAAGCAACCCAGAAGACAGCACCGACATTAGAGGGCATCGTAGGAAAAGAAGATGTCGTGGTTAAAGTCGGAGACGTAGCATTTAAGAGTGCAGATGCAGGAACTCACCAGATAGTTGTAACCGATTATACAGCTGAGGGAGAAGATATTGGGAACTATCTATTGCCAATCAATCAGCCAACTTTTAGAGATGGAAGTATCCAACCAAAACAACTGACATGGACATTAAACGGAAGTGTGGAAGACAAAGTTTACGATGGAACCACGGTAGCGACGATTCAGACGACACCTACTTTATCAGGAATTGTAGGGGAAGATAAGGTAAGTGTTGAGACAGGAAGCGTGAGTTTTGCAGATAAAAATGCAGGAGAGAATAAGGCAATCGTAGTAAGCGGATATGGAATCACAGGAGCAGATATCGCGAACTACCATGCACCAAAGGAGCAACCGACTTTCGAAGATGCCGAGATTACCAAGGTAGAACTAAGTTGGACGCAAGGAGAAATCGAGAATAAGACCTATGATGGTACGACGACGGCGACAGTGAAACTAGCACCAAGATTAGAAACAATCCTACAAGGCGATGAAGTGACGATTAAGGTTGGAACTGTGAGGTTTGAAAGTGAGCAGATGGGAACGCATCCAATCATTGTAGAAGGTTATGGTATGGAAGGAGAAGACGCAATAAACTATGCATTAGAGACACTGCAACCAAGTTTTGAAGATGCTAAAATCGGAGAAATTCAACTAACATGGGGAACTGCGGGAACTACGAAGGATAAGGTGTATGATGGCGACAATGTAGCAGAGTCAGATCGGGAACCTACCTTAATTGGAGTTGTTTCAGGCGATCAAGTGAGTGTGAAAACAGGGTCACTTTCTTTCCAAGATAAAAATATAGGAACCCATCAGATACAGGTAACTGGGTATGGAATCCAAGGTGAAGATGCAGGCAAATATCTACCACCAGTTGAGCAACCGACTTTCGAAGATGCAGAGATTAAACCAGTTCAGTTAATATGGGCAACGAGTGGCACAGTGTCTGATAAAATCTATAATGGTACGGAGGAAGCAACCCAGAAGACAGCACCGACATTAGAGGGCATCGTAGGAAAAGAAGATGTCGTGGTTAAAGTCGGAGACGTAGCATTTAAGAGTGCAGATGCAGGAACTCACCAGATAGTTGTAACCGATTATACAGCTGAGGGAGAAGATATTGGGAACTATCTATTGCCAATCAATCAGCCAACTTTTAGAGATGGAAGTATCCAACCAAAACAACTGACATGGACATTAAACGGAAGTGTGGAAGACAAAGTTTACGATGGAACCACGGTAGCGACGATTCAGACGACACCTACTTTATCAGGAATTGTAGGGGAAGATAAGGTAAGTGTTGAGACAGGAAGCGTGAGTTTTGCAGATAAAAATGCAGGAGAGAATAAAGCAATCGTAGTAAGCGGATATGGAATCACAGGAGCAGATGTCGCGAACTACCATGCACCAGAGGCGCAACCAACTTTCGCAGATGCAGAGATTAAGAGGGCGACACCAAGTGGAAATCCAACATATAGAATTATCACAAGTGAAGGCAAATCCTTAGCAAGCGCTAAATTAGCCACAGAATCTATATTAGATGTAGATGGTATGGCATTAGTTGGAGACGTGAGTTGGGATGCAGGAGAGTCTCAGGTGGTAGAGGCTAATATTTCATATTCATGGACTTTTATACCAAAAGATTCTATAAACTACTATAATCTAACTGGTACAATTACTCCATATCAAGTCAAGGCAGATGGAACAACATCTACATTGAGTAATCCAACGACACAGGGTAAGGAGACTGAGATAGAAGTACAGGTATCGTCCAGAACAGATGGAGATGCATCGAAGGCACAGATAGAAGAAGTGTATCTAGAAGATGCAGTGGAAGAAGTGTTGAAAGAGTCAGACTCACGAGGGACAGAAGCGAATCTTACGATTAAGGTGGAAATGCCAGTAGAGGGAACAGGGGTAGAGGTGACTTTCAACCCGAAAGCTGTGGAAATGTTGTTGAAAGATATGGAATCAGGCTTTCACATCGAAACAAGAATAGGTAAGCTTACATTTGATAATGCAGCACTAAAAAGTATTGTGGAACAAGGTAATGATAGAAATATTACTATTATTATACGTGAGGCAGTATCTCTATCAGCAGAGCAGAAAGAGGCTACAGAAGGCGGCCTAGTATATGAGTTGTTGATCTTGGTAGAAGGAAATCAAATGACAGACTTTGGAGGTGGAGTGGCAACAGTATCCATACCATATATGTTAGACGAAGGTGAAAAGGCAGAAGACGTTGTAGTATATTTTGTAGCTCAAGATGGTGAATTGTCAGAACAACCAACTGCATATAATGAAGAAACGGAAATGGTAGTGTTCACGACAACACATTTTTCTCATTATGTAATCAAAGTGGAAGCAGAGGAGAAAGTACCAGAGGTTCCAGACACTGGAGAAAATAATAAAGATCCTCAGCAACCAAGTGGGGAAGAAGAAAATAATACGAGTCAGCCAAATGAGGAAGAGGGTGGTAATGCCAACGAACCGAACGATCAAGAGAGTGATGATGTTAGCGAATCGAATGCGCAAGAGAGTGATGATGCTAGCGAATCGAATAGGCAAGATGGCGATGATGAGAATGAATCAAGTGAACAAGATGAGGAAGAGGAGAAGGTGGTAGAAGAGATCGAAAATATAGAGGATACAATTGCGGAGACGGAAGTAGAGAAGATTGAAGAACAAGAGCTACCAACGGATTCAGGAGAATTAATTCAAGGGAACGATTCAGGCAGTGGTGCGTTTCCGATAGGTTATCTTATGATTGCATTGCTAGTGATTGTTGCAAGTGGTGCGGTAGGGATAGCTGCTAGGAAAAGAAGATAAGAAAAAGAAGAGTGTATGTGCACTTCATAAGCACATACACTCTTCTTCTTTAGTAGTTTTGAAATAAATGCAGTAACTCTTTTGTGGAGTGCAAATTTAGTTTATGAAGTATGCTTGTTTTTTGATTTGCAATAGTCTTGCTAGAAGATTGAGGTTTTGCCCCATTGTTTAGAAGATAATCGAATAAGAATGTTTCGGCTGAAGTGAGTTTGCCTAATATATGTGATTTTATCAATTCTGTTTGTGGGGTACTACCATCCAAGACGCAGTGAACTGTTTCAATAATTAGTTTGTATTGACGTTTAAAGATATAACCTGAGGCAAATGCGGTTTCACATGCGTGTAGCATAATTTTAGTGTCTTCGCACACAGTTAAGAAGACAATCTTCGCGCTAGAGTGAAGACGAATCTCCTTTGCTGTATTAATTCCATCTAGTTCACTGGAAGTTAAGGACAGGTCCACTAGAACAAGATCAGGTTTAAGCGATGAGGTCATCTCTAAGGCTTGTTTTGGGGTGCTTGCAACACCAACACATTCGAAGTCGGATTGAGTATGTAAAGTTTGTTCAATAAGATAGGCAAAATCACTATCATCTTCTACGATTAGTATTTTGTAAATGTTCATTCTGAATTATTCCTTTCTAGTTGTAGGGAAAGCTAAGGCAAAGGTAGTTCCTAGATTGGAGGTTTTTTCAAGCAAGATTAAGCCGCCGTGAGCTTCCATTACCCGTGCACAGTAAAACAGCCCTAAGCCAAGGTGGTTGGTGGCTGTCTTGTTGCTATAATAAGGTTTGAAGGCGGATTCTTTTTCATTACTAGAAAATCCTCTTCCGTTGTCTTTGATCCGCAAAATATTATAATATCCTTTTAGAGATTTTACTCTCTTATAAGATTGGTGGGTAATAGAAATTTCACAAGAATCATCAGTAGCTTCCAGGGCATTACTGAATAGATTTTTAAGCAATTCCGCAGTGTGATGTAAGTCGCAGTATAAGTGGAATTCTTCTTGCGGAAGTAAAAAATTCACATTTAATTTTTGATAAAAATCAAGGTTACACACTTCTAGAATTTCCGAAAATGCGTGCTTATTTTTAGTGATTTTTAAAATTCCTGTTTGAACAAGAATCGTTTGTTGCATTTCCTGCAGATGGGACAGGGCATTTGTCATAATCTTGATTTCGGGAGACTCGGGTTGTTCCACAGCTAATTTATCTACACACCAATGTAACTTCGTCAAATCATGCTTCAGGGCATGAGAGATAAACTGTGCTCCTTTAAATACAGTTTGTTCATCTGACTGCCAATAGTAATGGTCGAATTTCAGTCGAATTCCCATCATACCACTTTTAAATGCAAAGAATAAATAACATACAATGAGCGCGAAAACAATCGTGCTTCCATATTTCCAAAAAGTAAGTAAGGTAACCAACTGTAATGTATGAAAGACAAATATCGTAATAAGCCAAAACCAGATCAAAGGAAGAAAAATTAACAGGGTAGAAAATTTTTGCTTTCGGATAAATTGGTTTGGCTCCTGTCGCACTGACCGTACTGATAATATGGTAAATAGAATTCCATAAATGACATTATAGAGGCTAATACTCACCCAAAAAGAAAAACTGGTTCGTTGAAGTTCATAGGTGTCCCAAGGTGAGAAAACAAGAATAAAACATAGGAGGGGTATCAGTAAAAATGGGGCGATAACCTTCCAGGAATATAATTTTTTCTCTGTATTTATCTGCAATTCAACAGCGAAGAGAAATGCGCAAGGCATTGCACACAGATAGAGGAGACTAGTCATAAAGGAGTAGATATTCTGAAAATCCATCTGAGTGTAGCTGACACCATTTTCATTTAAAAATGGAATAAAATCATAATATAGGTACTCTTTTAAGAGACCCAAGCTGAAAAACATGCCCCCCACAAAGCAGATTCTATTTAATGTTAAGCGTGGGTTAGACCATAGGATTAGGATAAAAAGTATCCATAACAAAATAGTTCCAAATAAGAGCTCAGTAATCATTGTTTTTTCCTTTCGCAAAATGGCAAAGTACGAAAATATTATACAACGATATTGAGGAAGATGGAAGATTTCCTATAAAATTTGGGAATATAAATATATAAAAACATGATGCAATGGTATCGATAAAATAATATGAAAGAATGAGTGTAATGTTGAAATTTTGCTTGAAGAAAATAGAGCGGTTTGCTATAATTCACTGGAAAGAAATAACCAAAGGAGAGATGTATGATAAAATCAAATAAGAAAAGAATTTATATTCTGCTGATTGCAATGCTAACGATGTTCGCGATTTCAGCATGTGCAGCTGAGGAAGAAGCAAGTGAAGAGGCTGAAACTCAGCAAGAGAGTTCGGAACAAGTGGAAGTTGCACAAGAAGAAACGACGGAGTCACAGGAAACGGAAGAAACAGAGGCTAGTGGAGAGACATCAGAGTATCTAGCCTTGATTGAAGAAGTAGCGGCGCGTCCAGGGGTTACAGTGTTCGCAGCTAGTGTCTCGGCTTTGGATTTTAAGGATGATGTTTATACGACACAACTTACCTTGTATGAGGAGGATGAGACGAAAACAGATACCTCAGAAAGATTTACTTTTCTGCCAGAAAGTCGCGAAGGGTATACCTTGACTACAGAGCAAGCGGAGGACGTGATTATTTTGGTGGATGCGACAAATGGATATAAGCAGATAGCAATGGAAGAATATTATGCGAATCTTGCCAAGAATGGGTATTATAATATTTTCAGATATTATATGCAGGATGGGGAATTGGTAATGATGGCAGAAGTGAATTTCATGAATCCATAAATTTAAAAATGATAAGAGGGATGTTGCATGATGTGTGCAGCATCTTTTTTCTATACAACATATAATACGTATTGAAATAACACGTATTATATGTTATTATATTCTGGCAAGGAGGTATAACACTATGCCTAAGAAACCGTTAGAGATGGAACGAATTATCCTTGCTGATGGATGGTTACTTAAAAACCAAGTTGGTTCACATAGGCAATATATTCATCCAGAAAAATCGGGAAAGGTAACGATACCATTTCATGGTAAAGATTTGCCAAAAGGTACCGAAATATCCATCTTAAAACAAGCGGGATTAAGGTAATCCTGCTTCTGAAAAAGGAGATGTATTATGTTATCTATGTATCCAGCGTGTTTTTATAAAGAAGAAAATTTATATTCGGTTGTATTTCCAGATTTGAATTGGCTTTCTACCTGTGGAGAGTCTATTGAACAAGCAATGAATGAAGCAGTAGATTGCCTTGCAGGTTATCTATATACTTTAAAAAGAGAAAATAAGGAAATTCCAAAACCGACTGCAATTTCAGATATAAAAATAGAAGAAATTGCATATGATTTACAAGTTTCGTTAGACGGTGCATTTGTCAATATTATAACAGTTGATGTTATTGAATATGCAAAAGTACATTTTGACAAATCTGTCAAAAAAACTTTGACTATACCAGCGTGGTTGAATTATGCTGCACTAGATAAAAATATAAATTTTTCCAAAGTATTACAAGAGGCACTATTAGAAAAAATACAAGAATAGAGCCCCTATCATAATAGGAAATTATATTCCCAATTCTTCATCAGAGATAATATTTGTATCATCTTCTTCAAAGAAATCAGCATCCGATAAGTGAGATACCTTCTTAACTAATATCCCTGGAAATGAGTTGATCAAGGTATTGAATCTTGTCACAGTATCATTATAAGTGAGCTTAAAGTTTGCAATAATATTTTCACTTTCGCGGAGTTGTTTTAATAGCTCCATGATACTTTCATTAGCCTTTAAATCTGGATAATTCTCAATCGTGTTCTTGAATTGTGTTGCATTTTTAATCTTTCTAGCAAGTTTTTTCCCAGTTGTACTTCTGCCCCCAGTCACACCTAACAATGTGTCGCCTTCGTGTTCGATGTATTTGTCTACAACTTTATTCGCTTTTTCAAGTAGGGCATCGCTTCTCTTTAAAGTTACCTTAATATTACTAGCAGCTTCGTTAATCTTTTGCTTTAGATGCATGATTGTGTTGAATTTTAATACTAAGCTAAGCACGAGACCGGTTATAATACCAAGAATTGCTGCTAATCGATTTGCTTGGTCGATGGCAGCGTCGGTTTCTGCTGGTAATGTTAGAGATAATATTATGACCCATAGCAACCATCCTAGGATGGCGCTCCCTAAAAATTTCAATAGTTCTAATAATATATTATTGCTTTTCATGTGTTACTTGTCTCCTTATAGAATATATAGTTGGCAGGATGCCTTAACGTGAGATATTATAACTTAATAGCAGAAGATATTCAAGTAATTATGCACAGTTAGTTCCTTGCTCTAGTCAGTTGCAATTTCCCCCGTATAATTTTTCTCAAACATCTCTCGAACTCTCTTCACGTCGGTTGTTTGCCCAAGTGCCCACATTAATTTCGTTACAATGGCCTCTGTTGCCATATCTCCAGCTGAAATGACACCTGTGGAGAGCAGTTTCTTGCCGACTTCATAGATGGATAGGTTGCTTGCCTCGTAGAGACATTGACTACAGATAACCACTACGATGCCACGCTTAATCAAGCGTTCAATGGATTGCAAGAGGTCGCGGCGGATATAATGCATGCCACCAGCACCGAAAGTTTCAATTACAATTCCACGGTAGTTGAGATTCGTGATGGCATCAAATATCAAGGGATTAGTGCCAGGGATTAATTTTAATAGAAAGACATCATTGCAGATGTTATCTTGTAAGATAAAGTCTGTATTAGCGTCTTTAGGAACAGAGTAGGGATAGACTTCTAGCCCATCGGCGAAGACTTCTCCTCGATAAGGTGCATTGATGCTTTCAAATGCATGGAAGCCTTTTGTGCGAACTTTGACAGCACGTGTCCCGCAGATGAGCTTGTTGTTAAACGCAATTGTCACACCTATGACATGTTTTGCGATTGCTTCGAATGCAGTTGCTAGATTGGAGGTGGCGTCGCTATAGGTTGTTCCAGCAGGTGTCTGGGAGCCTGTAAATACAATCGGTTTATTTATACCCTGTAGCATGTAGCTAATCATGGAAGCGGTATATGCCATGGTGTCGGTTCCATGAAGAACGATGATTCCTTCGTATATTGGCAGATTCTCATACAAAGTGCGTGCTATGGTCAGCCATTCTTCAGATTGGATGTTGGAGCTGTCGAGATTCATAATATTTTCAAATGTAATATCAAAATGAGGTTGGAACAATTCTAGCTCGCGCGCAATTTCGGATGAAAATTCATTAGGGGTGAGCCCGTTATCAGTTGTGGTGGAGGCGATGGTTCCGCCTGTTCCGAGTACGAGTACTTGTTTCATATTTAAACGTCCTTTCACTTTATATTGAATGGTATAAACAATCATGCGGCATTTTATGTAGTAAATTAATAATTTTTTCCTACGTATTATTTTATAATCGTATGCATAGAAAATCAAGTTGAATAGAGAATTAGATGCCAAAGGATATAATTCTAATTAAATTTTAATAATTATGTGGTACAATGGGGCTAAAACCAGTGAAAGGAAGGATGTTTATGAGAATTTTGCTAGCAGAGGATGAGAGAGATATGAATAAAATCATCACAAAAAAATTAACATCTGAAGGATATGCGGTTGATAGTTGTTTTGATGGAGAAGAAGCGATTGATTATATTGCTGCTGTTGATTATGATGCAGTAATACTTGATATCATGATGCCGAAACGGGATGGATATGAAGTAATTAGAGCAATGCGGTCAAAATGTATAGAAACACCTGTGATTTTCCTGACAGCAAGAGATGCCATATCGGACAGGGTCAAAGGGCTTGATTTGGGTGCAAATGATTATCTTGTGAAGCCATTCTCTTTTGAGGAGTTAATGGCGCGAATTCGAGTTATGACGAGGATGAAATCAGGTAATAGTACAAATCTATTAACGCTTTCGGATCTATCGATAGACATAAGTGCCCATATTGTAAAACGCGGGGACAAAGTGATTAATCTGTCGGCAAAAGAGTATGCAATTCTAAAATATATGATGTACAATGTAGGAATCGTACTTTCAAGGGAGAAGATTGAGAATCATATTTGGAACTATGACTATGAAGGTGGTACAAATGTAGTAGATGTATATATCACGTATCTTCGCAAGAAAATAGATAGCGGCTATGATAGCAAACTCATTCATACAGTAAGAGGCAGCGGTTATGTGCTTCGGGAGGAATTATGAAAAAGGTATCGGCTAAAGTAAAACTTACACTTTTTACGGCATTACTTATGCTAGTGATGGCAGGGGTTCTAATCGGACTAATGTTTACATTAAGCGAGAATATTATCTCGTCGAATAGCAGAGACCAACTACAGGAAGTTGTTGATGATAATTCAGGTGAACTTGAATTTGATGACGGAGGTCTTGATACAGATGACGTGGATTTTTTCAAAAAAGGAGTATATACGGTTTTATATTCTTATGATGGACAATATATTACAGGAGATGTCCCGGAGGAAGGCCTAGATACACAACCGCTTAAAGATAAGGAAACCACAGAGATTACAGTTGGTGGAACGCGTTATTACATCTACGATATATTATTCTCTGTTGAGGGTTCGGACGCGCTTCTTTGGATGAGGGGAATTATAGCGGTAGATGAAGTTGCAACAGCCACTAGTAATATTTTGCAGATGGCAATATTCTCTCTGCCAGTTTTCATTTTACTTGCTGCATTAGGTAGTTATTTTGTGGCAAAGCATACCTTCCGCCCTATTGATAAAATTGTAAAAACAGCGGAAGAAATAAGTGAAAGCGAAAATCTTGCTCTGCGTATTGACCTAAAAGGGGGAAGTCCAGAAATCTATAAACTAGCAGAGACATTTGACAAAATGTTTGAGCGTTTAGAGGAAGCTTTTGAAGCGGAGAAACAATTTACATCGGATGTTTCCCATGAACTTAGAACGCCGACAGCAGTTATTATGGCACAGTGCGAATATGCGATTGGTGAGAAGATCACACTAGAAGACAAGGAGGATGCGCTTGAAACAGTGCAGAGGCAAGCTGTAAAGATGTCGAATCTTATATCGGAGTTGCTTAATCTTATTCGTCTTGATAGAGGAGTTGAAAAAGTAGAGTTCAAGAAGATCAACTTAAGTGATCTAGTTAGAGAAGCTTGTGAAGAGCATCAATTGATTGCTCCCATTGATATTAATATGACATATGAAATAGCACCGAATATAAACGGAGCATTTGATGAGGCGATGATTACGAGATTACTTGCTAATTTGCTGAGTAATGCATTTCGGTATAGAAGCAAGAATGGCAATGTAGAGGTTCTTTTGAGTGAAACAGATGAGGAAATTGTTTTGTCTATAAAAGATGATGGAATAGGTATTGCAAGAGAGCACCAATCTAGAATCTGGCAAAGGTTTTATCAAGTGGATCGATCTCGTACAGAAAGTCAAAAAGGGAGTATGGGGTTGGGGCTTGCTATGGTAGCGCAGATTGTAAAACTTCATCATGCAAGAATCGAACTTGAGAGTGAAGTGGGGGAAGGCTGCTTGTTCAACGTGAAATTTCCAAAATAAATTTTATCGCTTTAATGATATTTTAATGTTTGAAAGATAAAATAAACTCATCAAAGAAAGTTATACAAATAAAAATTAGGAGGTTCATTATGAAATCAGCAAAATTAACAAAAAAAATAACTATAGTATCTTGTACAGTTCTTCTTGGAGTAGCATTAAGTGGATGCAACGCGTCTACACCTTCAACACAGGAAGAGCAGCCGGTGGTAGAGGAACAACAACTGACGAAAGATTTGCCAGTGGCAGAGGAGCCACAACCAGTTGAGGAGCAACAGCCAGTCGATACAACCGATACGGAAACATATATTGGAGAGGGAGAGGCGAAGTCTATAGCACTTGCACATGCTGAAAAAAGCGAAGCCGATGTTTCGCATATGCTTTGTAAGCTTGACTATGACGATGGAGTTGCGGAATATGAAGTTGAGTTTTGGGACGGAACGACAGAATATGATTATGAAATCAATGCAGTTAGTGGTGAGATTATAGGTTTTGACTATGATATGGAGAGTTATGATGTCAAACCAGAGACTGCAACTGAAACAGCACCAGAAGAGAATGCTTCTGTGGAGTATATCGGCGAAGAAGAGGCAAAGGAGATTGCATTTACACATGCAGGAGTCACAGAAAGTGAAGCAAGTTTCGTGAAATGTGAGTTTGATTTTGACGATGGAATTGCCGAGTATGAAGTGGAGTGGGAGATTGGAAGAACGGAATATGAGTACACGATCAGTGCTACAGATGGAACAATCTGGGAGCATGATGTAGACTACGAAAAGTAATGAATAGACAACTTGGGTGGGATAAGGTATAATGTGGAAGTAATAATATTTTAGAAGGAGTTTTTATGAAAAGAGAGAAAAATGGAGGTTTCTTAAACCTCATTGAGCGTGTTGGGAATAAACTTCCACACCCAGGTATGTTGTTTTTAATCATGACCCTAATTGTAATGGGACTGTCTGCAATCGGAGCACTGCTAGGTTGGTCGGTTACGTATGAAGGTCTAGTGAAGGTGGAGGATGTTTACCAAGTACAGGAAGTGACGGCAAATGCGAAATCATTGCTATCGGTGGAGGGAATCCAATATATCTTCAGTAGCTTAGTGGCGAATTTTACAGGGTTTACCCCGCTCGGAACAGTTCTGGTAGCACTTGTAGGTATTGGTGTTGCGGAACAATCAGGCTTTATCGCGATTTCTCTACGAAACGTTGCAGAGAAGACACCGAAGAGCTTGGTAACAATGATGGTTGTGTTCTTAGGGGTAATGTCAAATGTTGCATCGGATGCAGGATATGTAGTATTACCACCACTTGCAGCGATGATATTCATTTCATTCGGAAGAAACCCAATCGCAGGTTTGGCGGCTGCTTTTGCAGGTGTATCAGGAGGATTCTCTGCGAACTTGCTTCCAAGTTCACTGGATCCACTTCTGGGAGGGTTGACTCAAGAAGCAGCACATATTATTAACCCAGAGTATACAGTACAAACATTAGGAAATTATTGGTTTATGTTTGTTTCTACATTCTTAATTACTATAGTTGGTGCCCTTGTGACGGAGAAGATTGTAGAGCCGAGGCTTGGAGAATATAAAGGGGATTACAAGGGAAGTTTTGATGCAATTACAGATGTAGAACGAAAAGGAATACGAAACTCAGTGATGGGACTAGTCGTAGGTGCGGCATTGTTAGTTGGTCTGTATTTTTTACTTGGAAGAGATATCTTCTTAGGTTCTGGAATTGTTCCGATTATCGTTATCATCTTCTTTATTCCAGGTTACATCTACGGAAAGACGGTTGGAACGATTAAGAATAGCACAGATATTATGGACATGATTGGGAAATCATTTTCAGGAATGTCAGGGTATTTGGTATTAGTATTCTTTGCAGCTCAGTTTATCGCGTTCTTCAATTATTCGAATTTGGGAACCATGGTTGCAGTGTTGGGGGCGGATTTCTTACAAGCTTTAAACGCACCAGATTTAGTGTTAATTGTAATCTTTATTCTGATTGTTGCATTTATCAACTTGTTCATGGGATCATCGTCGGCGAAATGGGCGATACTAGCACCAATCTTCGTACCAATGTTGATGGAATTAGGCATTAGCCCAGAGTTTACACAGTTAGCATACAGAATTGGGGATTCTACAACAAATATTATATCTCCATTGATGTCCTATTTTGCAATGATTATTGTATACTTACAGAGATACGATAAGAAAGCATCGTTTGGAACATTGATTTCAACCATGCTGCCGTATTCCATAGCATTCTTGGTCTCATGGATTATTCTGTTAGCAGTTTGGATGTTCTTGGGATTGGATATTGGAATCAATACAGTGATGCAATATACACCATAAGAAATGAAATAGAAAAGGATTTCATTTTCCGCAGATGCGTGGAGGATGAAGTCCTTTTTTTGTTGCTCGATGAAGTACTTGATGATGTAGAAAATTGCTGTGGATAAATGTTTGATTCTATGATAAAATGAAGGCATAGAAATTTCAAAAAACATCTTTTCACATATCACTTATATATCGTCGTATGAAATATAAAGATTCTAGCCAAAAATACAAATAAAATCCCCACTTAAATCAATAGAGAGAGACTAAATATTGTGGATGAGTACGCATAATATATGAAGTTACAAGTGAAGAGCTGTTGAAACGAACATACGGATGAAGATAAGGAGGAGACAATGAATTCAGATATTATTATGTATCAAACAGAAGATGGTTTGACAAAGATAGAAAGTACCTTTGATGGAGATACAGATGGCAAAACATATCAAGTGGATTATATCAAGGCGTTGGAAGATACTATTTCAGAGAGGTAATGGATATGGCATACATAGAATTTAAAGATGTGAAAAAGGTTTATCATATTGGTGAGGTGGACATTGAAGCATTGGCGGGAGTCAGCTTCGAGATTGAGGCGGGGGAGTTCGTTATCATTGCAGGTGCATCTGGTGCAGGAAAGAGTACGATCCTTAACCTGTTAGGTGGGATGGATGTGAGTACTTCAGGGGAGATTATCGTGGATGGCAGTCATGTGGAGCAGATGAATGACAAGGAGTTGACTCAGTATAGAAGGCACGATATCGGATTTGTGTTTCAGTTCTATAATTTAGTGCAGAACTTGACGGCGAAGGAGAATGTGGAGTTGGCAACGCAGATTTGCAGGAATCCATTGGATATTGACAGGACGATGGAACTGGTAGGATTGGAAGAGAGGAAGGCAAATTTTCCATCTCAGCTATCTGGGGGAGAGCAGCAGCGTGTGGCGATTGCTAGGGCACTTGCGAAGAATCCGAAGTTGTTATTATGTGATGAGCCGACAGGGGCCCTTGATTATAATACTGGAAAGCAGATTTTAAAGTTGCTACAAGACACCTGCAAGGAACAGGGACGAGCGGTTGTGATTATTACGCACAATCTTGCCCTGTGTCCGATGGGCGATAAGGTAATCAAGGTGAAGAGTGGCAAGATTTCATCCATACGTGTGAATGAGAATCCATTACCGATTGAAGAGATTGAGTGGTAGATTTTGCAGAGAATACAGAGTGCTTGTGAAGCACTACTGATAAGGCGAGAAATATGTATAGGGAAGAAAGATGATGGAGGATATCATCATGGGTAAAGTGATTTGGATAGATGCACTGCGAACGATTCGGCAGACATTTTCAAAGTTTGTTGCATTGTTTGCGATTGTTGCGCTAGGAATTGCATTTTTTGTTGGCGTAAGTTCTTCGGCATCTATTATGGGGCAGAGTGTGGATATATATAATGACGAGAATAAGCTGATGGATTTTCAGGTTTATTCTAATTATGGTTTTGATGCAGATGATCTTGAGGCACTTCAGATGGTTGCGGGCATTGAGGCAGTCGAGGGAGTAAAGTTTGTAGATGCAATCGGAAAACAGGGCGAGTGGGAACAAGTTCTGCGAGTAACTTCTTTTTCTGAGGAGCAGAAAATTAATCAGATCGCATTATTAGAAGGGCGTGTTCCTGAAAATGAGAATGAATGTATTGCTGAGGATTCCGTAGGAAACGCAGATGGGTATCAGATAGGGGATAAAATACAGGTGTCTTTCCCGAGTGAGGACATCGAAGAAGAATTGACAGTGACTGAGTTTACAGTAGTAGGACTTGCTACTTCGCCAGACTATCTGGCAAGCGAGCGTGGCGAGAGTACGCTGAACAATCGAACACTGGGGAGTTTCTTGTTTGTACCCGAATCGGTTTTTGTCAATGATATCTATGGTAGTGTTCTATTATTGGCAGATGGTGCAGCCGAGTTGGATGGATTCTCAGGGGAATATTTCGATTATTTATCGCCTACAAAGGTGGCACTAGAAGAAGTGGCTGAGAGTCAACAAATTGTACGGGCTGATGACATTCGAGCAGAGGCGTTAGAAGAATATGAGGAAGGTTATGCCGAGTATGAGGATGGTCTGAAGGAATATGAGGACGGAGTCAAGGAATACGAAGATGGGATTCTGGAGTATGAAGAGGAAATTGCAGATGGAGAGAAAGCACTTGCAGATGCTTTGGGTGAAATAGAATCAGGGGAGAGGGAACTCGATTCTGGACTTGTGGAGTTGCAAGATGCGCAGAAAGAGTTGGATAGTAGGATTGCCACGGCTACAAGAGAACTGCATGAAGGGGAGAGGCAGTTAGAAGTTGCGCAAGCCGAGTTGGATCAAAATGCACAAGCTTACGAGGAAAGTAAGCCAGCATTGATACAACAGTTGGCAGAGTTAGATGCCCAAAAGGCATCTTTGGAAGCGACATCTCAGGGAATTCAGGACATTCACAATGCTACCGCAGAAATCGACGGTGCATTGGTGCAATTACAGGCAGAAATAGATGTAATCAATGCCTCGCCACTTTCCGTAGCTGAAAAAGAGGCTGCGATCGCGCCGTTGCGGACGCAACAGAACAAATTGACGACGGAGTGTCAAGCGCTAAGTCAGCAATACGATGTAATTATGGCAGCACTGCAAGGGCAAGGAATCGCAGGGGAGGCTGAGCTAGCAGTTGCATTGACAGAGATTACAGCGGCACAACAACAGATGAATGCTGTTATCGAGAATACGGAGAGACAGCTGGCAGAGGGTCAGGCAGAAATCGACCAACAACGAAATATATTGGCAGCAGGTAGGACAGAACTTGAAACGGAGCGTGTGTCTGCACAGTCACAAATCAATAGTGGAATGGAAGCTTGGCGAGAGAATGATGGGAAGTTAGCCGAAGCCAGAGTGGAGTATGAAGACGGAGTTAGGGAACTTGAAGCTGGTCGCATCGAGGGACAGGAAGAGCTAGAAGATGCGAAAGTTGAGTTGGCGGATGCCAAGGTCGAACTAGATGATGCGAAGATAGAGCTAGAAGATGCGAAGTCAGAGATCGATGATCTCGAGACAGGCGAGTGGACAGTGCTAGACCGAGATATGCATAGTTCCAGTGTTCAATATCGAGATACTATCTCACAGATGGAGGCCATTGCAGCGGTATTTCCAATCTTTTTCTTCCTGGTAGCAGCTCTTGTTTGTCTAACAACGATGACACGTATGGTGGATGAACAGCGGGGACAGATGGGAATCTTACGTGCACTGGGCTACACCAATTTTGCTTGCGCGCTGAAGTTTCTATTCTACAGTGCCATTGCTGCGATCCTAGGCGGTGCTGTAGGTACCGTAGTGGGAATGATGTTATTTCCACCGATTATCTATAACACATGGGGTTTGCTATTCGAGCTGCCGCCACTGCGGTATGAGATGCCCGTGAACTATATTGTTATTGCAAATGTGCTATTCCTACTCTTGATGTGTGGGACAACCTTCGGGGTTGCATGGGGGCAATTGCGAGAAGAACCGAGTCAAATCTTGAGACCAAAGGCACCGAAGATGGGGAAAACAGTGGTGTTGGAGAAGATAACATTCTTATGGAAACGGATGTCATTTACATCCAAGGTAACTGCGAGAAACTTGATTCGATACAAGCGTCGATTCTTCATGACAGTCATCGGAATTTCAGGGTGTACAGCATTGCTGGTTTCTGGGTTTGGAATCCGGGAATCGGTGTCCAATATTGTGACACTCCAATATGAGGAGTTAAGTCACTACGATGGAACAGTCAAGTTAGAAGAGGGGCTAGAAGGTACAGAGAAACAGGAAGTGTATCATCAGGTAACATCGCTTGACGGGATGGAATCTGCAGTGTTGGCAGCAGAGTACGCATGGGTAATTCACTCGGAACATGTGTCAGAGGATTATGTTGCACAGGTTCATGTGATTGAAGATATGGAAGCACACCAGCAATTGAATGTTGTGAGGGAGCGGGAAAGTGGAGAAGAGCTAGGGCTTACAGACGGTACCATTCTAATCAGCGAAAAGCTGTCCGAGTTGTTGGATGTACAGGTTGGAGATCAAATAGGAATAGAGAATTCGGATGAAGTCACGAAAACATTTACCATTGGAGGAATTCATGAGAGATATATCCAGCATGAGATATTCCTCACACAAAAGGCATATGAAGAGGCGTTTGCGGAAACAGCCGAGCCAAATACCATTCAGCTCATCCTGACTGAAGATGCGGAGAACATGCGAGAAAAACTATCGGACATTGAAGGGACAGAAACCATCTACCTCTTCGAAACTACCATTGACGACCTCACCAAGAGAATCGATGGAATCAATGTGATTGTATACGTTATCATCGCATGCGCGGCAGCACTTGCATTTATCGTACTAGGCAACTTGACCAATATCAATATCTCCGAGAGGGAGAGAGAACTTGCGACACTGAAGGTTCTTGGATTTACCGATAAGGAAGTGAATGCCTATATGTTCAAGGAGAATATGGTACTCACATTCTTCGGTGCATTGCTCGGATTACTTCTAGGAACCATGCTCCACCGATTCATAATCGCCTTGGTTGAGATGGAGTTCGTGATGTTCCTTCGAGATACAACACTCATATGCTTCGTGCTAGCTACGATTATCACATTTATCTTCTCCTTCATCGTCAATGCGATTGTGACGAGGAAACTGAAGAAAATACATATGGTAGAATCATTGAAGAGCGTAGAGTAGAAAAATGAATAAAAAGTTTTTATTACGCATTATTGTTGACTTGATAGCATAATAAGAATACAATATAGTTATAATATTACTATACGGGAGGATTATGATATGAATATAAAGCCATCTGCTGCAATCCGACAAAATTATAATGAGATTGCTGAATTATGTAGAAAAACTGCAGAGCCAATATTTCTTACGAAAAATGGTGAGGGAGATTTGGTTGTAATGGATATTGAAACATATTCACGTAGAGAGAAAATGCTTAAATTAAGAGAGGAATTACTGGCTGTTGAAGAAGATAGGCTTGCAGGAAGAGCGGGTGTGACAGTTGATGAATTAGACAAATTTCTTGATGTTGTTATTGAAGAGGCATAGTGCATATGGGAGAGACTAGAAGGTATAAAATAATTGTTTCGGAAAGAGCAAAAAGAATGCTTGAGACACATATTAGATTTGTTGCACAGGTAAATAAAGATGCAGCATGCAAGACGAAACGAAATCTTATCGCAGCTATTCGTTCTTTGGAAACAATGCCAAAACGCTATGGTTTTTTTGAAGAAGTGTATATACCACAAAATAAATATCATAAAATGTTTGTACAAGAGTGGTACCTAGTTCTTTATCAAGTACAAGATGATGTAGTATTGGTGGAGTATATTATTGATTGTCGAACGGAGTATAGTTGGTTACTTAAATAGGTAAGGGAGTGCGAAGCACTCCCTTATTTTTTGTGGCAATTCAAGAGCTTCTCTGATACAATATATCAGGAAATAAATTTGATAGAAAAGGAAAGTATTGTAACATGAGAAGTCTAAGAAAATTAATCTGCGTATTAGCATTGACCCCACTATTAGTTGGATGTGGAGAATTGGAATTGGAAATAAAGGTGCCACAATCAGATAGTAATATATCGTTAGTGAGCGAAACAAAAGGACATACGACACAGGTTGAGAGTGTAACAGAAGTTCAAGAGGATATTCAGAACACCCTAGGGTATCATATAGCAGGAGATGTACTAACGTATCTAGGCGAGGACTATACAATAGTAGAAGTTGAAGGTGGAGATAGAAGTGGAGATAGAGAACCCAATGTAGCAGTAGATATTGGGTTTGGCGACAGAGAGTATTGGGGATTAACTAATGAATATGGTCAGCTTATCCATGTGTTGGCAGAAGAGGTGAGTCTTCAGGATGATGAAGTTGAACCGGTAAATGACGATGGAAGGTATTATTCTGACGAGGCGGATGTGCCAGGAACAGAATTAGATACGCTAGATCAAGGTCATGTAATTGCGGATTCACTTGGTGGAGTTGCCAATGCGTATAATATTACACCACAAGACTCTGTGCTTAATAGACATGGAGAACAGGCATACATGGAATCGGCAATCAGAGACGCAGGAGGTTGCGCGAATCTAGAGGTAACAATTTCCTATTCGGAAACGGATACTCAGATTCCAAATAGCTATCGATATGAGTACGAGCTTATGGGTAATCTAATTGTAGATGATTTTGAAAATAAAAATCCCGAGGAAACAGTGAATGCTGTGGAGGAATCAAGTGCTGGTGTAGTGGAAAAGGAAGATGTGGGGCAGGATTTATCAGGGATTGACACAAATGGAAATGGAATAGTTACAATCAAGGAAGCAGAGGCAGCAGGATATGCGATGCCGATTAAGTCTGACCACTGGTTGTATCAGTATATGAAGGATAATGATGGAGATGGAATGGTAGGAGAGTAGAAAAGATGTTACTTTTCACAGTCAATGTCACTTAGTTAGTGATTCCATTTAGCCCCCATAGTCATGGGGACTAAAAATTTGTAAAAAATCAAAATAGGGGTTGACAGTTCTTTGAAAATGTGTGGCCACTTTCACTATTTAGTTAATTTATTAGGTTGTGAAAGTGGCTCTTTAATTAGGATTAAAAATCATTCTAATTAAGGAGGCGCACACACTATGGAAAACTTTTCCCCATTAGTTGTAAAAAACAAACTAGAGGACATTTTGACAGAAATGTCCTCAGAGCTCACATCATTTGTGAAGAATCCGAATTCAGACTTTACCAGAGAACGAAAACTTGGATTCACTAAAATGATGAATCTATTTATATCGAAAGGTAGCGGTACTCTAAAACATGAACTTTTAGAATTCGTGGATTATGAACCAGATTTACTACCTACTCCAGCTGCATTTACATATCGAGGTGTTTAGTTTTATTACAACTTAGTATTCCATTTTAGAGGCGAATATTGTATTCGTTTTATTTGCTACGCTTAAATATAGGTATTCTTATGTAACAGTGCTTTAAATTCAATATTTTCTCCTATAGTAATTGATATTTGCAAACGTAACGATTATAGGCAAGAGGATGCATAAGATTTCATCATCACTAACTAAGTGACATTGGCTCATACGTGCACTCATAAATTTACAAAGACTTACTATTTTGTTTAATATAAATTTACAATATTCCATGTACATTTTTAAAATATTACATTTTATTATGTGATGTAGTTGTTTATACTGATTCTATCAAGGAACATCATCTTGCATGACTTGGTGATGGACTTTCACACTAAATTCGGTAACGCACTTATCAAGTGCCTACCGCCAAAGAAAGGGAGAGAAGTATATGAAAAAATTATGGAAGCAACTTAGTGTAGCCACAGTGGGGGTTGTAACAATGATGTCACTGGCGGCATGCAGTGCACCTGCAACAGAGCAAACACAAGCACCTCAGGGAGAGGGAACACAAGCACAACCAAGTGACGGAGAAGAGAAGGAGCGAGTTGAACTTACAGGTATGGTACAACAATCTAGATGGTACTCAGGATTCCAAGATATGATTACAAAGCTGGAAACAGATGAGAATATCGTGATTGATTTCCAAGTAGTTCCAGATGATCAGTATGATAATTTACTTAAGATGAAACTAAATGCGAATGAAGCACCTGACTTAATAGCATATCAATTTAAAGATATTTTTGCAGCAGTGGATCCAGAGAAATTTTTTGTTCCACTAGATGACCAAGCGTGGAGTAGTAACGTGATTGCACCTGAGTTAAGCGAATATAACGGAAAAAATTATGGATATGTATTTGAATCCTCTGATGGGTACCAAGGTTTGATTTACAATATAGACGTATTTGAGGCAAATGGTATTACAGAACTACCCAAAACATTAGATGAATTCTATGCAATCTGTGACACATTAAAAACCAATGGAGTAACACCAATTGCAATGCCATCGGATACCTGGGTACCACAGATTTGGATGACATCAGGTTTTTCAAGAGCACTAGGAACAGAAGAGGCATGTTTGGATTTCGCGGATCAGATCTTGACTAATCAAAAGAAATTTAGTGATTATCCAGAGATGGCAGCAGTGGTAGATGAATATCTAGAATTATTCAATCGTGGATATGTAAATGAAGATTATTTGACTGTGAGTTATGATGAAATCCTTGGTAGATTAGCAGATGGAGAAATCGCAATGATCTACGGCGCAACTGGAATTCTAACCTCGATTGAAGAGTCTTATCCAGAAGCTAACTTAACTATTTTTAATCCACCAGTTGGATATGACCAAAATGATGTATTAGCTTATTTACCTACTGCTATGGGACTTGCAGTGTCCAATCAAACGGAAAATATTGAGACCATTGAAAAAGTATTTAACCTATTTAGCACTCCTGAATATGGCGATCTATACTTTGCAAAACGTCCTGGATTCCCTAACTTCGAAGGAATCAATGGCAATGAAGAGCAGATGAATCCAGCGATTCCTGAGATTTATAATCAATATGTAAGCGAGGGAAAAGTGGTAGCGCAGATGAATCAATACATCGATACATTACAACCACTATTTGGTAATACCCTTTGGGTATACTTCCTAGATGCACCAGCAAAAGGCGAAATGGACGGTGCAGCAGTTATGGATCGTTTCCAAGAGGATGTAGATAAGTTTATGATAGAGAAAAAAGCAGAAGGCTGGAATTAATGATAAGAAGAAAGCAGCGTGCAGTGTTATTTGCATCGCTGCTTTTTGAGAAATGGAGACTGATATGAAACAGAAAAAAAGAAAAAATTATTATCCCGTTTTAGCAATTGTACCTGCACTTATTATTTATACAGTATTTGCAATTGTACCGATTGTAATTAGTTTTTCCCTCTCTTTTACCGATTGGAACATTGAGAGAATGTTTGCTCCGGAATTCACAGGAATGAAAAATTATCTTGAATTAATTCAAGATGAGGTATTTATTCGCTCCATTGGTAATACCCTATTGTTTGCTTTTGGCACAACGATTTTGAAAACCTCGGTGGGACTATTACTTGCGTTGGTGTTATCCAGATCTTCTAAAGGATGTAATCTGCTTCGAATGGTTTATTATGCGCCTTGTGTAATCAGTATCACGGTGGTAGGTGTGCTGTTTAAGTCTATTTTGGCTAATGAAGGATTACTAAACCAAGCTTTGACATTGCTAGGACTAGGAGCGTGGGCTCAAGACTGGCTTGCATCCTATGCTACAGCTATGACCAGTGTGGTTTTGGTAGAAACCTGGATGTGGGCAGGGTTTAATATGTTTATTTTTATTGCAGGGCTGCAGGCGATTTCAAAAGACTATTATGAATCAGCAAATATTGAAGGTGCAACAAAGTGGGAGCAGTTTAAACATATAACGATTCCGCTTCTTATGCCATCTCTTACTGTAGTGGTTACCTTAAGTGTAGCAGGGGGATTGAAAGTATTTGATGTGATTTATGTGTTGACAAATGGAGGACCAGGTTTTGATACTCAGGTATTGTCAACGTTTACCTACCAATCATTTAGTTTAGGGTTACTTGGTGAGTCTTCAGCGGGATCGATTATTCTGGCAGTACTAGTTGTGGTATTGTCATTTAGCATGAATCACTTTTTTGCAAAACGAGAGGTGGAAATATAATGAGAAAAAAAACAAAAAAATTAGACTTTATCTTAGGTACTATATTTGCTATCATAGGAGTTGTATATATGCTTCCCCTTGTTATGATGATTTTGGGATCGGTTAAGTCACAACCAGAAGCAGCGATGTTTAATCTGCAACTTCCTTCCCAGTGGTTATTCTCCAATTATAGTTATGTATTGGAATCAGGGAAAATTCTATTGGGATATCTTAACAGTGCGATCATTACCATACCTGTAACGTTTATTTCGTTATTATTTGGTGGATTCGCAGGAATTGTAATATCTAGACGAAATGATACGTTGTGTAAAGGGCTTTATTATTATTTTATATTTGGTTTAACCTTGACTTTACAGATTGCATCGTTATTCTTTTTATTACGAGGATTAAACATCTATGGCAGTTTTACAGCAGTAATTTTGATATTTATTTCACTGCGACTTCCATTTACGATTATGACATTTTGCAGCTTTGTAAAAGGGGTGCCAAAGGAACTTGATGAGGCTGCGTTAATCGATGGTTGTAACTTTTGGACCATGTCCATGAAGATCCTATTCCCTGTATTAAAACCAATTGTGATTACGAATATTACGATTACAGCAATTGATGTATGGAATAACTTTATGATACCATTGTTCTACTTAGGATCTGCGAAGAAGGCGACCGTACCACTTGCAATTTATAGTTTTTTTGGTAGATATACGAGAGATTGGCAGTATGTGTTTGGTGCATTGACACTAGCAGTCATTCCCATGTTAATATTATTTGTAATATTACAAAAACATATTGTGGCAGGAATGATTTCTGGTGCAGTAAAAGGTTAAAGGAGAGAAATTGAGATGAAGACAAGATTTGCAGTAATTGGATATGGATGGAGAGCGGATTTCTTTTATCGAATCGCAAAAGCATTGCCAGAGCGATTTGAGATTTGTGCAGGTGTGCTTAGAACAGAGGAACGTGCAAAACAGGTAGCACAGGAACATGGTGTGTTTGCGACAAGTGTACTACAAGAAGCTTTGGAAAAAAATCCTGATTTTGTAGTTCTTTGTGTCCCAAGAGCGATCGTAAAGGATTATTTGGTTGAACTGATGAAGGCAAATGTTCCAGTGCTTTGTGAAACTCCACCAGCAAAGAGTGTTGCGGAGTTAGAGAAACTTTGGCTTGAAAAGGAGAAGTATCAAGGTCGGATCGAAGTGTTAGAGCAATATCATCTACAACCATTTTACCAATCTTTGATTGGAGTAGTAGAAAAAGGATTGATTGGAAAGACGTCTACTATGATGCTATCTACAGTCCACGGTTATCATGCTACCAGTCTGTTTCGTAAGTTTTTAAAGCTACAATGGGAAAATTGTGAGATTAAAGGACAGAAGTTTGGGTCTGCCATTGTAGACACCAATGGTAGAGCTGGTTTTACCTATGAAGGAAATGAAGTATCCAATGAAAGAGAGCTGATAACGCTACAGTTTGATAATGGAAAAGTAGCGATTTACGACTTTTCGTTCCAACAGTATTTCTCAACCATAAGAGGAAAAAGAATTCAAGTTCAAGGAGTAAAAGGGGAGATTGAAAATGATAAGGTTCGCTACCTAGATGATAAAAACAGAGTGGTAATCCAAGAACTTGTACGTAGAGATTTAGGAATCTGTGATGCAGAAGTAGGATGGCACCATTTTGGAATGCAGATGGGAGAACACTTCCTATATGAGAATCCAGTAGCACCTGCGAGATTAAATGATGATGAAATTGCGATTGCCGATTGTTTGATTCGAATGAAACATTATGTGGATACAGGAGAATCGTTCTACGCACTAGAAGAAGCACTTCAAGACACCTATCTATCATTTATGATGGAGCAGGCGATAACAGAAGGTACAACACTTCAAACAGAGACACAAGTATGGGCAAGAAGATAAAGTCATATCAATTTAGACGAACGTTATTTATCTCTAATATATCGATGATTGTAGCTCTTGTGGTTTTGTTTTCACTAGTTATCTATCTATACTTGATGCATGTGGGAGAGGAAAACTTCCAACAGCAATTAGAGATTCAAGCAGAAAGTGTGGTAACACAATTAGAAAGTGTTATGGATATGAGCGATGAGGTGGCCCTTCAATTGGCCGCGAATCGTTATCTGATTGATGTGTTTCAAGAGGTATCTCGATATGAGGGAGAAAACAACTATTTTGTGGAATATCCTGAAAAAGATTATGAAGTAAAGCAGTTGATGTTATCCTATATTCTTATGAAGAATTCGATTGATCGAATTACGCTGATGGATCCTCAGCGTAATCTTACATTTGTAGGAAGCGCAGTGAATTATGGGTATTTAGAAAAAGATTGTGAGGATTATAAGTTTTTAGATAGGATAGAAGAACATTTGGGCGAATCCGATCGAGGAACTTACTATGAGCTATATCCCCAAGATCCCTTTTCTGTAGAAAAGGGATCTATTCTGACTATAACACGCCAGATCAAAGATTATGTGATTCTTCCTAGTGAAACAATAGGATATATCCAGGTTCAAGTTCCGGTAAAAAATTTAGGAAATATATTTAAGCATTTTTCAGATGAGACTTCTGGATATTTTGTAGAGCGAGAAACAGGGGATATTATCTATTCCTATCAAGGAGCAGAGGAAGATTTGACGAAACAGGAAAATGGACAACTTAGGAAAGAATATCCTTTAGAGTTATACGGAATTACATTTGTGGTAGTTCAAGACCGAGGTGAGCTAGTTAATTATGCAGTGACAACGTTGTTATGGACACTGTTGTTTTTGATTGGAATTATAACAACAGTTATTTGGGGACAGAAACAACTGATCGAACGCACTACAAAACCTATTGTTGAATTATGTGAATTTGTAGAAAATGTGAAAGTAGACGATGCACTACTAGGAATTCCTCTCGTTCATGAAGAAGAGAATGAATTGAAACAACTAAATGTAGCGTTTGATGGATTGATAAAAAATTTACATTTGGCTATGGAGAAAAATATGAATAGTCAAATTAACGAGTTAAGAACCCATATGTATGCATTACAGTCACAGATGAATCCGCACTTTATCCATAATGTATTGTTTAATATTACAACGATGGCAGAGCAGAAAGAAACAGGGAAAATAAATCTAGTTTGTAAAAAACTATCGGAGATGATTCGTTATAGTACTACATTTCAAGATTCCTATGTTGAAATCCAAGACGAGATTGACTTTTTAGTTAACTATCTAGAGTTGATGAAAATACGATATGAGGATAAGTTTGAATATTCGATTTCCGTACTAGAGGCACAGTTAGATGTTCGTGTTCCTAAGTTTATCTTTCAGCCCATTGCAGAAAACTGTTTTCACCACGGACTTAAGAATAAGGAGTTTCCATGGCATATTGAAATTATGCTATATACTCATGATGGAAACTGGGAAATTGAGATAGCAGATAATGGAAATGGATTTTCTGAGGAAGAAGTAGAGCGTATGAAGGAAGAATTTAGACTGCTTGAGGAGATGCCGCCATCTGAGGTTGTAAGTAAACTCAAAATTGGTGGATTAGGGCTTAAAAATGTATATGCAAGGTTGTATCATGCATATGAAAAGCAGATGGTATTCTCTATTGAAACCCAGCCACAATACGGTTGTGCTATACGGTTAGGAGGTGTGATGAATGATTCGAGTGATGGTAGTGGAGGACGAACCACCAATACTAAGAACCATATGTAGTAAGATTACATCATTAGGTGAAGGGTATGAAGTGGTAGGTACAGCTTCTAATGGTAGGGAGGCTCTAGATTATCTATCAGAGAAACCCGAGATTGATGTGATATTTGTAGATATTAATTTGCCTATTATCAATGGTTTGGAATTGCTACAATTTATAAAAGAGAAACAATTACCCATTATTCCTGTAGTACTTAGTGGATATAAGGATTTTGATTATGTAAAACGAGCGTACGCTAACTCTGTAGTGGATTATCTTTTAAAACCACTAGATAACGATGAACTTAAAAACTTATTGGAGCGAATCAAAGAGATGTATCATACGCAACAAGCAAATAAGCATAAAGCAGGTCTGCTAAGTGCATTAAAACGGACAGACTATGGTCAAGAAGAAACTTGCAAAGAATACTATATGATTTTAGTAACAGTAGGAGCTTATCAAGAAACGATAGGATTATATTACTTAGATTATAACCAATTATTTGCAGAGGTTGGATTTTCTGATCGGGTACAGGCTACATTAGGAGAGACAGAATTTTGGATTGTTGATGGGAAAGGGGAGATGGAGAAAATCATTTTTGTTGACAGTAAGCAAAAAGATTGTGCAACGTTAGCAAAAAAAATGTATCGTGAATTACAATGTATGAATATTCCATTTACATTGACATTTGAAGTAACTCCAATTCCCCTTGAGAGAATTAATGAAACCTATCGAAACCTAAGAAAATACATTGATCAAAATATGATATTTTGTCGATCATCATTTCTTATTTCCAGTGGTAGCTCAGTAGAAAAAGATGGGGTAAATGACGGATTTGAGAGTATTATTAAATTAGTTAAGGGAGAAACATTTTCTTTTTACCGAGATAAATTAAATGAACTCTTTGATTTGAGCATAAGACGACCAATAAAACATCGGCACGTGACACAGGCAACAAAGCTTTTTTTCTTTTATCTATCCGAGCATGCTCCTTTGATTAAGGAATATCCATATATTGAAGAACGGGTGCAAGAGATATTTCAGTGCAATTATCAAGTAGAACGAATCAAAGATGAGTTTGTATATCTGCTACGAGAGTGCATGGGTGAAGTTGCAACAGATTCAAAAGACAAGGATGAACTGGCTAGAAAAGTAAAAGAATATCTAGATCGAAATTATCGCCATAATATTACCAATCAAATAATAGGAGAGAAGTTTTGTCTTGTTCCCTCCTATCTCAGTAGCATTTTTAAGTCAAAATACCATATTACATTGGGAGACTATTTGATTCAATGTAGGATTGAGGAAGCAAAAAAACTTTTGATGAATTCTAGTATGAAGGTAAAAGAAATATCGGAATACCTAGGATATCATGATCCTTTATATTTTTCAAAGGCATTTAAGAAAGTGGTGGGAATGAGCCCTAGTGAGTTTTTGAATCAAGAGAAAACAGGATAAGTAACTAGCCACAATTAACTAGTTGATTATCCTAAAAAACTACAGCATATCAGAATATTGAATCAAATAAACATTTTTCATTGTTCAGCTTTTTCTGAACAACCACTTGTAAATCCGTATTTTGAAAAAACATATAGATGTATATGTTCAAAATGAAATAGTTGACTACGAAGGACGAGTGTTTCAAGTATGGATAATCCTACTTTTTCCCTTTATAGGAAATTTTATTTCCTAATGTTAATATAAAATTTACCTCACAGGTATATAATTTGGGAGGCTTATGTTAAGAGCGCTACACAAAATGAAA
>CAYJFY010000013.1:0-52516 GCA_964369755.1 uncultured Lachnospiraceae bacterium
ATTATTGCAACGCAACGACCTTCTGTAAATGTTATTACAGGATTGATCAAGGCAAATATGCCATCAAGGATTGCATTTGCAGTGTCCTCAGGTGTAGATTCTAGAACTATTATTGATATGAATGGTGCTGAGAAATTACTAGGAAAGGGAGATATGTTATTCTACCCTCAAGGATATTCAAAGCCTGCCCGTGTACAAGGGGCGTTTGTATCAGATGCAGAAGTTCACAGTGTCGTAGAGTTTCTAACGAGCCAATGCAAAGAAGTTACATATAATGAAGATATTGAAAACCATGTCTCCAATGCTGCAACAACAAGTGGTAATTCTGGAGCAAGTGGCGGAGATGGTGGAAGTACAAATGAATTAGATGTTCACTTTGTAGATGCCGGGAAGTTTATCATCGAGAAGGACAAGGCATCGATTGGGATGTTACAGCGCTCGTTCAAGATTGGATTCAATCGCGCTGCAAGAATCATGGAGCAGTTATGTGATGCTGGCGTTGTAGGAGAAGAGGAAGGAACAAAACCACGAAAAATATTAATGTCTATGGAAGAGTTTCTGAACTATATTGAAAACGAAATGTAGAAACAAAAATTATATGCACAAGATAAGTATGGAGGATACCGATGAAAACAGATATTCAAATCGCACAAGAAGCAGTGATGAAACCAATTGAAGAAGTAGCAGATGTTCTTGGAATTACCAGAGATGACCTAGAGCTGTATGGAAAATACAAGGCAAAGCTCACGACAGATTTGTGGAACAAGATCAAAGATAACAAGGACGGAAAGCTAGTTCTTGTTACTGCAATCAATCCGACTCCAGCTGGAGAAGGCAAGACAACTACATCCATAGGGCTCACGCAAGCCTTGAATAAACTAGGCAAGAAATCCGTAGTTGCTTTAAGAGAACCATCTCTTGGACCATGTTTTGGAATCAAAGGTGGTGCAGCTGGTGGAGGACATGCCCAAGTAGTACCTATGGAAGATTTGAATCTTCATTTTACTGGAGATTTTCATGCGATCACATCTGCAAATAATCTATTGGCTGCTCTATTAGACAATCATATTCAACAAGGAAATGAATTACAGATTGACCCAAGACAAATTGTTTGGAAACGTTGTGTAGACATGAATGATCGTGTTCTGAGAAATGTGGTAGTAGGGCTTGGAAATAAAATGGATGGTATGGTGAGAGAAGATCATTTTGTCATCACTGTTGCATCGGAAATTATGGCAATCCTATGTTTAGCAAACGATTTAAAGGACTTAAAAGAGAAATTAGGGAAGATCATTGTAGCATATCGATTTGATGGAACTCCAGTTACTGCAGATGATTTGCAAGCAACAGGTTCTATGGCTGTTTTATTAAAGGATGCGTTGAAACCAAATTTAATCCAGACCTTAGAACATACACCGGCATTGGTGCATGGAGGTCCATTTGCAAATATTGCACATGGATGTAATAGTGTGCAAGCGACGAAGATGGCATTGAAGTTATCTGACATTGCAATTACTGAAGCGGGATTTGGAGCGGATTTAGGAGCAGAAAAATTCTTGAATATTAAGTGTCGCAAGGCTGGATTAACACCAGATGCGGTGGTATTAGTCGCAACAGTTCGTGCACTAAAATATAATGGTGGCGTTGCGAAAAATGATCTGAATGAAGAAAATCTAGAAGCTTTAGCAAAAGGAATTAAAAATCTTGAGAAACACATTGAGAACTTACATAAATTCGGTGTACCGATTGTTGTTACATTAAATTCTTTTATTTCAGACACAGAAGCAGAGAATGAGTTTATCAAAAACTTCTGTGAAGAAAACAACTGTGAGTTCGCATTATCACGTGTATGGGAACATGGCGGTGAGGGCGGATTGGAGTTGGCGCAAAAGGTAATAGAAACGCTAGAGTCAAAAGAAAGCCATTTCAAGCCAATCTATGCAGATGAATTAAGCTTAGAGGAGAAGATCGAAACAGTATCAAAAGAAATCTATGGAGCAAAAGCAGTAGAAATTTCACCTACTGCAGAAAAGCAACTGAAGAAATTAGCTGACATGGGATTTGGCCAACTTCCAATCTGTATGGCGAAGAATCAATATTCCTTATCAGATGATCCAACCCTACTTGGTCGTCCAGAGGATTTTACAATCCATGTGCGCGAGGTATATGTAAGTGCGGGAGCGGGATTTGTCGTGGTCTTAACAGGTGTTGTTATGACAATGCCAGGGTTGCCTAAAGTACCTGCTGCGAATCGAATTGATGTAACAGAAGATGGTGTGATTACTGGGTTGTTCTAGTGTAGCTTAACGGATAAGATGTTCTTGAAAGGAATGGTTATTATTATGTATCAATTAATTGATGGGAAAAAAATTTCAGCAGAAATCAAAGAAGAGTTAAAAGATTATGTATCTAATTTAGACTCAAGTGTTCGTAAACCATGTCTAGCTGTAGTACAAGTCGGAGCAGATCCAGCTTCTTCTGTGTACGTGAGTAATAAAAAGAAGGCATGTGCATATATTGGGATAGAATCTCAATCTTACGAATTAGCAGAAACGGAAACAGAAGAATCTTTGTTAAGCTTAATTCAACGTTTGAATGAGGATGAGAATGTAGACGGAATATTAGTCCAATTACCACTTCCAAAACATATGGATGAAGACAAGGTGATTCGTACTATTAAACCAGAAAAAGACGTGGATGGATTCCATCCAGAAAACGTAGGGAAACTATGTATTGGGCAACCAGGTTATCTATCCTGTACACCAGCAGGAATTATTCAATTATTGAAGCGTTCAAATATTGATATTGTAGGAAAAGAATGTGTGATTATCGGAAGAAGTAATATTGTAGGAAAACCGATGGCATTACTACTATTAAGAGAACATGCGACTGTAACAATTGCTCATTCACGTACAAAAGACTTAAGAGAAGTTACAAAACGAGCAGATATTGTCATTGTTGCAATCGGAAAGCCTGAGTTTATTGATGAGACTTATATCAAGGAAGGCGCTGTAGTAATTGATGTGGGTATTCATAGAAATCAAGATAACAAATTATGTGGAGATGTAAAATTCGATACCGTATCTCAGGTAGCATCAGCAATTACCCCAGTTCCTGGAGGAGTAGGTCCAATGACAATTGCAATGTTAATGAAGAATTGTGTGGAATCGAGACAATAATAGAGGGGTGGAGGATCAGTAGAATGAAATGCACAAATTGTGGTGCCGAAATCCCAGTGGGAGAAGTGCAGTGTAGTTTTTGTGGAATGCAAGTACAGTTAGTACCAGATTACAATCCTTTGGATGAGGTGGTAGCTGATGAAATTCGATTTTCGCTAGAAGGCCGTGAGAGACAAGATGAAGGAGAGTTCTCACGTGGTGACAACTTGCGAAGAAATACAGGACAGATGAGAAATAGTAATACCGGACAAATGCGCAGAGGTAATACTGGTGAGTTGAGGCAAAAAGAAATTGCGATGCGCAAGAGGAGACAAGCTGAAAAACGAAGAGAAGAGCAGAAGAAAAAAAGAATTCGCCTCATTATTAGTTTGTCTATTTCGGCAGTTGTTATTGCAGGAGCAGTATTTCTCTTTTATCAAAATTCATATAGCGGATTGGTCTCCCGTGGAGGCAATGCTCACTTAGATGGGAAGACAGAAGAGGCAATTAAACTTTATGAAGAAGCCATCGCGAAGGACAAACAGAATGTGATTGCTTATTTAGAACTAGCCGATGTTTATATGAGTGCGGATATGAAGGATGAGGCAAAAGCAGTATTGCTCGAGGGATATGATTCCAATAAGGAAAATAGCGAAATAGCCAAAGCAGTTATGGACTTTTACCTAGATACAAAAACAGGAGAAGAAGTAACACCGTTTTTTAAGGAACTAAATGATAGCTTACAGGAAGAATTAAGTGATTATCATTCTGTAAATCCTGAATTTAGTTTAGATAGTGGAATTTATGAAGATGTTCAAGAGTTAACCATCTCAAATGAGGGCGGAGATATCTATTATACCATGGATGATAGCAGTCCTTTGGATCATGGAATCAAGGTTACAGAACCACTCCAATTAGAAGAGGGAACTCTCATCGTGAAAGCGGTCTCCTATAATAAAATTGGAGTTCCAAGTGAGGAAATTACGATGGAATATGAAATCACCTTACCAATGGCAGGTGCGCCAATTGTAAATCCATCTACCGGTCAATACAGTGAGGCTACAGAGATTACAGTTACGGTTCCAGAGGGGTATCGTGCGTACTATACGCTTGATGGAACAACGCCTACGGAATCTTCGCAATTATATGCAAAGCCCATTGAAATGCCAGTGGGGAACACGATATTTAGCGCTGTATTGGTAAATTCTTCTGGTAAAACAAGTGATGTGACAAAACGAAATTACTCTTTAGATCTAGCAGAAGTAAGCCAATCTGCAGGTGCAGAAAACACTGCGAGTGAATAGATAATCATACAAATAAAGTAAAGATACAGATGATATGGAGGAAGATAAAATTGTTTGAAATTAAGAAAAATGTAAAATTAGCTGAAAAAATCTATCTTATGGATATCGAGGCGCCACGTGTGGCTAAGAGATGTGAACCAGGTCAGTTCATCATTGTCAAATTAGATGAAACGGGAGAGAGGATTCCGCTGACCATTTGTGACTATAACCGTGAAGAGGGTACAATTACCATTGTAATTCAAGTGGTTGGAGCTGGAACGGAAAAATTATGTCGATTGGAAGTGGGAGAGGAAATTCGTGATTTCGTAGGTCCTCTAGGATGCGCTTCTGAATTCATCTATGATGACATAGAAGAGTTGAAAAACAAGAAGATTATCTTCGTAGCTGGTGGTCTTGGTGCAGCTCCTGTTTATCCACAAGTTAAGTGGTTGCACGATCAAGGAGTGGAAGTAGATGTGATCTGCGGTGCCAAAACAAAAGATATGATTATTTTAGAAGAAGAAATGGGAGCAGTATGTAAAAACCTCTATATCACCACAGATGATGGAAGTCATGGGCGTAGTGGATTAGTAACACAGGTTCTAAAAGACCTCGTAGCAGAAGGAAAAACATATGATTTATGTGTTGCTATTGGACCTATGATTATGATGAAATTTGTATGTATGTTAACGAAAGAATTAGATATCCCAACAATTGTAAGTATGAATCCAATCATGGTTGATGGTACTGGTATGTGTGGGGCATGTAGAGTACAAGTTGGAGACCAGGTTAAATTTGCTTGTGTAGACGGACCAGAATTTGATGGTCATTTAGTAGATTTTGATCAAGCAATGAAGAGAAGTCAAATGTACAAGTCACAAGAAGGTCGAGATTTACTAAAATTACAGGAAGGCGACACACATCACGGTGGTTGTGGTCAGTGTGGAGGAGACGAATAATGGATATGTTTAAGAAAGTTCCAGTGAGAGAACAAGACCCTGCGGTACGAGCTAAGAATTTTGAAGAAGTATGTTATGGATATAATCTAGAAGAAGCACAACAAGAAGCATCTCGTTGTCTTGAATGTAAAAATGCCAAATGTGTGGCAGGATGCCCTGTAGCAATTGACATCCCAGGCTTTATTCATCATGTAAAAGAAGGAGATATCGAGCAAGCATACAAGGTAATAGGAAAATCTTCATCCTTACCTGCAGTTTGTGGGCGAGTATGTCCGCAAGAAACACAATGCGAAGGAAAATGTGTGAAGGGAATCAAGGGTGAGCCAGTTTCCATTGGTAAATTAGAGCGATTCGTAGCTGATTATGCATTGAATAATGATTTAAAACCAGAGAAAGCAAAGGAAATGAAGAATCACAAAGTTGCAGTTATCGGTTCAGGACCAGCGGGGCTTACATGTGCAGGAGATTTAGCTAAACTAGGTTATCAAGTAACCGTGTTTGAAGCCTTGCATGACTTGGGTGGAGTGTTATTATATGGAATTCCAGAATTCCGCTTACCAAAACATGATATTGTTGCAAAAGAAATCGATAAAGTAAAAGAGTTGGGTGTAGAATTCGAAACCAATGTAGTAATCGGGAAATCCGTAACAATCGAGCAATTGATGGAAGAAGAGGGATTTGAAGCAATCTTCGTAGGATCAGGTGCTGGTCTTCCTAAATTTATGGGAATCCCTGGAGAAAATGGAAACACAGTTTACTCTGCGAATGAGTATTTGACAAGAAATAATCTAATGAAAGCATTCCATTCGGCTTATGATACACCAATATTTAAGAGTAAAAAGGTTGCTGTCATCGGTGGTGGAAATGTGGCTATGGATGCTGCAAGAACAGCGATTAGATTAGGAGCCCAATCCCATATTGTATATCGAAGAAGTGAGGAAGAACTTCCAGCAAGAATTGAAGAAGTTCATCATGCAAAAGAAGAAGGCGTAATCTTCGATATCCTAACAAATCCAACTGAAATCTTACTAGATGATGCCGGAAATGTGACAGGCATGAAAGTTGTAAAGATGGAATTAGGTGAACCAGATGACTCAGGAAGAAGACGTCCAGTTGTTATCCCAGATTCAGAGTATACCATCGATGTAGATACTGTAATCATGTCATTAGGAACATCACCAAATCCATTGATTACTAGCACAACAGAAGGGTTAGAGACCAATCGTTGGGAATGTATTGTCGTAGAAGAAGCAAGTGGTCATACTTCAAAAGAAGGTGTATTTGCAGGCGGTGACGTTGTGACTGGTGCAGCTACAGTTATCTTGGCTATGGAAGCTGGGAAAATCGCTGCAAAAGGAATCGACGAATACTTACAAGGAAAATAGTATGAAAATTACAATCATTGCAGTTGGAAAATTAAAAGAAAAATTTATGAAAGACGCAATTGGAGAATACTCCAAGCGTCTTTCAAAATATTGCAAATTAGAAATTATTGAAGTTGCTGACGAGAAGACACAAGAATCTTCTTCGCAAGCAATGGATGATATCATTCGCAAAAAAGAGGGCGAACGAATCCAAAAATATATGAAGGATGATGCCTATGTGATCACATTGGAAATCAATGGGAAGATGTTATCATCCGAAGAGCTAGCCAATAAAATTGAAAAAATGGGAATTCAAGGAACCAGCCATATCATATTCATCATCGGCGGATCCATCGGATTGGATTCTACCATTTGCAAGCGTGCAGATTATGCGCTCAGTTTTTCGCCGATGACATTTCCACATCAATTAATGCGTGTGATCTTGCTAGAGCAAGTGTATCGAAGTTACCGAATTATACAGGGAGAACCATATCATAAATGATAACGATAGTTCACCCACTCGCCACCTTCATACCATAAATCGTGTAGCATCAAGTCTAGATATTTCTCGCCTTCATATTCTCCGAAATCCACTGCATAAGCATTAAATATCAGTGGTGGATTTCCATTTAGACCACGTTGATCATTATAATCCAAATAGTCTTCGATTATGATAGTTCCCTCGGCATCATAGCAGATTACATCGTATCCAGATATTTCTATTTTTGCTGGAAATCCTTCTACACTTTCCTCTGTATTTAGAATCCATGTGCCATCGATTCCTTCTAAAGGGTCATATGGCTCTGCACCAGAGCCAATTATTTCTGGTTGCCCAGATGAGTACAAAAAGCGATATTGGGAGCTTATTTCAATATAATTGATATCACTATCATTCGTTCCCCAACCATAGAGGTGTTCTTCTCCCGTACTACCTATGGAGAAAACCCAACCATCCTCGCTGCTATGAGAAAGTGATCCGGTATCTTGTAAATCGCCATATTCTCCGTAGTAGTTCGCAGCACCGTCTTCCGTTAATTCGATATAATAGAATGGAGGGGTTTCTTCTCCACCCGTCAGACGCCATTCAAAACTCCACCATCCCGTAAAAATTTCTGGATCATGATTCTGTATGCAACCAGTAGATAGCATTGCAATGGAAAATATCATAAAAACAATCATTGATAATTTTCGTTTCATTGTCGTTTCCCTCCTTGGCTATTACATTAGTGGAAATTCCACATTATCTTCTTTAAAAAAGAATCCTTCTAATTCTGGGAAATCCAAATCCCCATCTCCATCAATATAGCCTTCTGTAGATAGAATCGCTGTATCATATGGATAAAGTGCTACATACTCACCATCGTAATAATACTCACCATCATATGTATAAGAAGCATGTGATAATGTAAATGTATAATCATCATAGAAAATGATTGTTTCTTCTAAATTGTAGTTATTCCAGACTCCTGCAATATCATTACTTTCATCAGAAATTGATGTATTCTCGAAATCTTCTGATTCTTCGGACTCGTCGTGAAATTCTCCATCTATACTAACGTATACACCGAGATTACTTAACAAGAATCCTTGACTATCATAGGTTACGTTCTCTTCACTGCCATCTATATATGTTACATGAATACGTCCTTTTTCTAACATATCCCAATTTCCAAAAAATTCTTCTTCTAAGGCAGTATCAGATTCATTGGGTTTTTGAATGACAAGCCTTTTTTCAGGAGAATCTTCGAATCTAACTGCGTAAATTCCACCATCTAGGTTATAATAATCAGGGTTTAGCCAAGTCGTTGTCATAAGATGTCCCAAATCGATTGATATACTTCCATCATATACTGCATCTTCGTGAACATAAAACTCTTCAAAGAGCGGCATAGCTATATTTTTGCTATTTGTCATCACTTGATTGTCCAATATATAGAGTGAAGTATCAAAAAATCCATCTTCTTCATGTAACGTAATCATTGGTTGTGTGATGAATTCTCCTGTTTCTATACCTCGATTCATATCCATTAATTCCCAAGTAGATGTATTATACAAAGTACCAGATGAACCAAATGACTCATATGTGGTATCGTTTATTACAATATACTCAGATGTAGGGTCTCCGCCTAAATACCATGTCCCTATCAGAGTCGTTAGCATGTCAGAGGATGTTCCGCCATCTTCCGTAGGTCCCATACCAGGAATAAAGTGAACAGTTCCTTCCTCATCGACCAAGTTTCCATCTTCATAGTAAAATGTAGCAGAACCTAGGGCAGACAGGTCGAGAGTTAGAGAATATTCATCTGCATAACATGGAAAGGACTCCTCAAAAGAACCATAATCATTATATGCAGCCCAAGTTTCATTATAACTATCTACCATAAACTGATCCACGAGAGACATCCCTTCGGATACATAATCTTCTGGTCTCTCCCAATAACCTTCGAACTGAGCAAGCCAATTCTCTTCTTCAACTTTAACTTCTTGCACATCTGAGGAATTGGTAGAAGTTTCATCCGTTCCACAGGCAATCAGCAGCGTACATAAAATAAGTGATAAAAATAAATAAAGTATTTTTTTCATAGACTACCTCCTTGTATTATTAAAAAAATAAGAATTTCTTGATTAAATTATACTAAAAATGGTGCTGTTATTCGAAAATGTGAAGAAAAAGGAATAATTCAAACATATATATTTCCAAATATTAAAAGTATAAAAAAGATTCTTCAAAAGTAGAGAAAACTAGTGTATAATTAATCCATACAAATAATAGGAGAATACAAAAGATGGGACAAGGGTTTGACAATAATAAATACTTAAAGATGCAATCAAAAGAAATTGCAGAAAGAATAGGGAAATTTGGGGATAAATTATATTTGGAATTTGGTGGCAAGTTATTTGATGACTTTCATGCTTCACGTGTACTGCCAGGGTTTGAGCCAGATAGCAAGATTAAAATGCTTTTAGAATTAAAAGACAATGCGGAAATTATTGTTGTAATCAATTCAGAAGATATCGAGAATAAAAAAGTTCGTGGAGATATTGGAATCACATATGACTTAGACGTATTTCGTCTGATTGATGTTTTTGTTGAAATCGGCCTCTATGTTGGAAGTGTCATACTTACTAGATTTGATAATCAACCTCACGTATTGCAATTTGAATCTAAACTAAAGAGTTTTGGGATTAAGTCATACAGACACTATACGATCCCAGGATATCCAATGGATGTGAAGAAAATTGTGAGTGAAGAAGGTTACGGAAAAAATGATTATATAGAAACAGAGCGTCCGTTGGTTGTTGTTACAGCACCTGGTCCAGGAAGTGGAAAAATGGCGGTCTGTCTGTCTCAACTTTATCACGATAATAAGAAGGGGATTAAGGCAGGGTATGCAAAATTTGAGACATTCCCAATATGGAATCTTCCACTGAAACATCCAGTAAACCTTGCATATGAGGCTGCTACTGCAGACTTGAATGATATCAATATGATTGACCCATATCACTTAGAAGCATATGGGGAAACAACGGTGAATTATAACAGAGATATTGAAATCTTTCCTGTATTAAAGACCATGTTCGAAGAAATCTATGGCGAATCTCCTTATCAATCGCCTACCGATATGGGTGTAAATATGGCTGGACATTGTATACACAATGACGCTTTTTGTCAAGAAGCATCTTGTCAAGAGATTATTCGACGATTTTATGAAGCGCAGGTAGCGCAGGAGCGTGGTGAGTGGAAAGAAGAAGTTGCAAGAAAAATATCATTGCTTATGAATACAGCCAAGGTGACAATTGAAGATCGAGAAATCGCTGTGATTTCTGAACAATTAGAAGAGGAAACCGGGGAACCAGCAGCGGCAATCCGATTAAAAGATGGCAAGATTATTACCGGTAAAACGTCACAATTACTCGGATCATCAGCCTCTGTATTGTTAAATGCTTTGAAATATCTTGCTGGTATCGATGATGAGATTGATTTATTGTCTAGAGATACCATCAAGTCAATACAATCATTGAAAATCACTCATTTTGGAAATAACAATCCGCGACTTCACACAGATGAGGTGTTGATTGCTCTTTCTATATCTGCGTCCACTGATGAACTTGCAAAAAAAGCATTTGATAAGGTTTCAGAACTTTGTGGTTGTGAAATCCATTCTAGCGTAATTATTTCACAGGTTGATGAATTGATATTAAAGAAATTAGGAACACACTTAACATATACTCCCAAATATCAAAGTTCTAGATTGTATAGAGGATAGTGTAAAAAATGGAAGGTTATTTATATGAATTCATACTTTGAAAATCCAATCATATAGTAGTAGTAAAGTAATGATGGAATCATGCATGAGTGAAGAAAAAAAAGACCTCTCTTTTCGAGAGAAGATTGTAAGTGCGTGTAATATTCCAAAAGACGCTGCACTCGGATATCCGATAACAACCCTGATTGGTCAAAATGAAATCAGGGTTGAAAATTATCGTGGAATATTAGAATATGATGATGAAAAAATACGAATTCTAACAAAAATAGGTCAAATACAGATTTTAGGAAAATGTCTTGAAATCCCATATTATACCAACGATGAGATGAAGATAACTGGAAGGATAAAAAAGATAGAATGCTTATAAACTCATCGAAGTAGGGGGAGACGTATTGTTATTATTTCTATATCGATTTTTCACAGGCTACTTAAAAATTACAATTCACGGGTACTCACCAGAACGCTTTTTAAATATGTGTGTGCACCATAGCATCAATATATGGGAGTTGAGGCCAGAGTACCAAGCCTATTCGCTTTATATTACGGTTAAATCTTATAGAAAACTACGTCCCATATTACGGAAGACCAAGATGAAGGCAACCATCCAAGAAAGATATGGTTTGCCCTTTTTTTTATTTCGATATCGAAAAAGACGACTATTTGCAGTCGGATTCGTATTTAGTCTTATTTCAATCTATGGTATGTCTTTGTTTATCTGGAATATAGATGTGAGAGGTAATCAGTTTTATAGCGATGAATATATTGTTGAGTTTTTAAATGACAATCATGTTTATAAAACTATATTTAAGAGTCAAATAGATTGTGAGGATATTGTTTTTGAATTGAGAAAAAACTTTGAAGAAATCACATGGGTGTCTGCTCATATTGAAGGGACAAATCTTATTATAAGTATCAAGGAGAATGAAGAAATATCATCAGAGAACAAGACAAACATGGAACCTGATGTGGGCTATGATATCATAGCTGAAGAAGCTGGAAAAGTAGTATCTATTATCACCCGAAATGGAAGTCCGATGGTTCATGAAGGTGATCTGGTGGAGGTGGGTGATATTCTAGTTTCTGGAAGAATGGAGATTCTAGATGACAGCAAAACGGTCTCTCAATACAAATATGTGACTGCAGATGCGGATATTATACTAGAGACAGAGATAGCTTATGAAGATGCAGAAAATTTTACTTACGATAAAAAAGTGTACACTGGGTTAGAAACATCTGTGGAGTATATAAAAGTTGGAGGTTATATCATTGAAACACCAATATATCACATTACAGACTTACCCTATGATATTGTTACAAAAGAACTCTATCTTGCACCCGAACAACAAGATAGATATCAACTCAGTTTTGGTAGAAAAAATTATCGATATTATCAGTTAATGCCTACTTCTTATTCACAAAATGAACTAGAAACAATAATAAATGATAGATTTTCTATATTTTGTGATGATTTGAGCAAGAATGGAGTGAATATTGTTGAAAAATATGTTACAATAAGTTATGATGAAACGCAAGGATATGCCACGGGTTTCTTAACTGTCCACATAAAAAATCAACAGAGAAAAGAGACAGAGTATCTAGAGGTTCCCGTAGAAATAGAAGAGGAAGGCTTGACGGAATGAACATTACAGAAGCGATCGTAGATATCTCATTGGAAAATCAAAGTAATGTGTTTGGACAATTTGATCAATTCGCAAAAAAACTAGAACGAACACTACATGTTACGATTATAACAAGAGATAGTATGGTGAAACTAGTAGGACCAGAACAAGCAGTAGATAAAGGAAAAAGAGTCTTGACACAATTAACGGAACTAGCAAATCGTGGAAACACCATACAAGAACAAAATGTTGACTATGCGCTTTCCCTAGTTTTTGAAGATAGCGAGCAAGCATTAGTTGAAATAGACAAAGAATTTATATGTCATACTTTAAATGGAAAGGTTATCAAACCGAAAACCTTAGGTCAAAAAAAATATGTGGACTCTATCAGAAAAAATATGATTGTATTTGGTCTAGGACCTGCAGGAACTGGGAAAACATATTTGGCAATGGCAATGGCGATCACAGCATTCAAGAACAATGAAGTAAATCGAATTATATTGACTAGACCTGCCATTGAAGCAGGTGAAAAATTAGGATTTCTTCCAGGGGATTTACAGAGTAAAATCGACCCCTATTTACGACCACTCTATGATGCGCTATATGAAATCATGGGAGCCGATAGTTTTTTGAAAAATTCAGAAAAAGGGTTAATCGAAGTAGCGCCGCTTGCATATATGAGAGGAAGGACCTTAGATAATGCATTTATCATCTTGGATGAAGCACAAAATACAACTCCAGCTCAGATGAAAATGTTTTTGACACGAATTGGCTTTGGTTCCAAAGTTGTAATTACAGGAGACTCTACTCAAAAAGACTTGCCAATTGGGCAAATATCAGGATTAGATGTTGCCGAAAGAGTGTTGGCTGGTGTTGAGGATATTCGTTTTTGTCACCTAACAAGTAAGGATGTGGTTCGACATCCGCTTGTTCAAAAAATTGTAAAAGCTTATGAAGAATATGAAAAAAATACAAATAAACCAGATAAATTTAATTACAAGAAGAAAACAAACGGGAGGAAAAAATAATGGCATTATTTTTAGAAGTTGAAGAAAAGGCGAATCTTGATATCGCATTTGAAGATTTAGCAAATATCACGATTGAGGTTTGCTTGCATTATATCGATTGTCCTTATGAGGTGGAAGTGAATCTAATTATAACTTCAAATGAGGAGATTGAGAAAATAAATTCGGAGCAAAGAAAGATCGATGCACCGACGGATGTTTTATCTTTTCCGATGATTGATTATGAGAAACCAGGAAAATTTGATTTTCTACAAGGACGAAAGCAATATTTCAATCCAGATAATGGAGAACTTATCTTAGGGGATATTATTATTTCGGCCGAAAAAATAATTGAGCAAGCGGAGAGCTATGGACATAGTTTAGAGCGTGAGTATACATTTTTGATTGCTCATAGCATGTTGCATTTGTTCGGATATGACCATATGGATGAAAACACTCGTGTTGAAATGGAACAACATCAGAATAATATTATGAGAATTTTGGGGATTTCTCGTGGGGAAAATACAAATAAGGAATAAGGGACATGAGTCATTCTAGAGGAAAAAAAAGAAGTGGATTTGTTGTGCAAGGAACAATTCTTGCAGGCGCATCTGTTCTTGTGAGGGTTATTGGGTTAATATATAGGATTCCATTAACCAATATCATTGGTGATGAGGGAAATGCATTATATAGTGTGGCTTTTGAAGTCTACAGCATTGCTTTGCTGTTGTCTTCCTACAGTCTGCCACTTGCTGTTTCAAAATTAGTATCGATTCGGGTTGCTAAAAGAGAGTTGACGAATGCATATCGTGTATGGAAGGGAGCGATGGTTTTCTCCATTCTAGTCGGTGCACTAATTGCAATTCTCGTTTTTTTGCAAGCTGAATTTATTGCGGATACAATTATGAAGGCACCCTTAAGTTCTTATGCGTTAAAGGTACTTGCACCTTGCTTGTTTATTGTTGCAGTCTTAGGAGTTATTCGCGGATATTGCCAAGGGATTGGAACAACAATACCAACTGCAATCTCTCAAGTTTTAGAACAGGTTGTAAATGCAATTGTTAGCATTGTAGCAGCAAGCATATTATTTCAAATGGGAGCAGAAGTTGTTGACGCTGAGGCAACAACACTCTTAGGTCCAGCCTATGGTGCTGCTGGAGGAACCCTTGGAACAGTTGTAGGAGCTTTTTTTGCACTTGCATTTATGACTTTAATATTTGTTGCCTATCGCCCAATGCTAAAGAAACAATTGGCTAGAGAACATGATGTTGAAGTTGAGTCCTATTCTAATATTTATAAAGTATTGTTCTTAACCATCATCCCCGTAGTGCTCAGTACGGCAGTTTATAATATTAGTACGGTATTAGATCAAGGGATATACAATAACTTGATGTTAGCTCAAGGGTATAGCGAAGCAGAATATCTTTCCTTATGGGGAATTTATACGGGGAAATTTAGAGTGCTACAAAATGTTCCATTGGGAGTAACCAATGCATTTGCAACAGCTGTAATTCCAAGCATAGCAGCGGCAGTTGCTGCAAAAAATAGAAAAGAAGCACATAAGAAAATCAACTTGGCAATACGATTGTCTATGATTATAGGAATCCCTTGCGCTGTTGCCTTTCTCATGTTAGGTTCGCCGATATTGATTTTATTATTTGGTGATTCGAGAACCACATCAGCCCTTATTATGGCATTGGGATCTGTTTCGGTAGTATGTTATTGTTTATCTACCGTAAGCAATGCTATTTTACAAGCAACAGATCATATGGCGATTCCACTTCGAAATGCAGCAATTTCATTGGTGGTTCATCTACTTGCATTATATTTGATGTTGGGTGTTTTTAAATGGGGAATTTATGCTGTGATAGCTAGCAATATTGTGTTTTCCCTGCTAATGTGCATATTAAATTCTCTGGCATTGAAAAAGCGACTAAGATTTCGACAAGAAAAAAAGAAAACCTTTATCATACCAGCTGTATCATCGCTTATCATGGGAACAATTGCATTGATTTTAATTCATTTATTTGAATTATTTATGCCGCAAATCCTTGCCACTCTTTTAGTATTTATATTAGCAATTTTAATGTATGGGCTATTAATGGTAGTCTTAGGTGGAGTGACCGAGAAAGATTTATATGAGATGCCAAAGGGTGCTAAGATAGCAGGTATACTACGTAAAATGCGTATCTTACATGCTGACATGATTGATTAGTAATTAATTGAATAAAAATCTAAATTTAGTAGATACTGTAATCAAAAAGGAGATTTATATATGATGAATCTTAAATACGGTATCTATTATTTTAGTCTTACGCTTATATTTGGTGTCCTGTTAATGTATACACTTTTGCTTGTGAATCAAACCTCTGATACAGATTTAAGTCAGGTGTCACCGATAGAAGCGGAAACCGAAAGTATTGCAGCAAATGAAAGTAAGATTCTAAATCCAAGTACAGAAATAGTAGAAGAGGAAGAATTAAAAGAAGGGTATCTGCTAAAACAATATGGAGAATTTGTTATGGTCTATCTCTATGATGGAAAAACAGTATTCGAGCATACTAGCATACTAGTGGATGATTTGGATACTCAAATGCAAGCGGATTTAATTAGCGGTATCTATATAAAAACAACGAAAGAACTCTACGCATTTCTAGAGAATTATTCTAGCTAATCCGTGAAGTATCAGTAGACTTCTAGCTATATTTGTTGTAATATAAGGAGTGATAGAAAAAGAGTTAAAAGCGAAAGATAAGAAAGGAATTTTTTAATGTTAGAAGATAATATCAAACGAATCAATGAACTTTATCATAAATCGAAAAATGAAGGATTGACAGAAGCTGAGAAAGAGGAACAAGCAAGGCTCAGAAAGGACTATGTAGCCAATGTCCGACGTAATTTGAGAGGTCAATTAGATAATATTGTTATCCAAGAAGATGATGGCACACAGACAAATTTAGGTGAAAAATTTGGAAAAGAAAAAAATTAGAAGAGAGATTCTGTCAAAAAGAATCGAATTATTACCTGAATCAGTAAAACAAAAAAGTGATTTGGTTTACAATAATTTAATTATGCAAACTGAATTCAATCTTGCACAAACAGTACTTGTATATATGGACTTTCGTAACGAGGTACAAACAAAGAGTGTGATAGAATATTGTCTATGCAATCAGAAAACAGTCGGGATTCCTAAAATAGAAGGAAATGAAATTAATTTTTATTCATTTTCAGATTTTTCTAAATTGGAAACTGGAAGCTTTGGAGTTCTTGAACCTAGAAGCGATAGCGAGAAGATAAAGCTGGATATGCCTGTATGTGTCATTGTTCCTTGTGTTGCTTTTGATTTGGATAAGAATCGGATGGGGTATGGCAAAGGATTCTATGATCGTTTTTTTCAGAGAAATCCTTTATTTTATCGAATTGGACTAGCATTTGATATGCAAGAATATTTCCAGTTACCTCGTGAAGCCCATGATATAGAATTTCATAAAATAATTACAGAAAGTAGAATAATAGAATGAGTCAAATACCACAAAACCCAGTTATGTTGTTAAGTTTTATCAACACTCGATTACGTGATAGATATCATAGTTTGCAAGAATGTTGTGATGATTTACAGTTACAACAGCAGAAGTTAGAAGATGATATGAAACAAATAGGTTATTTTTATAACGACTTACAAAATCAATTTATTTAGAGGTACAGAAATGAAAGAAGAATTAAATAGAAATACAGAAATAGATATAGAGGGGACTATTCCCACTCAGGAACCAGAGAGACAGTATTATTATATGAAGAAGGCGAAGAAGAAGGTGGCTGAACTAACAGAACAATTAGGTCGCCCCCTTACTTTTTGCGTTACAACATTTGGCTGTCAGATGAATGCTAGAGATTCTGAAAAACTTGTTGGAATCCTTGAGGAGATTGGCTACATAGAAATACAGGACGAGAAAGCGGATTTTGTTATTTATAATACTTGCACCGTTCGTGAGAATGCTAATTTAAGAGTTTATGGACGGCTTGGACAATTAAGTCGATATAAGAAGAAAAATCCTAATATGTTAATTGGTTTGTGCGGCTGTATGATGCAAGAGCCAGAGGTGGTTGAGAAATTAAAGACTAGTTATCGTTTTGTCGACCTCATCTTTGGGACTCATAATATCTACAAATTTGCTGAATTAATTTATACACGTTTAGAATCGGAACGAATGGTAATTGATATCTGGAAGGATACCGATCAGATTGTAGAAGATTTGCCGAGTGAACGTAAATTCTCTTTTAAATCAGGCGTTAACATTACATTTGGTTGCAATAACTTTTGCAGTTATTGCATAGTTCCTTATGTTCGCGGAAGAGAGAGAAGTCGTAAACCAGAGGACATCGTAGCTGAAATAAAACGATTGGTAGATGATGGTGTAGTGGAAGTTATGCTGCTAGGACAAAATGTGAATTCCTATGGAAAAGGATTGGATCATGAGATTAATTTTGCTGAATTATTGCGTCGTGTAGAGGAAATCGAGGGACTAAAAAGAGTTCGATTTATGACCTCTCATCCCAAGGATTTATCCGATGAGTTGATTCAAGTTATGGCGGATTCAAAGAAAATATGTAGACATCTACATCTTCCATTGCAATCAGGAAGTACATCAATCTTGGAAAAAATGAATCGTGTATATACGAAAGAAGAGTATTTAACTTTAGCAAATAAAATCAAAGATAAAATACCAAATATATCACTGACAACAGATATTATTGTAGGGTTTCCTGGTGAGACGGAAGAGGATTTCTTGGAAACATTGGATGTCGTGGAGAAGGTAAGATTTGATAGTGCATTTACCTTTATTTATTCTAAGCGGACGGGCACGCCTGCTGCCACGATGGAAGGACAAGTAGCAGAAGATGTGGTGAAACATCGATTTGATCGTTTATTGCAAACCGTGCAGAGAATATCTGCTGAAGTAGTCTCTGTACATACAGGGGCAGTTGAAGATGTACTAGTAGAATCTGTAAATGATCAAGATGCAAGTCTTGTGACTGGAAGACTAAGTAATAATATTCTCGTTCATTTCCCAGGGGATGAGAGTATGGTTGGAAGTATCCGATCTGTAGAACTTCTTGAGTGTAAGGGATTCTACTATCTGGGAAAGATCAATAAATAAAGTTTATATGTGATACAAAGGAGAAAGAAATTGGCTGAATTAACCCCTATGATGCAACAATATATGGAAACAAAGAAAGAACATGGCGATTGTATCCTATTTTATCGCTTAGGAGATTTCTATGAGATGTTTTTTGAAGATGCACTGACTGCGTCGCGTGAATTAGAAATTACATTAACGGGGAAGAATTGTGGACTAGAAGAAAGGGCACCCATGTGTGGTGTGCCTTTTCATGCGGTGGAGTCCTATCTGAATAAATTAGTTTCCAAAGGTTATAAAGTAGCAATCTGCGAGCAGATGGAGAGCGCAACAGCTGGCAAGGGTCTAGTGAAGAGAGAAGTCGTTCGTATTGTGACCCCAGGAACCAATCTCAACATCAACACATTAGAAGAATCTAAGAATAACTATCTTATGAGTATCGTCTATGTGGATGACGGATTTGGGCTAGCAATTGCGGATTTATCAACAGGGGAATTCTTGTTACACGAGGTTGAAAATGAAATCAAATTAATGGATGAAATTACAAAATTCTCTCCAGTTGAAATCGTATGCAATGAAGCTTTCTTTGTGAGTGGAATCAGCTTAGATGATATAAAAGCACGTCTAAACATTGCCGTATATTCCTTAGATGCTTGGTATTTTGATGAGAATGGTGCCAAAGACATCTTGATGCGTCATTTTCAAGTCAAAGCGCTAGAAGGACTAGGAATCATAGATTTTGAAGTCGGAACCTTAGCCGCAGGTGGGTTGTTACAATACCTCTATGAAACACAGAAAACTTCTCTGAATCATATCACAAAGCTTACTTGTTACAATGCAGGAACCTATATGTTGCTAGATAGTTCTACGAGAAGAAATCTAGAGCTTTGCGAAACACTAAGAGAAAAACAAAAACGTGGATCTCTTCTGTGGGTACTAGACAAAACAAAAACCGCAATGGGAGGAAGACTTCTTCGTAAGTACATAGAACAGCCGCTTATCGATAAATACCAGATAGAACAGAGACTTGACGCTGTAGATGAATTAAAAACGCAAGCCATTTTTCGCGAGGAATTAAGAGAGTACCTGAATCCAATCTATGACTTAGAGCGACTCATTGGTCGAATCACCTATCAATCGGCAAACCCACGTGATTTAAAGGCATTTCAAACTTCCCTACAGATGCTTCCGCATATCAAGTGTATTCTTTCTGACTTGAAATCCATGCTGATTGCAGATATGTACATGGATTTCGACGATTTAGGAGATATGAATACTTGGATTGAGGCGGCAATTATGGATGAACCTCCACTTGGAGTAAGAGAGGGTGGCATCATCAAAACAGGATATCACGCTGAAGTAGACCGATTACGCTTAGCAAAATCAGAGGGAAAAGAATGGCTTGCTAAACTAGAAGATGAAGAGCGTGAAAAAACAGGAATTAAAAATCTAAAGATCAAATACAATAAAGTGTTTGGCTATTATTTAGAAGTGACGAACTCTTATCAAAACCTTGTACCAGAACATTATCAGAGAAAACAAACATTAGCAAATGCGGAACGTTATATTATTCCAGAATTAAAAGAATTAGAGGACACCATTTTAGGTGCGGAGGACAAATTATATGCTTTGGAATACGAACTATTCTGTGCATTGAGAACTCAATTGTCTAACGAGGTAATACGTGTACAAGAAACTGCTAAGAAAATAGCAACCCTAGATGTATTGGCATCTTTGGCCTATGTTGCAGAGCGAAATCAATTTATAAGACCAAAATTGAATGAAAATGGTGTGATCGATATCAAAGGAGGTCGTCATCCTGTTGTAGAGAAGATGATTCCAAACGATATGTTCATCTCCAATGATACTTATTTAGATGATAAAAAACAGAGAATCTCTATTATAACAGGACCGAATATGGCTGGGAAGTCTACCTATATGAGACAGACTGCGCTCATTGTGCTTATGGCTCAAATCGGAGCTTTTGTTCCAGCAAGTAAAGCCAATATCAGTGTGGTTGATCGTATTTTCACAAGAGTGGGAGCCTCCGATGATTTAGCATCTGGTCAAAGTACCTTCATGGTGGAGATGACAGAAGTTGCCAATATTCTAAGAAATGCAACGAGAAAAAGCTTGTTGATTTTGGATGAAATTGGACGCGGTACGAGTACCTTCGACGGTCTATCTATCGCGTGGGCAGTTGTTGAATATATCAGTAACCTAAAGCTAATTGGAGCAAAGACTTTGTTTGCCACCCATTACCACGAATTGACAGAATTGGAGGGCATTATACAAGGGGTAAGTAACTATTGTATTGCAGTCAAAGAAAAGGGAGATGATATCGTATTCCTTCGCAAGATCATCAAAGGTGGTGCAGATCAAAGTTACGGAATACAAGTTGCAAAGCTGGCTGGAGTACCCGATGAAGTGATTCAGCGTGCAAAAGAAATTGCAAGCGAATTAAATGATGCAGATATCAGCAATAAAATCAAGGATATGAACGCCCTTGATGTTGATAAAAAAAAGCGTCATAAACCTTTAGATGAAGTGGATTTGGCACAAATGGTATTATCCGATACGGTCAAGGAAGAAGATGTCCTAAAGGAATTACTAGAGATTGAAATTGCTACATTAACTCCTCTTGAGGCGTTAAATATCATCAGCGGTCTACAGAGTAAATTAAAGAATCAATGGTAGGAGATAGTGCAAAAATATGCCAATTATTGAATTATTAGATCAGATAACGATAGATAAGATTGCGGCAGGGGAGGTGGTAGAACGACCTGCCTCTGTAGTAAAAGAACTTGTAGAAAATGCAATTGATGCCAAGGCAAGTGTAATTACAGTAGAAATCAAAGAAGGCGGAATTGCCTTTATTCGAGTTACAGATAATGGTGTTGGAATGGAACGCCCTGATTTGCAAAAAGCATTTTTACGTCATTCTACGAGTAAGATTCACAGCATTCAAGATTTAGATCACATTCGTTCTCTAGGTTTTCGAGGAGAGGCTTTATCTAGTATTGCAGCGGTTTCTCAGGTTACGCTACTGACAAAGCGACGTGAGGATGAGATTGGAAGTCAATATGAAATCCATGGTGGGAGAGAAGTTTCTCTAGATGATGCGGCAGTAAATGATGGAACTACATTTTTAGTTCGTCAATTATTCTACAATGTGCCTGTACGTAGAAAGTTTTTGAAATCCGTAGTTACCGAAGCTGGGCATGTATATGATTTGTTGCTACGATTGTCCTTATCTCATCCTGAAATCTCATTTCAATTTATCAATAATGGGAACACGAAGTTGCACACTTCTGGAAACAATGATTTAAAGGATGTCATCTATCGACTCTATGGAAGAGAAATTGCTCAAAACCTTATTAAAGTAGATGTGGAAGCTTCTCAAGTAAAAATAAGTGGATATATCGCAAAACCCATAATTTCTAGAGGAAATAGAAATTATCAACATTACTTTATCAATGGTCGATATATAAAGAGTCATGAAATTTCATTAGCAGTAGAAAATGCCTATAAGGGATATACCATGCAACATCGCTATCCCTTTACAGTTTTACATTTAGAAATTGATGGGGAATTGGTTGATGTAAATGTGCATCCGACCAAGATGGAAGTTAGATTTCAAGAATCAAAAAAATTGTATGATTCCATCTTTCAGACAATAACAGATGCACTCGCCCAAAGAGATTTAATTCCACAGGTCACGATTTCTGAGCCGAAAAACGATGTTCCCCCAAAAAAAGTTCAAATTGAGAAAGTTCCAATAGAGAACGTTCAAATTGAGAAAGTTTCAAAAGTTCCGATCATGAATCAATCAAACGAGAGTTCGGTCATTAGAGAAACTACAATGTATAATCAATCTCAGGAGAACAAGAAATTAGATTATTTTATGGAGAAGATGAAGCAGAGAGTTCATAGTTTTCATCAGCCTGAGGTTCCTGAGGTAAAACCTATAGAAAAACCAAAGTCTTTAGAGGAAACAAACTCTATAGAAAAAATAAAACCTGTGGAAGAGACAAAACAATTGTCTTTTTTTGAAGAAGTTTTTATAAGCGAACAACGAAAACTTGAGTTTCGTCTTATCGGACAGGTGTTTTTAACTTATTGGTTGATTGAATATGAAGAGCAACTTTATATTATCGACCAACATGCAGCACATGAAAAAGTGCTATATGAGAGAACCTTAAATAACTTAAAGAACAAAGAAGTAACAACCCAATACTTGAGTCCACCGATGATATTACATCTCACAATGCAGGAAAAAAATTTATTAGAGACGTATATCACAGAATTCACCTCTTTAGGATTTGAATTGGAAGAATTTGGAGGAGATTCCTATGCCATACGTGGAGTTCCTGACAATCTGTATTCGATTGATAAAAAAGAACTATTTATTGATATGTTAGATCAACTATCAGAGAATTTGCAGAGTCGTCTACCATCAACTCTAATCTTGGAAAAAATAGCTTCTACATCCTGCAAAGCAGCGGTAAAAGGCAATCAAGGTTTGTCCATGCGTGAGGTGGAACAGTTAATAGAGGATCTACTAGGACTCGAGAATCCATTTCATTGTCCACATGGTAGACCCACCATAGTATCCATGTCAAAAAAAGAAATGGAGAAAAAATTCAAGAGGATTTTGTAATTTATGGAGAATATAGAAAATAATAAAAAACCAATCATCATACTAACAGGACCAACTTCAGTCGGTAAGACATCCTTATCCATCGCTTTGGCTAAGCGCGTAGGTGGTGAAGTGATCTCTGCTGATTCGATGCAGGTATACAGGAAGATGAATATTGGAACCGCTAAGATCAGTGAACAAGAGATGGATGGTATTCCACATCATCTGATTGACATTCTAGACCCAGATGAGGAATTTCATGTTGCAATGTTTCAAAAATTGGCCAAAGAGGCAATGTCTGGAATCTATGAGAGAGGAAAGATTCCCATCATCGTTGGTGGCACTGGGTTTTATATTCAAGCCTTGCTCTACGATATTGATTTTAAGAAAACGGAATCCCATGAACATCGGGAAGAATTAGAACAGATCGCAAGGGAAAGAGGAAGTACCTACCTGCACAATCTATTAAAAGAAATCGATGAGGAATCAGCCACGGAAATACATGAAAACAATGTAAAACGTGTCATTCGAGCAATCGAATATTATTATGAAACTGGGGAGAAGATATCCGAACACAATAAAAAAGAACGGGAAAAATCATCGCCTTATCATTTCAGCTATTTCGTATTGAATGATAAGAGAGAACGCCTTTATCAGCGCATCGATCAGAGAGTGGATCAGATGATGGAAGCTGGACTGCTCCAAGAAGTGCAGCAACTAATCGAACAAGGTTATGGAAGAGAACTCGTATCCATGCAGGGATTGGGGTATAAAGAATTTTTTGATTATTTTACAGATAAAATTAGCATAGAGGAAGCAGTTTATATCTTAAAACGTGATACGAGACATTTTGCAAAACGACAACTCACATGGTTTAAACGTGAACGCGATGTAATATGGGTAGGAAAAGATGAATTTCAATATGATGAAAATCAGATATTAGAATTTATGATAGATAAATTAAAAGAAAGTGGGCTTATAACATGATAAGTGAAACATTATATCAAGAATTAGGAATTAGATGTGAAGTTGTGCAATTTGCAGAAACGAAACTACAAGCATTGGAAGAGCGCTTTAAAAACATCGATGAAATTGCAGAGTATAATCAACTAAAAGTAATTCATGCAATGCAGAAAAATAGAGTGAATGAATCTTGCTTCCACTATGCTAGTGGATATGGGTATAATGATACAGGGCGTGATACACTAGAATCAGTTTATTCGGACGTATTTCATACAGAAGCAGCTTTAGTTCGTCCACAGATCACCTGTGGAACACATGCTCTTTCGTTGACATTATCTGCAATATTGAAGCCGGGAGACCTATTATTTTCACCAGTTGGAAAACCCTATGATACACTGGAGGAAGTGATTGGAATCAGGGAATCCATTGGTTCCCTTGCAGAATATGGAGTGAGGTATCGCCAAGTTGATTTATTACCAAATGGTGATTTTGACTATGAAAATATTCGTGTAGCGATGAAAGAGAAGCCAAAAGTAGTTACCATTCAGCGTTCCAAAGGTTATCAAACTAGACCGAGCTTCTCGGTGAAACAAATCGGCGAGCTCATCTCATTTGTAAAAGCAATTGACCCATCTGTAATCTGTATGGTAGACAATTGTTATGGAGAATTCGTAGACACAGTAGAACCTAGTGATGTAGGTGCTGATTTGGTTGTTGGTTCCTTAATAAAAAATCCAGGAGGAGGATTAAGTCCAACAGGAGGATATATTGCTGGAAAAGAAGAGTTGATTGCACGATGTGGCTATCGACTCACTGCACCAGGATTGGGGCGAGAAGTAGGAGCATCTTTAGGCATTATGCAGTCGTTCTATCAAGGATTATTTCTTGCACCGACTGTAGTAGCTGCCGCTCTAAAGGGTGCGATTTTAGCTGCAAATATCTATGAATCACTGGGATTTCCAGTCGTACCAAACGGGGCAGAATCAAGAAATGACATCATACAAGCTGTAGAATTTGGAAGTGGGGAAGGTGTCATTGCATTTTGTCAAGGAATACAAGCTGCTGCCCCTGTAGACAGTTATGTAACTCCCGAACCATGGGCTATGCCTGGATATGATAGTGATGTGATTATGGCTGCAGGTGCTTTTGTGCAAGGTTCTTCTATTGAACTTAGTGCAGATGGTCCGATCAAACCTCCATATGCCGCTTTTTTCCAAGGGGGATTGACCTGGCCACATGCAAAACTAGGATGTTTGATGAGTTTGGAGTATTTGGTTAGAAAAGGAATCGTGAAACTATGAAAAATAAAATAGCAATAATCGGTGGAGGTGCCTCAGGTTTAGTTGCCGCAATTATGATTGCAAGATGCGGTGGTGATGTCACAATATTTGAAAGCCAAAATATTCTAGGGAAAAAAATACTAGCGACTGGAAATGGTCGCTGTAATTTGACGAACTTAAATATGAATCAAGATGCCTATTATTGTGATAGGGAAGATTATATTGCGACATTATTACAAAAATATCCTCTATCAGAAGTATTGGATTTTTTTCAGTCGATCGGCGTATCAACCATTGATAAAGGAGGTTATGTCTATCCTAGTACGGAGCAGGCATCAACCATTAGAAATGCTTTGCAATATGAGATAGAACACTTGAATATACGATATAAAATAGATACTATGATATCTAATATTCGACCATTAGATCATTCGGGATTTTCTTTGTCATGGGAGAATGAAAGCGAAGACTTTGATAGGGCAATTGTAACATGTGGAAGTAAAAGTGGTATACATAATATTAATATGTATACCACTAATTTATTAACTGCAACAAAACATACCATCAACAAGCTTTCACCAGCTTTAGTGAGTCTACAAGGACGTGGAAAAGTATTTTCAAAATTGTCTGGAACCCGAATTCATGGGTCTGTTACTATGGTAGTAGAAGAGAAAATGGTTGCAAGACATGAGGGAGAATTACAATTTATAAAGACTGGAATATCAGGAATTCCCGTTTTTCAGATTAGTCGTATTGCATCGCAAGCATTGTTATATCATATAGCTTGCTATGCTTTGATCGATTTTTCACCCGAGTACACTCTAAGTGAATTAGAAGAAAGGTTGATGAATAGAAAACAACTTTTTTCTGGGCGAAGGGTTAGAGAGTTTGCGAATGGATTGTGGAAGGACAAAGTTGTGGATTTACTTTTGTATCTTGCACGAATCGATGAAGAGGAATGCATTTCCGATGTGGATGCTGGTCGACTGAAAAAACTCTCTCGTATCGCAAAAACATTTAAAGTAGAAATCCAAGGAGTTGACTCATTTGAAAAATCTCAAGTGACTGCTGGTGGTATATCTCTGAATGAGATATCAGAATGGAATGAATCCATCTATCACAAGGGACTGTATTTTGCAGGTGAAATCTTAGATATCGATGGAATTTGTGGCGGATACAATCTGCACCATGCATGGGTGAGCGGTATGCATGTGGGAATTCATGCCATAGAAGAGACAATAGCAAGTAAAAAGCACTAGCTAGTACTTAGGAGGGAAAACATGTTAGTAATTAGACAAGTAAAATTAAGATATAACCATACAGAGAAAGCCTTGGTTGATGCAATATTAAAACAATTAAAGATTCCAATGCAAGAATTATTAGAATGGAAGATAGATAAAAAATCAATTGATGCACGAAAGAAGCCTGAAGTCTATATCATCTATAGCTTTTTGGTAAAGGTTATAAATGAGTCGGGTGTTATAAAGAAAAACAAAAAGGCAGTTGCACAAGGCATGTTAGATTATTATCAACAGAAATCATATGATTATTTACCGAGGGGAGAGGAGCAGATGAAGGTTCCTCCTATTGTGATTGGATCAGGTCCCTCAGGTCTCCTATGTGCATATCAACTTGCTATGCATGGGTATAAACCAATCTTATTAGAACGTGGTGCCTCTGTTGAGGATCGAATGAAGGATGTACAGGAATTCTGGGACACAGGGCGTCTTCGCGCAAACTCCAATGTGCAATTTGGTGAGGGGGGCGCTGGAACATTTTCTGATGGCAAACTAAATACTGGAACAAAAGATGCCTTTGGACGCAATCGTTATGTACTCGAACTTTTTGTGGCAAATGGTGCCCCCAAAAATATCCTATATGATAGTAAACCACATATCGGGACAGATATCCTCATAGAAGTCGTTCGAAATATTAGAAACAAAATCATTGAATTGGGTGGTCGTGTTGAGTTCAAATCCCAAGTTACAGATATTCATACGACAAAGGATAGCAATGGTGATATTTGCATTGAAAAAATCATCGTCAACAAAGAGAAGGTATTTGAATCTGAAGTGGTTGTTCTTGCCATTGGCCATAGTGCGAGAGATACCTTCGAGCTGCTGCATGAGAAGAAGGTTCCAATGGAAGCAAAATCATTTGCAGTGGGAGTAAGAATTGAACATCCACAAGACATGATAGATCAGTCTCAATATGGAATGGAGTCGAATGAATTTCTACCTCCTGCTTCTTATAAGCTGGCAACAAATTTGGATTCAGGTAGAGGCGTCTATAGTTTTTGTATGTGTCCAGGTGGATATGTTGTGAATGCTTCTTCAGAAGAGAATCATTTGGCTGTGAATGGGATGAGTTATCATAAACGTAACGGAAAACATGCAAATAGTGCAATCGTGGTAACGGTAACTCCTGAAGACTACAATAATGACACAGAGAAGACCTCGCATCATAATCATCCATTGAGTGGTATGTATTTTCAACGTCAATTAGAGCGTACTGCGCACCGATGTGGCAATGGAAAGATTCCGGTTCAATATTTCAAAGACTTTTGTCAAAATAAAATAGGAAAGGGAATCTATAAGGATTACCTTCCACAAATGAAGGGTGAATATTCGTTTGGAAATTTAAGAGATATTTTTCCCCCTTCAATCAATCGTGATTTGGAAAGTGGAATCAAAAATTTTGGAAGAAAAATCAGAGGATTTGATTTTGATTATGCAATCCTATCGGGTGTAGAGAGTCGCACTTCATCTCCCGTTAAGATTCCACGAAATCAGGATTGTGAGAGCGAAGTGAAGGGATTGTATCCATGTGGAGAAGGAGCGGGATATGCAGGAGGAATTACTTCAGCAGCTGTAGATGGAATCAAAGTGTTTGAAAGTATTTCAGGGAAATACAAACCACATACTTTTTGAAATGAAGTCTGATTTCACAAAAAATTAATACCTTTTCTATGTACACCCATTTTAAATTGTGTTAAAATAACATAAGTTTGTGATAACGGATGAGAGAGTTTTTATTATATTATGGCTAACAATAATACTATGAAAATGATACCAAAATTAGAACGCCCTTATGAAAAATGTGAGGTGAGTGGTTCTAGTTCTCTAAGTGATGCAGAATTACTAGCTGTTATTTTACGGACAGGGACAAGCGGAAAATCGGCATTAGAATTAGCAAATGAAATTCTATACCAGACCTGCGAGTCTGAAGGGGTGGTTTCAATCCATCACCTATCATTACAACAATTAATGAAACTTAAAGGAGTCGGGAAGGTCAAAGCAATTCAAATTCTTTGTATTTCTGAATTAGCGAAACGCTTGGCAAAGGCACGCATCTCAGATGGAGTTTCATTTCAGAGCCCAGAGAGTATTGCGCAGTATTATATGGAAGATATGCGTCATCATCATCAAGAAAACATGAAATTATTGATGTTAAATGGACGTGGAAGGTTAATCGGTGAAACCAATATCTCAAAGGGAACCGTGAATGCGGCTCTTATTTCACCACGTGAATTATTTATTGAGGCCTTGCAGAGAGAAGCAGTTTCTATTATTATATTGCATAATCATCCAAGTGGGGACCCCACACCGAGCAAGGAAGATGTTTTGGTTACCAAACGAATTTATGAAGCGGGTAATTTAATTGGGGTCACCTTGTTGGATCATATTATAATTGGGAATAATTGCTATATCAGTCTTTGTGAAAAAGGATTGATTTCATAAATTAGATGTACAACAGGAGAGGAAGATTTATGTTCCAAAATACATATGGACTAGATCTCGGAACTTACGAGATAAAAATATATGACGATAACACAAAAAAAGTAACAAAGGTAAAGGATGCACTAGCAATACAAGGGAAAAATGAAGTAGTGGCATATGGCGACGAGGCGTATGAGATGTTTGAGCGAACACCTGCCGATATCGAAATTGTATTTCCTATGAAGGAGAGTGTAATCTCAAAATATAACGATATGCAATTTCTATTAAGTAGTGTAATTAAGCAGAAGAAAAGTTTTCTTCAGTCCTACAAATATATGATTGCAATTCCGTCGGATGTAACAGAAGTTGAAAAGAGGGCATTTTATGAATTGATGATGTATTCATCTGCTCGTGCAAGAAAGGTTACAGTAGTAGAGCGTGGGGTAGCAGATGCCCTAGGTATGGGGCTGAATATAGGAAAATCTGTAGGAATATTTGTCGCAAATCTTGGCGCTGAGACAGCAGAACTATCCGTATTATCCTACGGTGGTATCGTATTGAATAAATTAATCAAGCGCGGAGGATATCACTTTGATTATGCCATTCAAGCAGCGATAAAAAACAATTATGATTTCTTAATTGGAAGAACAACGGCCGAGAAACTACGCCGTGAATTTGGTGTATTCAATTATGAAGAAAAAGGAGAAATTCCAGTTTCAGGGAGAAATCTTATGCTAGGAGTTCCTCAAATCAAAGAAATCCCTTACAGCTTGGTTCGCGCAGCAATCCGTGAGTCTCTCTCGGAATGGGCAAAAGAAATTCGCTCACTCTTAGATCGAACACCACCTGATCTCCTTCGCATTATATTAGAAGAGGGGATCTATATTACAGGTGGAATGGCTTGTATGGACGGAATGGATGAGTACTTATCGAAAACTCTTGAAATTCCTGTAAATGTTGCTGATAAACCAGATCAGAGTACTGTATTAGGTTTGGCAAAAATCATGCATCAAAAAAAAGATTTGGAGAAATTTACCTACTCCATGTCAGAAGGAAATTATAGGTGGATAAAATAATATGAATAATAGAAAACAATCAACATTTCGTAGTAGATATTGGCTATTGATTCTTTCAATCTTATCGCTATCCTTTATGCTATTGTCTTGGTATACAGATGCCGAATCTGGCCCAATTGAATTTGTGGCAAGTTATACCATTTCTCCAATGCAAGAAGGAATCAATAGTATTGGATTATTAGCGCGAGATTTTGTTGAGAATTTTGAGACCCTTGAAGAACTTCGAACAAAAAATGAAGAATTGCAAGGCCAAGTGGACAATTTAATTATTGAAAATAGCCGATTGGAACAAAATTCATATGAGTTGGAGCGTCTTCAAGAACTCTACCATTTGGACGCTAATTCTAGTGAATACGAAAAAGTAGCTGCAAGAGTAATTTCAAAAGAAGCAGGCAACTGGTTCCATTCGTTTACCATCGATAAGGGTTCAAAAGATGGACTAGCAGTGGATATGAATGTAATCGCAGGTTCAGGACTTGTTGGAATCGTTACAAAAGTCGGTGATAATTGGGCCACAGTGCGCTCCATCATAGCCGATAATAGTAGCATTGGCTCCATGGTTTTATCCACTGGAGACAATTGTATTGTCACAGGCGATTTAACCTCGATTAATGAAGGCGTCATTCATATCGAGCAGCTTCCAATGCAAGAAACAGAAATTGAAATTGGCGAACCTGTGGTAACTTCTTATATTAGTGATAAATATGTTCAAGGTCTCACCATTGGATTTATCACAAAATTAGAAGAAGATCCAAATGGGCTCACTCAATCCGGTTACATTACACCAGCAGTAGATTTTAGCCAGTTACAAGAGGTATTGGTTATTACAGATTTAAAAGAAACTGGGGAAGAAATAGAAGAGTAAAGTGAGGTTTTTTTTGAAGAAGAAGCACAAGAAAATATTCCTGTATCTAACAGCAGTCCTTATTTTTTTGATACAGACAACGATTTTTCAATATATAGAGTTGGCATCGGTTATACCCAATGCATTGATAGTGTTTACTTCCATCATTGGATTTATGAACGGAAAGAAAGACGGGATGTTTCTTGGCTTTTTTTGCGGATTTTTAATTGATGTCTTTTATGGTGAGTTGTTGGGTTATTATGCCTTGATCTATATGTTGATCGGCTATTTCAATGGTTGTTTTCAGCGACTATTCTATGATGATGAGATTAAACTTCCATTGGTTATGGTTGGGATCAGTGACTTGATCTATGGTCTTGTCGTGTATGGATTATCATTTTTATTACGTGCAAAATTTAATTTTTCTCTTTATTTTACTGAAATAATTTTGCCAGAAGTTATTTATACTCTATTTTTAGCGGTTATTTCTTATCCATTGATACGGAAGATTAACCAATGGGTTCACACAGAGGGAAAACGAGGTGTAAAACATATTGTTTGATGAAATAAAATATCAACTGATTAAAATAATTAGAGCAAGAGAATTCTTTCTCTCCCTTATCATGATTGTTCTATTTGCAATCTTAGTATTTCGTTGCTTTCAACTCCAGATTGTGGAAGGGGAAACTTATTTAGAACAATATACATTATCGATACAAAAGGAAATTGTTACAGAGGGAACCAGGGGAAATATCTATGACCGAAACGGGGAACTTTTGGCTTATAATGTAATGGCCTATGATGTAACCATCGAAGACAATGGTGACTATGATTCGACAGCTGAGAAAAATAAAAGTCTAATAGAAACCATTTTATCAGCAATTCAAATCATAGAGGAGAATGGGAACTCTGTTATCAATAATTTTGGAATCATCATCGATGAAGATGGAAACTATGCGTTTCGTGCTTCAGAAGGAACCACAAGACTTCGTTTTATAGCGGACATCTATGGAAAACCTCTAATTGATGAACTATCTGATGAGGAGAAAAGCATAACACCCGATGAGATGATGGACATGTTATGTGATGAGAAGAGATATGGTGTAAATCAAGAATCATATGACAAAGAGACAGTTTTAAAAATCATAAATATTCGTTATGAAATGAGTTTAAAGAGTTATCAAAAATACATTCCAACGGATATTGCAAACAATGTAAGCCTAGAAACTGTTGCAGCGATCAAAGAAAGTTCTAATGAATTGCAAGGTGTATCCATAGCAGAAGGAAGTTATCGCGCTTATAATGATGGAATGTATTTTGGTTCTATCTTAGGATATACAGGTGCTATTTCTCAGGAAGAGTATGATGATTATGTAGAAGAGGGTTATACTACCTACAGCACAACAGATAGTGTGGGAAAATCTGGAGTCGAAAAAGAAATGGATCCATATCTACAAGGAACCAATGGAGAAGAAATTATCTATACAGATGCGTTTGGGCAGGTCATTGATTCAGTAAGTGCTACAAATTCAGCCCCTGGTAATGATTTGTATCTTACTATAGACAGCGAGCTGCAAAAGGTTGCATATGATGTTTTAGAAGAAAAAATAGCTGCTATTTTGTTATCAAAACTTCAAAATACTTTAACATTTGATAATCGTGCTGTTGGGAGCAATGATGAAATTATGATTCCAATTGGAGATGTCTATAATGCATTTATCTCAAATTCAATCATTGATTATAAAGATTTTTCAGATAAGGATGCAGGGGAAACAGAACAGGCTGTCCAAGAAATTTATGAAACAAACCAAGCTACTGTCATCGATTTTGTAAATAATTATTACAACGATCCAGAGGCTAGTAGTTATAGTAAATTGAGTTCGGTTAATCAATCCTATATCCAGTATACGGTAAACACCTTGCTTCGAGATAAGGGAACTATCTTATTGAAAGATAAGATTGATACTTCGGATGAAGTATATCGACAATGGGCCAGCGATGAAAGCATTAATATTTATACGTATTTGAATTATGCAATTTCTAAAAATTGGATCGATACAACAAAATTAGAAGAGTACTTCGATGAATCTGACAATTCCTCTTATTCTGATACCGAGGAGATTTATCGTGCAATCATCAATTATTTAAATGATGTAATACTGACAGATTCGGGATTCCAACGGTTAATCTATGAGAAATTGATTCAAGATGGAAGTGTGACTGGTATGCAAATTGCGCTCATTATTTATGAGCAAGAACTACTTCCAACAGATGATGGAGAATACGAACGTTTGATTAGTGGCGACTTGACTGCTTATGACTTTTTCAGGCTTAAGATTCAAAATCTTGAATTTACTCCAGGTCAACTAGGTCTTGAACCAGCAACGGGATCGGTGGTAATCACAGATGTAAATACAGGTGACGCCCTAGCGATTGTCGATTATCCAGGATATGATAATAATCAACTTGCGAATGAAGTAGATTCAGAATATTATAATTACTTATTAAACAGTTCCTCGGATCCTTTATACAATCACGCAACTCAAGAGAAGACTGCTCCGGGTTCTACATTCAAAATGGTAACAGCAGCAGCTGGATTAACAGAGGGGGTTATCACTCCTAGTACGATTATTCACTGTTCTGGTATTTTTGAGAAGGTATTTCCAAACCCCAAATGTTGGAGCCATCCACATGCACATGGTGCCCTAGATGTAGTTGGTGCGATACAAAATTCTTGTAATGTATTCTTTTACGAAGTAGGATATCGCCTCAGTCTTTTAGATCGAGAGTTAATCGGAACGGATGATGCTACAGGAAATACAACTAGCATTTCTTATTCTAGTGATTTAGGAATTAGCACGATGGAACAATATGCAACTATGTTGGGATTAGGTGAAACAACAGGAATTGAAATTTCAGAAACAAAGCCTGAAATCTCCAATACAGCATCTGTACCGAGTGCCATTGGTCAAGGAACGCATAACTATAGTACAGTACAATTAGCAAGGTATACAAATACCGTAGCAAACGAAGGTACTGTTTACAATTTAACTTTGTTAGATTCCTTGAAGGATAGTGAGGGCAATGTAGTGGAGGAGTTTGACGCCACTGTTGCCTCGGTTGCTGAAACGATTTCTGCAAATACTTGGGATGTGATTCATCAGGGGATGGAGCAAATGGTTGATAACAGTGCTACGTTCTCTAAATTAGAAGGAATCGACATAGCAGGAAAAACTGGTACAGCCCAACACAATCAATACAAAGCAAATCATGGATTATTCACTGGCTATGCGCCAACTACAAATCCTGAAATCACAGTGAGTGTACGTATTACTTATGGATATACATCATCCTATAGCGCTGAAGTTGCTCGTGATATTACGGAATATTATTTTGGTGAAGCTACCAAACAAGAAGTTATAACTGGTCAAGCGGGTACACTAGGCGAAGCAATTGCCGGAGACTAGTGGGAAAGGTTCGCTTATTAAAATATATAATCTGTCGTGTCAAAGCGACAGATTATGCAGAAAAATAGTGGTAAAATGCTTAGGAATTGTTAGAAATGGAGGATAATACATGGGTGAAGTAATTGTAATAACATCAGGAAAAGGTGGTGTTGGTAAGACCACTACAACTGCCAACTTAGGCGTGGCATTGAGTCAACATGACAAGAAGGTATTAGTGGTTGACACCGATTTGGGTCTAAGAAATCTAGATGTAGTTATGGGGTTGGAGAACAGAATCGTTTATAATCTTGTTGATGTAATTGAAGGAAAATGTCGTGCGAAACAAGCGATTATTCGGGACAAGCGATATCCAGAATTGTATCTACTCCCATCAGCACAGACAAAGGATAAGACGGCTATTTCGCCTGAGCAAATGAAAAAATTAACTGCGGATTTAGCAGAAGAGTACGACTATGTATTATTGGACTGTCCAGCTGGAATCGAACAAGGATTTCAAAATGCGATAGCAGGAGCCGATAAAGCAATTATTGTAACGACTCCAGAAGTATCAGCAATTCGTGATGCAGATCGTATCATTGGTCTATTAGAATCTGCTAAAGTGGCGAATAATCATCTCATCATTAATCGAATTCGAATGGATATGGTCAAAAGAGGAGATATGATGTCGGTAGATGATGTGAGTGAAATACTGGCAATTCCGCTTTTAGGTGTTATTCCAGATGATGAACAAGTCGTAATTGGCACCAATCAAGGGGAGTCTGTAATTGGAATGGAATCTCGTGCTGGACAAGCTTACACAAATATATGCAAGCGATTATTAGGAGAAGAGGTTCCGTTTTTAGATTTGAATAAAAAACCGAATGTACTAGCACGTTTTTCAAGTATGTTCGCAGCAAGATAGGAGGGTGTGTCTTTTATGTTTCTCTATGGCAAGCAAGCTTCTGTAACGATTGCAAAGAAACGATTGCAGGAATTACTAACCTCCGATCGTATGCACTGTACTCCAGATATGACAACCCAGTTAAGAGAGGATTTGTATTCCACGATCTCAAAGTACATCCCCATCCATGCAGATGATTTTGAACTCAAGCTATCGCGATCAGATATACACATAAAATACACAGGAGAAAACAAGTGAAATATTTCAAAAGATATAGTATAAAAAATTATAGTTGGTTTTTAATTGCAACCGTCATTGCACTTAGTATTTTTGGTGTAATCATTGTTGGAAGCGCAAAAGAATCTGTACAAGACCGACAATTCATGGGACTAATAATAGGTGTTATCGCAATGATTGTAATTTCATTGATTGATTTTAATTGGATTCTAAAATACCATTGGGTATGGTATGGTATGGGTATTCTTCTATTATTAGCTGTTATGTTATGGGGGGTTGAAAACAACAGTGCCAAGCGTTGGATTGATTTGGGTTTTACAGAATTTCAGCCTTCAGAGATAGTCAAAATTATGTTGATTGTATTTTTTGCAAAATTTTTTATGGACAAAAAAGAAGATATTGATAGTTTTTTCTTAGTATTTCGTGCGGCTTTATTCGTGCTAGTACCATTAGGGTTAATACTGGCCCAACCTGACTTATCGACAAGTCTCAGTATTATCGTCGTTTTTTGTGCTTTGATCTACATGTCGGGTTTTAGCTATAAAAAAATAGGACTGATACTTTTAGTCGGTATTCCATTGCTCGCTGGTTTGCTATTCTATGTCATTCAACCAAATCAAGTATTGTTACGCGGTTATCAACAAGATCGGATCCTTTCTTGGTTGCAACCTGAAGAGAATGATGATGGGGTATGGCAACAAGAAAATGGAAAGATTGCGATCGCTTCTGGACAATTGACAGGTAAGGGGTTGAATAACAATACTACAACATCTGTTAAGAATGGAAATTTCATCTCAGAGCCTCAAACCGACTTTATTTTTGCAATTATTGGTGAAGAATTAGGATTTATGGGTTGTTGTATGGTCATAAGTCTGTTATTATTAATAGTGTTGCAATGTATTTTGATTGGAATACGTTGTCAAATCTTTGCTGGAAAACTTATTTGTTATGGCATTGCAGCACAAATTGGTTTCCAAGCATTTATGAATATGGGGGTAGCGACAGGCTTACTTCCAAATACGGGAATCCCTTTACCGTTTGTCAGTTATGGTTTAACATCACTTGTAACGATGTTTTGTGCAATCGGAATTGTTTTAAATATTGGATTACAAAAGAAAAAACACTGAAAGGAAATTATTGGAATGAATATTGGATTAGTAGCACATGATGCTAAAAAAGTACTGATGCAAAATTTTTGTATTGCTTATCGTGGTATCTTAAGTAGACATGAATTATATGCAACAGGGACAACAGGTCGTTTGATTGAAGAAGTCACCAATTTGAATATTCATAAATTCTTAACAGGTTCATTAGGTGGAAATCAGCAACTTGGAGCTCAAATTGAATGCAATCAAATCGATGGTTTGATTTTTCTGAGAGATCCATTGACACCGAAATCGACAGAACCAGATGTGAATGACATCGTACGTTTATGTGACATTCATAATATACCGATGGCAACCAATGTTGCCACAGCAGAATTATTAGTTTTAGCATTGGATAGAGGAGATTTAGATTGGCGTGAGATGTATAAATAAAGTAAAAACAACTTCGTTAGCACTGATTTTATCCCTAAGTTTTATGGGATATGGAAGAGTAGCTATCGCAGAAGAGGAGAAGGTGTTAGTTCTCGACTATGAGTCAACATTTTCAACACAAGAATTTGGTAGAGGAACCTTGTTTGCATGTGAATTGGCAGTAGCCGAAGATAATATTTCAAATCCTGGATATACTCCTGCCGATGGCAGATGCAATGCTGCTGGATTATTTGATGTAAATAATAAAAGTGTTTTGTATGCCGATTCAGTCCATGAAGAATTATATCCTGCAAGTACAACTAAGATTTTAACAGCATACCTTGCTTTGAAATATGGAAATTTAGATGATGTGATCACAGTCAGTGAGATGGCAGTGGCTGTGCCTTCTGATTCATCTACAATCAACTTAAGAGTTGGAGATCAGTTGACGTTGAGAGACTTAGTAAATGGATTGATGCTTGCATCTGGAAATGATGCTGCTGTTGCAATTGCTGAACATATCTCAGGCAGTGTTGATGATTTTGCAGCATTAATGAACGAAGAAGCGAATAAATTGGGAGCAACAAACTCTAATTTTATAAATCCACATGGATATCACGATGATGATCATTATACCTCGGCCTATGATTTATATTTGATTTTCAATGAATGTATAAAGAATCCTGCATTTCTAGAAATTTTAGCTCAGGATTCATATTCTACGATTGTAACACATAATGATGGAATTGAGGAGTCTGTTACCTGGATGGCTACTCTTAGATATAAGAAGGGAACAGCAGCAGTGCCTGAGGACGTGCAGGTCATTGGTGGAAAAACAGGATACACCTCACTGGCGGGTACTTGTCTAGTTTTGTTGACGAACGACACCGAAGGGAATCCATATATTTCTGTGATTTTAGGGGCAATTGCACCTGAGGTATTATATGAAGAAATGACTCCATTAGTAGAATGTATGAATCTTACAGAATACTAAGGATTTTATAAATTGTTCGGGGATATCTCTAACCGTTAGAGATATCCCCGAATCAAATTATTCCATATATTTTATCCGTCCAAATAGACTGATTAGATATAATCCACAAATTCCTATGATGGCATAAACAATTCTTGAAAGTAAAGAGAGATCACCGAATAAGAATGCCACCAAGTCAAACTTAAAAAGTCCGACTAGCAACCAGTTTACTGCACCTACGATTACAAGGGCTAGTGATGTATTGTCAAACCATTTCATGACTATATTTCCTCCTTTTTCTTTTCTAAGGTTATTATTGACATAAAAATTATTATTATACTAATTATAAGGAGAGAACCTATGTTTTATAAAAAATACTCCAATTATCTAAAAGATATCTACGGCGAAAAAGTGTATAAACTTCCTATTAATTTGCCTATTTCATGTCCGAATCGAATTCAAGATACAGGGTGTAGTTTTTGTGCGGAAGTTGGAACGGGATTTGAATCAATGTCTGATCACATCTCGATTACAGAGCAGCTAAACAAAACAAAAGAACATATCATAACGAAATATCATGCTCACAAGTTTATTGCATATTTTCAAAATTATACCAATACATTCATGCCTTTAGACCTTTTTAGAGATCGAATATTGGAAGCAGTACGAGTGGAAGACATTGTAGCGATTTCTATTTCCACAAGACCAGATTGTATTCGAGAAGATTATTTATTGGTTTTAAAAGAAATTCAAGATCAATACAAGTTGGACATTACCATTGAGTTAGGATTACAAACAGCAAATTATCATAGTCTAGACCAAATAAATAGAGGTCATGGACTGGCAGAGTTTATAGATGCTGTTCTTATGATTCGTCAATTTCATATGACACTTTGTTCACATATTATTCTAAACCTTCCAGGGGATGATATGGTTGATGTCATTGAGACAGCTAAAATTCTATCCGCTCTAAAAATTGATATCGTGAAGATTCATTCATTGTATATCGCGAAAAATTCTAAAATGTGTTATGATTATATGAATGGAGATTTTGAAATTTGCTCGAAGGAAGAATACCTCGAGCGTCTTGCAACCTTTATTGAACATCTAAATCCGGATATCATCATCGAGCGTTTATTCAGTCGAATTCCAAAAGAAGATATGGAGTTCTCTAACTGGAGCTGTAGTTGGTGGAAATTACAAGATGAATTTCTTGCAAAGTTAGATGGAGAGAATAGATATCAAGGCCGATTATATAATTATCTCAATGGTTCTGCCTTGAATAAATTACCTTAAAGGAGTATGTTTTGAAAAAAAAGAAAATAGACAATATATCAAAATATCGAAAAAAAAATCCACAAAAAATATTTCGTATGGAAATACTTATATTTGTATTGATTTTTATATATATTATTGGAAATATTATTTCTCAATTTTTTGCACCAAATGTTCCAACATATGAAGTACGAATTGGTTCCATCATAGATGATAATTCATATGAAGGAATAGTTATCAGAGATGAAACTATATTTTATTCATCTGGAAGCGGCTATCTATATTATCAATTCCCAGAAACTTCAAAAGTTCGAGTGAACAGTGGTATTTATGGAATTTCTTCTACAGAGTTAACTCAAAACGCAAGCATAAATCCAACAGAAAATTTCGAACTCCCTTCTGTAACACAGGAGGAAATTGCATCTGAAATTTATAATTTTAATTATACCTTTCAAGAAAATGAGTTTTATGAAATTTATAGTTTCAAAGAAGAACTGAACTATATTATCGGTACAGCTAGTTTTTCAGACGAGACATCTGCTGAAGAAATGCCTACATACTTCAATGCTAGTGAGTTATCTACAACAAATTTGGATGGGATACTTGCTTATACGATTGATGGATATGAAGATGTGACGGAATCTACACTGTCAGCTGAACATTTTGATAAAACAAATTACCAAACAAAAAACATACAAAATGGATCCGAAATTCAATCCGGAGACCCGGCATTTAAAGTGATAACAGATGAAGAGTGGAGCATCTATATTCTTCTCAATGAAGACCAATCCACATTGCTAGCTGATGTTGAAACAATAGATGTGAAATTTGAAAAAGATAATAAAATTATGACTGGAAAGTTCTCTACACTACAGAATGGAGAACAAAAATTTGGAAAGATAACATTTGATACTGGTATGGTTCGCTATGCCAATGAAAGATATCTTGAAATTCAGTTAGTATTAGATGATGAAGAAGGACTCAAACTACCACTGACATCCGTTACAAAAGAATCCTTCTATGAGATTCCAATTGATTTTTTATCAGAAGACGGAAACAGTGTCTATCTCTTCAATGAAGAAAATAAATATTCAAGTGAACTTTCAGCAAAAATATATAATAAGGGAGAAGAGTATTTCTATCTCTCTACAGATATCTTTCCGTCAGGTTCAGTTCTTACACATAATAATGGTGGAGAACCATTTACTGTAAATGCAACGAAAGAGTTTGATGTTGTATATATCAATAACAAAGGATATACGGAAATGGTAACCGTAGATATCTTGACACAAAGTGAAGAATACTGTATTGTAAAGCAAGGTAGCACACGATTGAGAAATTATGATTATATTGCGCTATACGCTGATACATTGTCGGATGGTGAACTTACTTTTTAAGTATAATATAGAGAAGGATAAAAAATGATAAAAGATAATTTAAGTCAAATAGAAGAGAAAATTCAAAAAGCCTGCGATAGGGCGGGACGTAGTAGAGATGAAGTTACATTGATTGCTGTCAGTAAGACCAAGCCCATCGAAACGGTAGATGAAGCTTATCAATGTGGAATACGTGAATTTGGAGAAAATAAAGTTCAAGAATTGCAAGAAAAACACCCTGCTTTAGCAAAAGATATTCACTGGCATATGATCGGACATCTTCAACGAAATAAGGTGAAATATATTGCTGATTATATCCATTGCATTCATTCGGTTGATTCATTACGCTTACTAGAGCAAATCGAAAAAGAGGCAGAGAAAAACAATCGAGTAATTGATGTTTTATTAGAAGTTAACATTGCACACGAAGAGAGTAAGTTTGGACTTACACCAGAAGAAGCAGTTGACTTAGCCCAGAAATTTAGTAGTTTCTCGAACGTTTGTTTGATAGGTTTGATGACTGTAGCACCATTTGTGGATAATTCTGAAGAAAATAGAGTATATTTTAGAGAATTAAAGCAATTATTTGTTGACATTCAAGCCAAAAACATTGATAATGTTAGTATGAGTGTTCTTTCTATGGGGATGTCCAATGATTTTGAAATAGCAATTGAAGAAGGTGCCACCATGGTACGAGTTGGAACAGAAATTTTTGGAAGAAGGAATTATCTATAAGATAAAATAGGAGTGATAAGTATGTTTGAAAAGTTATTAAGTGTAATCGGAATGGATCCAGGATATGATGATGAATTTGATGATGATTACGATGAGTTTGATGAATATGAAGATGATTATGATACAAAAAAATCAAAACGTGGTGGATTCTTTAATAGAAAGAAATCAGCAGTAGAAGAGGACGAGGAGTACGAGGAGCTTCCAGCAAAAAAACAAAAAGGTCGTGGTTACGATCACAAGGTGACACCAATATCAGCGGCTTCTTCAAGACGTGGAGAAATGTCAGTTGCAGTGATTCGTCCGACTGCAGTAGAGGATGGACGTGAAATCTGTGAGACATTAATCAACCGCAGAACAGTCATTTTAAATATCGAAGGATTAGATATTGAAATCGGACAGCGTATTTTTGATTTTACATATGGTGCAGCCTTTGCTTTAGGTGGAAATATTCAAAAAGTATCTAGCTATATTTTTCTAGTAACTCCAGCAGGAGTGTCGAGTGATGGAGATTTACAAGAACTTTTTGGTAGTGCAGCTGTTGAAGAATCTCTTATGAAGCACCGCTTTTAATTTGCAATAATTATGGACAAGCAAGAAGAATTATTACAAAAACGTTTCATTGAACTGTCTAAGAAGGCATATCAACGAAATGTAGTTACTTATACCGATTTTTTAAATTTAAATGAACAGGATTTATTATATAGAATTCCAAAAAGAGAATTATATACTTCATTTGAATTATTTGGTGGATATCAATATGCAGAGCGTCAGATGGTTGCATTCCTACCTGATGCTTTTTGTTGTGAAAAAAACTATCCATATCGTGTAATCAAAATCGCTAATGCTACACCGAAGTTCGCAAACAAGCTGAATCATCGAGACTACCTAGGTAGCACTTTAAATTTAGGAATAGAGCGTGGTAAAATAGGAGATATTTTAGTAGATGATGGCTTTGCTTACATGTATGTTGCCGATAATATGATAGAGTTTCTATTGCAGAATCTAAGTAAAATAAAGAACAACTCTGTGCGTATTGAAGTAATGGAATCATGTGAATTTCAAATAGAACCGAAGTATGAGATGATTCAAGGCACTGTTTCTTCATTGCGATTGGATAGTTTAATTGCTCTTGTTCTAAAAGAAGCACGCAATAAAATCATACGATATATTGAATCAGGAAAAGTATTTGTAAATGGTAAACTGATTACAACCAACGCATATAAAATTCAAGATAATGATATAATATCAGTTCGTGGATTTGGGAAATTTCAATTTGTATCCACACTAGGAACAACGAAAAAAGATCGATTATATGTAGAAATCAAGCAATATACAAGATAGGAGATAGGTACATTGATTATGAAAAAAACAAATAAGGCACAACTTATAATCATGGGAATCATATTAATTAGCTTTGCAATTGTATTAGATCAGATTACGAAATTATTAGCCATAGACTACTTAAAAGGAAGCAATGGAATCAGCATTATCGACAGTGTATTCCGTTTGCAATATTTGGAAAACAAAGGAGCTGCTTTTGGAATTATGCAGAACCAGCAATTGTTTTTTATTATTTCAGGAACGATAATTTGTATAGTAATGATATATATATATGCTGTCATTCCAGTCGATAAAAAATTTATTCCTTTACGTATTTGTATGATTTTCATATTTGCTGGTGCTGTTGGAAATATGATTGATCGTGTATTATATAATTTTGTAGTAGATTTTCTTTATTTTGAATTAATTGATTTCCCAATTTTCAATGTAGCAGATATCTATGTAACAGTATCTACAATCATTTTTGCACTCTTAATTTTATTCTATTATAAAGAAAGTGATTTTGATACTCTATGGAATTGCATACTGAAAAGACCACTAAAAAAATCTGATATAGACAAGGTGAATTAATGGAACATTATAATTTTATAGTAACAACGGAAGAAGAACTGCGAGTTGACAAGTTTCTTAGTATGAAATTTGATGACATATCGCGGTCTTTTTTACAGAAATTAATTAAAGATAAATGTGTAATGGTAAACGATAAATTGGTAAAGCCCAATTTTATTCTAAAAGAAAATGATAATGTCACAATTGATATTCCGGATGCAGTGCAACCAGATATTATAGCAGAAGAAATTCCTTTAGACATTCTCTATGAGGACGAAGATTTACTAATTGTCAACAAACCGAAGGGAATGGTTGTTCACCCAGCAGCAGGTCATTACACTGGAACTCTAGTCAATGCTGTGATGTTTTATTGTAAGGATAGTCTATCAGGCATAAACGGTATCATGCGACCTGGTATAGTACATCGAATCGACAAAAACACTACAGGATCGATTGTTATATGCAAAAATGATAATTCGCATCAATTTGTTGCTGATTTGCTAAAAGAACATAAGATTACGAGACGATATCATGCCATTGTTAAGGGACATTTAGAAGAAGATTGCGGCACGATAGAAGGCAATATCGCTAGACATTCCACCGACCGCAAAAAAATGTGTGTCAGCGAAACTTCTGGAAAGCCTGCAGTTACACATTATAAAGTTTTGGAACGATTCTTGAATCATACTTATGTAGAATGTGAATTAGAAACTGGTCGAACCCATCAAATTCGCGTTCATTTTGCAAGTTTACGACACCCGATTTTAGGAGATGATGTCTATGGAGACCATGCATCTAAGTTCAAGTTAGATGGCCAATGTCTGCATGCTAAAACCATTGGATTTGAACACCCAAGAACACATGAATATCTCGAGGTGGATGCTCCACTTCCAGAATATTTTGCTAAATTGTTAAAAAAATTATGATTATATATACATTTAAATCATGGTATAGTATAATAAATGCATAAAAATAATTGAAAAGGGGCGTGGTGCATATGAGTGACAATACAATTATTACAATAGGACGTCAATACGGAAGTGCTGGAAAAGAGATTGGTTATATGATAGCAGAGCGATTAGGCATTAAATTATATGATCAAGAAATGCTAAAGGAAGCATCCAAAGAGAGCGGACTATGCGAGCAATTTTTTGAAATGCATGATGAAAAACCAACTCATAGTTTCCTATATTCATTGGTTATGGATACCTATGCTATGAACTATTCTGCTGGAACCTATAATGAGATGCCAATCAACCATAAGGTTTTTTTGGCCCAACATGATACAATTAAGAAACTAGCAGATCGAGAGTCATGTATATTAATCGGACGTTGTGCTGACTATGCCTTGGAAAACTATCCAAATGCATATAAAATATTTATTTATGCCGATTTAGAGGAGAAAATCCGAAGGGTTTCGCATAAGTATGACATGACACATGCAAAAGCAAAAGAAATTATACTAAAAACGGATAAAAAACGCGCATCATATTATAATTATTACACCAGTAAAAAATGGGGCGATTCAGAAAGCTATGATTTATGTATCAATAGTTCCAAACTAGGTATGAATGAGACAGCTAATACCATCATTCAATATGTAAATACACGAAAATCATTACAAAATCCAAGCATTATATCACGTAATAAAGGAGTATAGAAATCTAAGATATGAAATTTCTAATTCAACGAGTACATGAGGCTTCTGTAGAAGTAGAAGAAAAGATAGTTGGGAGTATTTCAAAAGGATATTTAGTTCTTGTTGGAATTTCACATACAGATACAGAAGAGATAGCAGATAAACTAATAAAAAAAATGGTTGGACTACGTATTTTTGATGATGAAAATGGAAAAACAAATCTTTCATTAGCAGATGTCGGTGGTTCTATATTGTTGGTATCGCAATTTACATTATACGCGAATTGTAAAAAAGGTAATCGCCCCAGTTTCACAGAAGCTGGGGCACCTGATATGGCACTAGATTTATTCAATCAGATCGTGGACAAGGTAAAGCTGCAAGTTCCAGTTGTGGAAACAGGAATATTTGGAGCTGAAATGAAAGTAAGCCTCATAAACGATGGTCCATTCACTGTCATGTTAGAAGAATCATAGAATCATCATAGATATATACCTTAGTCCTGGCGAAGCTTTACAATATTAGCAGCCTTGCGTCTTCGGTCTTCATCAATAGCAGCATAATGCTTTTTTGTTGTGTTTACATCTTTATGACCAAGTACATCAGCAACCAAGTAGATATCACCTGTTTCCTTATATAGTGAGGTTCCATAAGTGCTCCGCAATTTGTGCGGAGTTATTTTTTTATTTGGAGTCACTTGTTTTGCATATTTTTTCACCATATTCTCGACAGCTTGTACTCCCATACGTTTTTTTTGAGTCGATAGGAATAAAGCCGATTCATGACCAACAACAGTAGTAACCGCATTTCGCTTATTGTATAGGTAATTTTTCAATGCATGCTCAACTTCATCACCAAAATAAACAACCATTTCATTTCCACCTTTTCTGGTGACTTTAATCCCATTATTTTTGAAATCAATGTCTTCCATATCTAAGCCTACACATTCTGAAACACGAATCCCAGTGCCTAATAGAAGTGTTAAGATTGCTATATCCCTTAATTTTGTTTTTTCATAATAGAGAGCAGCCTGTCCCGAAAGTTGATCACCACAATTTTCAACATAGTCTAATAATAGCGCAACTTCATCAACATCGAGTCGTACTATGGCTTTATCATGAAGTTTTGGCATATCCACTAATACAGTTGGATCATACTTTATAAATTCATGTTTATAGAAATACTTATAGAAACTCCTCAAGGCTGATAATTTTCTCGCAAGACCTTTTTCATTGTTCGTAATTTGTTTTCCATCAGATTCATAAACCTTTAAATATTCTTGATATTCTTCGATATCAGATGCAGTTATTTTCTCCAAGTCATTTAATGTGAAGTCAGTAATTTTATAGTCCTTATATGTAGGATTATTTTCAATCAAAAAATGAAAAAAAATTCGAATATCATATGCATAGGAAATTCTAGTCTTTGCAGAAGAACGAGGTTCTATGGAACGAAAGTAATCCTTAGCAAAACCAGGTAAGGTTTTCAATAGGTTTCTTAGCCTAAGTGTGTAGTCAATCTTTAGTTGTTCATGATAAGTAAGGTTATTCTTAGCCATATTTATAATACCACCTTATATTTATTAAATCTGATGTTTCTTGTTTGATTATAACAGTTATCCTCCAAAATGTCCATATCTATTTGAAAAATCAGTATTTGTCGTATAGATGTATTTCAAAGGGAAAGCATATCTCTTCAGTACCATTACTTTTATGGTAGAAACATGCTTTCATAAAATTTAATAATATTGTCCTTGTGCACTTGCAATTGAAATAATATCTGTATTGTCATTCGTTGATAATGGAATGACCAATTGATCACCAGCGTAAATTGTATCATTGCTGAGTGCATTTACTGATTTGATAACCTCTACAGCATCCCTCGTTTCTTTTGCAGTCGATGTATTCATATATGTCTCTGCTAAATCCCACAGTGTATCTTCTGATGTGAGTTCCACGTTCTGATAATATAGATAAGCTTCTTGCTCGGATTCCTTATTCGAGCAAGCACCTGACATGATAGATCCAGAAATACTAACAATAACTAGACATATTAAAAATCCTAAAATAACAAATACTGAATTTGTATTTCCTCTTCTTTTTGTATTTACTTTGTTTTTTTCCCTGTTCATCATATCTGTATTCTCCCCTCATCACTCAAACCAAACATTTGTTCTTTAAATGAATTATAGCACTCGAACAAACGTTTGTCAATAGTTAAATCGAAAATATGTTCGGAAAATATGTTCGATAATAATTGCTTTCTATTATCAAATATGCTATGATATCAAATATAAGAAATCTTCAAGAATTATGATGTAATAGTTCAGAAAGGAATATGCTATGGGAAATGGAAATATAAGTGCAAAACAAAGTGAAGTTTTAGAATATATAAAGGAACAAATTTTAAGTAGAGGATATCCACCAGCAGTTCGAGAGATCTGTGAAGCAGTGAATCTTAAATCTACCTCATCTGTACACTCTCACTTGGAGACCTTAGAAAAAAATGGATATATTCGTCGAGACCCTACGAAACCTAGGGCAATTGAGATTATAGATGACACCTTTAATTTAACACGGCGTGAGGTTGTGAATGTACCACTAATTGGTAATGTAGCTGCAGGTGAGCCCCTTTTGGCTCAAGAAAGCATCGAGAACTACTTTCCTATTCCGATGGAATTTATGCCAAATAGTGAAACTTTTATGCTTAGAATTAAGGGAGAAAGCATGATCAATGCCGGAATCTTGGATGGTGATATGGTATTGGTTCAGAAAACAAATGTAGTTAAGAATGGTGATATGGCTGTTGCTCTCATTGAAGACGGTGCAACAGTAAAGACTTTCTACAAAGAAAATGGACATATTCGTCTGCAGCCTGAAAATGACGATATGGCGCCGATTATTGTTGAAGAAACAACCGTTCTTGGTAAGGTAATTGGTGTCTTTCGGTTTCTTTAACAAGGTAAAGGGACATAGGAGATGTAAGCAGCGCTTACCCTACCTATGTCCCTTTTATCAAGACTATAACTCATATCTGCCGTAGTCTTAATAAAGGGGACAGGGGTAGGATGAGTTTTTTACTCATATCTGCCCTGTCCCCTTACCTTTATAGATTAACTTCTTTCCCATCACTCCATATTCTTTCTAGATTATAGAATAGACGATTTTCTTTATCAAATACATGAACAATAATGTCACCAAAGTCTAGTAGTACCCAACTTCCGGTTCCATAACCCTCACGCTGTTTTATTTCAAATCCTGCTTTTTCTAGTTTTTCCATTACGTTTTCCACTAATGCTTTTACTTGATTTTCATTGCTTCCATTTGCAATGATAAAATAGTCTGCGATGATGGAAACACCTGTGATGTCAATAATTCGTATATCTTCACCCTGTTTCTCACTTAATGCTTCGTAAGCCAATTTAGCCATTTCTTTTGCTGTGTTTATGTCGCTCATTATTTATATCCCTCCTTTTTGATTTATAATGTCTTGATTTATGGTGTTTTGATTTATAATATTCAAATGTCTTTTGTGTTAGCTCATCTACTGCACGATTGATGCTTTGTAGATACCATACACTTCCAGCTAACAATTCATATAAGCTCTCGTCTATATTATGGAAAGCTAGATATCTTATTTTCTTTAGATGTTTATATTTACGTCCTGGTTCAATGGCATCAGCAAGATATAATATTTTTTCAAGCGGTGTCATCTTAGGTCGACCTGTTGTATGATATCGTATTGCTTCTAGAATCTCAGGATTATCGATTCCATATACATGTTTTGCTAGACTAGCTCCTAGTTTCGCATGAATCAGTGCAGGATTTTCTTTTTCAATTGTTGTTAGCTCAATCTGATATTCCTCACATAACTTATATTGCGTTTCGTAGGGAATGCATTTTGCACAATCGTGTAATAGCCCTGCAAGCATTGCCGATTCTATGTCAACTTTTTCTTGCATAGCGAGTGCTGCAGCTGTATACATCACACCTAAGGTATGTTCATACCTCCTAGGATTAAGCTTTTCTCGCAATTCATTTTGGATTTCAATCAATTCCATGGCTGGCTTCTCTCCTGTTTGTTCTATTGTATTTGTCTTATATAGATTATTCTTTATAATATATTGTCCGACAACATCTGGTACAATATACTTAATTGATTTCCCCTCTATGATTCTACTTCGAATATCACTAGAAGCAACTTCCATAATCGGCATTTCTAGAAGTTCTATCTTGGCATGAAACTTCAATTTCAGATCTCTTATCTTCTCAAGAATGCTCTCTAAGGTGATATTGGTTCGACAAGCAACTAATATCGTACAAAGTTTTAATAATCGCTCTGGATGTCTCCACTTATCTAATTGAAATAAGGAATCTGTCCCAATGATAAAATAAAACTCATGATTTGGATATTCTTTTGAAAAATAATTCATGGTTTCATATGAATATGAAACTTCCTCACGGTTCATCTCGTACTCATTTAATTTAAAGTATGGTGTATTTGCAATCGCCAAATTGACCATAGCTATTCTATCATTTGTTTCTGTGGATATTTCCAACAAATTCTTATGTGGTGGATTCCCGTTTGGAAGAAACCATATTTCATCTAATCCATAAGTTTCATAAGCGTATTCTCCCAACATTAAATGCCCTAAATGAATCGGGTTAAAAGTCCCCCCAACAATTCCAATCTTCATTACAGTAACCATCCCTCTCCCGCTACTTTATATCTTAACTTTGGGTAATACAATCTGCTTTTTATCATCTTTTCCTTCGCGATACAAAACAATCTTTTTCCCAATCACTTGAACAACTTGTGATCGTGTTCGTTCTGCAATTATATAGCCCAATTCTTTTGGATCATCTGCACAGTTCTTTAAAACACTGATTTTTATCAACTCACGTGCAGTTAAAGCTTCATCCACTGCCTCAATTAATGAAGGGGATACACTTGACTTTCCTATCTGAAAGATTGGCTCTAACTTCATAGCTAATCCTTTCAAATATGCTCTTTGTTTCGTTGTCATAAACTTATTCTCCTATCTTAATCAATTATTTATAATAATCGAATTGTAAGCCGTACATACGTACAGTATCGCCTTCTTGAATTCCCTTTTCTACCAGTTCATCCAAAATGCCTGTTGATTTCAAGAAATTTTGGAAGAATATAAATCCCTTTTCTGAATCCAAATTGGTATATCCTAACATCTTTTCTATCTTAGGTCCTTCTACCACATACATACCATCTTCTATCTCTATTGTATACGGAAGATTCTCATAAATCAACTCTTCTTCAGGGAAGTATTCCTGCTCAAAAACAATATCTGGAATATCTAGATGTTGTAACTGAGTTCGTACATAATTCAATAACTCTTGTAATCCCTCACCTGTTGCACCAGAAATTGCAAACACTTTGTATCCTTGTGGTTCAAATTCATTTCGAATTTTATCTACTGGATTTTCATCCTCTGAATAAATCAAATCTGTTTTATTGGCTGCAATTACTTGTGGACGTTCTGCAATTTTTTCATTATATTGTTTCAATTCTTCGTTAATCTTATAAATATCCTCAATCGGATCACGACCTTCAGAACCTGAGGCATCGACAACATGAATCAATAATTTTGTACGCTCAACATGGCGTAAGAATTCATGTCCAAGCCCTATTCCTTGGGAAGCACCTTCAATCAACCCTGGAATATCAGCAATTACAAAACCACCTTCTCCGTCTGGAAAATCAACCACACCTAAGTTAGGATTTATCGTTGTAAAGTGATAATTTGCAATTTTAGGAGTTGCATTGGTTACACGGGATAAAAATGTGGATTTACCTACATTTGGAAATCCTAATAAACCAACATCTGCAATTACCTTTAACTCCAATTGCACCTCTAATTCCTGAGATGGTTGTCCTGGCTTAGCAAATTTAGGAACTTGCATGGTTGCAGTTGCAAAATGCTGATTCCCAAGTCCACCACGTCCACCTTTTAATACTATTTGTCGTTGATTTGAAGACGACATATCTGCAATTACTTTTCCAGAATTCACTTCTTTGATAACGGTACCCTCGGGCACTTTTAAAATAATGTCTTCTCCGTCTTTTCCATGGCATTTTCTCTTACCGCCCTGCTCTCCGTCTTGAGCATGGAATTTTCGCTTGTGACGATAGTCAGACAAGGTATTTAACCCTTTATCTACTTCGAATACAACATCGCCTCCACGACCACCGTCGCCTCCGTCTGGACCGCCGTTTGGAACGTAGAGTTCACGACGAAAGCTAGCATGTCCATCGCCACCTTTTCCAGATCGAATCAAGATTTTAGCTCTATCTGCAAACATAATATTTCCTTTCTAATACTTAATATATCAAAAGAAGGCTTCAAAACCACACGGATTTGAAGCCTTAATTTTTTAATCTTATTCTGCTACAGGGTAGATAGAAACTTGTTTCTTATCTCTACCTTTTCTTTCAAATCTAACGACACCATCTACTAATGCAAATAATGTGTCATCGCCTCCGCGTCCTACGTTCACACCTGGGTGAATCTTAGTTCCGCGTTGTCTGTATAAAATATTTCCGGCTTTTACAAATTGTCCGTCTGCTCTTTTTGCGCCCAATCTCTTAGATTCAGAATCTCTACCGTTTTTAGTAGAACCAACCCCTTTTTTATGAGCGAAAAATTGAAGATTTAATTTCATCATGGCTTACACCTCCTCAATTGATAAACTGATATATTCATCATACTGTTCTTGGATGGACTTTAACCCAAGTACCATCGTTTTTAATATTGTCTTCGTGACTTCTGAAGGTTCACACTTTAATTCAAAGTCAAGATATCCCTCTTCGTCATCTTCAACGCGTGTGAATGCGTCTCTTGTGAATTTCTCTATCGCATTTGTCGAATTAATCATCAATACAGATGCGGCGGCACATATAATATCATGTCCTTGTTCGGCATAACCAGAATGTCCTTTTGAAGAAAACCCTACAAAATCTTTCTTCATATTCATGTATACATTAATATGAATCAAATCATTCACCTGCTTTCTAATCATCAAAAAAAATTACGCATTGATTTTTTCAATTTTAACTGCTGTGTACTGTTGTCTGTGTCCATTTTTCTTATGGTATCCAGATTTTCTCTTGTATTTGTAAACGATTACTTTTTTACCCTTACCGTTTTCAACTACAGATGCAGTAACTGTTGCTCCTGCTA
>CAYJFY010000014.1:0-47750 GCA_964369755.1 uncultured Lachnospiraceae bacterium
TCACTCCGCTGATTAGTGATGGGCTAGTACGTGAATTTTATGATAAATCACGTCCGACGCCACAAGGCGACTGTAAATGGACGTGATTTGTTACTTTTTGCAGCAGCACGTAGTGTGACTTTGAAAAGCAACAATTATTTTGAGTAAAGGGGTATAGAATTTATGTATGACTTGACATTACTAACTGACTTCTACGAACTAACGATGATGCAGGGATATTTTAATCGTCCCGAAAATGAAACCGTCGTGTTCGATATATTTTTTAGAAGTAATCCTTGTGGAGCTGGATATTCCATTACTGCTGGCTTAGAGCAAGCGATTGATTATATTAAAAAACTCAACTTCTCATATGATGATGTGGCTTATCTGAGAAGTTTGAAAATATTCAACGAAGAATTCTTGCAGTACCTAGGAGGATTTCATTTCACTGGAAATATCTATGCCATTCCAGAGGGAACCGTTGTATTTCCAAAAGAACCGATTATCAAGGTGATTGCCCCGATTATGGAAGCTCAATTGATCGAAACAGCATTGCTAAACATCGTCAATCATCAGTCACTCATCGCAACCAAGACAGCCCGTGTTGTCCACGCTGCAAATGGAGATGGTGTACTCGAATTTGGACTGAGACGTGCGCAAGGACCAGATGCTGGTCTCTATGGAGCGCGTGCTGCCATCATCGCTGGTTGCGTCGGTACTTCTAACGTACTTGCTGGGAGATTATTCGATGTTCCCGTCCGCGGGACCCATGCCCATAGCTGGATCATGAGTTTCTCGGATGAATACACTGCATTCAAGACTTATGCCGAGCTATATCCGAAATCATGCTGTTTACTAGTGGACACCTATGACACCATAAAATCAGGAGTTCCAAATGCAATTCGTGTATTTAATGAGATGAAGGAGCAAGATCCGGACTTCTCCAATTATGGAATTCGTCTAGATAGTGGTGACTTGGCATATCTTTCTAAGAAGGCGCGTAAACTGCTCGATGCAGCTGGGCACTCCGCCGCCTATATTTCAGCATCAAATGATCTGGACGAATATCTGATTCATGATCTGAAGATTCAAAATGCCGCCATAACAGCTTGGGGGGTAGGAACCAATATGATCACCTCAAAAGATTGCCCATCCTTTGGTGGGGTATATAAATTGGCTGCGATTCAAAACAAAGAGGGAGTTCTAGTTCCAAAAATAAAAATATCTGAAAACTCAGAGAAGATCACAAATCCTGGAGATAAAACCATTTTCCGTATCTACGACAAAAAGAGTGGAAAAATGCTAGCTGATTTGATTACATTTGCTGATGAAGTCATCGATGAGAATAAGGATTTGCTACTATTTGACCCTGTTGAGACATGGAAGAAGACCAAGCTCAAAGGAGGTACATTTGAAACCCGAGAGCTTCTAAAACCGATCTTTATCAATGGAAAATGCGTCTACGAATCTCCTTCGGTACAGGAAATTGCTGCATATTGTAAACATGAGAAATCAACTCTGTGGGATGAGGTCAAACGTTTATCGAACCCTCATAAGGTATTTGTTGACTTGTCACAAAAACTGTATCAGACAAAAAAAGAATTGCTAGACTCATTAAATACAACGGATGAAATGTAAGCAGAAATGTAAGCAGACATCCAACAATCAAATAATCAAACCATCGAACTATGAAAGGACTTATATCATAATGAAAATAATTGTATTAGCAGGAGGGCTGAGCACGGAACGCGACGTCTCTCTCACTTCTGGGGCAAGCATCTGCCGCGCTCTATTAAGTCGTGGTCATCAAGCTGTTTTAATCGACTTATTTATGGGAATCGACTATTCCTCTGACAAATTAGAAGAAGTATTCTCCCTTCCAGACGCGAACCTAGGTATTGCAGCGGGCATCAGCACTACTGCACCTGATTTAGATCAGATCAAAAAATCAAGACCCGACCAATCTCCATCTATGGTGGGTCCAAATGTCATCGACCTCTGCAAAATGGCAGACATTACGTTCTTTGGGCTCCACGGTGGAATCGGTGAAAATGGCCAGCTTCAAGCCACATTTGACGTATTGGGAATCAAGTATACTGGTCCAAATTATCTCGGAAGTGCTGTTGCCATGGATAAAGGCTATACGAAACAAGTATTCCAAGCCCATCAAGTCCCTACCCCTAAAGGAATCTGGCTCTATCAGAAAGACGAAGATCAGGCACTCGCAGAATTTCAGCTTTCCCTACCAGTCGTAGTGAAGCCATGTTCTGGTGGCTCAAGCATCGGCGTATTCATCTGTCATACAGAAGACGAATACCGCGCGGCCCTCACTCAGTCATTTGCCCTAGAAGACGAATTGATTATCGAAGAATATATCAAGGGACGTGAATTCGCCTGTGGTTACCTCGACGGCAAGGCATTGCCTGTCATTGAAATCATACCGAAAACTGGCTTCTTTGACTACGCAAATAAATATCAATCAAACCTAAGTCAAGAGATTTGTCCTGCTGATATCCCACCTGAGGTAGAGGCGCAAATGCACGAAATCACAATCAAAGCATGCAAGGCTCTAAAATTAGATGTGTATTCTCGCGCAGATTTTCTGTTGACCGAAGACGGCAAGTTATACTGCCTAGAGGTGAACACATTACCAGGGATGACTCCTGCTAGCCTCCTTCCAAAAGAAGCGGCGGTCGCTGGATATGATTACGAAACACTCTGTGAAACCATTATCGAAAAATCCTTGGAAAAATACAAATAAATTGTGAGGTAATTATCTATGAAACATATGACCCTAGAAAATATCGCTACCGCATGTGGTGGTCAATATTTTGGTTCAGAAGCAAATAAAAAGAAAGAAGTTCAAGGGGTCGTAATCGACAGCCGTCTCATCGAAGCGGACTTTCTATTCATCCCCATGAGTGGCGAGCGTGTGGACGGACACTCCTTCATTCCACAAGTAATGGAACAGGGGGCACTCTGTACCCTATCAGAGCATGAACTCGATTCGTCTGACTTCTCCTATATCCTTGTAGAATCTACCGCGCAATCCCTCAAAGACATTGCCGAATTCTACCGTTCTGTCCTAGATATCAAAGTGGTCGGAATCACAGGAAGTGTCGGAAAAACTAGTACTAAGGAAATGATTGCTTCTGTGCTATCCCAAAAGTATAAGGTATTAAAAACAGAGGGAAACTACAACAATGAAATCGGTCTGCCATTGACCATCTTTAAATTAAATGACAGTCATGAAATCGCAGTGCTAGAAATGGGAATCAACCATTTTGGGGAAATGGAGCGCCTATCAAAGGTCGCAAAGCCTGATATCGCTGTCATCACAAACATCGGTTTCTGCCACCTAGAATTCCTGCACAATCGTGAAGGTGTGCTGAAGGCAAAATCCGAGATATTCAAACATCTCAACCCAAATAATGGAAAAATCATCCTAAATGGAGAAGATGACCTACTCATCACACTTCAAGATGTAGACGGGATTCGCCCCATCTTCTTCGGTCTAGCAGATGAACATTCCATCTATGCCGACAACATCATAAATCTAGGTTTAGACGGAACCAAATGCGATATCACGCTAGATGAAAACTTGATGATATCGCCAAAAATTCCAATTCCTGGACCGCACATGGTATTGAACGCACTGGCTGGTGCTGCCATTGGATACACCCTATCTCTCACCCCAGATGAGATTAAAAAGGGAATCGAGTCACTTCTTCCAGTATCGGGAAGAAATCATATTATAAAAAGTGACCAATACACTGTGATCGATGACTGCTACAATGCCAATCCAGTATCCATGAAGGCCTCCCTAGATGTGCTATCTACCGCCATTGGTCGAAAGGTGGCCATCCTAGGAGATATGGGAGAACTGGGAAAAAACGAATCCGAACTACATGAAGAGGTTGGAATTCATGCCGCTTACAACGAGATTGACATCATCTGTTGTATCGGAACGCTCTCTTACCACACCTACCTAGGTGCACTCACTGCACTTGCAAAAAGCAAACAATTAGAAAAGTGTCAGGCTTATTATTTTGAAACAAAGGAAGAATTCTTAAAGATTTCAAACCAGATATTAGAACCTGCTGATACCCTACTAGTGAAGGCCTCTAACTTTATGAAATTCAAAGATATCGTAACACATACAACCAATTCATAACATTCAAAGGAGAATCAATTATCATGGCATATGAAATGCTTGTGCTCGACCTCGACGGCACATTAACTAATTCAGAGAAAAAAATAACAGAACCTACAAAAGAGGCTCTGTTGGAACTTCAACAAAAAGGAAAGCATGTGGTACTCGCTAGTGGACGCCCTACCTGCGGAATCCTTCCATTGGCCGAAGAACTAGAGATGAAAAAATACGGAAACTACATCCTATCCTACAACGGCGCATGTATCATCAACTGTGGCAATGACGAAATCATCTACAACAAAACACTGCCACAATCTTGTATCAAAGAGATCTACGATTGTATCGATCACTCTATTTTTAATTTGGTTACCTATCAAGATGACTATCTCATCTGTGCTTCAGAACCAAACAAACACGCATTCAAAGAAGCCTCTATCAATAAGATAGAAATAAAAGTAGTCGATAATTTTGTAGAATACGTGGACTATCCGGTCAACAAAGTATTGGTAACCGGAGAGCCCGAATTGATCGATGAGCTGAAGCAGACCTTGCGAAAAAAATTCAAGCACATGTTAAACATCTTCTGCTCCTATCCATTTTTCTTGGAAATCATGCCTTCTCAAATCGACAAGGCTCATTCCTTGCACAAACTATTGAGCAGCTTACGTTTATCCACCGATCAAATGATCTGCTGTGGGGATGGCGAAAATGATATTACCATGCTAGAATGCGCAGGACTCGGTGTTGCCATGGCAAATGCTCAATCCATTGTATTGGAGAAAGCTGACTATGTCACAAAATCCAACGATGAAGATGGTGTGCTACACGTCATCCGAGAATTCTTTTAAAAACTACTTTGCTAATTCTGCAATTACTTCTGCATAGATCTTCGTCGCCTTGATGAAGTTCTCGATTGAGATCGATTCATCTTTTTGATGCATGCTATCCACTTCCCCAGGGAATAGCATGCCAAATGCTACCATATTGTCCATGGCTCTGGCATAAGTACCACCACCGATTATGGATGGTTTTGTCTCCAGATCTCCTGTATATTTTTGATAGATTCCCATCAACAATTGAATGTATTCATCATCTTCGCTGAAGTAAAGTGGTGCCTGTGCACGGATATCATCTGTACTCATGCCATAGTGTGCGCCCGTGTCTCTCACGGCCTTCATCACTTCTGTTTCACTGGTGCAAAATGGATATCTGATATTGATGGTTAAGACAAGCTCTCCTTCTCCCAATTCCACCTTTCCTACATTGAAAGCAAGTTTTCCTGACTCCTCATCTTCAAACCCACAACCGATGTAATTTCCATGGACGTCAAATCCGATGTGCTTGTTGTACATCTCTACAAATTGGCTCACATGAACATCCGCCCATTGGACACCTTCAAAACAAGCCATCATGATCGAAATCGCATTCAATCCTTTCTCCGGCATTGCACCGTGAGAGGACACACCTTTTGTTTCTAGAATAAGTTTGCCTTCCTCTATCCTAGTCTTGATGTCATAAGAATGTTCTGCCACAAGTTTATCTATATTGGATTGAACTTGTGTATAATCCGCTCCCGCTAACACTGCCTTCGAAACCTCAGCAACAGAATTTGCTGCAAGACCACCCTTTAGCTCTAGCAATTCGATCGCTTGCACTGCGTCTTTATCCTTCGCGAAATCCACCTCTGCATTAGTCTTCGTTCCCAATGGTTTCTTCATCTCAAAAATCAGAATACCCTTTTCCCCTCGAATCACTGGAAAATCTCCATCCGGAGCAAATCCAATATCAGGTTTTTCCTCTCGCTGCAAGTAATAATCCATCCCCTTCCAGCCTGTCTCCTCATCTAATCCTATGATAATGCGAACTTTCTTCTTCAATTCCATGCCAGATTCTAAGATGGCCTTCACTGCATAAAAACATGCCACAAACGGTCCTTTATCATCTGCAGTTCCTCTCCCATACATCCTGCCATCAACGATCTCTCCACCAAAAGGCTCATAGGTCCATCCAGAACCCTCTGGCACTACATCCACATGAATCAATATCCCCACCGTTTCATCGCCTTCTCCGATGTCGATATGTCCACCATAATTATCCACATTCTTCGTAACATATCCTTCTTTTTCTCCCATAGCCAATGCATATAAAAATGCTTCATGCACACCTTTTCCAAAAGGCATCCCTTCCTCGCTGGCCTCTTGCACACTGTCGATGCGAACCAAATTCTGCAAGCATTCTATCATCTGGGCACTATTTTGATCAATAATCTCTATGTAATTTTTCTTCTCCATATCCTTCTCCTTTTTCTGTCAACAGCGGAGGCAATTCATCCACCATTTCACTCTTAGAATTGATTGTAACATATCCCTCACAAAATAGTAAAGATTTATTTCCCCCACCCCTGACCAAATAGAATCAACGCCCCGATGCATTTGCCAATGGCTAGGCAAGCGGTAATGTATTGCACCCCTCGCACCAGCCTGATTCTACGAATAGCAATGGGAAATATATTAATAATTTCTGCCAGCGACATTGCCCAGCATCCAACAAAAAATCCCGAAGTCAATCCGAATATCGGCAGTACCCATGATAAAAACGAAACCTGTAGATGTAGCTGAAACAAAAACAGGGTGCTGCCTATGATTCCACCTAAGGCAATCGCATTTTCGTATCGTATTACAGAATCCCCCGTTTTTGTACGATCTGCCAGGTTTGACACAATCCCTAGTCCAATAATCAACGAAAACAAGCCACCTGCAATTACAATTCCACTGCTGAGCCCAATGATTGCTAATAACACCTGCGACCACCACATCATCCATTCTCCAATCTCCGTCATTTCTACTTATATAACATCTTTCTACTTATAGCATCTTTCTACTTACAGCATCTGCATCACCCAATAGGCCAATCCCAGCACCCAACTGGTGAAGATTCCATATAAAATCACTGGTCCCGATATGGTAAATATCTTGCACCCAATTCCCAGAACCTGTCCCTCATATTGGTATTCTATGGCAGGAGCTGCCACCGAATTCGCAAACCCTGTAATCGGAACAAGGGCGCCTGCTCCACCCCATTTTGCAATCTTCGGATAGATCCCCACACCTGTCAGTATTGCACTTGCTAGGATTAATAGGATGACACACCAGGCACTCTGCAAGTCCTTGTCAAATCCAAGCGACTCAGTATAACTAAGAATTCCTTGTCCAATGGTACAGATCACCCCTCCCGTAACGAATGCCTTTGCCATGTTTTTATATAAACAATGTGTCGGTGTCTTTGTCTTCACATATTCCTTATAATTATTCCGTATCTCTTTCTCTTCCATCATTTCCTCCACTTCTTTCCTCTATTATGCACTTTATTCCACGTCGATTTCTTTCTCCATACGGGAATAAGTTTCCACCAGTGTCGTCTGGATATCATTCTCATACAATCGCATCTCCACCTCCATGGGGGTGGGGTCTGCAGTGAATTTCTTCGCACCGAGATGGTTGAAGAATACTAGAATCCCGATGACCAGTCCTATGGAGTAGGTCACTTCTAGGATGGTGAATCCATTGGACTCTTCCCCGCTTAGTAGCTGATAGATCTGTTGAAAGAGATCTGCGGTTCCCACATCATTTGAAAATGACATAATTGCAAATGCAGAACCAAAGAATGTGATCACGAGAACTGCTATGACCTTGATCACATGTATCAGCTTGCTCGCTGTTTTCTGATTCTCGTAGGTAATGATAATATCACTGGATCCTAGATTCTCAACTTTCACTTCTGGATATGTTTCGTGAATCTTCTGAATAATCTTTAAAATCGATACCACCGTTCTCTGATACTCCCCCTTGGGAAAGCTTATGATTTTTTCAGTTTTGATATGGTTTAGTATATTTTGGTCAGCGCATTCCATACTTAGCACATCTCCAAGTTTTACCTCTGGGTTCGTCACCTCCACATTGGCATCCCCCTTCACATAGACAGTCTGTTGATTCCTAGCCATGTATAAACTCCCTCACATACCCTAGCACCAAAGTTCCACTCCCCATATCTCCCACCTCACTCATACTGTAATAATAATAGAAAACACCAAATGCAATGGCCATAAAAAGCACAAGAATCAAGCATACTCGAAGTTTGTTTTTTGGACTCATACTCTCACCTTTCCGAAAGATTATCGTCCCACGACACTCTTTCCTTTTTGGTTAGTATGCACCCATAAACTTCCAAGTATGCACGATGTCAAAACATTCTAATATTTCATAGATATTTTCTCAGACTTTTTAGAATTTTTTTCTCCATTCTAGAAACCTGAACCTGAGAGATTCCCATTCTCTTTCCTACTTCTGTCTGTGTCAAATTCGAAAAATATCGAAGTTGAATCAAGACCTTCTCCTCACCGATGAGTGTATCCATAATCTGCGTAACTAAGATATTATTTAGAATCGTTTCTTCCACTTCCTCCTTTTTCTCTAGCTTGTCCATCAACAAGATTTCATCTCCGTCTTTTTGATAAATGGGCTTGTGCAAGGATTCAATCTCTCTGGTAGATTCTAGTGCAAGCACCAATTCCTCTTTCTCAACCAACAGTAAATTCGCTAGTTCTTCTAAGCTCGGCTCCCTCTGTCCCAAGTGGAGCATCTCTTCTCGCTTCTTATATGCCTTATACGCCATCTCCTTCAGGGAGCGACTCACCTTTATCCTTCCATCGTCTCTTAGAAATCTCTTGATTTCACCAGTAATCAGCGGAACTGCATAGGTGGAGAATTTCACATCGAAGGATAAGTCGAATTTATCAATTGCCTTCAATAACCCGATGCTTCCGATCTGAAACAAATCATCCGTTTCCACACCTCTCCCCACAAATCGCTTTACAATACACCAGATTAGACCAACATTCTCTTTTACAACCTGTTCTCTCGCCTCTTTATCCCCATTGTGTGCCTGTATGATTAAAGCGATCGTCTGGTCCATATCTACAACGGCTCCCCTCCTCTTATTACGGATTTTCGCATCCGAATTGTGGTTCCAACCCCGACTGTCGACTCCACCTCAACTGTATCCATAAAAGCTTCCATAAATGCAAATCCCATCCCAGCACGTTCTAGATCGGATTTGGTCGTAAACATAGGTTCCATTGCCTGATGGATGTCCTCAATTCCACACCCTTCATCTCTCACTTCTATTTCGATTTCACAATCTCTTAACCTGCATTTGATGTACACATACTGCCGCTTATCCACACTCGTCTCATCATATGTATCCCTGGCATCACTTGTATCGCCTGCTTGCTCTGCATCATCCGTCTCGCTTCCATACCCGTGGATGATGGAATTCGTAACTGCCTCTGAAACAGCTGTCTTCACATCATATATCTCCTCTAAGGTTGGGTCTAATTGGGCGAAGAAGGCTCCTACTGCAACCCTTGCAAATCCCTCATTCTGTGGAACACTATCGAATTTCAACTCCATTTCATTTGTTGACTTCATCCACCACATCCTCCTCATATAATTGAATTATTTTTGTAATTCCTGACATCGAAAGAATCTTTTTCACTCTCTCATTGGCATTTACACCCCAGACCTCACCGCCGATATTACAGATGAGCTTATACCTTCCTAGAATCGCTCCAATCCCTGAACTATCCATAAACTGTGTCTGCCTAAAATCAAAGATGATATGCTTGATATGTTTGCTGGTAATAATTCGATCCGTCTCTGTTCTCAATTCTTCCACCTGATAGTGATCCACGTCCTTTGGTAGAAATATCGTCAAACAATTTTCCTGTATTTGAAATTCCATCTTCCCTCCTGTGATACAATTACAAAAGAGGAAGACGTGACAATCCACGCCTTCCTCTTTTGTAATTGTGATATGCTGTTATAATTTTGATAAAATATCTGTAACTTCATCTGCCAACTCTGTGTTGGCATATTCGGTCAATATTCGGTTATAATATTCTTTTGCTTGGTCAATCATCTCTAGACCCACATAGGTGTCCGCCAATAATTTCATCGCTCCATAACTGTTATAGTCTGGTCGTATTAACATGATATTCTCTAAATGTGTAACCGCTGTATTCAAATCTGTATCTTCGATATTCTCGTTTGCAGATTCTAGCGAAGTTTCACAAAACGGAATCACGATGAGGGATTCCAATTCCTCATATAAAGCCAGAGCTGTTTCCCCTAGATAGTCCTTGTTAATCGTTCCTAGGCGCTCTGCCAGTCCCTTGAGACCTGTCGTAGACTCTGGGTCGAAGTCCATTTCAATTTTTATCAATTCCTCATAATCAGCCTTGATATCATCTGCCAGAATCACATCTGCCTCTGCCTTACTTTCTTCTAATCGATAAGGTTCCAGCTCTGATTGCAGCGCATTGATCTGCGCATTTTGTGACTCCACCTGCTGACTATATGCTCGAATCGCATCTGCATTCTCATGAGCTTGTCCCTGTTGCAATGTAGGCAAAACCAACAAGAGAATGGCTGCTGCGCCAAACACTCCACCGATGAGTAAGTTGAGAATCGTGGTCTGCATCGGATATTCCTTGATATGGGTGCTGCTCGGTTGAATGACCGTTTCATTTCCTACCTGATAAGTCACAACATCTTCCTTATCTTCCTTCGTCTTGCGTCCCTTTCGCTCCTCCAACTCGTTTAAGTAATAGAGGGTCTGAGCGTCGGTACTATCTAGTTTCTGAGCTCGCTTTAACAATTGTCGTGCCCTACCATAGTGTTCATATTGGATCGCAAGCAAGGCGGTCAACTGAAGCGCCTTCACAAAATCTGGACATGCACTTACCACTTTCTTTAATTGAATATATGCCAAATCCTCTGCTCCATTTTGACAATATATCAAGCACTGATTGTACTTCTTTATGTTGTAATTATAGATATCCAATTCATTGGGGGTTTCTTGCATTCTTCGAATAAAATAATTCGCAACATTCTCCCGCGGTTTTAGATTCTTACTGATAATCCACTCTACTAACGCCTCATTGATCTCACCACGACCATAATACACCAGCCCTAGCAGATTCCTTGCCGCGATATTGTGTTGGCAGTATTGCAAACTTCTCTTCAACGCTAAAATCGCTCCGGACAAATCCCGAATATTCGCACATTGCAAACCACTATTATACCAATAATTGGATTGTCTGATTACCTTCTCTGTATAATTCATACCTTCTCCAATGTTCTTCTACTGATTTGTCTGTTCCATCATATCTCGCATAATATCAGTAATATCGGTCAAATCCTCCTGATATACTGCTTGTTCTATCTCATCTACCTCAAGACTTGGTTTAAACTTCTTGATTTCATCTTCAAAATTCAACATGTATTCATCCTCCTAAACCTGATATAGGTCTTTGATCTCTCCAACCAAATACAGAGAGCCAAGTGCCAATACCATTTCATCATCTCGCTTTAACTTCCGTGCCAATTCCCACGCTTCTTCCACGCTTCGTGTTTCATATACCCTCTGCTTGGTAGCTGCCTGAAAGAGTTCACTCAATTTCTCTGATTTCACACCTCTGTCATTCTCTAGATTCGTGACAATATAACGGTTCACATCCAACTTCTCCATGATCAGCTCTATGATGTCCTGATAATTCTTATCTGCAACGGTTGCATATACCAATACCCCAATCTTCCTGCCATCTTCTGCAATTGCAGAGATTGCTGCTTCATTGTGGGCGCCATCGATATACATATTTGGCTCCACTTCCTCCATGCGACCAGGCCAATAGGTCTCATACAGGGATTGTCTCCATGTTTGACATCGCTCCTCGTCTGCACCAAGTGCTTCTCTTAGAGCTATGAGAGCTAGACATGCATTGTTCACCTGAAACTTTCCTGTATTTGGAATCTTCCAAGTAACAGTACTATCATACTCATCTAGCAGTGAAAATGCAATATCTTTCTGGTTGATTTCTCGAATTTCGTACGCGGAATCCGACACAAATCTACATCTGCTCCCTCTCTCATCTGCGATGCGAGCGATGACTTCCAACACAGTTCTACTCTTCCCATCACAGATAACTGATACCCCTGATTTGATGATTCCAGCCTTTTCATAGGCTATTTTTTCCACCGTATCTCCCAGATATTCCACATGATCCAAGCCGATACTCGTAATAATCGTTATCAACGGCTCTTGAATTACATTGGTTGCGTCGAGTCTACCACCTAGTCCTGTCTCTAATATTGCATACTCCACCCCTGCCTCGAAAAAAGCGCGAAGCGCCATTCCAAATAAGAATTCAAAAAATGTAGGATGAGGCGCTCCCTCCTCCTTCATCACATCGATTGCAGCCATCACTGCCTGAAATATGCGCACAAATTCCTCTTCCCTGATTTCCTCATCATTGATTCGAATGCGTTCTGTCAGTCGCTGAAGGTGGGGGGATGTAAATAATCCCACAGACTTTCCTGTATGGATGGATTCCCTGCACAGGATAGAATTCATATAGGCACAAGTGGAACCTTTTCCATTTGTGCCTGCTACATGAATTACTTTTAAACTTTTCTCTGGATGCCCCAATAATTCTAGAAAGCGCTGGGTATGCTCTCTAGAATTTTTGGTTGAAAATTTTGGTATCTGGTAGATATAAGAAACCACTTCGTTAATTTGCACGATTTCATCCCTCTCTTAGATGTGAAGCTCACACCTATTCTCCTGCTAAAATTTCAGCCTGCCGATTCACCCAAGAACTTCCAAGCTTAATTGGCTCGCTGATTCGAATCTTGCCATCTTCATAGACAAAGGTTGCCGAACTTCGGAAAATGGTACTACTTGACCCCATTTGTCGAATGACAATTTCGTCGCCATCTTCTAGCACCAAGCCATCTACATCCATCCTCACTTCATTCAAACAGTCTGCACTTTGTCTTTTTCCATTGACGTAGATACGACTCCATGGTGTGAAGTTTCTTCCCACAAAAATCACTGCATCTTCACCCTCAAGATTTTTCGTCTGTGTAACAAAATGCAATCCGGTATTCTGTACACCCATGTGCATATCGCCCTCTTCCTTCAGGACAGTTCCCTCTTGATATGCATATTGTTTTCCGTACAGCAAGTCATACTGAAGCATCTCCATATCTTCCACATAGAACTCTGTATCTGCTCTCTCACCATGATAGTTAAACATGGTACCACTCTGAATCCCAACTTGCTCAAATAACTCCGCCATTGCTTGATATGTAGTAAGATTCTGGTCTTTCTCTGGCAAACCAATGTTATCCCAAATCAAATAATTGGTATAGAAGAGATTGCCTGTTCCTAGATCTGACTCTTCAATATCCATGGTCGGCAAATGGTCTCCATAAAAGAGAATCACGGTCGGTTCTTCACGCTCTTCTACTTCTCTAATCAGTTTGTCCACAAATTTATCCATTGCATAGACACGATTCACATACTGTTCCCAGGAATTTCGTAGTCCTTCATCTTCGACTCCACTTACTACAATGGCTGGATCTTCTACTGGTTCTTCTGGATAGCTTCCATGTCCTTCCACAGTAATGGTGAAGATAAATTCTGAATCCTTTGATGTATCAAGACAATCCATAATATTCTCAACCAGAATACGATCTGTCGCCCAACCTTGATCCGTTGTCCTTCGTATGTTCATGAACTCCTCGCTCACATACCCATCGAACCCAAGATTGTTGAACACTTCCGCACGACTATAAAAATTCCCTCCGTTATTGTGGAGCGCATAGCTATTGTATCCTAATCCTTCGAGTGCTGTAGCAGCACTCTCTATCATCGTCTCACTGGCAATGGTCTTGTATGGGTATTCCCCAGGACCAAAGAACCTCATGTTCATCCCCGTTATCATCTCAAATTCTGTATTCGCTGTCCCAGCACCCACCGAAGGCACCTCAATATATCCCGAAGAATAGGTCTCTGACAACTCGCGAAACACCCGAATCGGATCCGATGAGAATTCTAAGAAGTTCACCTCTTCTGGATCAAAAAAAGATTCCAATTGCACCACGATGATATTCGGTTTCACTTCTGCTTCCATGGTTTCTGTATAAACCATCTCTCCATCGTGTGTAATGTCCTGGATCGCCGACTCCTCATAGAGTGTTGGTTTGTCCATGTCACCTTGAAATACACTTGTCATAAAGCAATAAGGTAGACCATAGTCTTCATATGCAAAGGCAAGATTCCCGAAATAGGTGGAAATCACCCTCTTCTCAATCGCCAAATCTGTTGCAAATATCAGTGCAAAATACCATACCACACAGAGCATTAACATGGGAATTCGATACAGCTTCCGCTTGAATTTCCGACCCTTCCTCCATACGTGTACCAACCATGCTATGATCGTTAGAAGAAATGCACCTAATAGAATCAACTGCGGAATCGTAAAATAGGATTCTATCATCGTCACCGCATCCTCTATCATCTTTAAATCATATGCATTGAATGGTGTCACCCTCATGTCTAGTGTCACCCCATTGATAATGCCGAGTATCAACCACAAGGAGGTAATAATCACCCTTGCAAACACTCTCTTTCGCACTAGATATACGAGCGAAAATGTAATAAATATAATAAACGAATTATAGGCAAATGCCCATGTTCTCTGATCTAAATAATTCAATGCCTCTGTAAATGAATGTCTCGATATCCATTCAATCACAAAGTTTATCATGCATGCTCCCACTGCCTCTAATAGCATAGAGATGCGGTTCAAGTTTGCCCTCCAATTCGCAAGACTTGACCTTTTGTAATATAATCTTTTCATAATTTCCCTATTTTATCCTAGCCTAACAACTTCTCAAGTCTCTCATCTACTTGAGCCATCATTTGACGGTATTTCTCTAATTTTTCCTTTTCTTCATTTACCTTTGTTTCTGGTGCCTTACTCATAAATCTCTCATTGCTCAGCATGCCTTCTACTCGGGCAAGTTCTCCCTGTATCTTATTCTTTTCCTTGGTCAATCTCTCGATTTCTTGTTCCTTGTCCACCAATTCTTCTAATGGTAGGTATGCAACTGCATTTGCGGTTACAACTGAGACTGCATCATCTGAGATATTTTCCTTTGTATTTTGCACATAGATAGCCGAAGCACCCAATAATGGCATGATTTGCTCCTTGATGAGTTCAAATCCTTTTGCCGTCTTGTCCTCTTGTGCTACAAGATATACGGAGATCTTTTTCTTCATCGGCACGTTCATCTCTGCACGTAGGTTACGAATTCCACGAATTACTTCCTTTGCATCTTCGATAATCGCTTCCATTTCTGGATGATCCAAGTCGCTTGTGTATTCTGGCCAGGAAGAAATCATCAAGGATTCCTCTTCTGGATTCAATGCACTATAGATTTCCTCGGATACAAATGGCATAAATGGATGTAATAACTTCAACCCTTGTCCCAAAACATAACGCAGGGTCCAAAGCGCTACCTTTGCTGATGTTTCATTGGTTTCTTTGTTGTAGATTCTCTGCTTTGTCAACTCGATATACCAATCACAGAACTCATCCCAGATGAAATCATAGACTTTCTGAACTGCAATTCCTAGTTCAAACTTGTCCATGTTCTCCGTTACGTCTTTTGCCAGACGATTTACTTTAGATAGTACCCATAAATCCGCTGGTTCAAACTCTTCTGCCTTCGGTCTCTCCATTTCTTTCTCATCCAAATTCATCATGATGAATCGAGAAGCATTCCAGATCTTATTCGCAAAGTTTCTACTTGCCTCTACACGCTCATGATAGAAACGCATATCATTACCAGGTGCATTTCCTGTCACCAAGGTAAGGCGTAGTGCATCTGCACCATATTGGTCAATCACCTCCAGTGGATCAATTCCATTTCCCAGTGATTTACTCATCTTTCTTCCCTGAGAGTCACGCACCAATCCATGGATTAATACGGTATTGAACGGTGATTTTCCTGTGTGTGCAAACCCTGAGAATACCATACGAATTACCCAGAAGAAGATGATATCATATCCGGTTACTAATACATCTGTCGGATAAAAATAATCCAATTCCTCTGTGTTTTCGGGCCAACCCAAGGTAGAGAATGGCCAGAGCGCAGAGCTAAACCAAGTATCTAAAGTGTCTTCATCTTGTACAAAGGTTGTTCCATCACAATGCTTGCAAGAAGTTGGAACCTCTCTCGACACCTCAAATTGCCCGCATTTTTCACAATAATATGCTGGAATTCTATGTCCCCACCAGATCTGACGCGAGATACACCAGTCGCGAATATTCTCCAACCAATGTAGATAAATCTTGTCAAATCTCTCTGGTACAAATTTCAATTCTTCTGTTTTGAGCGCTTCTATGGCAGGTTTTGCCAACTCTTCCATCTTCACAAACCATTGTTGTTTGATCAATGGCTCTACGGTAGTTCCACAACGATCGTGTGTTCCAACATTATGAGAATGGTCTTCGATTTTCACTAGATACCCTTCTGTTTCTAAGTCTGCAACAATCGCCTTTCTCGCCTCATAGCGATCCATTCCTGCGTATTTTCCACCTGCTTCATTAATGGTGGCATCGTCATGCATGACGTTGATTTCTTCTAGATTATGTCGTCTTCCCACTTCAAAGTCATTTGGGTCATGGGCTGGAGTAATCTTCACCGCACCTGTTCCAAACTCTTTATCTACATAGCTATCTGCTACAATATCAATCTCACGATTCATCAGTGGAAGCAATGCTTTCTTGCCGATCAAATCCGTATATCGCTCATCCTCTGGATGTACCGCGATGGCTGTATCTCCAAGCATGGTCTCTGGTCTTGTAGTAGCAACTTCTAAGAACTGCTCTGTTCCTACGACTGGATATTTGATATGCCAGAAATGTCCCGCCTTCTCTTCATGCTCTACCTCTGCGTCCGAGAGAGAAGTCTTACATTTTGGACACCAGTTGATGATACGAGAACCCTTATAGATATAGCCTTCTTCGTATAATTTGATAAATACTTCCTCTACTGCCTGAGAGCATCCCTCGTCCATGGTAAAACGCTCACGATCCCAGTCACAAGAAACTCCCAATTGTTTTAATTGGTCGTTAATCGCGCCGCCGTACTCTTCTTTCCACTCCCAAGTACGTGCCAAGAAGGCTTCTCTTCCCATTTCTTTCTTGTCGAGACCTTCTTCTTTCAGTTGGTTGGTAACCTTAACCTCTGTAGAGATTGCAGCATGATCTGTTCCAGGAATCCAAAGTGCATTGTATCCTTGCATTCTCTTGTATCGAATCAAAATATCTTGTAATGTATTGTCTAGGGCATGTCCCATATGTAGTCTGCCCGTAATATTTGGTGGTGGCATTACAATGGTAAATGGTTTTTTGCTTCTATCTACCTCTGGATGAAAATACTTCTTTTCGCACCATTTTTTATATAGTTTATTCTCGATCTGTTTCGGGTCATATTTCGTTTCAAGTTCTTTTCCCATTTCTAAAAATCCTCTCTATTTTTGTTCCCACAATCATATGATAATCGGGGAGATTTGTCAAGTTTCGACGCTCTTTCTATAACTATTCAGACTAAACATCTCGGATGGATCACTGCGTGATCTGTTACTGAAAGTTTTCCCGAATCAACCGACAGTATTCTTCATATTGTGGTGTATCTCCCATGCTTTTACGTAGGGAATCGCGAACTCCTCTGTAATACCAGCCGATAATTCCCTTGTCTCCCATGCTGAATCGTTTCCAGAATTCTTCTCCTTCCGCGGGATAATCCCTTGCGATATCGCGCATGTTGGATAACTTATCTCCGAGTGCAATGATCTGCACTTCCCTCGATGCTTCATTTAATCTGCGAATCGTAGTCTGTTTTCTTGCAAGCCATGTCTGTGATTTATCTTCACTCTCTTGGTCCACAATATCGGCAATTCGTTTTCCAAACACTTCCTCTAGCAACTCTCTCGTCACATTCTCACAATCCTCTATGGTATCGTGAAGGTAGGCCGCACATATCACATCCTCGTCATCAGTCAATTGCAAGACAATATCGCCCACCTCCATTGGGTGGACGATATATGGTCTGCTTGTTCCTTTTCTCAGTTGGCCCTCATGCGCTTTCTTAGCAAATTCCACTGCTTTTTCTATCACGCCATTTGCCTCCTTACATTTCTTCAATTTCATCTATCTCTTCTAGTTCCTGTAGTTCTTCGATCTCACGTGTTCGTTCGATTTCCTTCTTCCATTTCTTACGATTGAAGATATCGTACATACATGGAATCACGAAGAGGGTAAGCAATGTTCCGTAAATCAATCCCCCAATGGTAACAATCGCCATTGGCTGTACCATATCAGATCCCATACCAACTCCCATGGCCATGGTTACTAACGCAAGAATTGTGGTCAATGCTGTCATTACGATTGGACGAAGGCGAGTCTTCCCTGCTTGAATAATCGCATCTTTTTTATCTATACCCATTAATCTTAGCTGGTTGGTATAGTCTACTAATACGATACCGTTATTTACGATGATTCCCGATAGCATAACGAAACCGATCATTGCAATGATGCTGATGGTACTTCCTGTCATCCACAATGCCAGAAGTCCTCCTGTAAATGCGAGGGGTATCGTGAACATAATGATAAATGGTGATAGCAAGGATTGGAATTGGGCTACCATAATCAGATACATGAACAATACGCCGAGCAATAACATGTATACCAGATCGACCATGGAGTTCATAATCATCTCATCTTCTCCTGCCATCTCATACGAATATCCATTCGGTGCTTCATATCCCTCTAATGCTGCCGTTACCTTTGCTGCCACTTGTGTGATATTGTATCCCTCAGCAATTGCCGCTGTTACATTCAGTGTTCGTACCTGATCCTCACGACTAATCGACTGTAACCCTAGGGCATCTTCAAATGTAGCAATCTCTTCTAATGGAACCATTTCTTTTGTTCCATCTTGCTTCGTTACTTCGATTTCTATGTTTTTGATATCTTCTCTTGTCAGTTCTTCTTGACTTCCATCTACCACATTTATTGTATAATCATCTGCATCTGTTGTCAAAGTATTCATGGAATTTGTTTGTGCTAGTTCGCCATTGATTTCTGCAAACACTTGTGCAACGGTCAATCCTTCTTTCGTTGCCAATCCTTTGTCAACGATCACTCGTAGCTCTTCTCCCGAATCTTCCATTCCATTGGACACTTCTGTCGTTCCCTCAACACCTTCTACAATCTCAGCCACACTGTCTGCAACCTCGCGAAGGGTATCCAATTCCTTTCCTTGAATCTTAACAGAGATTCCATCGCCACTCAAGGCTCCCATATCCATCTGGGACATGTTGACGGTAACTTCACCTTGGATGTCTGTTGCGGCTACTTCTATCTGCTCTTGAAGCTGTGCATTATTTGTCGTTCTCGTTTCATTTAGAATCGCATAGATGGTTACCTGACTCGAGTCGGACACTTGACCTGTGAACATATTTGTCCCAATCATCGCACCCACATCAGAGATATCTTCGATTGCTAATAAGTTTTCACTAAATTTATCTGCCTCAACTGCCGTTTCCTCCATGGTAAATGTGGAGTCTGTTTCCAGTGTAACCGAAATCTGATTACTCTCCATCTCCCCCATGAACTCCAGACCATTTTGCAAGGCTAAGACTCCACTTGCTGCCAAAGCAACCACGGCTAATATGATAACTCCTAGTTTGAAACGTAGTGCCACTCCCAAGATCTTCGCATATCCATCTTGAATGATTACAAATAGCTTCGCCTCTTGTTTCTGCTCTTTCTTCAAGATGCCTGCTGACATCGCTGGAACAAATGTCAAAGCAATGATTAAACTCGCCAATAGAGAATATGCAATGGTTAATCCCATATCTACAAATAACTGGCGTGTGATTCCCTCAACAAATACGATTGGTAGGAATACACAAGCAGTGGTCAATGTAGATGCCATAATCGCACCCGATACTTGGCGTGCCCCCTCGATTGCTGCAACTTTTGCACTAGCACCTTCTTCTTGACGCATACGATAAATGTTCTCAATTACTACGATGGAGTTATCCACTAGCATACCAATTCCCAGCGCAAGTCCCGACATGGAGATGATGTTCAATGTGATTCCACTGAAGTACATCAATACCAATGCAATTACCACACTAATTGGAATCGAACAAGCGATAACAAATGTTGGTCGAATGCTACGTAGGAATAGTAGTAATATGATAATCGCAAGAATCGCACCATAGATCATGTTGTCGATTACAGAACTAATAATCAAATCGATGTAAACCCCTTGATCCATCAAGTTTACAATCTGTAATCCATCCCCCTCATAATCTCCTTCTAACTCGGCAAATTTTTCATTTACATTTCTACTGACATCCCCCGTAGAATATCCTGTTTGCTTTTGAATATTTAACATCAATGCTGGCAAACCGTTTAGCTGCCCATATACCTCGTCTACATTTGTGGTGAATTTCACATCTGCCACATCGTCCAATGTAATGGTATCTAGCCCTTCGATGTCCATATCCATGAGAGGTGCATTCTGCACTTCTTCTAGGTCTGCAAATTTCTCACCGATTCGAACTAGATAATCCACACCGTCTTCATTTACATACCCAGCTGGCATAGAAAAGTTCTGTGCGGAGATCAATTGGTTCACCATATCTGCGGTTAAGATTTCTTCTGCATCTGCCGCCTCTAATGCTGTCTCTTTTCCCTCATCTAACTGCTCTTGTCCCTGCTCTACTTGTTGTAAGGCCGATGTCAGTCCTGATTTTGCCACTGCCATTTCCACCGAGGCGGTGATACTTGCAGCTTCCAATGCTGTCGCCCCTGCTTCCATCTGCGCTAATCCATCTGCGATCTGTTGGTGCATTGGAGCAAATTGGGCATCGATTGCGGCTTTTGCCTCTGTCTTAGCCTGCTCCGTCATGCCACTAATGCCACTCAACTGCTCTAGTTGAGCGGTTAGCTGTTCCACCTGTGCCATGGCCGCATCTAACTGTTGCTGTTGCTCTGGTGTTCTCTGTTCTTCTGGAATACTCTCTAGCTGTATGATTTGAGCTGCCAATACTTCTACTTGTGTCATAAGTTGTTCAATCATTGGAGTTGCCGCTTCTTGCTGTGCAGCAATTTCCTTGTCAATCTCCGCGTAGGCTGCATTGATTGCATCTTCGTGTGCTTTTACTAATGCAGTTTGTTGACTTTCAAGCTCTGCTTTTGCAGTTAATAACTCTTCTGTCTGAGATGCCAGTTCTTTTACACCATCATCCACTCCATCAATTCCAGACTCGATTTCAGACTTGGCATCGTCTAACTCTACCTGTGCGTCCACAAATGTTCCATCTAATGCTTCTTGGATTTTCTCATTGGTCGCTGCAATCTTATCTGGATTCAATGTGATTTCCACACTTTGTTCAATGCTACCTGTTACGGTTACCGATGCTACCCCTTCTACACTCTCAATCTCTGGGAGAATCTCTTGCTCCAACCACTGACTGTTCTCTGTGGCGTCTCCACCCTCTGTACCCAGGGCTGCTACCATAATCGGCATCATATTTGGATTGATCTTCATAATCATCGGATTCCCGATGTCATCTGGCCAGTAGCTCTTTATCTGATCCAAACTTTCTCTTATGTCCAATGTGGCCGAATCCATATTTGCTGCTTCTGAAAATTCCATCATCACCATGGACATATTCTCACTCGATGTGGATGTAATGTTAACCACATTGCTGATGGTTGCCATGGATTGTTCAATCGGCTTGGTGACCGCCATCTCTACCGTTTCTGGATTCGCTCCATTATAACTTGTAATTACAATGGCATAAGGTAAGTCCATACTCGGTAGTAAATCTATGGTCATACTCGTAAATGACACTGCTCCCAAAACAATCGCCAATACCACTCCAACCAACACAGTGTATGGCTTTCTAACACTAAATTTTGATAACATAATTTCTCCATTTCATTCTTATCGAATTAATTTTTGAATTTTTTTTGCGGTCTCTGTTCCTGCAACTTGTAGTAATTCAAATAGAATCGCCTCATAAGTCGTCACTATCGCCCCCTCTTGCTTCGCTCTCTCAATGGCCATCACTGCATCGAATTCCTTTCGGCTAGAGATGCAATCTGCAACCAAGACTGGGATATATCCCGCTTGTTTTAGGTCAATTACCGTCTGCAATACACAGATATGTGCTTCTACTCCACATACGATGATGTATTTCTTCTCATGAATCAGTGATTCCACGTCTTGCAAGGTGCTGTATCGAAGCTTATCAATATATTCTTTGTTCTCTAACACCTCTAGAATCTCAGGCACGGTATTGCCTAGCCCTTTCGTATATTGTTGTGTTGTGTGAACTGGTACACCCAATTCTCTTAGTCCGCTGAATAGAATGCTTGCATTTCTGATCACAGCCTCACTGTTGGACATTGCTGGCATTAACTTCTCTTGATAATCAATCGCAATCGCTGCTGTGTGTTCTAATTCAATTCTCATAACTCGTCTCCTCTTCTTATCTGTCTTTTCATCTATCTTCTCATCTGTCTTCTTTTCTTAACACCTTCAGATTTTTATGCACAAAGTCCTCTCGGAATCCTGAAATGATTCAGAATCTAACATTATAGGTCAATCTGTAATTCCACGGGGCAATGATCTGACCCTAAGACTTCTGTGTGTATCTTCGCATCCACTAGTTTCTCTTTCAGCACCTGTGATACACAGAAATAATCAATCCTCCATCCAGAATTCTTCTCGCGCGCCTTAAAACGATAGGACCACCACGAGTATACCTGCTCTAAGTCTGGATAGAAATATCGAAAGGTATCGATGAATCCACTCTCTAACACTTGTGTGAACTTTCCTCTCTCTTCATCCGTGAATCCAGCATTCTTCTTGTTTGACTTTGGATTCTTGAGGTCTATTTCCTTGTGTGCAACATTCAAATCTCCGCAGAAGATCACTGGTTTATTCGCTTCCAACTGTTTCATATATGCTAGGAAGGCATCTTCCCACTCCATTCGATAATCCAATCTCGCCAATTCATTCTGTGAATTTGGTGTATACACCGTTATCATATAGTACTCTTCAAATTCGAGCGTAATGACACGCCCCTCTTGGTCATGAGCTTCTATTCCAATTCCGTATGCCACACTCAGTGGCTCCCTCTTCGTAAAAATTGCAGTGCCAGAGTATCCCTTCTTCACTGCATAATTCCAATATTGATGATAGCCATTCAGTTCTAACTCCAACTGTCCTGCTTGCATCTTGCTTTCTTGGATACAGAATACATCTGCATCAATTTCATTGAAAAACTCCATGAAGTTTTTCCCATAACACGCTCTTATTCCGTTTACATTCCACGATATCAGTTTCATGATCTTTCCTTCCTGTTATTTCAAAAACTTTTTCAATTCGTCCATAAAAGTATTCACATCTTTGAACTCTCGATAGACCGATGCAAACCGTACATATGCAACTGGATCAACATCCTTCATGTGTTTCATCACTATCTCGCCAATTGTATTACTCGCTATCTCCTTGGCCTCGATCTCAAAGATTTCATTCTCGACCTTATGAACTAATTCCTGTATCTGATCTGCCGAAACAGGACGTTTGTAACAAGCACTCAATATTCCGTTTTCAATCTTCGTACGATCATATTGTTCTCTGTTATCATCCTTTTTTATTACAATAAGTGGGATGGTTTCTACTTTTTCATGTGTCGTAAAACGCTTGCCACATTCCTCACAAACCCGTCGCCTCTTGATCGTTCTTCCCTCATCAATGGATCTTGAATCATTGACTTTCGTATCTATGTTATTACAATATGGACACCTCATGTCTTCACCTCATCCTTAACCTATTACACAACAAATAACCCCTTGCACCTCTAATCCCTTAAGTTTAGCAAACTAGCAAAAAAATAGCAATACACATTCCTCCAAAAATACCATTGAAAATATGTATTTTTTGTGAAATAGTATTGCTATTTTATCAATGTCTAGCCAATCAATTAGCCTGCACTAGCATCCGACGTTTCTCCTGTTGTATCTTCAGGAATCGATGCAGGTTGTGCACCCAATGACACACTGGTTCCAGGTGCTACCGTAGCTCCTGCTGCCACAGATTGATTCTGAATCACCACATCCTCACCACCTGTATCATTGACCATGTATACGATACGGTCGTACCCTGCCTGTTTTGCTTGTGCAAATGTCATTCCAACAAAGTTTGGAACTTCTACTGTACTTGTTACTGGATTGTACTTCAAGGTGATTACCGTTCCCTGATTGATTTCTGTTCCCGGAGCAATGCTCTGTTCCCAAACTTCACCTGGCAATCGGTCTCCTGCAGCACTTTCTTGGAAGGTTGCGATGATTCCGAGTTCTTCGCATGTCGCAAGTGCAATCTCTCTGGTTACTGCCTCGGAGTACCCTGCCCCAGCCTGTGCCACAAAGTCAGGTGTGTACACGATTTTACCCTCTGACACAATTACAGAAATCTGTGCATTGACTCCCACGGTGGTATTTGCGGTATTCTGCGTTAAAATCGTTCCTGGTGCATCATTGCTTGCTGTATAAGACACGGAGCTACTGAGTTTTGCTCCATCCTTGTTATATTCCTCAATCCATGTATTCAGAGCATCAACACCTTGTCCCACAAAGGATGGAACGATAATCTCATTCCCTAAGGAATACACCAATGTCAGGATATCGCCTTCCTCATATAGACTTCCTGCAGATAAGGATTGGGAGATCAAACGGTCTGCCGCAGTTCCAGAATATTTCTGCTCCACAATCACAGCAATCCCTTCTTGGCTTGCCATCGTCTGCGCTACTTCCATGGTATATTTTGAGAAATTAGGAATAATGATTTCTTTACCTTTTGATATCTTAATCTGAATCGCATCTCCTGCTCGCACCTCTTCTTCGGCCGCAACACTCTGGGAGATAACTTGTCCTTTCGGAATCGTTTCATCAAACAATTCCTCGATTTCAAGCATCAAATTATTTTCTAATCCAAATGCCTCGATCTGCTCCTTTGTCATCGTGGTAAAATCAGGAAGTTTCACCTTTCCGTCCTTTCCATTTCCGTTCGAAAATACGATGTAAATCGGGGAATCTCTCCTCACTTCATCTGCGATCACAGAGCTATCGTTCACCGTATAGGTAATCAGTTCACCCATTGGAATCGTCTGGCTAATCTCGGTTGTGATGCGAACCTTTGTCATATGGTTGTCGCTCACCCATTGTTCAATCTCTGCCTTTGTCATCGTCGTAAAATCAGGAACTGCTACCATGACACTTGGGTCTGGACCTAGCGATACAATCAATTCCAAAAACTCACCCTTTCGCAGCTTCTCACCTTCTTCTACTTCCTGTGCAATGATGACTCCAACTTCTATTTCATCACTATATTCTTCTGTATAGCGCACGGTAATATCATTTTCCGTTGCCCACAAGGTTGCATCCGAACTCTTCCACCCCACCATGTCTGGTAAGGTCACATTCTGATTCAAAATCAGGATAATCGCTACAATCAAGATTGCAATTCCCACTCCACAGCCCCAGATGATATAAGACAGTTTATGATTCTTTCTATCAGGGCGCATACGATCGCCCCCCTGAAGTTTCGGTGGTTGAAAATCACTCTTTTGCTCGAAGTTCAGAGACTTACCTAAGCTATTAACATCATCCAACTCTTCAACATCATCCAGATTCTCAACATCATCTACCAATTCTATTTTTTCTAATTCTTCTATTTTTTCTATCTCTTCTGGTTTTTCAATTGATTTTCTCTGAACTGGCGATTGTTTTACCCTTGGTCGTGCAGCTTTCGCCGATTGAACTTTGGGTGATTGCACCTTTTTTGACTTCATTTCTTGTTCTTGCGTTTTATTTCCGTATTTATTTAAAAAATCATTGCTCATATTGGTTTATAAACGAACAAACCCTTTTGTCTGCCCTCACTCCTTTGTCTAGTTTGTGATATCTCTATTTTTGAAGCTCAACAAGCCCCATCCACTGATTAGAATTGATATAATCAAAATCATAATGATTCCTGCGACTAAATTGAGTGCTACTCCTCGGTCTATCAAAGAAGGTATCGTTCCATATCGACTAAAGAAATCTGAGATATTTAGATATGGAAGCGGTGTAAACGGAAGCAAAACAGCAATTGGTGTGTATGCTACCAATGGCAATGCCACCATTCCCCCCAATATAATCGCACTTGGGATTGCTATGGCAACTGCTGCATTTCGTATCAACGCCGAAAGTCCAAACGCAACGGAATAACTGAAGATTACCGTCACTAAACTTGCCAAGATTCTTCCGATAATCAAGCCTAAGAAGTTAATCGGGCCACTCGCGGAATAATTCGGGTATCCATAGTCTGCAAAACCGAGTAATATACCATTTAAGAGGAAATTTAACAACATACCAATCAAAAACAGTGCGCTCGTGATGACGAAGCCCGCTAGGAATTTCGATAGGTAAACTTTGATTCGTGTTCGTGGTCTTATCATCAGCAAACGGATGGTTCCCGACTGGAATTCACTTGCCATGATATATCCGCCTACTAGTATCGCAAACACAGCAACAATCAGAGAATACCCAAGTGCATTGTTCACCGCATTTCTAGCCCCACCTTCTACAAATTTCATATCTGGTTCTCCAGCATCCAATGAATTCTGAGCAATCATAAGATTTCTCTGATGTCCTTGGTTCTGTGCTTCTATGGTTGCCACATAATCCCGATAGGTTCCATGTGAATTTTGCAAATACGTGTCTGCCTTAAACTCTTCCTCTGAAACAGGCTTATTATACGCCAGACTGTACATCATGTTTTCTATCTCTACAAGTGCAATATTTTCCCAACGTTCTTCACTTGGTATGATGTTGTGTTCAAGGCGGTATTCCCAAGTTGGAATTTTATAATCTCTGATAACCGCTATCTCCGAATTTAAATATTCAATTTCCTTTGAACCACTTTCCTCTAAATCTGGATTCTCCACGATAGCGGCTTCTTGAATCGCGATTTGTTCTTCATACGCCTCTATGTTGCTTTCCTCCGTGCCAATCATCACCTCTACAAATACTGCAAAGTCATCTTCAGACACTGCACGGTCGATATCGTTTAGACGCGCTTGAAGTTCTGCGATCCGCTCTGTTTTTTGCTGCTCATCTAACTCTAACAATTCCACCATATTTTCCACATAGGATAACATGCCAATGGCTGTGTTTAAGTGCTCTAGATTCGTCGCATTGGATTCCAAAACAAATAATTCTGTCACATACTGTGATCCATTCCAAACCACCTGCATACGATAATCTTCATGGCTAGTAATTTCTTGCGCGTATTTTAAATAATATGCTAGATATTTTTCTTGAAATTCTTCAAAGTATCTCTGTGCCTCTGCGTCTTCGAACTCCGCATACTCGAACACCTCTACTCCAATATGTCTGATATCCCAATAAAATGGATTGTCTGGTTCAATGGTAACTCCATCCACCGTGATCGGATCATCATATCCGCTCTCGTAGTAGGCCATCTCCATAGCTCCACCCATATCGCCCCCAGTTACTGTGCCGAATATCTGTCCGATTATTGGGCTTCCGATGCTGAATAAAAGTACCAAACTCCCAAAAATCAATATGAATTTCAACTTCAGCAAATTAATAATTTCTGTCTTTACTTGTTTTATAAAGTTCATCCCTTTTCCCTCCCCTAAGATATCTGCTCTTTGGAGCCGACTGTCATGGAGATAAAGTCTTGCTCTAGTGAACGATTTTGTCGATTAACTGCATAGATGGATATATTTTCTTCAACCAATCCTTTAATCAGTTGCGGTACCTTATCGTTTCTCATAACGATATTGACCCCTTCTGGCAATTTTTCACAATTGATATCCATCGCACGGAATTTATCATAAACTGCTTGATTCTTGTCTGTAACAAATGTGTATTGGAAGATTTCTTCCTCCTCTTCACTCTTCTGCTCTCCGATTACCTTCTCACCAATAATCTTTCCATTGTCGATGATATAGATTCGATCACACATCAACTCCATCTCAGAAAGCAAATGACTAGAAATAAAGATACCCACACCCGAATTCGCTGCCAAGTACTTTAGTAAATCTCTCATTTCCTTGATTCCGATTGGATCTAGACCATTGGTCGGCTCATCTAGAATCATAAGAGATGGCATATGCAGTAACGCTTGTGCTAACCCTACCCTTTGACGCATTCCAAGGGAATACGCCTTTACTTTATCGTTGATCCGCTCTTTCATCTTCACCAGTTCCACTACAGAATCGATATTATCCACCGCTTCTTTTCCGTAGAATTGTGCGAAGTACTCCAGATTCTGCCTCCCTGTCAGTCGCTTATACAAATCTGGATTCTCTACAATTGCTCCGACATTCTTCATCGCATTTTCAAAATCCGTCTGAACATTACTACCACATACGGTAATATTTCCACTTGTGATAGAGAACAGCCCCATAATCATCTTGATCGTAGTTGTCTTTCCTGCACCATTTGGCCCTAGGAATCCAACAATCTCTCCGCTGTTGACCGTAAGGCTAATATCATCAACAATGGTTCTCTTCTTAATGGTCTTGCTTAAATTTTCAATTCTTAATAATTCCATCTTCCGTCTCCCCTTTTCAGTTATTTATACATTCTAAAAACATTCAGAATTCATCCAATTTGGACTGCCTCTTCATCATATCATATTTATTGCAATAAGTCATAATTTTTAAGAATTTTTAAACATTTCTTTAAACAATTCGAATTATTTCTCCAAATATATCACACTATAACCCGGTAGTTCCATCTGCCCATTCAGTTCCATTGCTGTTTCATTCAGCAAGTTTCTAAATTCGCCATTCAATTCGTGGTGATTGAATGTAAATGGATTCTCATCGATATTGATACCAAAATACACCACTTGACCCTCGAATTCACGCTTGATAAGCAATTGTCGATTGGTCACAACCACATTGGTATAGCATCCATAATTCAAACATTTATTTGATTTTCTCAGCGCAACATACTTCTTCAATTCTTCGGTCAATTCATTGGGTTTTGGTCCTTCAAAGCATGGTCGTAACTGCCAATCTCCACCAGCCTGCTTCTCCCCTGGTTCCGCCCACTCACTTCCATAGTAGATACATGGCACTCCAGGCATCGCCAGTAATAAAGCATAAGCTGGGCCAACCAATGCCTTATTATTCAGTATACTATAGATTCTACTCACATCGTGATTGTCTACAAAAGTCATCAGATGCTTCCCACGATAGATACACCAATCTTCACTACCAAATTGGCGATTCAGAGAGTGAGAGATTTCAAATAAATTATAATCATTCATACTAGAGTACAAACCTTTGTAACATTCATAATTCGTACAACTATGAAGCATCTCATCATTCACAATCGTATTATAATCCCCAAAGAGCACCTCTCCAATCAATGCAAAATCAGGCTTTAGTCCTTGGCAAAAACTTCTGAGTCGTTTCATAAACTCTCGCTCCAAACAATAAGCAACATCTAAGCGCAATCCCGAAATCTGGAACTCTTCTATATACATCTTTACATTTTCCAAAAGATGTTCCACCACTTTCGGATTATTCAAATTTAATTTCACTAACTCATAATGACCTTCCCATCCTTCATACCAGAATCCATCATTATAATTACTATTCCCACCGAAATCGATTTGAAACCAATCACAATACTGTGAATTCTGTCGATTCTTCATCACATCCTGAAATGCCCAGAAGCCTCTACCTACATGATTAAACACGCCATCTAGTACAACACGAATTCCTGCATCATTCAAGGCCTTGCACACCTGCTTGAAATCCTCATTGGTTCCAAGCCTTCTATCAATCTTAGAAAAATCCCTTGTATCATATCCATGAGAGTCCGAATCCAAAATCGGGTTGAACAACACACAGTTCACCCCCAACTCCTTCATATAATCCACCCACGAAATCACCTTTCGTATATCATTACTTTCATACCCATCATTTGTATGACTTGCACCACAGAATCCAATCGGATAAATCTGATAAATCACACTTTCATATAGCCACATATATATTCTCCTTTGCTGAGTCATTGCCAACATTGTTCTAACTCCCATTATACAACTATATTGGTCGGAATTGCAAATTCGTTGGGGACGGGGGTTTTCTTCAAAAACCCCCGTCCCCAACGAAAAAATCCCTGTCCCTATTTCATTTTCTTTACTCGATCCAGTGCATTCTTCACTGGCGGCAAGCTTATCAAGACAATCGTAAGCACTGCCTCAGGCACAATATATGTCGCATTATATGCAAATGCTGCCCCAACTGCTGCCATATTTTCAGACAAGTCGCCAACATATGCTGTATAAAAAATCAACCCTGATATCATATGCATCGCATATCTTCCTGTAACCCCAACAATATATCCAACTACCAATCCATGTTTCTTATTGGTAAATAGTCCAGAAAGCCCAAGTGCACCAAAAGCAAGTGGGTAATCCAATAGCACTTGAATTGGATGTACAAAATACGGACCTACCATGTATTGTAGTATTCCATATGCAATTGCCGTACACAATCCCGCTCGCAAGCCATACCAATAACCGATCAATGTAATCATAAGCATACTGAACAAGGTCACTGAACCACCATTTGGTAGAGATGGTAGCTTAACCACCGTTGAAATCACCATTGCCAAAGCAATTGCTGCTGCTGAAAACACCATTTGTTTTACTAAGTTTGTTGACATAAAAAAAATCCTCCTCTGCATTGATACTAGGACATTCTTGCGAAAGCTCACAACAAATCCACCTGCATTGGAAAATTCATATTCTCTAGCTTCCTTACGCCGGTATTATCCGGTTCAAGTAATGAGGGTTAGAATCCTTTGATTCAATCTCAGCAAAATGCTCCCCTAGCATGTATTTAATTTTACTGGCTAATCGTACTTTATTTTCTCCAAAAAGTCAAGAGGGACAGGGATGTTTTCATTGGGGACGGGGGTTTTCGCCGAAAAACAACGTCCCCAATCATCTCTCGACATGTCGCGAACCTTTTTCTTGGCTTTATTTCCATGCTCTTCATAACAAATCGATCCATTGTACGGCCAATCTCATTACTCAGTTGACTCGGTTTCGCCAGAATATCTCGTCTCAAACGACTCGTACTGCCACACGGAGTAACCCCTGTGATCATTTTGTAGAATACAGCTCCCACCGCGTAGATATCTGTCCACTCTCCTTGCTTCTGGTCTGTCCGATACTGTTCTGGTGGCGCATACCCCTTCTTCACTGCGATTCCTTGTGACACCACAATCCCATCCTCTTGTAAGAATCTTGCAGAACCAAAATCTATGATTTTGAGTCCTCCATTTTTCTGCAAAAATATATTATCTGGACTAATATCTCGGTGAATCACTTGATTCTCGTGCATGGCAATCAACGCCTTTAAGATCTGCTCTTCATACTCAATTGCCGTTTCTATTGGAATCTTTTCACCTGTTTCTTCCATATGAAGCTTTAGAGTCTGCCCCTCTAGGTACTCCATAGCGAGATAGGCTGTTCCGTTCAATTGAAAATATTCCATTGCACGAACAATATAAGGCTCCTCCGTAAACATAGATAGAATTGCACACTCATGCAGAAATCGATTCAACTCTTTGTTGTAAACAATTTCCTTTTCTTTCAAGACTACTTTCACTTCATCTTCTCCTGGAATTCGCGAAACGAACAATCTCGGAAAAAACTCCTTGATCGCTACAACCGAATTCGTCTGCAAATCTAGCGCCTTATAGATGATTCCAAACCCGCCCATTCCGATCACCGCTCCAATCATATATCGTTCGGCGATTATGGTTTCTGGACGTAGCACATATCCTTGTCCTGCTGGCAAGCTGATATAGCCGCAGATTGGGCACACATCGCAATCCCCTCGATCAGCAAAACAATGATAACATATTTTTGTCATTTAATAACCATCCCTTCCACTTCCTCCACCTTTCTAGAAAAGGTGTCTTCCATAGCCTTCTTTTCCGAAGTTTTTGGTCGTTGATAGACTAACTCTGGCAAGGCTGTCTTCATTTGCTTTGAATATATGTCACTCGTTATCTTCATCATGTGCCTCCTTCCATAAATGAGGATATGCTTTACACTCTCTTATTTTATATATCGGATATTTTTTTCAAGATATAAGTAGTCAGAAAATAAAACATTTGATATACTGTTTTTAAGATATAAAAAATACAAAAAGGAGAATTTCACTCATGTTAAGTATGAAAAAAAGCGTAAACCTAATCCCAATGGACGAGATAAATGGTTTCGATGTCCGTCCTGGTTTCTATGAGGTAAATGGTGCAACTGCCATCCCTTGTGGTGTGAACTTTACTGTACACTCTCACAATGCAACCTCGATTGAATTGCTCTTGTTTCATAGAACGGAAAGCAAACCATTTGCCGTCCTTCCTTTTCCTGAGCATTATCGAATCGGAAATGTATACTCCATGATTGTTTTTAATCTAAATATCCAAGAATTTGAATATGCCTATCGTGTAGATGGCCCCTATGATCCTGCAAAAGGCTTGCTATTTGACAAGACAAAATATCTACTAGACCCCTATGCAAAAGCAGTAACCGGACAAAGCCAGTGGGGGGAGAAGATGTCGAAGAACGCCTTCTACAAGGCGAGAGTCGTTCGGGATGATTTTGACTGGGGATACTCGGTAAAACCCACGCTAGAGAATGACGAGCTAATCATCTATGAGATGCACGTACGCGGATTTACCAAACACTCTTCCTCTGGTGTAAAACATCCGGGAACCTTCGATGCAATTATGGAAAAGATTCCATACCTGCGTGAATTGGGAGTAAATGTAGTCGAATTGATGCCAATTTATGAATTTGATGAAATGATGGACTACCGTGAGGTCAACGGTGAAAAACTCTACAACTATTGGGGATATAATTCCACCTGCTTCTTCGCACCAAACACCAGTTATTCTTCAAGTACAGAATATAATCGAGAAGGGCAAGAGTTAAAACGCCTGATCAAAGCGCTACATGAAAATGGAATCGAAGTCTATCTCGATGTGGTATTTAATCACACAGCCGAAGGAAATGAAGACGGGCCTTTCTTCTCCTTCAAAGGATTTGATAATAACATCTACTACCTATTGACTCCAGAAGGCTATTATTATAATTTTAGTGGGTGTGGAAATACTGTCAATTGCAATCATCCGATTGTACAAGACATGATTGTCGACTGCCTCAGATATTGGGTGATTGAATACCATATTGATGGATTTCGATTTGACCTAGCTTCCATCCTAGGTAGAAATGAAGATGGTTCTCCAATGAGCAAACCACCACTCTTACAGGAATTGGCATTTGATCCAATTTTAGGCGATGTAAAATTAATTGCTGAAGCATGGGATGCGGGTGGACTATACCAGGTAGGGCATTTCCCTTCTTGGAAACGCTGGGCAGAATGGAATGGAAAGTATCGCGATGACATGAGACGCTTCCTAAAAGGAGATGATGGTGTCGCCATGGCAGCCGCAAACCGCATTGCAGGTTCCTATGATATCTATGATGTGCACTCCCGCAAAAATGCATCGGTCAACTTCATCACTTGTCACGATGGGTTCACACTTCACGATCTCTATACCTATAACGAAAAACACAATGAAAAAAATGGTTGGAACAACACAGACGGTGGAAATGACAATTACAGTTGGAACTGTGGAGTGGAAGGCGAAACCACCGATGAGAAAATCAATGACTTAAGAAAACAATTAATGAAAAATGCTTGTGCTATCTTAATGTGTAGTCGTGGAAACCCTATGTTCCTTGCAGGCGATGAATTCGGAAACACTCAATATGGCAATAACAACGCCTACTGCCAAGATAATGAAGTCTCATGGCTCGATTGGGATTTATTGAAATACAACCATGAAATCTTTGAATTCTTCCAACAAGCAATTCGGTTCCGCAAGAAACACCCTTGTCTTCGAACCAATACTAGTGATGGAATTCTAGGACTTCCTGACCTAAGTTTCCATGGAGTTGCTCCATGGTGTGATTCCTTTAGTTGCCACGACCATTATGTAGGTGTCATGTTCGCCGGAAGAACCAATGCCGATCGTCCAGACATCATATACCTTGCTGCTAATTCCTATTGGGAAGACTTGCAGATTGAATTACCACAGCTCCCAGAGCAGATGACTTGGGAGGTTGCATTAGCAACCTGTGATACCACAGCCAATTTGACCATTACAAATAATCAGATTACCATACCAGCACGTACTGTGCTAGCCTTTAGCGCCGCCGTTTAAAAACGGCTGCGCTAACCTTCGAATAAACACATCAATCAATGGTCCCATAAAGAATGCTGTGATAATCGTCCCAACTCCCACAACAGCAAATAATTCCGACATAGTAGTTCCTTTTACTAAAAATAAAACTGTACCGATAGCAACACAGATTAAATCACATATAATTCGGCAGTACTTGAACTGAATTAATTTCCAAGTATTTGCGATAATCAAAGAAACCGCATCATAGGTGGAAACTCCCAGATCTGCCACAAAATAGAATGCCGACCCCAAACATAATAACACAATTCCAACAATCATAAATACAACTCTTGCCATAATTCCCAAATCAGGAAATACACTTAACAACGCCATATAGGAAAACTCCACCACATACCCTAACAGAAATAGATTAATAAATGTTGCAATCCCAATATAATGTCGATCTGCAAAAAAAGAAAACAATAATAACACAGCATTTACAATGATGTACAGCGTTCCAAAACTAATCGGAAACACAATATTGATTCCTCCCATTAATGTTTGAAATGGGTCAACTCCAAATGCAGCCATTTTGAAAAATCCAACGGCAACTCCTCCTAGTAGAACTCCAAACACGCACATACCCACTCTTCTTAAACTTAAATTCATTTTACAGAACCCTCTCTCATCTCTTATTCTATCCTCGTATGCAAATCTCCCAAGTATTGCGATATACCCCGCCGACTTCTAGGGAAACCAAATCTTCTTTCTGCTCCAACTCCTCAACAACTCCTTCTCTAGATGGTAGAGAACTCCAAGGCTCAATACACACATAAGGTGCATCTGTTTCTGGCATATGCCAAAATCCTAGATAAGGCATATCTGAAGCCGATACGGTAATACTCTTCTTGCCTTGTTTTGACTTCAATGTCACTGTATCACCCATTCCTCTTAGAATAATCGCATCATCGTCAAATAGTCCATGCGTCAAAGATATCTTGTTCCCCTCCTCAAGCTCGTATGCCTTCTCTCCACTCACAAGATAATTCTCTGAAAATGTAACTTGATATGTTCTCTCTGGATTTGGAAACTCAAGATAATAATCCTCAAAATTTACCCCCGTCTCCAAAGGCACATTAAATCCTGGATGTCCACCGATTGCAAAATACATAGAAGTTTCAGATTGATTCTCCACCTCATAGGTCGTCACTAATTTATCTCCTTGCAATTCATATATGATAGAAAATACAAATTCAAATGGATAGACTTCTAACGTATCTGGGGAACTCTGAAGTGTAAATACAATTTTCATGTCCTCCGTTTCACTGACAACAAACTCCAATTTCCTTGCAAATCCATGTTTTTCTATAAAATACTCTTTATTTTTATAGCTATATTTCCCCTCTGTCAAACGTCCAATCCAAGGAAACAATACAGGTGCCTGCCCTGACCAATACTCTGGATTTCCTTGCCATAAATATTCTGTCCCCTCTTTGTCTTTTAGGGAAATCAACTCCCCTCCTAAACGATTGAAACTCGCCTCTAAACATTCATTTTTGATACAGTAAATCATAAGCCACTCCTTCCTTTTCTCTCTGGTTTATGTTTCGCCTACCCTTGCATATAATAGCTATATTAAATTACCCAATTTTACACATAAAAAATAGACGTCCGCACTAGAATGTATACGTCTATTTTTAGAATCTACAACATAGTGTTAAGATGGAATATCATCTCCTCAACTGTCTTGATAAGTGTATTATAATCTCCTATATGTTTTTTGTCAAATCAATTTTAAGTCGCTTGACTCCTAGCCTTTGAAGCCACTAGAGCCATGCAGATAAATGCGACTGCAAACCCAAGTTGGATACCGATGGATCTTGCCATCATCCCTAACGCTTCCCCCTGTATCACTACACCTGAACCTAGTAAATCGTTTGCAATGGTATACCAATAGGTCGGCACCAACTGTGCCACTTGTAGCACACCTTCCCCCAATAATTCTATGGATACGAAGACCCCACCAATAAAGCAAAGTCCGAGACTTAGCAAGTTTGCTATAGCTGAGACCACTTCCATCTTCGCATTCACAATTCCCACTAGAAATGCAAGGCTGCTACATACCAATAACAGAGAAAACGTATTGAGTAAATACCATATAAGATTCGGATTCCCATAGAATGATTCCCCATAGATAAATATTGGAATTATAATGCTTAGTAGGTACAATCCTAACCCTAGGATATTGAATACAAGTAACCCCGTTAGATTGATTCTCCTTCCACTAATCGGCGAACAATGAATCCTCATCTGTGTTTGTTTTTTTCGATACGACACTAGCACCGTACTAATTGCGTAACAGAATACCGAGATGAATAGGTATGGATAATAGCGAAATAGATAATTATAGGTGTTTCCGCCTTCCGCGCCACTCTTCGATGTCATATGAATTTTGGCTTCACCTACCCCTGCTTGACCTTCCATAAATAACTCAATTGCCTCTTCTTCACTATATCCCGCTACAACATAGGTGGTGACTTGTTGAACATAGCTATTAATCTGTTGATTTAGATATTGTCCCCAACTGGAATTTGGAAACTGAGTTACATTAATTTCTTCTATTCCATTGCTCAAGTCTACAATATATGAGATGTCCGCAAAAAATAAGGCTTCATTTCGCTCTTCCTCACCAGAAAATTCTTTCACGTTATGAATTGAGGATAGATAGTCCTCCAAACCAATTTCTAATGTACTTCCCTGTCCCTTCACAACTGCAATATCAACCGCTTCCTGCTGAAAATCTGTAGGTGCAGATTCTGAAGCATACAGGGCGTTCATCGCCGCCATAATGCCGAAGATGGAGACATACACGACGATCATTGTCTTATAATGGCTAATCAGTAGCCAATAACTCTTAAATACTGTCATATCGTTCCCTCCTCACTAATACGAATGTAGCCAATATAAAAACCACACTATAGATCATCATAGTCATAAGGTTCGTGAAAAACTGCTCCATATCATTGTACGTATTTAAACTGTAGAAGGAATCCGTAATCAAAGCGACTGGATTTATGCGATTAAATATCGGAAAAATCTGATCCACACGATACTTCATGGATGAATCCATCAATCCTGCAAAGAAGCTAAAAAGCATAGATACCGATATGATCATTGCAATCTTCGTCCCCTCAGTCATCTTTCCTATGGCTCCCACAAACGCTCCAAACGACACTCCAATAATGCTTCCCACATATGTGGTGAGCAATAAATACCCCCAATTCTTCTCCAGTCCGATATCTAGTACGACTCCCATGTAAAACAGCAGAATCGTTACATTCATCATCTGGATGATATACGCAATCAGAGTGTCTCCCAAAATCACCTTCAACTTATGCTTGGGAGTAATGCATCGTCTTGCTGCCAGTGGCGTTAGGTTCGCCTGCATATTCATGGTAATCTTCATTCCGATAAATGCCCCATACATACATGCCATTCCTACCAGAGCATAGAAGAATTGCAAGGTGAAATTCATCGTATCCCCATCTACTGACACTTCTCGTGTCACATCTTCGTAGTTGATGTATCTTTCCATTGCCTGTTCCAATTGTTCTGGGTGTTCCTTTGCAATGTTCTCTATCACTTGCTTGCTCTGTACAAAAGACTGCAACACACTGTTCAATATACTTGTATAAATGTTGTTTTGCAGTACGGTGAGGGTAGGAATGTCTTCCTCGAAAAATATCCCCTGAATCTCTCCGCGCTCTAAGGCTTGCAATGACTCTTCTTCACTCAACCTGCTCACTTCTACAACCTCTCCGTCAATCGCCTTTATAAATTCTTCAAATGCAATATCTTCCTCACCGCTCTCCACCACTGCTACTGGAACCACCTGAAACTCTATTCCTTCTGCTATATTAAAGATTGTAAAATAAAACAGAGTAGCCAATATCAGTGGAAATGCAACACTCCAAAACATAACAATCTTATCTTGAACCAATGCTTTTACGCCATATTTGATATAATATAACATCTCTAATCTCCCTTCTATGGTACATCCGCGCTTAATCCCTCAGTTCCTTCCCTGTAATTTCTAGGAACACATCATTTAATGTTGGTGCCACAGTACTCACACGACCAAACACAATCTCCTCTTGTCTCAGATAATCTAAGAGACCGATTAGATTGCTTTGACCATTCTTACAATGTACCGTAAGCATTTGATTGGCATAATCCACAGCAACTACATTGTAAATAGACTGTATACAAGACACTTGTATTTCCGAAAGTCCAATATCTTCTATCACTATTTTCTCCCCAGCCTTCAATAACTTCTTCAATTCATCTTTGGTTCCATTTGCAATGTTACGCCCATTATCAATGATTGCAATCCTGGTACAAATCTGCTCCACTTCCTCCATATAATGAGAGGTGTATATAATGGTCGCTCCCTGTCGATTCAATTCCACAATCCCCTCAAGAATCCTGTTTCTACTCTGAGGATCCACCGCCACCGTTGGCTCGTCTAGAATAATCAACTCAGGCTTATGCGCAATTCCACATGCGATATTCAGCCTTCGCAAGAGTCCTCCCGATAACTTCTTCGGTCGCATCTTGCGATATTCCTCAATTCCTACAAATTGCATAGCCTCTTCCACTAATCCCTTTCTCTTCTTGGAATCACTGACATACAAGCCACAAAAATAATCGATATTTTCATACACGGTCATCTCCTCAAATACCGCTACATTCTGCATAACAACTCCGATCTTCCCCTTACTATCATAGCTTGTCGGAGTCATCTCCTTCCCAAATACCTGTATGCTCCCCTTGTCGTATTTCAATAATGCGAGAATACAATTAATCGCCGTCGACTTCCCCGAACCATTTGGGCCTAGGAGACCAAATATCTCACCTTTTTTCACATCCAAATTCAGGTGATCCAATGCTACCAACTCCTTATATCTCTTCACCAAATTTTCTATCTTCACAATACTATTTTCCATTCTAATAACCATCCCTTCCTCCATTTCTATTTTACAAGAAACAGCTTTCTCAAATCTCAAATATATTGTATCGCAAATCACTCAAATAAATAAGTGCCACATGTCAAACCCTCACATGACAAATGTCACTTTTTACCGACACACTATATATATCCCTTTTCTTATGTTTTTCAATGTTATATAATGTTTTTAGAATTTGGAAATAACTATTTGGCCTAGCACTGAATACAATAAAGTCTGTGCTGTTTCTACATTGGGAGAGGAAGTTCGCATGCAATTATTAGATAAACTGATTATATTACTCTATTGCTTTGGAGTTCTCCTACTCGAACCCTTGACTTATGAATTCGTTGCAGTATTTTTGCTCGCCTTAATCGTAAGTTCTTGCATCTATTTATTTGCCAATACAAAGTTTCCCTTCATCATCACCACCTTATACGGACTGGCACTGCTACCACTTGGTTCCCTATTTTTATTTTTACCATTAATCGCATACGATATCTTGGTATATAGAAACAATTGGGCTCTGATCATCTCAGCCCTATGTCTCGTGGCACATGTAATCGTGGACCCTTCTCATAGGCTCTGGTATGCTCTGATCGGTTTCTTGATCTGCTTTGTTCTACAATATAAATCAAGCAAGCTAACAGACTTGAATCGAAAATTCTATAGCCTTCGTGATGATAGTACCGAAAATTCCTTGCTTCTCCATCAAAAAAACGCTGCATTAATCGAAGCACAGAACTACGAGATACAAAATGCCAGATTAAAGGAACGCCACCGAATCGCGCGAGAGATTCACGACAATGTGGGGCATCTTCTCTCCCGCTCCATCCTTATCACAGGAGCCTTGAAGACCATTTCCAAGGAAGAGAATGTCAAGGAATCCATTCTCCAATTAGAAGAGACCCTCTCATCTGCAATGGATAATGTACGGACTAGTGTTCATGACTTACACGACGAATCCGTGGATCTTAAGGAATCTATGGAGAATCTTGCTGCTGACTTCTTACCTGCAACCTGCACCTTAGACTACGATGTAACACATCAGCCGCCTAGAGAAGTCATCTATTGCTTCATCGCAATCACTCAGGAGGCATTGAATAATATCAGCAAACACAGTAATGCAAACCAAGTATCACTCATTTTACGTGAGCATAGTAACTTCTATCAACTGAGTATCCATGACAACGGTGAGAATTATAACCTTGGCATTGGTACTTCCGACAACCATGATAATTATGGAGCTGCAGCCACTTCCATGGTTCATGCATCTGGCATGGGACTGGAAAATATGAAAGAGCGTGTACGCAATCTAGGAGGAATCATTAACTTCAATTGGAACAATGGATTTCAAATATTTATATCGATACCAAAAACAGGAGCATAGTGAGAAAGGGATGATTTTTAATATGAAAGGTATGGTTTTTAACATGAGAATATTACTGGTAGACGACGATGTATTCGTAACAAATTCACTAAGGATTATATTAACCGAAGACCCACAGATAGAAGTCTGCGGAATTGGACATGACGGAATGGAAGCAATCGCTCTCTATGAGGAGTTGCGCCCAGATATCCTACTTATGGACATTCGCATGACCACCCTAAGCGGCCTAGATGCCTCCAAACAAATCCTATCGGTTCACCCCGATGCAAAAATCCTATTACTAACAACGTTCTCAGATGATGACTACATCGTAAAGGCACTAAAACTAGGCACCAAAGGCTACTTACTAAAACAAGACTACCAAAGCATCATCCCTGCCTTAAAAGCAGTTTATTCGGGGCAGACTGTATTCGGTGACTCCATCATCTCCAAAGTCCCTAACCTTATGAGTCGCCCTACCACCTTCGACTATGAAAGCCACCAAATAAACGAACGTGAACTAGAAGTAATCAAACTCGTAGCAGATGGCCTCAACAACAAAGAAATCGCAGCAGCCCTCTTCTTAAGCGAAGGGACTGTGCGAAATTATTTAAGTACAATATTAGAGAAATTGGAACTGAGAGACCGAACACAGTTGGCCGTGTTTTATTATCAAAATTGACACCCGCTTAATTTAACGGTATTATCTATTCATAGAGTAATACTTCTTTTATTCATATACTCTAATTCTTTACTATCCTAATTTTACCCAACTTTATTATAAATACGGTACCCTCTCCTATAAATGTTGTCAAATCCATTTTTATAACCCCATAGTAAATAAAAATCAAGAACTTGGAATTAATTTTATTCTCATATAATATCTCAGTATAACTGTATTTGACCTTCTATCACCTTAGTCAATTCCTGAACATAATAAGGTTCGCTGACTACTTGATACTCTATTGCGTCGTAAAATTTTCTTTCAAACACTATAGAATCTTCATTCAACCATACATTCGCACGATAATACGTCATCTCATTTTTCGATTCACTAATCCAGATGACTGCATCAGGATCTCTTTCAATTCCTTCTGGATTATCGACTGTACTTGAAAACAGCAACGAAAATATTGTGGTATCCATATCCAGCTGATTTCCCAAAGGAACTGACTTAGAAAAATCAATACCATCAACCATATTATCATCATTTCTTGCAGGTACACCTATTAATATTGCATAATCTAATTCTTGTGATTGACTCGTGAAAAATGTGCTTCCTATTATGATAGCACCAACAAGAAACAAGCCTGCTAGTATGATCTTCGGGTTCCATTTTGTATTACTTTCCATCTTTATCTCATGCACCTCCGTATTCTATTGTCTTTTCTTCATCATACTACTCTGATGAATGAATTGCAAATAACGTGGTACTTTATGAGTGGATTTTAAGATTTTTTAATAATTGTAATTTACATACATCATCTTCTTCTGTAGATAGCCTTCTAGTCCATGTTTTCCATCTTCTCCACCTAGACCGCTCTTCTTGTATCCGTTGTGGAACCCATTTACTAGTTCTCCATTCTCACGGTTTACATATACTTCACCGAATTCCAAATCTCTCATAGCAATCATGATGTTCTTGGAACTATCTGAGAATAGATATGCGGACAAACCATATTCGCAGTCATTGGAATATTCGATTGCCTCTTCTAGTGAGTCTACTTTCATCATCGCTACCATCGGACCAAATACTTCTTCGTGCATTAAGATATTATTGTTATCTTCTACTTCTAGCACTGTAGGATAGAACCAGTTTCCTTCTCTTGTTGGCAATGCCTCTGGTGTCATATCTAATAAAATCTTTCCACCTTGACGTACAGATTCTTCTTTCATTTCAAGAAGTTTTTCTACTTCTGTCTTGGAAACTTTTGGTCCCATCGTTGTCATAGCATCCATTGGATCACCTACTACGGTTTCTTTCGAATATGCGATGAACTTTTCCTTAAACTCCTCATAAACGTCTTTGTGTACATACATCCTTTCGTTGCAAGTACAGATTTGTCCACAGTTATTGTATTTCGCTAAGACTGCGCATCTTGCTGCTTTCTCAACATCTGCATCATTCATTACAATAAATGGAGCCTTTCCACCTAATTCTAGATGTGGAACAACTACATTCTCTGCTGCTGCCTTAAATACTTCAATTCCTGCTCCAGTACTTCCAGTTAATGTTACTAATTTTGTAATCTCATTGCGTACCAATGCATCTCCTACCACACGACCTGAACCTGTAATAAAGTTCAATACCCCCTTTGGCAACGTACTCTTTGCCGCAACTAGCTCCGCAAACTTCATTACGGCAAGAGGTGTTTCTGATGGTGGCTTGATAATCATAGAATTACCACAAACAAGTGCATTTCCAATCTTTCTCGCACTCAGTGCCAATGGAAAATTCCATGCAGTAATTCCAACCACCACTCCATATGGTACTCTTTGAATCCATGCTTCTTCATTTTCCCGTTCTGAAGTGATATGCTCTCCTTCAATTCTTGTAGCAGACTCTGCTGCATAATACATAAATGAAACCGACGCATCTACTTCCCCACGCGCTTGATCTAATGGTTTCCCATGCTCTGCCGTAAGAATGTTAGCAATCTCCTCCTTATGTTCCACAAGGATATCTCCTAACTCTCTCACATATTTTGCTCTTGTAGCTGCTGGAATCTTCTTCCAATCCTTTTGAGCTGCATCAGCTGATTCTAATATCTCTCTTACATCTTCCTTCGTTGCCGCTGGAGTAGTGCCCACTAACTCTCCATTATACGGATTAAATACTTCAATTACCTTTCCATCTGCGGAATCTCTTAAATCTCCATTTACCAAAATACTGCATTTTAACATTCTAATTTCTCCTTTGAACATCTCCTATGTTTTACTCACTGTATCAAACATAGTATTTATAAGCTACTGGAGAAATCATACACCTTAGAGTTAACTCTAAGTCAATACCTTTTTTCAAATTATAAGACATCGATACGGTATCACTAAGGTATCGCTAAGGTATCATATATTGAGTCAGTTGCTCATTGCCATTTACGGAATCAATTCCATTTCGTTCCCATCTGTATCGACTATATTCTGCTTACCTTGTGACTGTTCGTATAAATCAAAAGGCATTAAACTGTCTTCGGGATAAGCCACCTCTCGCCACTTATCATCATACCATACTACCTTTGTGTCATTAACATTAAATGAAAAAGACTGTATCACTTCTTCATCTTTATAAAACGAATACGTGCTTGCCCCACCTATTTCAATATCATCATCACTTACCGTTCCGCCTAATTGTCCATTATTAAAAACTTCGATAAATTCACTGATTTCATTACTATCTGTAATAGTTTTGCTATCAGCACCATATTCTGGGTTTCCCATTGCAAGAGTAACAACTATTTTATCCACACCATTGTTTTCAAAATTTGATAGACTACTCATCTCATCTTGACATCCAACAAGCAACAATACTAAGAATAAGGCGAGACTTAAGTTTATCATTTTCTTCATTCTAATTTCTCCTTTAATAACTTTTTCTCTATATATCATTCCAGATATATCCTTATATAGCTTGTCTATATTTGCTTTTGATAGTTCTTTATTCAAACTATTTGGTTTTTCCATATATATTCATAAATATTGCCATGCCTATCACATCTACAATAACTATTCCAACTACAATATAAAGAAAAAATACAGGTAAAATAGCTTCTAGCAATAAAGTAAATAATAGAAGTATTGTAATAATTAACATCCCTATTCCAAATACTCTGCAAATTCTTTTTTTATCATATTTATTTTTCTCTGCATCCGTCAACGTATTATAGCCTGCAATAAGACCACTTCCATGCCCTGATAACAAAAGGAGAGATACTATAGCCAACACAATAATTAGAATCCATACTACAACGTCATCGGCAGTTGAAAAGTCTGCTACTTTCATTATAAACCTCCCTATCTTTTATTGTCTTTTCTTTATCATACTACTCTGATAAAAGAATTGCAAATAGCGTGGTATTTTATGAGTGGATTTTAAGATTTTTAATAATTGTCATTTACATACATCATCTTCTTCTGTAGATAGCCTTCTAGTCCATGTTTTCCATCTTCTCCACCTAGACCGCTCTTCTTGTATCCGTTGTGGAACCCATTTACTAGTTCTCCATTCTCACGGTTTACATATACTTCACCGAATTCCAAATCTCTCATAGCAATCATGATGTTCTTGGAACTATCTGAGAATAGATATGCGGACAAACCATATTCGCAGTCATTGGAATATTCGATTGCCTCTTCTAGTGAGTCTACTTTCATCATTGCTACCATGCAGTAATTCCAACTACCACTCCATATGGTTCCAAATTTAATAGACCTGTTGCACAATCTAATGTTGCTCTTTTGCCTCCTTGGTTTTGTTTTAAAAAGTGTCGACATGTCGCCACTTTTCGTTACCAGTTCTATAAATCTGGATTTATAGAATATTTTTTCTATATAAAATTTGGATTTTCTGCCATGAATCGACAAGTGGTTTGAGCAACCTTGAAAATATTTTCTAATTCATGTAATAATTCAAGAAAAGACACTATATCTCTATATTATCCTTTTCATGAATCATCTCAACCTCACGAATAAATTTATACATTACTGTTAGATCTTTGTCTTCTCCTACATAAGGTACCATATAATATATCATTTTTTATATAAAATTTTTCCGCTGATTCTAATGAGTTTAAATATACTGCTTTAATCCCAGCAAAATCCTTAGATCTCTCACTGATAATATCTATAATTGCTCGAAATACCAAGGCTGATATTGGCACTCCATCATAAAACAAATCTTGATATGCTACATCGACACCAAACATATTAATTTTAATAGCTGGTATACTACACATTGCCTCATATATCCCCTCTTCTTCGTCTACAGTTCTATACATATAAGATATAGCAGATGACTGTAACGAGAAAAAAGCTATCACATCTCCAAATTTTTCTTCTTCATCCTTTTGAAAAACAACATAGGAGACTCCATCTCCCGTAATTAAATCATCTATCGCTTCATTACTTTTGATATAGTCTCCTAATCCTTTTTCTGGATAATTCTCCCCTGTTTCAAAGAATTTCAAATACTTCTGATGCTCCTCAGTCAATATACAAATCTCTGGTCTAAAATTATCTATCGTATTATGCATATTACCTCACTTTAAAAGTTCTTCTTAAACAAGGCTGAAGACTTTTTGTACTCTTCCAACTGCGCCTTTGTTAATTTCTGTTCATTTGATCTTTTAATGAACTCTTTACTCTTATCCACACTAATCACAGGGGTTCTAGAACTTGGTTTTGCCAATACTGCCATAAAATCTTCCTCCTTTATTTTTTCTGTTTTATTTATATTTCTATTTTCCGTACACATATTATACCACCATTATATTAATTTGAATAGATTTTTCCCCTTATTATACGCTCTTTTTTTAATATTATACATATACTTCTATATTGTTGCTCCTTTTTATCCATTATAAATGGAGTTCCTCAATTTTCAATTCAATAATTTTCAATCGTCTCAATATACGTACAGCTCAATTCTCCTTTTGTAAAGCACCTCATCTCCAGTTAAACTACATCCCCATTACTTCCTTTTCAAAAGCCTCTGGAGTATCTACAAATGTATATGGCTCATATTCGCCATATGCAGATGGTCTACTAATCGTTACTAACTGAACCACATCTTTCCTTGATGCATGATACAATCTTGATTTGAATTCAGCTAATTCTATCCCATGCTCCGTTTTCAAAGCAACGCATCCTGCCTCATTAAATTTTTTAGCTATTAGATAACACATAGCACTACGTGCTTGGTTCATTATTTTTTGATTACTCGATAACTGTAGCAACACGTCCAGATCCTACTCTGTACGTCCACCTAAGCTTTTCCAAAAGTTGATTCATTCTTTCTCCTATACAGAAAATACTCCTAACCTCAGCTAGGAGTATCTTACATTTTAATTATGGTTCTCTTGCTTTCGGCTTACGCCTATTCGGGGTAAGTGAACCAAACTTACGGCGAAACCTCCATTTACGAATCCGAAACATCGTAAATCTCTTTGGTTTACTTATATTATATGCAATATTCCCTCAAAATCAACTACTTTTCACTATCTTCCAAAAGCTAAGTATTTAATTTACCAGCACATCAATTTTCTTGTTAAAAAGAAATGAATTTTTCCTTACATATAAACACCTGAAATTATAATTCACTTATATGTAATTTTATCCATGAAATAGACTTGCATCCTCTGCTGTACATATAAGATATGCCAACTAACAATTCCTTATATGTATTTTAGAATAGCTGTACAATTCATTTCATTCCAAAATACATATAAATTCCCTAATCTCCGTTAAGCTTATATGTAATTTCAACTTTTCAATCTAAAAAAATCACTTAGAATACATATAAGTATGCCTATCTTTAGCAATTTTATATGTACGACCTTTTAAATCAACATTTTTTTTGGTAATTCTCTACCTATTATCTGTGATATAAAAAAAAGCTAAAGTGTAGCCAAAGTGTAGCCACTTCGCCCCTGCGAGGTGGTTTTCTTGCATTACAAAAGGCTTTCCGATTTCTCGGAAAGCCTCATAAATACTAGATTATTTAATATTACTCGATAACTGTAGCAACACGTCCAGATCCTACTGTACGTCCACCTTCACGGATAGCGAATGTAAGACCTTGCTCCATTGCTACTGGGTGAATTAGTTCGATTGTCATTTCTACGTTATCTCCAGGCATACACATTTCTACACCTGCTGGTAAGTTACAAACACCTGTAACGTCAGTTGTTCTGAAGTAGAATTGTGGTCTGTAGTTGTTGAAGAATGGTGTAT
>CAYJFY010000015.1:0-47502 GCA_964369755.1 uncultured Lachnospiraceae bacterium
TATTTCTTCTGTCTTGGTGACCATGCTTCCACATCTACAGACTTCACCTTCAAGTCAGCCAAGTCTCCTGAGCAGCACTCTAATGTACGAACAGGAATATCTAGAGAACAGAATAAATCAACTGTGTTTTTCCACATAATATCATACCACTTCATGCTATCTTCTGGTTTACACACAACGATCATCTCTTGCTTCTCAAATTGGTGAATTCTATATACACCTCTTTCCTCGATACCGTGTGCTCCCTTTTCTTTTCTAAAACAAGGTGAGTAGCTTGTAAGTGTCTGTGGCAATTGTTCCTCTTGTATAATAGAATCAATGAATTTTCCTATCATTGAATGCTCGCTTGTACCGATTAAGTATAGGTCTTCCCCCTCAATCTTATACATCATCGCATCCATCTCTGCAAAACTCATAACACCTGTCACTACATTACTGCGAATCATATATGGTGGAATACAGTATGTGAATCCCTTTTCGATCATGAAATCCCTTGCATAAGAGATGACTGCGGAATGAAGTCTTGCGATATCTCCCATCAGATAATAGAATCCGTTTCCTGCAACCTTTCCAGCACTTTCGATATCAATTCCATTGAACTTTTCCATGATTTCTGTATGATATGGAATCTCATATTCTGGTACTACTGGCTCTCCATATTTTTGCAATTCTACATTCTCACTATCATCTTTTCCGATTGGAACTGAATCATCAATGATATTCGGAATTGTCATCATAATCTGGATGATTTTCTCTTCTACTTCTTTTTCTTCTTTTGTAAGTTCTTCGATTCTGCTTCCTTCTTTTGCAATTCTTGCCTTGATTTCTTCAGCTTCTTCTTTTTTCCCTTGAGCCATCAATGCACCGATTTGCTTCGAGATTTTATTTTTATTTGCTCGGAGTACTTCTACCTCTCCTTTAATGTCTCTATTTTTTTGATCTAATTCTATTACCTCATCCACAAGACCTAATTTATTTTCTTGAAACTTCTTTTTCATATTTTCTTTTACAATCTCTGGATTTGCTCTTACAAATTTGATATCTAACATATTTTTCTTCCCTTCATATCAGAAATATTCTGATTCTATTACTTTATTCTTCATTTGTTGTTTTTATTTCTATATCTCCAATACCCTTATCCAATCCATAGGTTTCTTGGTAGATTGCTCTCTCTAGAGACTCAGCCTCTTCCTCTGATAATTCTACATAGCTCTTGCCTAATACAATTTCTTTGATGTAGGTATAACAACCATCACGACTATGCATTACATTCATACAGAAACCATTATCCTTTGCGTCTAGAAGAGTAAGTACAAAACTTAACTTTCCTCCCATTTCATGGAAAGCATCATATTTCACAATCCCTATCTTCTGATAGTTTTTCTGCATTGCTTTTCGTATGGATCTTATCTCTTGTTGATTTCTATTGCAATTTGCAACTAGTTCTTCCAACTTTTTGAATTTTTCTCCCATACTACGCTCTAGAGTTTTCCCATCTTTTCCCCTCATAAACGTATAGTAACTATTTTTTAATCTGCTGCACTTCATATTTAGGCTAATCACTGCTACCACTAGCGCAATAACAAGAATAAATAAGATGATAATTAATACATCTATACTTATTCCCATTCCTTCAAATATACTCATCCGTAATTTCCTTTCACATACCTCCCATTAATATATCGAACAAACGTTCGAATTCTTCTGTTGAGAAATACTCTATTTCTATTTTTCCTTTATTATTGCTTCCTTGCTTAATATTTACTTTTGTTCCCAGTCTATCGATTATCTTAGTTTCCAGATCTTTCATAATGATATCAGGTTCTTTATTTATCTTTTCCTTTTTCGGTGATTTTAATGCTTTTATTAGCTTCTCAACTTCGCGAACACTCAATTTTTCATCAAATATCTTAACTGCAGTCTTATATTGTAATTCCACATCATCAATTGCTAATAATGCCCTAGCATGTCCAGTAGTAAGCATTTCATCAACAATCATCTGTTGTACTCTATCGTCCAATTTCAAAAGCCTCATAGAGTTCGTAATTACAGTTCTGCTCTTAGATACTCTCTCTGCTAGTTCATCTTGTTTCAGATTATATTCATTCAATAACTTCTTATATGCGATAGCTTCTTCTATCGGATTCAGATCTTGTCTTTGAATATTCTCAATAAGACCAATCTCCATTACTTCTTGATCTGTATATTCCTTTATAATAACTGGAACTTCCTTTAATCCTGCTAATCTAGATGCTCTCCATCTACGTTCTCCAGCAACTATCTGATACATATCATTCACTTTACGTACAGTGATTGGTTGAATCACTCCAAATTGCTTAATTGATTCAGATAGTTCTAACAAAGTATCTTCATCAAATTGCTTTCTTGGTTGTAAAGGGTTTGGCTCTATTGATGTAAGCTTAACAACCTGCTCTGATTTATCTTTCACATCAGTATTTACTACTTCACTAACTTGATTTTTTGTTTCATTTTTAGGAATCAAACTATCAAGCCCTTTTCCTAGTCCACCTTTTTTCATTGCCATTTATTCTCACCTACTATCTATTTATTTATAACTTCCTCTGCTAACAATCTATAGCTCTCTGCTCCTACTGACTTACTATCATATATATTAATAGGCAAACCATGACTTGGTGCCTCTGCAAGTCTTATATTTCTCGGTATAATAGTCTTATATATATTCTGTTCCAAATTATCTTTTACATTTTCAACTACTTGCAATGATAGATTTGTCCTTGCATCGTACATAGTGAATACAATTCCCTCTATTTCCAGATTCTCATTTAATCTATCTCGAACTAGATTTATGGTATGCATCAGCTGGCTTAACCCCTCTAGAGCAAAATATTCGCACTGAATTGGTACAATTACTGAATCTGCTGCTACCATAGAGTTCAATGTTAACAGACTAAGAGAAGGAGGACAGTCTATAACTATATAATCATAGTTGTTTTTTACTTCTTCCAATGCTTCTTTTAATATATAATGTACATTCTCTATACCTGTCATCTCAACCTCAGCAGCTGATAGATTGATATTTGTAGGTAAAATATCTAGATTATCGAATATATTCGAGATTATACCTTCTTTGATATTAATCTCTCCTATTATTAATTCATATGTAGATTTTTCTACTTCTTCTTTATCAATACCTAAACCACTACTCATATTTCCCTGTGGATCCATGTCTACTGCTAGTATTTTCTTTCCAACTTCAGCTAAACACGCAGCTAGATTAACTGCTGTTGTAGTTTTACCTACACCACCTTTTTGATTTGCTATTGCAATTATTCTACCCATTTTATGTATTCTCCTCTCTAGACTTATCTATTATATCATCTTTACAACAATATATCCACTAAATGTTTCACGTGAAACCCTTTCTTTTCCTGATCGAAAGTAGAATGTTTCACGTGAAACATTCTATAACTATTCAGCGTTGCAACTAAATTACAAGATAAGTCTGTGCTATATTTATATAGTAACAGGCATATCTTGTGATTTAGGTATAAGGCGTTTAGCCTTAATCATTGATGTAGCTGTGAAGCATCTTAATAAACCACGCAATGTTCTATCCGATATCTAGGTCTGAATATTTTAAAATTCTTCTAGAAACAAATAAACAAGGAATGTTTCACGTGAAACATTCCTTGTTTATTTGTTGGTTATCATTATATTTTTAGGATAACGGTTCTTTCGCAGGTGTACCTGCCTTTCTTGGATATTTCTTATCTGTTTTACTTATTTTGTTTATTATAACAAAACTTCTCATTCCAACTTTGTTACTTAATTCGAATTTATCTACTTTTTGGATGTTTCCACCAAGTTTTTTTATAGCTGTTTCTGAATTTTTTAATTCTTTATCTATATTTCCAGATTTATATGATATGAAACTTCCACCGATTTTCACAAATGGAAGACAATATTCTGTTAAGGTTGATAAATTAGCAACTGCTCTAGATACAGAGTAGTCAAATGCTTCTCTATATTCTTTATTTTTAGCTACTTCCTCAGCCCTTCCATGTATTGCTTTTATTTTTTTTAAATTTAATTCTTCTATCACTTCATTTAAAAATTTTACTCTCTTATTTAGTGAATCTAATAGTACCACTTCGAGATCAGGAAAAACTATCTTCAATGGAATTCCAGGAAATCCTGCTCCCGTTCCCACATCTATCATTTTACCTTTTATATCAATGAATTCTGCTATAGATATACTATCAATGAAATGTTTTTCTACAACTTCATCATATTCTGTAATTGCAGTTAGGTTCATTACCTTATTCTTCTCAACTAACATTTCATAATATTTTTGAAACTGATTAATCTGTAATTCTGATAATTCTATGTTTCTATCTCTTAAATAACTTTCATATCTTCTCATATTCTTACCTCATTACTAATTTTTTAGATATACTAGCAGAACAGAAATATCAGCTGGTGATACTCCAGATATTCTTGATGCTTGACCAATTGAATGTGGTTTATATTCATTCAGTTTTTGTCTAGCTTCTATTCGAAGACTTGGTATTGCATCATAATCAATATCTAATGGAATTTTTTTCTTTTCCATCTTTTTAAATTGATCTACTTGTTTTTTTTGCCTCTTAATATATCCATCATATTTAATACGTATATTAACCTGTTCTACAACATCCCTAGGAAGTTCTTCTCTATTCTTATCTAATTCTGCAAGTTTCTCATAATCTAATTCAGGTCTTCTTATTAATTCATCTAGTGTTGACCCTGAAGATAATGGGGTACTACCATATTTTATTAATAAGTTATTTACCTTATCATTTGCCCCCACTGTAATCTTAGATATTCTCTCTATTTCTTCTTCTATTTGTTTCATTTTAATTATAAAATTATTATGTCTACCTTCTTCGATTAGACCAATAGAAAAACCTAATTCTGTCAACCTTTCATCTGCATTATCTTGTCTTAGCAATAATCGATATTCTGATCTAGATGTCATCATGCGATATGGTTCAAAGCTTTCCTTAGTAACTAAATCATCAATCAACACTCCAATATATCCTTGTGAACGATCTATAATTACCTCTTCTCTTCCTAGAATCTTCATCGCTGCATTGATTCCAGCTAACAACCCTTGTGCTGCTGCTTCTTCATAGCCAGAACTTCCATTTAACTGACCTGCACTATATAAACCTTGTATCTTCTTAAATTCCAATGTAGGTTTTAATTGTCTTGCATCAATACAATCATATTCGATAGCATATGCATTTCTTACAATCTTTACATTTTCTAATCCTGGAACGGTTCGATACATCGCATATTGAACATCCTCTGGAAGTGAACTAGACATCCCCCCAATATACATCTCATTAGTAGTCAATCCTTCCGGTTCTATAAATACCTGATGTCTATCTTTATCTGCAAATTTCACAACCTTATCTTCAATCGATGGGCAATATCTAGGTCCAGTTCCTTCGATTGCTCCTGAAAATAGAGGCGAACGATGAAGATTATCCTTTATAATCTTATGTGTATCATTATTTGTATAGGTAAGCCAACATGAAACTTGCTCCTTTTGTATCTCATCTTCATCAGTGGCAAATGAAAATGGTGTAATAAATTCATCTCCAAACTGCTCTTCCATCTTCGTAAAATCTACTGATTTTTTGTCGATACGAGCTGGTGTTCCTGTCTTAAATCTTCTTAGATATATACCAAATTCTTCCATAGATTTTGTAAGATAATTTGCTGCTGGTAACCCATTGGGTCCAGTATACATACTCACATCACCAAAGATACATTTTGCATTTAGATAGGTACCTGTACATAAAATAGTTGCTTTTGAAATATAAATAGCACCAGAATATGTTATTATACCTTTAATACTATTCTCTTCTACTATCAGATCTGCTACTTCACCTTGTTTAATTTCTAATCCTTCTTGATTCTCTAGAGCCTGTCTCATCTTAGAACTATAGGCATGTTTATCTGCCTGCGCACGAAGGGAATGAACAGCAGGACCTTTGGATTTATTCAACATCTTAGATTGAATAAATGTCTGATCGATTACCTTTCCCATCTCTCCGCCTAAGGCGTCTAATTCTCTCACTAGATGCCCCTTTGATGTACCTCCTATATTCGGATTACATGGCATGAGAGCAATGCTCTCTACGTTTACTGTGAATATCAAGGTCTTCATACCAAGACGTGCACTCGCTAGTGCAGCTTCACATCCAGCATGTCCTGCACCTATTACTATTACATCGTATTCTTCTTTATTTTCCCATACAGAATTTGCTGAATATCTCATTGATCAAATCCTCTCCAACTGTCTCTCCAACTATCTTACCTAGTGCCTCATATGCATCCATCAGATCAATTGAATAAAAATCTTCTGGCATACCATTTTCTATACTATCAATTACCCTCGACAGACTATCCTTACTTATTTGTAATTCTTTTTTCTGACGTGCATTCGATATATATACCTGATCATTAAAATCAATAGTTCCCTCTATAAACATCTTTTTTATCGTATCAGATAAAATATCTATCCCCGTCTCATTTTTCGCTGATATAGGGATAATATCGACCTCAGAATGAATCATCTTGTATATATCTTCCTCTTCTACTTCTGATTTTAAGTCTATTTTATTTAATAAAACAATCAACTTCTTATCTTTAACGAGCTGGATAATTTCCTCATCGTTTTCATCTATTTTTCTAGAACTATCCACGATATATATAATCAAATCTGCCTTATCAGCAAACTCTTTTGCCTTATTTACTCCTATTTTTTCTACCACATCTTCTGTACTACGAATTCCAGCTGTGTCCATGATATTTAGAGTGATTCCTCCGATATTAATCGTCTCCTCTAGAACATCCCTTGTAGTCCCCTCTATCTCTGTTACAATCGCCTTCTCGTCTCCGGCCAATAGATTTAATAAAGAAGATTTCCCTACATTTGGCTTTCCTATTATAACTGTTTGGATTCCTTCTTTCATAATTTTTCCATCATTAAAAGATTGAATCAATGATTCTAATTTCATCTTAAGATGATTCATATCTTTCAATAACTCTTCATTATATCCATCTAGAGAAATATGTTCTGGATCATCTAATGCTGACTCTATAAAAGCAGTGTGGTAAATTATTTTATTTCTTAATTCATTTATTATATTCTTAATATTACCTTTTAACTGACTTACAGAAGTTTTCAGAGCATAATCATTCTTGGAATCTATTACATCCATCACCGCTTCTGCCTGAGATAAATCTAACTTACCATTCATAAATGCGCGCTTTGTAAACTCACCTGGCTCCGCTGGATATGCACCTTTTTTCAGTATTAATTCTAATACCTGATTCAGTAGAAAAACACCGCCATGGCAGTTAATCTCTATCGTATCTTCTCCTGTATAAGTATTCGGTGCTCTCATGATAGAAACTAATACTTCATCTAATACCTCATCCTCTTCTACTATATATCCATAGTGTATCGTGTGAGATAATTGATCTGATATCTTCTTTTTACCATTTTTACTTTTATATACTTGGTCAATTACACAAAAAGCATCAGGTCCGCTTATTCTTATAATACCGATTCCAGAACTACTAATTGCTGTTGATATAGCAGCAATGGTCTTATCAAATAACATATCATTCACCTTTCAAAAAAAGAGAACAGGGGTTATTTACCCCCGTCCCCATATTTCACTACTAAATGTCTATAAGGTTCTTCGCCCTCGCTATATGTTACAATATATGGGTCGCTCTGTAATGCTGAATGAATAATTCTTCTCTCATAAGGATTCATTGGCTCTAGCGATACAGGTCTCTTTGTTCTCTTTACTTTGCTCGCTATATTTTTTGCCAAATTTTCAAGTGTTTCTTTTCTACGTTCTCTGTAGTTTTCTGTGTCTAATTTCACTCGAATATATCCATCTTTTTCTTTGTTAGCAACACGATTTGCCAAGTATTGTAGTGCATCTAATGTTTGTCCTCTTTTTCCAATTAAGACACCCATTTTTTTCCCGATCATATCAATACATATACTTCCTTCTTCATCAATCTCTGCCTTTACTTCTGCTTCGATTTTCATTGCTTTTAAAGTATTTACAATAAACATTTTTGTTTCTTCTAGTATTTCTGGAGTTGGAGTTCTTCTATTTATTTTCTTTTCCTTTGAAGCTGACTCTTCTTTCTTAGGTTCAACCGCTTTTACAACCTTAGGTTCTGGTTTTACCTTTTCAACCACTTTCACTTCTTTCGGCTTTTGAACTTCTTTTTTTATCTCTTTTACTGGCTTTGATACTTCCACTGGTTTTTCTTCTCTTATAGAAGCTTTGATTACAGCATTTTTACTTCCAATCCCTAAAAAGCCTGTACTACCTTTTTCTACCACTTCTATCTCTAAATCGCTGCTGACAACCCCTAACTCAATCGTTGCCTTTGTAATAGCCTCTTCTACTGTTTTTGCTTGAATTGTGACAATGTTCATACTGACTCCTTTCCTTTAAAAAACTGCTATTATTTATCGTTTCCTTTGTTATATCTATTAACCATATTTGCTTTGTCAGCCAAACTTCCAGCTTTTGCATTGCTGTTAGTTGAAGAATAATCACTGCTATTTACCTTTGCCTTATCAGACATTTTATTTGAAGTAGCTGTATTATTATTCGAATTTGCATTTGCATCTTCTAATTTCTTTGCATTCTTTTGAGCCATTTCATTTAACTTTTCAGCTGATATACCTTTCTTCTCTGCTTTTTCTCGATTCTGTCTGATTAACTCATCTAAACCAATCTTTTGAAGATGCTTATTGATTGCTAATTGTTGTATTGTTCTAACTACTGCACTTGTGATCCAATAAATACCGATACCTGTTGGGAATGTAAAACACATTACTACTGAAAATAAAGGCATTGTAATATTCATCGTTCTCATAGTAGATGCCATCTGGCTATTCTCATCCATAGAGGATGGTGTAATCGACTGTGATATTCTAATACTAAGGAACTGTGAAGCACCTGCTAACAATGGAACCAATACTGCTAGGATTACCAATCCAAAATTACTTGATAGATTCTCCATAATTATTGAATATGGAGAGTTCGCGATATTTAGTCCTAAGAAACTATTGAAGCTTGCCACAACTTTCTCTGTTTCTACAATCACTGATTCCAAAGAAGGGATTGCATCTACTAAAGTTGTCCATGTATCCGATTGGAATTTGTATAATACATCAATGATTACATTTGATTGTGTATAATCAACATTCTCTGGATTTAACATAACTGGAGCCTCTGCACCAATTTTTTTAATTGCTTCTATATTACTACTATTTCCTAAAATCTTATCTACTAGAGGCATATATGCTTCTTTAATAGAACCTACATATGCTGGAATGTTTTGAATAACTGGATACAATCCAAATAAGATTGGTAATTGAATCAGTGAATTCAAACATCCTCCCATTTGAGAAGAACCATATTTTCTATAAACAGCCTGTGTTTCTTCTTGCATCTTCATTCTCGATGCATTATCTGTTTTTCCTTTATACTTTTCTGTAATCTTCTTAATTTCTGGATTCATTACCGCACTAAGCTTCATAAACTTTTGTTGTCTTATCGTAAGCGGTAATAATAAAGTATAAACAACAACCGTGAATAAAATAATGGATAATCCAACGTTCTCGATACTAAACACTCTATCTAACGCAATAAACATCCAATCCATAATCATCCCCAATATAGCAGAGATATCTCCTATAATAAAGGTAGATGACTTTGTTAATAACATACCTGACATTTTTTAGTTTCCTCCTATGGAACGGGATCGTACCCGCCTTTTGAAAATGGATTACATCTTAATATTCTCCATATGGTTAATAACAATCCCTTGATTGCTCCATGCTTTTCTATCGCCTCTATCCCATATTGAGAACATGTTGGAGTAAATTTACAAGTGTTATACATTTTCAATCCCGATAAATATTTTCTATAAAATTTTATCATTTTAATGAATAGAAATTTCACTTTTTATTTTCCCCATTAATCTATTTTAATATGATGTATATTCGCTAGGTGTAAAAGTGCACTTTCTATTTCTTTATAACTTCTATCCTTTGCACTGTTTCTAGCAATTACTACCATATCATATCCTAATTTAAACTTCTCTTCGTTTAACCTATAACTTTCTCTCAGTAGTCTTGTTACTCTATGCCTTACGACACTATTTCCTACTTTTTTACTTACAGAGATGCCAATTCTATTTTTATTTAAATCATTCTCCATGATATACATAATAAGATATTTATTGGCACATGATATTTTCTTTTTATATACTGTTTGAAAATCTCTATTTTTCTTTAATGACTCACTCTGTTTCATAAATTCCTCTTAATAAGAAAGAAAGACCACATTGCTGCGGCCTATGCTGATAGTTTTTTTCTTCCTTTTGCTCTTCTAGATGCTAGCACATTTCTTCCGCCTGGAGTACTCATTCTTGCTCTAAAACCATGTACTTTTGATCTAGATCTCTTTTTTGGTTGGAATGTCATTTTCATACGTATCCACCTCCTTATTATCTATACTCTATCTATGTCTATCATATTATAGCATCGATTGGTTACCATAAGTTTTTATTTTTTAAGACATTTCTCAATATTATAATCATAAAATACCCATAAAGTCAAGTAAAACAACGTTATTTATTATTATTTTTTTCAAAAATAAAAAATATAAAAAGAATTACATTGATAAAATATCATTTTTGATGTAAAATAGACTAGTGAAATTATTACAATTTTAGGAGTTAACTAATGAATATTATAAAAGAAAATTGGAACCAAATCATTGAAAAATTAAAAGTTGAGTATGAAGTTACAGATATTTGTATGAAGACTTGGATTCATCCTCTTGAAGTTTCTCATATAGAGGGCAACACTGTTTACATATCTGTGGAAGATAAACAGAGCATAGAAATCATATCAAAAAAATATCAAGTTATTTTAGGAGTTTGTATTGCTGAGTTGACTGGTCAGGAATACAACATTATTTTTGTAGCAAAATCTGATCTTACTTCTTCTAATAATTTGAAGTCCAATGATAGCAATGCCCAACTAAATGAATTACTTTCTAATGCCAATTTAAAATTAAACTATTCATTTGACACCTTTGTTGTAGGTAAGAATAATACTCTTGCACATGGAATCGCTCTTGCAGTGGCAGAGTCCCCTGGGGAAGATTATAACCCTATGTTCTTATACGGAGGAGTTGGATTGGGTAAAACCCATCTTATGCACTCGATTGCTAGATATGTGATAGAGCAAAATATGAATAAGGATGACAAGACATCCATGAAGAAGGTTCTCTATGTAACGAGTGAGACATTTACAAATGAATTGATTGATGCTTTGAAGACTGGTAAGAGAGGATCCGAATCTTCTATGAGTCTATTTCGTGAAAAATATAGAACCATCGATATCTTATTAATTGATGATATTCAGTTTATAATAGGAAAGGAAAGTACTCAGGAAGAGTTTTTCCATACTTTTAATGATCTATATAATGCTGGAAAACACATCATTATCTCTAGTGATAGACCTCCAAAGGATATGGAGATATTAGAAGAACGTATCAGAAGTAGATTTGCTTCAGGAATGACTGTAGATATCTCTTCTCCAGATTATGAGACGAGAATGGCTATTCTATATAAAAAAATAGAATTAGAGGATATGGAGAGATTGAATATACCAAATGAGGTTATCTCTTATATAGCCAATAACATTACTACTAATATCAGAGAACTTGAAGGAGCTTTGACAAGAGTTGTTGCCAAGGCTAAATTAGAGAAAAAAGAAATCAATATAGAGTTAGCGATCGATGCTCTTAAGGATTCAATCTATACGAATGATAACAAGAAAATAACTCCTGAATTGATTATGGATATCGTTGCAGAACATTTCAATGTGTCTGTAACTGATTTATGTGGAAGAAAAAGATCTGCTGATATAGCACTTCCTAGACAAATTGTTATGTATCTTTGTAGAGAAATGACAGAGGAACCTTTCAAATCCATTGGTCTACTTCTCGGGGGCAAGGATCATTCTACTATCAGTCATGGTTATGATAAGATAAAAGAATTAATGATTGAAGATGATAAGGTTAAAAATAGTGTAGAGATTATCATCAAAAAAATAAACCCATCTTAATTTAAATGAAAGGTGGATAAGTATGTGGACAATCTATTATTTAAATGTGGATAAATATGAATTATAAACATTTGATATAATGATTCCATGAAATAATCTAAATTATCCACAATCTATCCAATCTATATTAAGATCGTTTACACAAGTTTATCTACACGCTAAATACTAGATATTAAGGGCTTAAACAGGGTTTTCCACATATCCACATCCCCTAATACTAATACTACGTATTTTATTTATATAATTTATTAAAAGAAAATCTTGAAGGGAGTTTTACACATATGAAATTAATTTGTAACAAGAAGGATTTAGTAAAAGGAGTTAGCATTGTTTCGAAAGCTGTTTCTTCTAAGACCACATTATCTATATTAGAATGTATTTTACTAGATTTTTCTTCTGGAATTATTAAACTAGTAGCAAATGATATGGATTTAGGTATTGAAACAATTGTAGAAGGGGAGATCATAGAGGGTGGTGTGATAGCAATTGAAGCGAAACTATTCTCTGAGATTGTTCGTAAGCTTCCTGATAGTGAAGTTGTGATTCAAGCAGACCATGATTATAGAACCATTATTACATGTGAAAAAGCAAGATTTGAAATCAACTGCAAATCAGGAGAAGAATTTGTTTCACTTCCTAAAATAGAAAAAGATAATAGTATAACAATATCTGAATTTATCTTAAAGGATGTAATTAGACAAACCTTATTCTCTACATCTGACAACGAAAGTAATAAAATGATGACAGGAGAGTTATTTAGTGTAGAGTCTAATATTTTAAAAGTGAGTGCATTGGATGGACATAGAATTGCTCATAGAAAGATAGAACTAAAAGATCAATATATAGACACAAGTGTTATTGTTCCTGGAAAAACACTTTCAGAAATAAGTAAGATTCTCTCAGGAGAAGTAGATCAGAATGTAAATATTTACTTTACCCAAAATCATATTTTATTTGAATTTGAATCAACAAAAGTAGTTTCAAGACTAATAGAAGGAACCTTCTTTAATATTGAAAAAATGATATTTAGAGATTATAGCACGAAGGTAACAATGAACAAACGAGACCTGATGAGTTCCATTGAACGTTCCCTTTTATTGGTAAAAGAAGGTGATAAGAAACCGATTGTATTTGATATAAAAGAAGATAAAGTAGATATTAAGATGAGATCACAAATCGGAAATATGGATGAGGATTTAGTAGCTGAAAGAATAGGGGATGAATTGATGATTGGATTCAATCCAAAGTTCTTATTAGATGCTCTTAAGGCCATTGATGAGGAGAATATCACCATGTATTTGATTAATTCTAAATCACCATGTTTATTAAAAGATGAAAATGGTTCTTATAACTATCTGATTTTACCTATTAATTTTAGTGCGATTTAAGAAGAGAAAAGAGAGGTATTAGATTGTTTACGATAAAAATAAGAGAACAAGATGAATTCATTAAATTAGGACAAGCGATCAAAGCAGCAGGTATGGTTGAAAATGGTGTGATGGCAAAGATTGTGATACAAGATGGTTTGGTGAAAGTGAATGGTGTAGTCGAAGTTCAAAGAGGTAAAAAGTTATATGGAGGAGAATTGATATCTTATAATGGAGAAGAAATAAAGATAGAAAAGAGGTAGATTTTGAAACTTAAATCTTTGAAATTAAAAGATTATAGAAATTATAGCTATTTAGATATATCTTTTGATGAGAAAATAAATATTTTTTATGGAGATAATGCACAGGGAAAAACAAATATACTAGAGTCTATTTATTTATGTGCAACTTCTAAGTCTCACAAAAGTTCCAAGGATAGAGATATGATAATCTTTGATAAAGATGAGTCTCATATTGAATTAATATTAGAAAAAAAGGGAATAGATTATTCAATAGATTTACACTTGAAGAAGAATTTTTCCAAAGGGATAGCCATTAATAAAATACCGATAAAAAAAGCGAGCGAATTATTAGGAGTTGTAAATGTGGTATTTTTTTCTCCAGAGGATTTGAACATTATAAAAAATGGTCCTTCAGAGAGAAGAAGATTTATGGATATGGAGCTTGCTCAACTAGATAAGATATATCTAAATGATTTGGCAAATTATAATAAGATTGTCAATCAGAGAAACAAGTTATTAAAAGATTCCTATTCAAAAAATAATATCATGGATACTTTGGATATATGGGATATTCAATTAATTGATTATGGCAATAAGGTGATAAAAAGAAGAGAGAAGTTTATTGAAGAAGTAAATCAAATCATTGAAGGTATTCATTATAAATTATCAGGGAAAAAAGAAAAAATAAAGTTGATTTATGAAAAAAGCAATAAAAATATTTCTTTAGAGGAATGTGTTGAGAGAAACAGAAGTAAGGATTTGAAGATGAAAAATACTTCTGTAGGTCCTCATAGGGATGATATAGGATTTTATATCAATGATTTGGATATAAAAAAATATGGTTCCCAAGGTCAACAGAGAACGGCAGCATTATCACTGAAGATGGCAGAGATAGAAATTGTAAAAAAATTAATAAAAGATAGTCCGATTCTTTTACTAGATGATGTATTATCCGAATTGGATCATAAGAGACAGAATTATCTTTTAGAAAGTATAAATAATGTACAGACCTTAATTACCTGTACAGGTGTAGAAGAGTTTATAAAAAATAGAATTGAAGTAAATAAAGTCTTTTATGTGGAAAATGGAATTGTAAGTAAAGATAAAAACCATTATTAGGAGGAATAAAATGAGCACAGAATTAGGAACAGAGTTAAACGTAGAATATGGTGCAGATCAGATTCAGATATTAGAAGGTCTTGAAGCAGTAAGAAAGAGACCAGGTATGTACATAGGGAGTACTTCTCTAAGAGGATTGCATCATCTCGTATATGAGATTGTTGATAATTCTGTGGATGAAGCCCTAGCAGGACATTGTGATACAATTGATATTTCTATCAATGAAGACAATTCTATTACAGTTGTAGATAATGGAAGAGGTATCCCAGTTGGAATCAATCAAAAAGCTGGTTTACCGGCGGTAGAGGTTGTATTTACTGTTCTTCATGCGGGAGGAAAATTCGGCGGTGGAGGATACAAAGTATCTGGAGGATTACATGGAGTAGGTGCTTCGGTTGTAAATGCTTTATCGGAATGGTTGGAAGTAGAGATTCGAAAAGAAGGAATTGTATATAAGCAGAGATATGAAAGAGGAGCAGTAATGTATCCTCTAAAAGAAGTGGGAACTTGTGATGAAAGCGAATCAGGAACACAGGTTACATTTTTGCCAGATAAGGAGATATTTGAAGAGACAGTATTTGAATATAATACATTGAAACAAAGATTCCGTGAGATGGCTTTCTTAACGAGAGGATTAAGAATTATCCTAAGAGATAAGAGAGAAGAGAATGAAGTAATGAAAGAATTCCACTATGAAGGTGGTATTAATGAATTTGTAAACTACCTAAATAGGAGTAAGAGTGAGTTGTATCCACAGGTGATTTATTGTGAGGGTACAGTAAATGATGTTTATGTTGAAGTAGCAATGCAACATAATGATTCTTACAGTGATAATTCATATGGATTTGTAAATAACATTACAACTCCAGAAGGTGGAACTCATATCGTAGGTTTTAGAAATGCTTTGACTAAGACATTTAATGATTATGCTAGAAAGAATAAATTATTAAAAGAAAATGAGCCAAATCTATCAGGGGATGATATCAGAGAGGGATTAACTGCGATTATCAGTGTTAAAATAGCAGAACCTCAATTCGAAGGACAGACAAAACAAAAACTTGGAAATAGTGAGGCACGTGGGGCAGTTGATAGTGTAGTAAGTAAACAGCTACAGATATTCTTGGAGCAAAATCCTAGTGTAGCTCGTATGACAGTAGAGAAATCTGTTATGGCTCAAAGAGCGAGAGAAGCTGCGAGAAAGGCGAGAGATTTAACGAGAAGAAAGGGAGCTTTAGATCGATTATCTCTACCAGGTAAACTAGCAGATTGTTCAGATAAAGATCCAAAAAATTGCGAAATCTACATCGTAGAGGGTGACTCTGCTGGTGGTTCGGCAAAATCAGCAAGAAATAGAGAAACACAGGCGATTCTCCCACTTAGAGGAAAGATTCTAAATGTAGAAAAAGCAAGATTAGATAAAATCTATGCAAATGCCGAGATAAAAGCCATGATTACTGCATTTGGTACAGGGATTCAAGAAGATTTCAATATTGAAAAACTAAGATATCATAAGATTATCATCATGACAGATGCCGATGTAGATGGTTCTCATATTAGTACTTTGTTGTTAACATTTTTATATCGTTTTATGCCAGAATTAATCAAGGGTGGATATGTATATCTAGCTCAACCACCACTATATAAGGTGGAAAAGAGTAAGAAGGTTTGGTATGCATATAGCGATAATGAATTAGATAAGATTCTTTCAGATATTGGAAGAGATGGTAATAATAAGATTCAACGTTACAAAGGTCTAGGAGAGATGGATGCAGACCAGTTATGGGATACAACCATGGATCCAGAGAATCGAATTTTATTGAGAGTGACTATGAATGAAGATGCATCTTCAGAGATTGATTTAACATTCACAACTCTTATGGGAGATAAAGTAGAACCACGTAGAGAGTTTATCGAAGAAAATGCAAAATATGTTAAGAATCTTGATGTATAGAAGAAATCATCTTGAATTGTAGGAGGAAAAAAAGTGGAAAACAATATATTTGATAAGGTGCATGATGTAGACCTGAAGAAGACGATGGAGAACTCTTATATCGATTATGCGATGAGTGTTATTGCATCTAGAGCATTACCAGATGTAAGGGATGGTCTAAAACCTGTTCAACGTAGAATATTATATTCAATGATAGAGTTAAATAATGGTCCTGACAAGCCACACCGTAAGTGTGCGCGTATTGTCGGGGATACCATGGGTAAGTATCACCCTCATGGTGATAGTTCAATCTATGGTGCAATGGTTAATATGGCTCAAGAATGGTCTACTAGATACCCATTAGTAGATGGACACGGAAACTTTGGTTCGGTGGATGGAGATGGAGCTGCTGCGATGCGTTATACAGAGGCACGTTTGAGCAAGATTTCTATGGAATTAACAGCAGACATCAACAAGGATACAGTTGATTTTGCACCAAACTTTGATGAAACAGAAAAAGAACCTACTGTCTTACCAGCTAGATATCCGAACCTTTTGGTGAATGGTACTTCTGGAATTGCGGTTGGTATGGCTACTAATATACCACCTCATAACTTAAGAGAAGTTATCAACGCAGTAGTAAAAATTATTGATGATGAGATTGCAAGAGAGAGTGATAATACAATTCCTGTGACTTCAATCGAAGATATTTTAGAGATTGTAAAGGGACCAGACTTTCCTACTGGTGCAACAATTCTTGGAACAAGAGGAATTGAAGAAGCATATAGAACTGGTAGAGGAAAGATTCGTGTACGTGCAGTGACAGACATTGAACCAATGACAAATGGAAAGAATCGTATCATTGTTACAGAACTTCCATATATGGTGAACAAAGCACGTCTCATCGAGAAGATTGCGGAATTAGTAAATGATAAAAAGATAGATGGTATCACAGACTTAAGTGATCAATCAAATAGAGAGGGTATGAGAATTTGTATTGAACTTCGAAGAGATGCCAATGCAAATGTAATATTAAACCAATTATATAAGCATACGCAGATGCAAGATACATTTGGAGTAATCATGTTAGCACTTGTGAATAACGAACCAAAGGTTATGAACTTGCTAGATATGTTGAACCATTACTTATTGCATCAAGAAGAGGTAATTACAAGAAGAACAAAGTATGAGTTGAATAAGGCGGAAGAGAGAGCCCATATTTTACAAGGGTTATTAATTGCCTTAGACAATATAGACGAAGTGATTAAAATCATCAGAGGTTCTAAAAATGTTGCAATTGCAAAAGAAGAATTAATCAAGAGATTTGAATTATCAGAGGTTCAAGCTCAAGCGATTGTAGACATGAGACTTCGTGCTCTTACAGGTTTAGAGAGAGAAAAACTTGAAAAAGAGTATGATGAATTGATGAAGAAGATTGCAGAATTGAAAGCAATCCTAGCAGATAGAAGCCTACTATTAGAAGTAATCAAAGAAGAAATCATGGTAATCTATGAAAAATTCGGAGATGAAAGAAGAACAAGTATTGGATTTGATGAGTTCGATATCAGTATGGAAGATTTGATTCCAAGAGAGAATGTAGTCATCGCAATGACAAAACTTGGATACGTGAAGAGAATGACAACAGACACATTCAAGAGTCAGAACCGCGGAGGACGTGGAATCAAAGGAATGCAAACCATAGAAGATGATTATATCGAAGAATTATTGATGACAACCACACATCACTTCATCATGATGTTTACAAACAAGGGTAGAGTATATCGTATGAAAGCATACGAGATTCCTGAAGCAGGCAGAACTGCTCGAGGGACAGCAATTGTGAACTTGTTACAATTACAACCAGAAGAATATGTGTCAGCAGTCATTCCAATCAGCGAATACAAAGATGGTGAATATCTATTCATGGCAACGAAAAAGGGTCTTGTGAAGAAGACACCAATCAAAGATTATGCAAATGTTAGAAAGACAGGACTTGCTGCTATTACATTAAGAGAAGAAGATGAATTAATCGAAGTAAAATTCACGGATAACAGCAAAGACATTATCCTAGCAACAAAATATGGACAATGTATCAGATTCCATGAGCAAGATGTACGTTCCACAGGAAGAACATCTATGGGTGTTAGAGGAATGAATCTAAGTGATAGAGATGTAGTCATCGCAATGCAGATGGATACACAGGGAACAGCCCTATTATTCGTATCAGAAAAAGGTATGGGTAAACGTACTCTTATGGAAGAATTCTCATCACAAAATCGTGGTGGTAAGGGTGTGAAATGCTACAAGATAACAGAAAAAACAGGAAATCTTGTAGGAATGAAAGCTGTAAATGATGACAATGAAATCATGGTAATTACAACAGAAGGAATCATCATCAGAATGGCATGTGATAGTATCTCTACATTTGGAAGAGTAACATCTGGAGTAAAAGTAATCAACGTAGCAGAAGACACTTATGTGGCATCCTTTGCAAAAGTACGTGAAAAAGTATTAAACGACGATGTGAGCGAAGAGATAGTAGAAGTCGAAGAAGTAGAACAACAAGAGAAAGAGTAAATCATTCAAAAGGTAAAAAAATGAAAAGAATAGCTATGATGGTACTAAGAAATTTCTTCGTCGTACCATTTCTCTGGATTAAATTATGTTATTATATGAATCACAGAGATAATTATACAGATGAGCAACATAATAAATTGTTCAAAAAAATTGTGTATTATGCAAACAAAGGTGGTAATGTAAGGATAAAGGCAACTGGGATAGAAAATATACCAAAGGAATCAGGATTTTTAATGACACCAAATCATCAGGGAATGTATGATATTCTAGCAATTACTGATGTTTGTCCTCAACCCTTTGCTTTTGTAGCCAAAAAGCAAATACAGAATATACCTCTTCTGAAACAGGTATTTATTTGCTCAAGATCATTTATGATAGATAGAGATGATGTGAGACAATCGATGAAAGTCATCATCGATGTATGCAATGAATTAAAGAAGGGAAGAAACTATTGCATATTTCCAGAGGGAACAAGATCAAAAAATGGAAATGAGATAGGGGAATTTAAGGGTGGAAGCTTCAAAGCTGCTACTAAAGCAAAGGCTCCAATCTTGCCAATTGCATTGATTGATGCCTATAAGCCTTTTGATTCACATACCATCAGTACAGTAGAAGTACAAGTACACTTTCTAGAGCCACTGATGTATGAGGATTATAAGGATATGAATACAGGAGAAATTGCAGAAGAAGTTAGTAGAAGAATCAGAGATGCCATAAAAGATAATGAATAATTTAAGAGGGACAGTGGAAGGATGAACTTATGTTTATATATCCACTGTCCCTTTTTATACATCTTCGGCAAATTGTACACTAGATGAAAATTTCTTTGTTCAAGCTGATACTAGTAGACGTTGTAAATCTTTTATATAATGAGATTACTAAATTAACAAACATTATTAGGAGGAAAAAATAATGGCAAGTTTATCTTTAAAAAATATTCAAAAAGTATATCCAAATGGATTTGAAGCGGTAAAAGACTTCAACTTAGAAATCGAAGACAAAGAGTTTGTAATCTTCGTAGGACCTTCAGGATGTGGTAAATCTACTACACTTCGTATGGTTGCTGGACTTGAGGATATCTCAGGTGGAGAATTACTTATCGATGGTAAAGTAGTAAATGATGTAGAGCCAAAAGACAGAGATATCGCGATGGTATTCCAAAACTATGCTCTATACCCACATATGACAGTATATGATAACATGGCATTTGGTTTGAAATTAAGAAAAGTACCAAAAGATCAAATCGACAAAATGGTGAAAGAAGCAGCTAAAATTCTTGACCTTGAGCCACTTTTAGACCGTAAGCCAAAGGCTTTATCTGGTGGACAAAGACAACGTGTTGCTATGGGACGTGCTATTGTTCGTAATCCTAAAGTTTTCCTTATGGATGAGCCTCTTTCTAACTTAGATGCTAAGCTTAGAGGACAAATGCGTATCGAGATTTCTAAATTACACCAAAGATTAGGATCTACAATTATCTATGTAACACATGACCAAACAGAGGCTATGACACTTGGAACAAGAATCGTAGTTATGAACGGTGGTATTGTACAACAAGTAGATACACCACAGGTTCTATATGATACCCCTTGTAACTTATTCGTTGCAGGATTTATCGGATCTCCTCAAATGAACTTCATGGATGCAGTTTGTAATGTAAAAGGAGACAAGGTTTCTCTAACAGTTGGAGGAAGCGATATCGAATTACCACCAGCAAAAGCTAAGAAACTTATCGATGGTGGATATGCAGGAAAGACAGTAGTACTTGGAATTCGTCCAGAAGATGTAAACGATTCACAAATGTTCATCGAGGCTTCTCCAAATACAGTAATTGAAGCTACAATCCGTGTATATGAAATGCTTGGCGCAGAAGTTTACTTATACTTTGATTATGCTGGAGCTAACATGACAGCTAGAGTTGATCCTAGAACAACAGCTAGAACAGGCGATACAGTTAAATTTGCATTGGATGCTGAGAAGATTCACGTATTCGATAAAGAAACAGAATTAACAATCACAAACTAGTCTGCGAGAGCAGTCATCGGAAGAGTTAACCAAAAGGTTGGCTCTTCTTTTTTTGTGTAATGGGAAACCAAGTTTCCATAATAGAAAATTAGATGTATTCCTGATAGAGACATAAAAAGTAAAGTTGATGTAAAATTAAACTAAATTGTATATAAAATTAAAACAATAATTAGAAAACAAAAAAGAAAAAAATTGAAAATCTTGTCAAATAATAATTTTTAAGTTTTCTAAGAATAGCAAAATGCACAAACTTGTAATAATTTGTAGAATCCATAATTTTGAATAAATAATAGTTATCCACATAAAAATGGCAGAAAAAGAACAGAAAATCGACTTTTACACAAAGTTATCCATATTATCCACATTCATTTGTCCATATCTTGTGGATTACTTTGAATTTAAAAAGAACGAATGTTTTGTAGAGAAATGATAAAGCGAAAAAAAGGTCGAATAAATACAGACTATTTATTGACATATTATTAATCAAACAAAATATAAAATTGTCTATACAATTATGTTTTTTTCGAAATGAAATTACTATTGATAAGCATAATAAATAGTATTATAATGAATTTTGTAAACTTAAGAATGCAATATATGGAGGAATAAGAAATGGCAAATAAAATAACAGCAGATATGACAATTGGAAACTTATTAATGGAATATCCAAAAGCAGCACCAGCACTTATGGAAATTGGGATGCACTGTCTAGGATGCCCTTCTGCACAGGGAGAAACACTAGGGGAAGCAGCAATGGTTCATGGAATAGATGTAGAATTGTTATTAGTTAAGATGAATGCAATGGCAGAAGCGTAAAATTGAAAAAAAGTAATGTCAAGCAAAGGGGACGGGGGAAGAATGAAATGTAGTGCCATTTTCCCCCGTCCCCAACTTTTGGGACAGCGGAGATATGAGTGAATGCTCATCCTACCACTGTCCCCTTTGTTTGACGTTACCTTTTACAGATTTAGTTGTTTTAGTGCATTTTTCGCAATGATTACTTCGCAATGTTCTTTTAGATAAGCTAAGCTGGCATTGTCGATTTTATCGATGCATCCATATTCGGACAACATATTACATGCCCTATGGAATTTCTTGACATCTTCTTCTGGTTGAAGAAGAGCAAGTAGATATGTTTCTTCTTTCATATCTTGATACAATGTATTTGGACCACTGTAGTCTGGCAAAATTGTGCTAGCAATATGGAATAAAGAATCTAGATTTTGAAGGGAGAACAGTCGAATTTCCATCTTACTTTTTTCTTTTGTTTCCTCGGAAGTTTCTTGAGATTCTGCTTCTGCGATTTTTGCTATCATAGAATCCTTTACTTGTTCTAAGAGATCTAATATATTCTCAGATCCTTCTAGTTTTTTCGTTTCTTTAATTTTATGTTCAGTATCGCTAGATGGTGAAAAATTGGAAAAGCGTGTATCGAGTTCTTCAGGATCATCTACCTTCGTAATAATCAATATAACAGAGCCAGATGAAGAAGGAATCGCTTCTATCATTAATGGAATATTATCTGCCTCAAAACCAAATTCTTTTGATGCAGTTTTCATCATGTCATGAAATAAATGCTTTGCCTTATCTGTACCATATGCCAATTCACTAAGTTTTAATTGTCGATCAGCCAAATCAGTCGGAGTCAAAGTACAACGTATTTGATTGTCATTGATTTTTTCAATTTTCATATTATCACTTCCTTACTGAATCCTATATCAACTATAGAATAATATATCTGACATAAGTGTCTCACTATTAGTATAAACAATAATTGTGAATATGTAAAGAAATTCAAATAAATACTTTAAAAAATATATCTATGAAATTTTTTGATAGAAGATAAAATTAGAACTAATATATACATTATTAAGATTTCGTGGTAATATTGTCTGAACAACAGTGAGTAGGAGGGGTAGTAATGTATAGAGCAATTATTGTAGATGATGAAATCTTAGTCCGTGAGCATATTCGTGATAATATTGATTGGAATATGATAGGGTTTGATATGATAAATGATTGTGAGAATGGAAAACAGGCACTGGAGTTTCTAGAGGAAAATCCAGTTGATTTGGTATTGACGGATATTAATATGCCTTATATGGATGGATTAAAGTTAAGTAAACAAATTCATGAAAAATTTCCAGATACGAAAATCGTGATTCTGAGTGGGTATGACGATTTTCAATATGCAAAGGCTGCAATTCAATATAATGTGACAGAGTATTTACTAAAGCCGATTACACCGAAGGAATTAATAAAAAGTTTGAGAACTGTGAAGGAGAAATTGGATGAGGAAAGAAAAAAACTCGTAGAAAGTGAGAAACTTAAAAATTATTATGCAGATTATGCGAGAAATAAAAAAATTATAAAGTCTAATTGGTTATCGAATTTAGTAAAAGGAGCAAAAGATAGTAGCTATATCATAGAAAATCTTAAGGATATGGATGTGAATATTCATGGGAAATACTATTGTTTAGTTGTTTTAGATGTAGATGTGAAGGCAAATCTGCATACCTTTCATCTTCATAATAGGCAAGACGATGAGCTATTACATTTTGTTGTAGAAAATGTTAGTGATGAGATTTTGCAAAATAGAGATAGTGGGGTATCGTATAGGGAAGTAGATGGTAGAGTTTGTTTGATTTTATTTTCTGACAAGGTGTTAGAATTTAGAAAGGTTATAAGTGATATCTGTCATGAAATAAAACAAATGCTTTATCAGACTATGAAAATCACGGTATCGATTGGTGTTGGCTGTCAGGTCGATCGTGTGGAAGATTTGTATGATTATTATAAGGCTGCGAATCAAGTGCTGGAGTACAAGTTTCTAAAAGGTGAAGATATTTATTGGGAGGAAGAGGTTAGGACAACAAAAGAGTCAGAGCCGCTAAATATAGATAATGAGTTGGATGAAATATCCGAGTATATCCAGAGGGGAAATACTGATTCAGTTATAGATGTAGTGGAGAGTTTGAAGAAGAAATTCCAAGAAGGATATTTGGATAAAACACAGGCGAAATCTTATTTGAATAGTTTAATACGTCGGATAGGAAGTGTGGTTTTGCAACATTGTGGAAATCTGGATTCTAATGATAGAGATTTATTTATTGCTAGGATTGTGCAATCAGAGAATTTAGAAGATGCATGTCAGCAAGTAAATCTTTATGCGGAGAAGATGTGTGAAAAAATTACAGAAATCAATGAACCGCATGGAAGTAAGAAGGCAAAATTAGCAATACAATTTTTAAAACAAAATTATTCAAATCCCAATTTAGGGCTTTCTGACGTGTGTAATTATTTGGGAATCAGTACTAGCCATTTTAGCAATATTTTCAAAGAGGCAATGGGTGTGACCTGTATGGAGGTTCTCATGAAGATTCGAATGGAGGAAGCAAAAAGATTGCTGATAGAGACACAATTGAGAAATTACGAGATTGCAGATCGAGTCGGATTTAGTGACGCACATTATTTTAATATTGCATTCAAAAAAACAACTGGTATGGCACCAAAACAGTATGCGAAGGAGAATAAGAAGAGTTGATGAGAAGAACAGGAAATTTTTTCTATAGATTCAATAAAATTCAGACAGCAATTCTATTTTCCTTCTCAGTATTGATAATAATTGCTCTAATTATTTTTACATTAATTTCACTGACTTATACAAGGCTGACAATATTTGAGAACTCTATTAGTTATACGACTCAGATTATTTCCCAGGTTAACGATGATATTGATTCATATATAGACTATATGGAGAATACTAGTATTTTGTTGTTAAATGATAATGACTTGCAGACCTATTTGTTTTCAGAAAATAGTTTGGGACTTTTATTTTCAAGTGATGACACAGGATATATGACAAATGAAGAACAAAGGATGGTCTCACAGATTAAGACAATTAAGGAAATTAGACCAGATATTGTTAATGTCGTTGCAATTGCGGATAACGGGAAATCAATTGTGAATGACCAAATGGAAGAATTAAATCCTTATGTCAATATTGAAGAGTTGCAATGGTATATTGATACCATGGAGTCTCAGGAAGGAATTAATGTATCCTCATCTCATTTGCAGAATTTGCTTCGGAGTAATTATCAGTGGGTTATTACTCTAAGCAGACAAATTATCAATGAAGAAACAAAAGAAAGTGAAGGTATTTTCTTTGTAGATCTGAATTATGAATCGATTAGTGATTTATGTAATAAGAGTAAGATTGGTGAGGATGGATATATATTTATTATTGACCGAGAAGGAAATATTATCTATCATCCACAACAACAGCTGTTATATGGGGGATTGAAAGAAGAATATATTGAGGAAATATTAGAGTCAGAGAATTCCTACTTCGAGGTAGATGATTGGAATGGCAGTTATCTATATACGATGACTACGTCGGAGAAAACAGGATGGACAGTTGTAGGGGTTGCAGATACGGCGGAGTTGTTACAGAATAACGGCATTACACAGATTAGCTATATCATAGTAGCAATCGCTTTGATTCTTGGAGCTCTGATTATTTCAGGCTATATTGCGAAGAATATTACGAAACCATTGGAACAGATGAGAAAATCAATGTCCATGGTAGAACAAGGAAAATTCAGTGAAGCGAATATCGAAGTTGTTGGGACAAAAGAATTAGTGGAACTCAGTGAATCATTTAATGGGATGACTTATCGTATTGATGAGCTGATGAAGCAAAATGTATTGGAACAGAAAGAAAAGAGAAAAAGTGAGTTGAAGGCTTTGCAAGCACAGATTAATCCACATTTTCTATATAATACGCTGGATTCTATTATATGGATGTCAGCAGCAGGAAAAAATGAAGAGGTAGCGGACATGACATCAGCATTATCCAAACTATTTCGTCAAAGCATCAGCAATGAAAGAGAAGAGTTAACGATAGAGGAAGAAATCGAGTATGTCAAGAGTTATCTTATCATCCAGAAGATGAGATATAAGGACAAGATGGAGTATGATATAGACATTGAGAAAAAAATCTATCAGGTACCTATTATTAAATTTGCACTTCAACCACTGGTGGAAAATGCTATTTATCATGGTTTAAAGTACAAAGAAGGAAAGGGAATGCTTCTGATTAAGGGATATCAAATTGGGGAAAAGGTATCGATTGAGATTATAGATAATGGAGATGGGATGACGGAACATCAGTTAATGTATATCTTTGATGAAAAGCAAACGGATTATAAGAAGAATGGGGTGGGTGTAGTCAATGTGCAGAAAAGATTACAGCTTCATTATGGATCAGAATATGGGATTGAATATAAGAGCGAGAAAGGAAAGGGAACAACGGCAACGATAACAGTTCCTTATCACGGTAAACAAGATGAAGATTTTGAAAAATGATAAATTATGGATTGCTGTTTGTAGCGTTATCTGTATTGGACTTATCATAGGAGTGTCGCAGATCATCCAGTTAAACCAGACAAGGGTTCATCATGTCATATTAATTCCAAAGGGAAATGCAATCTCGGAGTTCTGGATGACATTGGTTGATGGAGCCGAAATGGCAGCAAATGAGTATGAGATTGAGTTAGATATCTATGCTCCTGATTTAGAAACAGATATTGAAGCACAGAAAGATATTATTCGTTCATCCATTCAGGAAAATCCGGATGCGATAGTAGTTGCTCCATCTAGCTTCTCAGAGACAACAGATGTACTGCAGGAAGTGGTTGATGCAGGAATCCATTTGATTTTAATGGACTCTATTATCGATGAAGATATAGCAGAAGGGGTTGTAGCTACCGACAATTTTCTTGCAGGGGAGGAGTTGGGGCAATATGCAAGGAGTTTATTGAATAAGAGTGATGATGATGATGTCCAAATCGGAATTATTGGACATGTAGAAGGTGCTTCCACAGCCATAGATCGAGAAAATGGGGTGAGGAGTGGACTAGGAGAATACGAAGGGGAGATAGAAGAGGTTGTGTTCTGTGATTCTTCTTATGACAAGGCGGAGCAGTTGATGAAGGAGATGGTTGAGCAGTATCCTGAATTAGATTTAGTAATTGGACTCAATGAAAATGCTGCAGTTGGAGCAGCGAGAGCCATCAAGGAATTAGAGATCAGCCAAGAGGTGATGCTATTAGGTTTTGACAGTTCATTGGAAGAGGTGATGCTTATGGAGGAGGGAATTTTTGAAGCGATTATTATTCAGAAACCATTTAATATGGGATATTTGAGTGTACAGAGTGCTAAAAACATCATCATGGGAGATGGGATGGATAAAGAGATAGATTCAGGAAGTAAGCTTATAACACCAAATAATCTATACGAAGAAGAGAATCAAAGACTGTTATTTCCGATAAATCCATAGAAAATTCAAAATATTACAGAAAAAGGTTAAGATTTTACAGTGTAAAATTTTAACCTTTTTTAATAAAATATTCAATTTGAAAAAGACAGCATACTCGTTATAATGGGTACTAAATTAAGATTTCAGTTAATTTAGTAAGAGGAGGAAGAAAACGTGGACAAGATTAAAAACAACGCGTTGGTCAAAAAAGTCGGATTTAATAGAGTAATGTTGGTATTGGTATTACTTCTGATGTATGCACTATTTTCCGTAGTGGTACCGATGCTTAGCCCAAGTGGAGTTAGCTATGTAAGCTATAACCGTATACTGAGTGCATTGAACTATGCATACTTTCTAGGATTCTTGGCACTGGGAGTTACATTTGTTATCGCGACTGGGGGTATTGATTTCTCGATTGGAACTGTAATGTTCTGTGCAGCACTCATCGGCGGACAAGTAATTACAAAAAATGGTTGGCCGATTGCAGTGGGAATATTAGTTAGTATCCTAGTAGGGTTTATCTTTGGTTGTATCAACGGATTTATGGTGGCATATATAGGATTGCCATCCTTTATATCATCAATGGCGAGTATGATGTTATCAAAGGGAATTGGTTCTATGTTTACACAAACACAATCAGTGAGTTGGCCACAAGCTGCGGAAGGTGGATGGCATAAGGATCTGGTAAGGTTAAGACTTGGATCTGGTGCAGAGGCGATCAGTATTCCAACAGGGTTAATCATATTACTTGTTTTCGCGATTGTATGTGCGATTATCTTACATAAAACAAAAGCAGGTCGTTACATTTTAAGTATCGGTAGCAACAAAGAAGCAGTTCGTCTATCAGGTGTAAATGTTAGAAAATGGGAATGTCTTGCATATATCATCTGTGGAACACTAGCAGGGGTAGCGGCGATCGCATACGTTGGAGCTTATTCCACAGTTCAACCAGGACTTGGAGATACATTTAATAATGATGCAATTGCAAGTTGTGTAATGGGAGGAACTTCCATGTCGGGCGGAATTGCCTCGATGGCAGGAACATTTATCGGGGTTATGATTATTGCACTGTTGCAAGACGGAATTCTAGCAATGGGATTCCAGCAAGACTGGCAATATGTAATTACAGGGGCTATTGTAATCATTGCAGTTTACACAGACGTTCGAAGCAGAAGAAAGAAAAACTAATCGAAGACGTATTGGTATTATTAAATGGAGGATGGTGAAGACATGGGAGAAGTGTTATTAAAAATGACTGGAATCGACAAATCCTTTCCTGGTGTACACGCACTGGATCATGTAGACTTTGAAGTGAAAAAAGGCGAAGTTCACGCACTTATGGGAGAGAATGGAGCTGGGAAATCTACGCTGATGAAGGTTTTGACAGGGATTTATTCCAAAGATTCCGGGTCGATTGAATATGAAGGAAAAGAAGTGGAATTTACAAATCCAAGAGATGCACAAGATGCTGGAGTTGTTATTGTACATCAAGAGTTGAATATGATGAACCACCTAACAGTGGCACAGAATATATTTATCGGACGAGAGAAGATGAGCGGAAGGTTCATCAATGACTCCGCAATGAATAAGAGAGCATCTGAGTTATTTGAATTGTTAGGAATTGATATCAATCCGAAGGAGAAGATGGGAAATCTTACGGTTGGTAAGCAACAGATGTGTGAGATTGCAAAGGCGATTTCTCACGATGCAAAATTGATTGTGTTTGATGAGCCGTCGGCAGCATTAACAGAGACAGAAATCGAAGAGTTATTCAAGATTATTCGTGATCTAAGAGATAAGCAAATTGGAATTGTCTATATATCACACAGAATGGATGAAATAAAAGTAATTACAGATCGAGTAACTGTAATGCGTGATGGGGGGTATGTAGGAACACTTATTACGGCAGAAAGTACAAAAGACGATATCATCAATATGATGGTTGGTCGTGTAATCTATGAAGATCCAAAACAAGAAAGCTCTGTACCAGCAGATGCCCCAGTTGTGCTTAAAGTTGAGAATCTTTCAGCAGGGAGAATGGTTAAGGATGTGAGTTTTGAACTTCGAAAGGGCGAAATCCTCGGATTCTCTGGATTGATGGGTGCAGGTCGTACTGAAACTGCAAGAGCAATATTTGGAGCAGATAAGAAAGATGGTGGAGACATCTATATCAATGGGAAAAAGGTTGATATCCGCAATCCGCAAGATGCAGTTAATTCGGGAATCGGATATCTATCAGAAGATAGAAAGCGATATGGAATTGTTGTGGCTAAGACGGTTGCAGAGAATTCAACGATGGCGAGTTTAGATTCTTATTCGAAGGGTCAGTTTATTAATAAGAAGAAAGAAGCAGAAGTAGCCAAAGAGTATGTAGAAAGTCTAAAAACAAAGACACCATCGGTAGAGCAACTAGTTGTAAACCTATCTGGTGGTAACCAACAAAAAGTAGTTATTGCAAAGTGGTTGATACGCAACTGCGATATATTGATATTTGATGAACCGACACGCGGAATTGACGTAGGTGCAAAGAGTGAGATTTATCACTTGATGAATGAGTTGGCGAAGCAAGGAAAATCAATCATCATGATTTCCTCTGAAATGACAGAAGTTCTAAGAATGAGCGATCGTATTATTGTAATGTGTGAAGGCCGAAAAACTGGTGAAATTGACATATCAGAGGCTACACAGGAGAATATTATGCAAGCTGCAACGAAGAGAGAGTAGGGGGGAGAAACGATGGAGAGCAATGTAGTAAAAAGTAATGTGCTGAAGAACAACCCGATTGTTAAATCAATTGGAGCACAGCGGATGGTAGTTTTTATGGCAGCTGTCTTGTTATTTGTTGTTTTTGCACTTGTAAGTGAACCATTTCGTCAATACACAACAATGGTGTCAATCATTGAAAACTCATATTATGTAGGATTTATGGCGATTGGTGTTACATTTTGTCTGATTACAGGAGGGGTTGACCTATCTGTAGGAACTGGAATGATTGCATATGCATTGATGGGAGCATATATGCATTCAGTATTAGGATTTCCAGTATGGATTAGTTTATTGGCTTGTATTGTGTTCGGTGTTATCATCGGAACATTCAATGGATTTTTAGTGGCTGTGTTAGACCTACCTCCTTTCATTGCAACCTTGTGCAGTATGATGATTACAAGGGGTGTTGGTTCGATCTTCACAACAGGGCAAGCTGCAAGTTGGCCGGCAATCTCACAACCAGGTGGAGAATACAAAGGATTATTTAGACTGACAGTAAATGACACATTAATTCCAATTGGAGTGATATACTTGATTATCGCGGTGATAATCATGTCTTTAATCTTAAATCGAACAAAAACAGGTCGTTATATCATTGGGATTGGAAGCAACAAAGAAGCCCTTAGACTATCTGGAGTTAATGTAGTAAAGTGGCAATGGATTGCCTATATCATCTCAGGATTCTTCGCAGGTGTAGCAGCGATATCCTATGCAGGGATTATGTCATCATCCGTACCGCCAGGAGGTGGAGCTGGAATGGAGCTGAATGCCATCGGTGGAGCGATTATCGGTGGAACATCCATGAAAGGTGGAGAGGGTTCGGTATTTGGAACCATGCTCGGAGTTATCGTAATGATTTTATTACAAGTAGGACTACCATTTGTAGGATTCCAAGCGAACCTACAGCAAGTAATCACTGGAATAGTTCTAATAATTGCAGTAACGTTTGACACATTAAAAGGTAAAAAATAGGTATGTACCGCAGAAGCGGATCATATAAAAAAACAAAAAAATGGAGGTAATGAAGAATGAAGAAGAAGTTAGTAAGTGTATTAATGGCAGCAGCTATGGTTGCAACATTGGCAGTTGGTTGTGCAGCACCAGCGGAGGAAGCGGCTCCGGCAGAAGAGGCAACATCGGAAGAAGCTCCAGCTGAAGAGGAAGCAGCGGCAGATGGTGAATTCAAGTATTATTTCGAAATCGTTTCAAAAGGATTTCAACATCAATATTGGCAAGCAGTTCTCAAAGGAGCTGAAGAGAAGGCTGCTGAGTTGAACGTAAAAATTAATTTTGTTGGACCAAATACAGAGTCAGATATTGCTCCTCAAGTACAAATGCTTGAAAGTGCAATCAACTTGGCACCAGATGCAATCGGTTTTGCAGCGCTTGATACAACAGCAAGCTTAGACGCTCTTCAAGCAGCTATGGATGCAGGAATTCCAATGGTAGGATTTGACTCAGGTGTTCCTGGGGCACCAGAAGGAGCTATCTATGCAAATACTGCTACAGACAACTATGCAGCAGGTGAGTTGGCAGCAACAGAGACATATGAACTATTAAAAGATAGATTGGCAGCAGCAACAGAACCAGTTAGAATTGGTGTAATGGCGCAAGATGCTACAGCAGAATCAATCATCAATCGTGGACTTGGATTCATTGATAAATTAGGTGAAATGGTTATCGCTGATGGAATGACTGTAAATGTAGAGGGTAATGAAAAATATGTTACAGATAGTGCTGTTGAGAAGACAGATGGTGCTGATGTAGTATTCGAAGTATTAGTTCCAGCATCATCTGATATGTCATTGGCAGTTACAGATGTTGAGACAATCCTAGCAAAAGATGACGTAATCTGTGTATATGGTTCAAACCAACACACAGGTGAGGCTATGGTTCAAGCACAAGAGAAACTTGGCAAATTCGGTTCTGGCGATGACCAAATTCTTGCAGTAACATTTGACTCAGGAGCAAACATCAAAAACGCAATAGCAAATGGTGACTTTGCAGGTGCTGTAACACAAGCTCCAGTAGCAATGGGTGCAGCTTTAGTTCAAACATTATATGATGTTTGCGAAGGCATGGAAGTTTCTGATATCGATACAGGTGCTCAATGGTATACAGCTGAGACTATGGAAGATCCAGAAATTGCACAAAACTTATATGACTAATTAATCATTGGGGACGGGGGTTTTTGAAAAAAACCCCCGTCCCCAATAATCATTTTCTCTTAATTTTTTTTGAAGGCGTTTTTTCAAATTCCGTGTCGCGAACTGAAAAACTGACCACTCGTTTATACATAGGAACTTTGGAATTATATGCATCAATAGCTTTTTGCAAAGTTTCATCCACGTTTTTTATCTTTTTCTTTTGAGCATACTCGAAGTCTGGAAAGATTTCTGCATGTATCTGCGTTTCTTTTTCCTTCACAATGATTTCTTTGATAAAAGGTGATGGTGCTATTACATTCTCGATTTCTTCTGGAGAAACATTTTCACCATTTGCTAATATGATAAGGTTTTTCTTTCGCCCTGTAATATAGACAAAATCATCCTCATCAATGTAGCCTAAGTCGCCAGTCTTTAACCAACCATCTTCTAGAGCTTCGGCAGTCTCATTTGGCATCTTATAATATCCCAGCATTACGCTCGATCCCTTTACCCAGATTTCTTCGTCTACTATCTTAGCAGTACAGTTTGGAATGAGTTTTCCAACGGATGAATCCTTACTCTCCCAGAAGAGATTTGTGCTGATAACAGGAGAGCACTCTGTCATACCATAACCTTGCAAAATGGTTAGTCCATAAGCTTTGAAGGCTTTGATCAAGTCTGGATTGAGATAAGCCCCTCCGCTGATGACAGTCTTTAAATTACCACCAAAGGCACTTTTTGCTACTAATTTCTTTGGTAGGATTCCCCCGTTTGCTACAAGTTTCGCATGGATGGATTCTATAATAAGCGGTACGAGAAGTACAATTTCTGGTTTGAATAACTTTAGATTTCTAGATACATGCATGATGGAATCGTTGATGCAGATCTTCATACCGATGTGCAATCCCTTCAGAATATCCATGGTAAAACAATATACGTGATGAATTGGTAGTATTGTCATAGAAACAGTTCCTGCAGGTATCTTCATATCGAAACAAACTGCATTATCGGTTAAACTTTGGTGAGAGAGCATTACCCCCTTACTTTTTCCCGTTGTCCCAGAAGTATAAAGAATACAACACATTTTCTCCCGATTGATATCATCAGAATACGAGCCTCTGTTTTCTTTGAGAAGCTTTGGCAAGGATAGGAATCCGTCCTCATCTTCTTTTGCGAACATGGAGATGATGTGTTTGATATTTGGACATTTTTCTTTTACCATCTTCGCAACATCCGTACGGAGTGTATCGAATACTAGGATGGAAACATCAGCACGATCGAAGAGTTCACACAGATCCTCAGCGGGAAGCTGAACATCTACAGGCACGATAACACTGTTGGAATTGACGGTTCCAAAATAAGTAATGATCCACTCGTAGCTAGTAGCTCCGATGACGGCTACATGTTCGCCTAGCATATCAAGGGATTTTAAAACATTACTAAAACTTTCGCTGTCTTCCTTTAATTGTCGGTAGCTTTTTTCTACAAGTTCTTTTCTTTCTTTATAGCAAAAAGCAGTGCTTTCACCAAAGCTTTTTGCAGAATTGTCGATGATTTCTTTCATATTTTGTGGTTGCAAAAGAAATGTCCCCCTTTTTGGTTTTGATGAATGTGTTTAATCTTGCATTTCCTTGATGTAGGTGATGGCATCTCCGACCGTTTTAATATTTACAACTTCTCGTTGCTCTACCTCGATATCAAATTCTTCCTCAATTTCGCCCACCATGCTCATGAAGTCATAGGAATTAAAGCCTAAATCTTCCAGAAATTTAGACTCTTCTGTAATTTGACTCTCTTCTACATCTACATAATTTACAATGATTTTCTTTAATTTATTTAGCATAATTCGTTCTCACTTTCTAAGTTTGTATGTATGGTATGATATGGTGCAATTATTATACGCTAGAGATGATGTCACCAACAGTTTTTTCGGGGTTACGGATTCCTTCAAACAAAATCTTACACATATAATAATACATATACTCTAATTTTTCGTAGGTTACAACACCCGTTTGATATTCGAATCCAAATTCCAGGCCGTTGTCGCATCCTCTGTGGGAAACGGTTAGGTACAATGCTTGTGCAGCAACGCCATTGGTGTATCGGGTGGATTTATACTGAATATCCCCCAATTTTCCAAGCCCATTTTCCTTTTGCGTCATCGGTTGATACGTTAAACTCATCGGATCATAGGTTTGACCTGGCTCTAATTTGAAGTGTTTTGATCGGGTTCCAAAGTATTCTACAGAGCTAAAGTTGGCATGGCGGAATAATTCGTTTTGTCCATCACGAATCTTGCATAGCCCTTCCATAAAGGTATCTTCTTTCGATACGATGGTGCGAAATGGAAAACAGTGGATCCGGGTACCGCCAGAGCGTTTTTCTTGTAAGGTTGCTCTTCGCGCAATTGTGGAAACGATGGAAACATCATCGATGTCATTTTCTTTTTGCAAATAAGTACGCAATCCCATCAATAATAGACAAACCATAGAGATTTGATTGTCCTTACAAAACTGCATCAGTTCATTCGATGGCTCTTCTTCTAAGTTGAAGTTCGCAATATTTGCATTGATGTCTTGCGTCACATAAGTGGCAGCACGCAAGTTAGGATTTTTCTTTTGGATACGTTCGTTTTCTAGCAGAGTTCTGCCATCGATATGGGTGAAAATAGGCTCTCGTTCTGTAATATACTTTTGGAAAAATTCACGGTCTCGAATACTAGCCTTGCTTCCAGCCTCATATTCTAGATCCTTCTTAAGTTGTTTGATATAAGAAGCCATTTCTTTTGGATAGGTAAGTTCCTCATGGTCAGAATATTTTTTGAAACAGTAGATTTCTATCACATCTCTCAGGAATAAGATAAGAGATTGTGCATCCATGGTGATATGATTGGCACAGAAGTAGAGACCTTCGAATCCATCAGGAGTCTTTATGATCACGATTTTGTTCAGTGGAGAATCAAAGATTTCAAATGGGGTTTTTGTCCACTCTTCCATTTTGGACTTTGCATCTTCTTCTCTCCATCCGGTAAAATCAAAATATGGAATTTCACGATCTTCTTTTTTTACGATGTATTGATAGGCGTTTCCTTCTTTGTCTTCCACAAGGCGAATTCTCATTGCCTCTTGACGATCATAGGCTTCACCAATGGCTTCTCGTAGCAAGTCCTTATCGATGTCGATCTCGATTGTAAGACTTGTGCCAATATTTAATAGTTCTTTTCTCGGACAGTATTTTAATGAAAAAAAGTGTAACATCTGCGCTGCGGTAAGTGGAAATACTTTGTTTCCGTATCTAGTCTTCATGATTTGTTATCTCCTTTCGTCTTTAAAAAATCTTTGATTGTATTGCCATATAATTCAGGTGCATGATAGATGCTATTGGCATGCCCCGCTCCTTCTACAACAAGTAACTCTTTTTGGGAGGCACAATTTTTATATAGTTGATATACCATTTTGCATGGAACGAAGGAGTCTTGGTCTCCGTGGATAAATAAAATAGGAATGGTCGACTTCTTCACTTCTTCGGCTGCATTGCATTCGCGTATGCTATAACCTGCTTTTTTTTGAACCATCTTATCCGCTAGGGAAAGAATTGGTTTTGATGGAATGTGATACATAGAGGTTAACACATAATCGAACACGTCCCATCCACAAGTAAATGAGCAGTCAGAGATGATTGCAGTTACATTTTCTGGAAGATAAAGTCCACTCATCATAGTCACCGTGGCACCTCCCATGGATCCGCCATGTAGGATAATTTCGTGTGGGTGATCTTCGAATTTTTGATTCAGGTAGTTGATCCATGCCAGTCCATCGTAGCGGTCCAAGGCTCCAAAACCAATGTAATCTCCTTCACTATCACCGTGAGCTCGGTGGTCCATCATAAAGATATTGTATCCTAGGTTATAGTAAAATCGCGCAATCGTTGGATGCTCCATCAGGCTTTGACTGGTATATCCATGAAATAGCATAACAGTTTTTTGGTTGTACTCTCCACATGTGTTTTTATTTGGAAAGTAGTATCCTCTCAGTGCTAGCTGATCTCTTGATTTGATTGTCAGAGTTTCTTTTTCTAGAGAATCGAGCCAATCTCGATTTTCATGTATGAGGGGGTAATACTGAGTCCAGTCGACTCCAGACATCTTTGCAGTTTTATCTGTACGTGCATTTTGCCGAATCATCGTGCGGTCAAAGAAATATTTTACAGTCATCACATAGGCAATAAGGCCAAGTCCAGTTAGTCCAAATATCCAGTAAATTCTAGAAATAATAATCAGTCCTTTCTATAGATTTTTACTTACAAAATCTTTTAATAAAAGAGCTTTTTCAAGGCTTCCATGTACCTTTAATTTTCCGGTTGAAAAAGCGACAACAGGGTCTTTTTTTCCAGATAAAATCTTGGTTAAAGTCTTTGCATCTGCTACGAATTCAGCATCGCAGTCCTTATAGTCATAGGGTTCAACATTTAAAACTCCATGATCGACCTCCACATAAAATTTCCCTTCTCCTTCGCCCGTGATGGTAAATTGAAATGCTAGATGCTCTTGTATTCCACTTACATCTAGCCCTACGGTTGAGCTCTTTACTTCCTCAAAGATTGTTTCATACGTCATAATACAAATCCTCCCGTTTCTTCATATTTTTCATGTACTAAAGTTAAGCAAATTTTCTGATAAAATAGAGTGCTTATGCGTAAAACATTAGCATATAAAAGATATGAAATCAATAATTTTCCGACTTTTCGGAAGTTTTAACATAATATTAATGTGTATTTAACTTTAGATATAAAATACGCACACAAAAACACCTGATTAAGTAGAGTTTGATATTGACTTTTACTACCTATTAACTTATTGTATAATTACTAATTAAACGATTAGCAAACGTGAAATATTGAGATTTCCATCACTAATCAGCGGAGTAATTAGCGTGGGACTGGAATGTAACGGGAGGTGTGCTATGTTTTTTGGAAGAAGCAAGGAACTAAAACAATTGAATCATTTATATGACTCTGATCAATTCGAGTTTGCAGTTTTTTATGGACGAAGAAGGGTTGGAAAAACGACATTAATAAAGGAATTTATGCAGGAAAAATCAGCCATATATCATATGGCGATTGAGGGTACGAAGAAGGAGAATCTAAGGGGATTATCTAGAGCAGTATTATCTTATACAGTAAGCATAGATGCAAAGAGTCATCCAAGTTTTGAAACTTATGAGTTGTTATTGGAACATGTGGACGAGTTGGCAAGGAGTGGTGAACGTGTGATTTTTGCAATTGATGAATATCCTTATTTGGCTGAGTCATATCCACAGATATCATCGATGCTTCAAAAACATATTGACGAATGTTGGAAGGACAGCAAACTATTCTTAATCTTATGTGGATCCTCCATGAGTTTTATGGAAGAGCAGGTGCTAGGATATAAGAGTCCGTTATACGGAAGAAGAACAAGACAATTTAAGATTCGACCATTTACATTTTACGAATCATTGGACATGCTACAGCAATTTGACTTGGAAGAAAAAGGGATACTATATGGAATTACAGGTGGAATACCAGAGTATTTATCACGATTAAATATGAATTTATCTTTGGACGAGAATGTGATATCGCTGTTTTTTGATGATAGCGGTCGATTGTTCGATGAACCTACAAATCTGTTAAAACAGGAGATGAAAGAACCTGCTTCCTATCACTCTATTATTTCAGCTATTGCAGGGGGAGTATCAAGAATGAATGAGATTGCTATGAACACAGGATTAGAAAGTAGTGGATGTAGCAATCAGATTTCATCATTGATAAAGCTTGGGATAGTGAAAAAGGAGTGTCCATTGACAGAACCAAATAGCAGAAAGACAATCTATCGATTAGAAGATAGTATGTTTTTGTTCTGGTACCGATTCGTAAGACCTAATGTAGATGGAATTGTTCGTGGTGTGGGGGAGAGCATTTATTACACAAGTGTGAAGCCACAACTGAGTGACTATATGGGAATTGTCTTTGAAGAGATGGCAAAACAGTATCTCTACCGTAGTGATATTTATCCGAAACTACCATTTCCGATAGAAAATCTGGGAAGATGGTGGGGAAATAATAAAGTATTAAAGAGGCAAGAAGAAATTGATTTGATGTCAGTATCAGGCAAGTCTGCCCTGTTTGCGGCGTGTAAATGGAGAAATGCATTGCAGGGGAGGGATGTTTTAGATAAGTTGATTCAGAGGGGTGAAATATTTTTCTATGAGGATAAATATTATTATTTATTTTCAAAATCTGGATTTGAAGATGGACTAAAGAAGTACGTTGCTGATAAAGAGAATATAAAACTCATATCATTAAAGGATATGGGGTAGCCATTGTGCAAACAATTTGATACAATAAAATTTATAGAGAAGCAATAGAGGTAAGAGTGAGGGTATTCGAGTAAAGGAGGAATTTCAAATAAGATGGAAAATCAAGATTATGGAAAGATGGAACAAACAGAACAAATAGATCCACGTAAGTTGTTAGCAAATTCAGCCCATTGGGTGAAGGCAGTGTGTAACGTGGCGGGAATTCCTACGACACCGATCCCGGAGAAAACTCAGATGTGGAAGAGAGCTGATGCCACATTGTCCACGATTGCGAGATCCTTTGTCATAGATAAATTTCCAAGTGGAGAGAGCATGGATGCGAGGGCGCACTTATATATGTCGGATGACAACAAGGAGGCATTTTTCTTTATTTTTCCTCCACTCTATGGGGGAAGAGATATTCAGATGGTTACGCTTCTAACCATGTTGCGCGAAAAAGGAATTACCTTTGGAGTATTGAGAACTGTCATTGCAGATATGATTAGCAACAAAAAGTATTGTTTATTTATCAAGGTCGCAGAGGCACAGGCTCCAGTAAAGGGAGAAGATGGACGAATCGTGGAATTAGAGGATCCAGAATCGACCGTAAAGTATGTGGAAGATGAAAGAGGGAATATCGATTTTAAGAATCTAAATTCGATCAACAATATTATAGAAGGAACAAGAATTGCAGAAATCATTCACCCAACCCAAGGAACGGATGGAATGGATATCAAGCAAAATGTTATCCCGGCACTTCCAGGCAAAGCTGCAAGACCACCTATTGGAAGGAATGTGGGAATATCGGAAGATGAAAATTTCATAGTAGCTCAAATTGATGGTCTACTCTCATTTAGCAGCAGCAACTATCACGTGGATGATATCCTAGAGATTTCAGGAAATATCGATGCCTCTACAGGAAATATCGAATTTTTGGGAGATGTTTACATCAGCGGAGATGTAAAAAGTGGATTTTCGGTGAAGGCGGGTGGTTCTATCTTTATCAAAGGTGTTGTGGAAGACTGTGTACTGACTGCAGGTCAAGACATAATCTTAGCACAAGGAGCCAATGGGACATCATCCACAATATTTACGGCAGGAGGAGAACTCAAAGCCAAATATCTAGAGCATTGTACACTGGTTATTGGAGATGATGTAACCTCCGATGTTATCATCAACTGCGATGTGTCCTCCAACGGAGCAATCATCGCAACATCGGGAGTGGGAGCAATTATAGGTGGGACAATCCATGCCCATAATGCAATCGAAGCAAATGCAATCGGAAATAAGACAGGAACAATGACAACCTTGTATTTAGGTGCATCAAGGGAGACGAAAGAAAAGAGAGAAAATCTCAAGGTGGAAGTAAAAACATCAAAAGAAACCTTAAAAACCTTGGCACAGAATCTACGATATCTCGACTCACTTGAGGAAAAAACAGAGAAGCAGAAAGATCTGGAAAAGGTGTTTAGAACACAGATACCGTTGTATGAGGCACAGCTGGCAGAACAGGAAGAAGAGCTGGACGCATTTACAAGAGCCATTCGAGATTATAGCCAGTACCACATTACAGCAAAAGTATTGCATCCAACGGTAAGTGTGTCCATAGGTTCAATGAAGAGAATCATTCATGAATTCCAGAAAAATGTGAGGATTCGAAGATCCGAAGAAGGAGAAATATTGCTATTTTAGCTTGTTGGGGACGTCATTGGGGACGGGGGTTTTTGTCAAAAACCCCCGTCCCCAATGATCACTCTTCAAATTGTGAATTGTATAAATCGGCGTAAAACCCCTTTTGTTGCAGCAAGTCTCTATGTGTTCCTGTTTCTAAGATATCTCCATCTTTCATCACTAAGATAAGGTCTGCATTTTTAATGGTAGATAAACGATGTGCAATGACAAATGAGGTACGATTCTTCATCAGGGTATCCATAGCAGATTGAATCTGAACCTCGGTGCGTGTATCGATGGATGAAGTTGCTTCGTCTAAGATTAACATTGGTTTATCTGCAATCATTGCACGTGCAATGGTAATCTGTTGTCTTTGTCCTTGTGATAGGTTCAGGGCATCGCTTAGAATGGTGTCATAACCTTTTGGTAATGTTTTAATAAAGTGATGCAATCCTACTGCCTTGCATGCGGCTGTTAACTGCTCTTCGCTCACATCTGGTGTGGAATAAACAAGGTTTTCTCGAAGTGTTCCTTCGAAGAGCCAAGTGTCTTGTAACACCATACAGAATTTGGAATGGACGTCTTCGCGGCACACATCATTTACTGAAATACCGTCGATTAAAATATCTCCGCCTTGGATGTCGTAGAAACGCATCAAGAGGTTTACCATGGTGGTTTTACCTGCGCCAGTTGGTCCTACGATTGCTATTTTTTGACCTGCTTTTACTTTTGCACTGAAGTTGTGGATGATGACTTTGTCTTCATCGTATCCAAAACGCACGTTTTTGAATTCTACATCACCCTTTACATCACCTAGTGTTTGCTGCTTGTGTGATTCATCCGCCATCTCTTCTTGGTCTAAGAATTCGAAGACTCTCTCCGCAGCTGCAGCTCCTGATTGGAGGTTTTGCATTGCTTGCGCGATTTGACCGAGTGGTTGTGTAAAGAGGCGAATATATATCATAAATGCTACGATGACTCCGAAGCTAATGCTTCCGTTTAGAGCTAGTAGAGCACCAACGATACATACTGCCACATAACCTAGGTTCCCGATGAATGTCATCATTGGCATCATAAGACCGGATAAGGCTTGTGCTTTAAATGCACTCTCGCGTAAGTTGGCATTGATTGAGTTGAAAATTGCTAGAGCTTGGTTTTCTCCATTGTAGGCACGTAGTACCGTGTGTCCGGCATACATCTCTTCGATGTGTCCGTTGATTTCTCCCAAGTGTTTTTGTTGATTTTTAAACTGTGCTTGAGAGACTCTCATTACAATCATCATGAATACAAAACCAACCACTGTTGAAAGGATAGCAGTAATGGTGAGTGTAATATTCGTGATGGTCATCATGAAAACGGATCCAACTAGTAAGGTAACCGAGGAGATGAAGTTTCCAACCGATTGCGTCAGAGTTTGACCGATGGTATCGACATCATTGGTAACTCTTGAGAGTACATCACCCTTTGAAGTCTTGGAGAAGAATCCCATAGGAAGACGGTTGATTTTATTGGAAATATCAGTACGCAGTCTCTTCGCCGTATTTTGCATGATAGTAGAGATAATCAGTCCCTGACTGATGGATAGCAAATAACTCAGTCCGTATAGTATAATGAGAAGGACTCCGACTGACCAGATTGCATTCATATCAATCCCGTCGGCTTGCCCCGTCATACTAGCTTGAATCCCTTTCATTATCTCGTCGGTTAACCTAGTTAATTGGTCTGGTCCTGCTAGAGTTAAGATAGAGCCTATCATCGCAAAGCCAATGGCAATGAAAATAAATATCTTTTGTTTGTTACAATAAGCGATGAGTTTCTTCATGATGTTACCGAAATCTTTGGCTTTTTCGCCACCACCCATTCCAGCTCCAGGACCACGCATCTGACGACCTGGCTTTGTTGAACCTAATTCGTATTCTTTTTTTGCCATTATGCTAGTTCCTCCTTTGATAGTTGAGAGAGTGCGATTTGTTGGTAGACTTCACAAGTGTCTAGTAATTCTTGATGCTTGCCCATTCCAACAATCTCGCCACTTTCTATTACAATAATTTTGTCAGCATCACGGATGGTGCCGATTCTCTGTCCGACAATCAATCTTGTCGTGTTTTTACATTCTTCATCTAGTGCATGACGTAGCTTACGATCTGTTCGATAGTCGAGAGCACTGAAAGAATCATCAAAGATAAAGATTTCAGGATCTCTATAAATCGCACGCGCAATCGAGAGACGCTGTTTTTGTCCACCAGATAGGTTTCTTCCGCCTTGCGCAACATAGGCATCGTGCTTATCTTCGAGTCTACTTACAAATTCATCAGCTTGCGCTGTTTCTATAGAAGAAGAAAGACGTTCACCTTCATTTAATTTCTTACCATTTTCTCCGTAAACAATATTGGATTTTACCGTTCCAGTGAATAAAGTGGCTTTTTGGGAAACATAGCCGATCATATTGTTTAAGGCTTTTTTGTCATATTCTTTTACATTGATTCCATTTACAAGAACCTCTCCCTCGGTTACATCATAGAATCTTGGAATCAAGTTAATTACAGTACTCTTGCCACAGCCAGTAGAACCGATGAGGGCAACCACTTCTCCAGGACTTGCCTTGAAATTAATATTTTTCAGCACATAATCTTCTGCATCTGGGTACTTGAAACTAACATTTCTGAATTCGACTTCTCCCAACTTGCTATCCATACCCTCTGTCTTTTGCCCAGAAATAATGGTAGCAGAAGTTTCTAGCACTTCGTTGATTCTTCGTGCAGAAACACTAGCTCTTGGCAGTAGCATAAAGACAAAGACAAGCATCATGAAGGAGAAGATTACTTGCATCGCATAAGAGGAAAATACAACCATATCAGAGAAAAGAACCATCTTATCCGGACCTACAGCATCATTGATCAACACTGCGCCCACTAGATAAATAGCCAACACCACACCATTACTAATCATCATAATGCTAGGCATTAAGAAGGACATGGTTCGAGAGGTAAATAAATGTGTAGAGGTAAGTTCGTCATTTGCTTTTTCGAATTTTTCACTCTGGTATTCTTCGGCATTATAGGCTCTAACAACATTCAAGCCATCAAGACCCTCGCGCGCCACCTTATTAATATTGTCCGTCAAAGACTGAATTTTTCTAAATCTTGGAACGGCAAGAGCAAGACAGATGCCGACAATGGTGAGTAGTACCATAACAGCAATTGCAGTTACAATCGTCCAAGACATGTTTTTATTTGCAATTTTGATAATTGCCCATACCGCAGTAATCGGTGCCTTGATCAACATCTGAAGTCCCATTACAATCAGTAATTGTACTTGAGTAATATCATTGGTGGTTCTTGTAATCAAACTAGAAGTAGAGAATCCGTTGATTTCCTTCATAGAGAAGGAAAGAACTTTATTAAAAATCTTCTCCCTTACAGAGTATGAGAAGTTTGATGCAATCTTTGATGCGATGACAGCGACAATGATAGAAATCGCCAAGCTTCCCAGAGCACAACCCAACATCTTGCCCCCTGCAATCAGAATCTCATTCATGGAGCTACCGTCCGTTTGCACTAGAAGAGTAATCTCCGACATAAAATCTGGCAAGGTCAGATCAAGCCAAGTCTGAAAGCAAATAAATACAATGGCTGCGAGAGCCAGAATAACTTCTTTGCGTGTTAAATTCTTTAAAATCTTAAACATGTTTGTTCCTCCGTGATTTCTTTGATGGATTCCTCCATAATTTTCTTAATGCGATTCATATCCCGAAACATTTCATAGAGATGTTCAATGCCAAATTCAACCACAATGCGCTCTGTTGCATTGATTATCTGACTTTGAAAATACTCAGCAGTTTTTTGTCCCGTTTCTGTTAAGGTAATAATCGTCGAGCGGGCATCTGTGGTAGAAGTGGATTTTGTGATTAAATTCTTCTTCTCCATATTCTTTAATATTACTGCCATTCTTGCACTACTTATATGCATGGAATTGCTAATATCCTTTGATCGAACTTCACCAGGACTGAAGTGTAGAAATTTTAAGACTGCTAAAATTCCAGAATCACCTCGCTTCATTTCGTCAAAAGCATGTTGAGGTCTATTTTCATGAAAAAGCTTGAGTACCAAATCAATATCTTCTTTTGTTGCCATAGTATGTCTCCTTTCTGTTTAGCTAACACTGTTAGTATTTTATATTAGCTAACAGGGTTAGTCAAGTGTATTTTTTGTGTCTTGTGGGATAAATCTAATTGATTGTTCTACTTCAGTGGGGTATAATGTGAAAAAGACATCACAACATTGGGAGGTATCGCATGAAGTATAAACCATTGCCAATAGGAATTGATAATTTCGAAGAATTGGTTACAAAAGAATACTATTACGTAGATAAAACCCATTTGATTCAAAAACTATTGGATTATAGAAGTAAGGTAACACTGTTCACGCGGCCACGCCGTTTTGGTAAAAGCTTGAATCTCAGTATGCTTCAAGCCTATTTTGAAAACAATGGAGATAGACGGCATCTATTTGAAGGGCTACATATATTAGAAGCGGGCGAGAATTACACGAAGCACTTAGGGAAGTATCCGGTCATTATGTTGAACTTTAAAGAGGGAAAGCAATCTGATTTTCAGACATCCTACGAGAAGCTTAGAAGGAGTATCTGTTCTGAATTTAATAGACACAGGAAGCACATAGAATTGAGTCGGCTAGATGAGACGGATAGAAGAGAATATTTGCAGATTCAAAATGGTGAAAATGGGTTTGAGTTACTGACAAATTCCATTGCGCTTCTGAGTAAGTGTTTGGAAAAATCATATGGCGAAAAGGTCATCATCTTAATTGACGAATACGATGTACCACTTGAGAATGCATATTTTCATGGGTTCTATGAAGAAATGGTAAGTTTTATTCGGTCACTTTTAAGTGTGGCACTTAAGACGAACAATTCCCTGGAGTTTGCTATTATGACGGGATGTCTACGTATTAGCAAAGAAAGTATCTTCACAGGATTGAACAACCTAGAAATTGTATCTATTCAGGATAAGAACTATGGAGAATTTTTTGGATTTACGAATCAGGAAGTTGCCCAGATGTTAGAGTATTATGAGAAAACTCAACTAATGGAAGGGATTAAAGCATGGTATGATGGTTATGTGTTTGGGGAGGCAGATGTCTATAATCCTTGGAGTGTTCTCAATCACATGAAGCAGTTATTAGCAGATGAAACTTCATTTCCGTTACCATATTGGTCTAATACAAGCTCCAATATGATTATCCGTGAGTTGATTAATCGGGCAGATGGAGAAGCGAAGGTGGAGTTAGAGACTCTTCTTGCGGGGGGAGCGATAGAAAAACCAATTTACGAGGATATTACTTATCAAGAAGTATATAAGAATAGTGATAGCCTCTGGAACTTCCTGTTTTTTACTGGGTATCTCAAGAAAAAAAGTGAGAGACAAGAGGGGCGTACTATATTTGTAACGTTATGTATTCCAAATGAAGAAGTCTTGTGCATTTATGAAAACCATATTACTGAATGGTGGAATGACCGCATTAAGGAGAAAGATTTTACTACCTTATATAGAGCAACATTAGAAGGCGATATTGATATTATGAATCAAGAAATCGAAGCACTACTCCTTACAAGTATTAGCTACCATGATGCAATAGAGGCCTTTTATCACGGATTCATTGCAGGGATTTTTATGAGGCTGGACGGATACCGGGTGCTCTCCAATCGAGAGGCAGGATACGGCAGATCCGATGTAATCATTAAACCAGTTGATTATCAGAAGCCAGCAATTGTTATGGAATTTAAGGTCGCAAATAAATACAGGGAACTATCGCTAGCTGCGAAAGAAGCAATCATGCAGAGTCAAGTCAAACAGTATGAAGCTGAGCTCTATGAAGAGGGATATGATAATATTGTAGTGTATGGTATGGGATTCTATAGGAAGAATTGCAAAATCTATGATAAACAGTCGGTTAATAAGGTTATAAATTTAATTAAGTAAAACAGACCATTAGGAGGAAGCCATGGCAGATAAAAAGAACATTATGGAATATGAAACAGTTGCACTCGCAGATGAGAAAAATGCGGTCGTGTTAATCGATCAAACGAAACTACCATATGAGACAAAGATTTTAGAATTAACAGAACAAGAGGATATCTGGCAAGCTATTTATCTACTTCAGGTAAGAGGAGCACCGGCAATCGGAGTAACTGCGGCATTTGGAGTATACCTTGCTGCAAAGGCGATTGACACGGAAGATGTGGAAGAATTTTATCAACAATTTGTTAAGGCAAAGAACTATCTTGCCACATCGAGACCGACGGCGGTGAATCTATTCTGGGCATTAAATAGAATGGAAGATGTGATTACGAAAAACAAGGACAAGTCTGTGCCCCAGCTGAAGCAGATGTTACACGACGAATCGGTGGCGATTCACGACGAAGATATCTGGGTATGTAAGGAGATTGGGGAACATGCTCTTACAGTAGTGAAAAAGGGAGATGGGCTTCTGACACACTGCAATGCAGGAAAACTAGCGACTGTGAAATATGGTACAGCAACAGCACCGATGTATCTAGGACACGAGAGAGGTTATGATTTTAAGATATTCGTGGATGAAACGAGACCATTACTTCAAGGCGCAAGACTGACAGCATTTGAGTTGCATGAATCGGGAATGGATGTGACATTAATCTGTGACAATATGTCGGCGACTGTTATGAAAAATGGGTGGGTAGACGCAGTATTTGTGGGATGTGATAGAGTAGCGGCAAATGGAGACACTTCAAA
>CAYJFY010000016.1:0-45850 GCA_964369755.1 uncultured Lachnospiraceae bacterium
TGTTGTGCAGAAGGAGAAATCTATTTCTCTAAGAAATCCCCAGGATTGGAAATCATGGATCGAGTTGGTGGTGGAGATAGCTTTGCTTCAGGACTTATCTATGGATTGATGGAAACACAAGATGCTGAAATCGCTGTAAACTATGGTGCAGCGCATGGTGCATTAGCTATGACTACAGCTGGAGATACTTCGATGGCTAGTAAGAGCGAAGTGGAAAGGTTGATGGGTGGAGCATCTGCGAGAGTACAAAGATAGTTTCGAACTTAAATATGAGAGGCGATATTGCTTGTGTGCAGTATCGTCCTTTTTGATATATACTTATGTGAGAAATCAGGAGGATGGGATATGGAGGCAGGTGTAAACAGAAAGGTACGTTTTGCCTTGGTTGGCAGTGGTTGGCGTGCCGATTTTTTTCAACGAATTGCAAAGGAACTTCCAGAGCAATTCGAGATAACTATGAATTTAGTACATACAAAAGAAAGAGCTATGGAGATTGAAGAGTGTTGGAAGGTTCCTGCAACTACAGATATAGAGGCAGTGATGGAAACCAAGCCAGAATTTGTTGTGATCTGTGTTCCCAAGGCAGTTGGTTTAAAATATGCCAAGAAATTTATGAAGAAATCGCTTCCAATTTTATACGAAACTCCAGCAGCAACGAATAAAGAAGAGTTGGATACGATATGGGCATTGAAGAAGAAATATAATGCTAGAATTCAAGTGGCAGAACAGTATCTCTTCCAACCGCAGCATGCAGCAATGCTAGCGCTTATTCAGTCAGGTGTGATAGGTGAAGTGACGAATATGTCATTATCAGTAGCTCACGGTTATCACGGAGTCAGCATGATACGAAAGATGTTAGGTGTAGATGTGAAGAACTGCAAGTTGACAGGAAGGAGATTTCGATTCCCAGTTACAGTGACGAATGGTAGAAATGGAGCGGATCGTTCAGGAAAGCAGGTTGAAGAATCAAGAGATATGGTTACCATGGAATTTGAGGGTGGAAAGGTTGCATTTTTCGATTTCTCCAACCAACAATATTTTTCTCATATTCGAAGAAGGAGAATCAATCTACGTGGAACAAGTGGTGAAATAGATGGTCTAGATGTGAGTTTCTTAGATGTAAAGTTTAGTAATGCGAACTATCCAGAGGGAGAATATTTTCCTGTGGTAGAACGACTGCGAAGAGTAGAGTATGGCGGCGATGGGCTAGGTACACCTAGTTTAGAGGGGATTGCGTTTGGAAGAGAAATGGTTTATCGCAATCCATTCTTTGGAGCGAGGTTTAATGATGATGAAATAGCGATAGCAACTTGTCTTGTGAAGATGGGAGAATATGTTGCTACAGATATAGAATTCTATTCCTTGAAAGAAGCAATCATGGATACCTATACCTCGTTAAAAATGGAAGATATTTTAAGTGAATCATATTGACAAATTAAATTTAACTTGATAAAATAAAAAACAGAGCACACTCTGTTTTAAGAAAGAGGTAAGAGATGAAAAGAAAATATTCTTTACTAGTAGACAATAATTCAGGAGTATTAAGCCGTATATCAGGTCTCTTTAGCAGAAGAGGATATAGTATTGATAGTATCACTGCTGGAGTTACATCAGATATTCGTTATTCAAGGATTACGATTGTTGCAAGTGGTGACGATAGTATTCTAGAGCAGATTGAGAAGCAAGTGAGAAAATTGGAAGACGTCTTGGAGATCAAAGTTCTTAAAAATGGTGTTTCTGTTTGTAGGGAATTGATTCTGATTAAGTTAAGAGCAGATGCTTCCATGAGAGCTGATTTAATTTCAATCGCTGATATTTTTAGAGCGAAGGTTATCGATGTAGACAAAGAGTCGATGATGTTGGAGTTGACTGGCGATCAAGATAAGATCGAGGGATTCTTATCGTTATTAGATGGATATGAGATATTGGAATTAGCAAGAACGGGACTTACAGGATTAACACGTGGTAGCAAAGATGTGGTCTATTTAGATTAACTTTGACACATAGAAAAATTTTAGGAGGATTGTCAAAATGGCAAAAATTTATTATCAAGAAGATTGTAACCTATCATTATTAGAAGGGAAAACAATCGCAGTAATCGGCTACGGAAGCCAAGGACATGCACATGCATTGAATGCAAAAGAATCAGGATGTAACGTTATTATTGGTCTTTATGAAGGTAGTAAGTCATGGGCGAAAGCAGAAGCACAAGGATTTGAAGTGTACACAGCTGCTGAAGCTACAAAAAAAGCAGATATCGTTATGATTCTAATCAATGATGAATTACAAGGTCAATTGTACAGAGAGTCAATCGAGCCAAACCTAGAAGAAGGAAATATGTTAATGTTCGCACATGGTTTTGCGATTCATTTTGGACAAATTGTTGCTCCAAAAGGTGTTGATGTTACTATGATCGCTCCAAAAGGACCTGGACATACAGTTCGTAGCGAATACATGGAAGGAAAAGGTGTTCCATCTCTAATCGCGGTACATCAAGATGAAACAGGTAAAGCACACGATAAGGCACTTGCTTATGCACTTGCAATCGGTGGAGCAAGAGCTGGAGTTCTTCAAACTACATTTAGAGAAGAGACAGAGACAGACTTATTTGGAGAGCAAGCAGTACTTTGTGGTGGAGTTACAGCTTTGATGCAAGCAGGTTTTGAAACACTTGTAGAAGCTGGATATGAGCCAGAGAGTGCATATTTCGAATGTATCCACGAGATGAAGCTTATTGTAGATTTGATCTATCAATCAGGATTCGCAGGAATGAGATATTCAGTTTCTAATACAGCAGAGTATGGGGATTACATCACAGGACCAAAAGTAATCACAGATGAAACAAAGAAAGCGATGAAGAAAGTACTTACAGATATCCAAGACGGAACATTTGCAAAAGACTGGTTATCAGAAAATGCTGTAAATGCGCCACACTTCAAGTCAATGAGAAGAAGATGTGCTGAGCATCAACTTGAAGAAGTTGGAGCTGAATTACGTAAATTATATAGCTGGAGCGATGGAGCAAAATTAATCGATAACTAAGAGATAAAGATGATATCTTAAGAAAAATTTATATAATTGTACGCAATTTATACTTAAAAAGTTGCTATCCTTACATTAAGGATAGCAACTTTTTTTCTGCAATAGGAAACGGTGTTTCCATTACAGATTATTCATTTAAGAAAGGAGGATACGTATGGGTAATAAATATTTAAAGATGTCATTTATGTTTTGTGTGGTGATTATTGCTTTTTCCATGCTGGCGACAAATATGAAGAACGAAGAGACAAGAGTATCGGCTGCAGTGGCAGAAGGAAAAGAAGCGGTTGCAGACCAAGACGGGGTTGAGCATGCAGTCGCTGAGATTACAGATGAGGAGTTGAATCAGATGATAGAAGAAAAAGGACTAAAAACAATCTACTTTGCCGGAGGATGTTTCTGGGGAGTGGAAGAGTATATGAGCAGAATTCCAGGGGTGTATGATGCAGCATCAGGGTATGCGAATGGAAAGACAGCCAATCCAACATATCAAGATGTGATATACAATGATACTGGACATGCAGAGACGGTTCGGGTCGTATACGATGAAACAGAAGTGACATTAGATGTATTACTAGATAAATTATTCAAAGTAGTAGATCCAGTCAGCGTGAATCAACAAGGAAATGATAGGGGAACACAATATCGCTCAGGAGTATATTACATAGATGAAGGTGATAGAGAGATTGCGGAACATTTTCTAGGAGAGCTTGCGAAAAATTACGATGAATCTTTGGCCGTGGAGTTGTTGCCACTTGATAACTTCTATCTTGCAGAAGACTATCATCAGGACTATCTGGTGAAAAATGCAAACGGCTATTGTCACATTGACATTAGAAATGCAGTGGAAGAAGGTTGGATTGAGTAGTAAAAATTGGGAATTAAATCATTAGGGACAGCGGAGATATTCCACTGTCCCTTCTTGGTTGTTGATTTATTATTTTTTCTCGGCTTCAGCAAGTTTCATTGCACGTACCTTTAATGGTAGTCCAAATAGGTTGATGAATCCTTCAGCATCGTGGTGATCATATAGGTCTCCAGTGGTGAAGCTTGCGAGAGATTCATTGTATAGTGAATATGGAGATGTAGTTCCAGCTTTGATGATATTTCCTTTATAAAGCTTTAATTTTACTTCACCAGTCACATATTCTTGAGTTGTAGTAATAAATGCTTGTACGGCTTCGCGAAGTGGTGTGAACCATTTTCCTTCATACACGATTTGAGCCATTTTATTACCCATATCTTTTTTTACTTCATAAGTTGCACGGTCAAGAACTAATTCTTCTAATTGTTGGTGTGCTTCCATAAGGATTGTTCCACCAGGAGTTTCATATACTCCACGAGATTTCATTCCAACTACACGGTTTTCAACGATGTCTACGATTCCAACTCCATGTTTTCCGCCTAAAACATTTAATTTTTCAATGATTTCAGATACTTTTAACTTCTCACCATTTAATGAAGTAGGAACTCCTTTTTCGAAAGTCATGGTCAAGTACTCGGCTTCATCAGGTGCCTTTTCTGGAGAAACACCTAGAACGAGTAGGTGGTCGTAGTTTGGCTCTTGAGCAGGATCTTCTAATTCAAGACCTTCATGGCTGATGTGCCATAGGTTACGGTCACGGCTATAGCTTGAAGAAGCGCTAAATGGTAAATCAATTCCATGTTGCTTGCAATATTCGATTTCATCTTCACGAGATTGCATGGTCCATACATCTGTCATTCTCCATGGTGCAATGATTTTTAAATCAGGAGCAAGTGCCTTGATTCCTAATTCAAAACGAATTTGGTCATTTCCTTTTCCTGTGGCCCCGTGGCAGATTGCAGTAGCCCCTTCTTTACGTGCAACATCGACCAAAGCTTTTGCAATGGTTGGACGCGCCATGGATGTTCCAAGTAGATATTTGTTTTCGTAAACAGCACCAGCTTGTACACAAGGTACAACATAGTCATCACAGAACTCGTCGATGACATCAATGATGTATAATTTTTCAGCGCCAGATAATTTTGCACGCTCATCTAATCCGTCTAATTCTTCTCCTTGTCCGCAGTCGATGCAGCAGCAGACAACATCATAGTCAAAATTCTCCTTTAACCAAGGGATGATTGCGGTAGTATCAAGACCACCTGAATATGCAAGTACAACTTTTTCTTTCATATATAGACCTCCTATAATCCATTTGTAAGTTTTAATGAAATATTACTAGAGATACTATACATCAAATTTAATCATAATGCAAGAGGAAAATATAAATATTAATGAATAAAAATACACGAATAAATGCTGTTATAAAATATTTTATGCATAAAACCTTGCATAATATTCATTAATAATGTATAATTATGCGAAAAGATAAATGGTGATATATTAGACATTTAACCACAGATGTCCTATAATATATGATACAAGGGACAAGAGGTCATGATTTTATGCTCGATACGAGCATTTATCAGTTCACTTATGATTATGGAGGAAGCATTTATGATAAAAGTAGGAATTATTGGATCCACAGGATATGCCGGTGGAGAGTTGGTCAGAATTTTAATGGGACATAAAGAAGCAGAGATTGTTTGGTATGGTTCAAGAAGTTATATAGATAAGAAGTATTCGGATGTATATCGAAATATGTTTGAGATTGTTGATGCTACCTGTATGGATGATAATATGGAAGAATTGGCGAATCAAGTAGATGTCATATTTACAGCAACACCGCAAGGTCTGTGTGGTTCTTTGGTTAATGATGAGATTTTATCGAAGGTTAAAATTGTTGATTTAAGTGCGGACTTTAGAATTAAGGATGTGGATACTTATGAGAAATGGTATGGAATCAAACACCAAAGCCCTTCTTTTATTGAAGAAGCGGTTTATGGATTATGCGAGCTGAATCGAGAAGATGTGAAGCAAGCGCGATTGATTGCCAATCCAGGATGCTACACGACATGTTCCATTTTATCCATTTATCCCCTTGCAAAAGAAGGTTATATCGATATGAACACATTGATTATCGATGCGAAATCAGGAACTTCAGGAGCGGGAAGAGGTGCGAAAGTGGATACGCTCTTCTGTGAGGTGAATGAGAATATGAAGGCATATGGTGTTGCAAGTCACAGACATACACCGGAGATAGAGGAACAGCTGGGTTATGCGTCAGGAGAAACATTCGCAATTAATTTTACTCCTCACCTTGTACCGATGAATCGTGGGATTCTAATGACTGCATATGCGAGTTTGAAGAAAGAAGTTACCAAAGAAGAAGTTCGTGCAATCTATAATAAATACTACAGAGATGAGAAATTCGTACGTGTTTTAGAAGAAGGTATTTGCCCAGAGACAAAGTGGGTAGAGGGAAGTAATTACGTGGATGTGAACTTTAAGATCGATGAGAGAACCAATCGGATTGTTGTCATGGGTGCGATGGATAATTTGGTAAAAGGTGCTGCGGGACAAGCAGTTCAGAATATGAATTTACTATTTGGACTAAAGGAAAGTGAAGGATTAGAACTGGTTCCAATGTTCCCTTAGAAGTGAAAAGGAAGTTGAGAAAAATATGATACGTCAGATGACAATAGAGGATTATGAGGAAGTTTATGAATTGTGGTGCAAGATTCAAGGATTTGCACTTCGAAGTATCGATGACTCGAAGGAGGGTATTACAAGGTTCCTAGAGAGAAATAAGGGGAACAGTGTTGTAGCGGTACTAGATGACAAGATAGTAGGGACAATTCTTTGTGGACATGACGGGAGACAGGCGGCATTCTACCATGTTTGTGTGGATCAGGAGTATCGCATGCGAGGAATCGGGAAGAGCATGGCAGTTCGAGCCATTCAGGAGTTGCAAAAGGATGGGATTAGTAAGGTGTCCTTGCGAGCATTTGTGACCAACAATGGAGGAAATGCATTTTGGAATGAAATGGGTTGGACTAAGAGAAGTGATATGAACAGCTATGAATTTGTTCTAAATGAAAAGAATATTACATCATTTGTAAAATAAGGAGTAGAAGGATGAAACAAGTAATAGGTGGAATTACAAAACCAAAAGGGTTTGAAGCGGCTGCAGTTGCAGCAGAGATTAAATATAAAAATCGTACAGATATGGCGTTAGTCTATAGCCAAAGTCCTTGCGAAGTTGCAGGAACATTTACAAAAAATATCGTGAAGGCTGCCCCGGTAAAATGGGATCAAAAGGTAGTGGCGGACGGAGTGAAGTCGCAAGTTGTTGTGGTAAACTCTGGAATTGCCAATGCTTGCACAGGAAAGCAAGGAGAAGAGTACTGCAAGCAGACAGCGGAGGCAGTAGCGAAAGCATTGCATGTGAATGAAGATGGGGTGTTAATCGGTTCTACAGGCGTAATTGGAATGCAATTGCCGATTGAGCGAATTGTGGCAGGAATCAAATGTTTGGCAGGAGCGAAAAGTGCTACGATAGAAGCGGGTACAGCGGCAGCGCAAGCAATTATGACAACGGATACTTGTAAGAAAGAGATTGCTTACGAGGTGGAGATTGAAGGGGTTACCGTTACGGTAGGTGGTATGGCCAAAGGATCGGGAATGATTCACCCTGACATGTGTACCATGTTGAGTTTTGTTACGACAGACGCGAACATTTCTAGAGAAGCATTGAAGCAAGCCATGAGTGATGATGTGGAAGATACATACAATATGATATCAGTAGATGGGGATACATCCACCAATGATACGGCTTTGGTTATGGCAAATGGTATGGCGGGTAATCCAATCATAGAAGTTGGAACAGAGAACTATCAGAAGTTTTGTCAGGCATTGCATGAGGTGAATGAATATCTAGCAAAGCAAATGGCGGGTGATGGAGAAGGGGCTACTGCATTGTTTGAAGTCCAGGTAGTGGGAGCAGCAACCAAAGAACAAGCGAAGGTGATTAGTAAGTCAGTGATTACTTCCAATTTGACTAAGACTGCAATTGCAGGGCATGATGCAAACTGGGGGAGAATCTTGTGTGCAATGGGCTATTCAGGAGCAACATTTGACCCAGAGAAGGTGGATTTGAAATTCCAGAGCAGTGCGGGTAGCATCGAAATTATACGAGATGGTGTTGCGGTGGATTATAGTGAGGATGAGGCAACAGAAATCCTATCCAAGGAACATGTGATAGCAATTGCAGACTTGAAATTAGGTGCTGAGAGTGCAACAGCATGGGGCTGCGACTTAACACACGGATATATTGATATCAACGCAGATTATAGAAGCTAGATATAAGAATAAAAATAGTAGAGGATAGAGGATATAAAAATGACAGATGGAATGAAGAAATATTTAGGGAAGGCAGAGGTATTAATTGAGGCGCTGCCATATATTCAAAGATTTAATCGTAAGATTATTGTAGTAAAATACGGTGGAAGTGCCATGGTAGACGAGGAATTAAAGAAACAAGTAATTCAAGATGTTACCCTGCTTAAGTTAGTAGGATTTAAGCCGATTATCGTACATGGTGGAGGAAAGGAAATCAGTCGTTGGGTTGGTAAGGTAGGCATGGAGCCACAATTTATCAATGGACTGCGTGTGACAGATGAGGAGACTATGGAAGTTGCCGAGATGGTACTGAACAAGGTGAATAAGAGTCTGGTTCAAATGGTACAAGAGCTTGGAGTAAAAGCAATCGGAATCAGTGGAAAAGATGGCGGATTACTGAAGGTTGAGAAGAAGTTATCCAATGGAGAAGATATTGGATTTGTTGGAGAGATTACAGAAGTGAATGGAGAAATCATCAAAGACCTATTAGAAAAAGATTTCTTGCCAGTCATCTGTCCAATTGGAATGGATGATAATTTCCAGACTTATAATATCAATGCAGACGATGCGGCTTGTGCAGTTGCACGCGCGATGGGAGCGGAGAAGTTGGCTTTCTTAACAGATATAGAGGGTGTATATAAGGATCCAAGTGATCCGTCTACACTTATCTCAGAGTTAACGATTGATGAGGCGAAAGAATTAATTGGAGACGGATATATCGGAGGTGGTATGTTGCCGAAGATTCATAACTGTATCGATGCCATTGAAAATGGTGTGTCTCGAGTTCATATCCTCGATGGAAGAATTGCACACTGTCTGTTACTTGAGATATTCACCAATAAGGGAATTGGAACAGCGATTCTAGAGAATAACGAAACGAAATTCTATCAGCAATAAGTGTATTTGAATAAAAATCCAATCATTGGACATACTTTCTAAAATATAAGAGGAGGTGTCAGATGATTGGTTTTTTTATTGCAATGATTTCGGGTGCATTGATGAGTATACAGGGCGTTTGGAATACACAAGTAACGAAGACTACAGGGATGTGGGTTTCTAATATGTGGGTGCAGTTTTCTGCCTTTGTGTTCTGTATAATCTTGTGGGCAATTATGGGACGAGAAAGCATAGGGACTCTCGCAAAGGTAGAACCTAAGTATATGCTATTGGGAGGGGTGCTAGGCGCGGGAATTACTTGGACTGTGATCCGAAGTATGGATCAATTAGGTCCTGCCCGGGCTGCATTAGTGATTGTTGTGACACAATTGCTAGTTGCATATCTCATTGAATTGTTCGGTTTGTTTCAGGTGGACAAACAACCATTTGAATGGAAAAAATTATTGGGGCTGGCACTAGCATTTGTAGGAATCTGGATATTTCAGAGCGGAAAAAGTGGATAAATCTTAAATATTTGCCGTTGCCAGAGGGGAGCGCCTATGCTATGATTCAGGAACAACTAACGTGAAGAAAAGAAAGGAGTAGCCTATGATAAAACGGCCAAGCATAGTGGTTTGGAGTTTGGCGCTGATTAGTGTAATTCTAAGTTTCACTGGATGTGGAAGTGGAGAAGATGAGCATAATATGAATTCAGTACAAATTAGCGCGGACCAAGAAGCGAAGGATGAAGGAACAGAAGGAGACCTTCAGGAAAAGACAGGTGAGAGTGTTGCAGTTGATGAAAAATCAGAGGAAAGCATAGCAGAGGGAATTTCAGTATATGTATGTGGTGCAGTAGTTGAACCAGATGTATATGAGTTGGAAGAGGGAGATCGAATCATTGATGCAATTGAAATTGCAGGAGGGATGACAGAGGAGGCCAGTCCTACATACCTCAATCAAGCGGAGTCCCTGGTGGATGGACAGAGAGTTTATGTTCCAACCAACGAAGAAGTAGAAGAATCTAGTACAAATCTTATATCAAGTGAGTCTCAATCACAAGAATCTCAGAAAACAAACTTAAATACAGCGACCAAAGAAGAGTTGATGACCTTGCCAGGCATTGGAGAATCCAAAGCAGATGCAATTATCAAATACCGTGAAGAACAGGGAGGCTTTGAATCCATTGAAGATATTCAAAATATCTCAGGAATCAAATCAGGTGTATTTGATAATATAAAGGAACATATTATTGTATAAAAGCAATCGAAGATTAGGAGAGTTGCTCTTATATTGGGTGAAGGGAAGATATATTCTAGGAGCATTTGGAATTGCTGTGGTTGTTTTGGTGTTTGTAATATCAGTTCTTTTACCAAGGGGAGTGGATACAGAAGTAAAAGAACAGTATCTGAGATTGGAAGGTGTTGTATATGAAATTGAGACAACAGAGTATTATCAACGACTCTACATAGAGGGGGAGGGAAGACGGTGGATTGTTTATGATGATACATTCAAAAAACTTGCACTCGGGAATACGATAGTGGTAGGTGGGATGCTTCAACCATTTGATGCGGCGAGAAACCCAGGGAATTTTGATGCAAGAGAGTATTATCGAATAAAAGGGATTTTTGCAAGTGTCTGGGCTGACTCTGTTGAAGTGGTCGATGAATCCGTGTTTTTTGTTCGGGAAGGGTTACGAACCATTCGATTAAAAGCGGTTACATTCATCTATCAGTTAGCAGAGCCAGAGACAGCAGCCTTTCTGGTGGCAATTATGTTTGGAGAGAGTCAGGGAATTGATGAAGTACAGGAAGAAATCTATCAGAAGGTAGGGTTAGGTCATATATTTGCAATATCGGGATTGCATATATCGATTCTTAGCCTCTTTGTCTATCAATTCATTAGAAAATGCAGTGGTTCCTATGTAATGGCGGGAATTGGTGGAGGGATATTCTTGATTCTCTATGTAGTGATGACTGGAGGAGCTACCTCTGCGATCCGCGCGGCAATTATGTTTGGGGTGAGGATAGGGGGAGACGTTACAGGGAGAGTATACAATCTACGGACTGCGGTTTCATTGGCTTGTATTTTTATTCTAGGCGGCAATGAAAGACTTTTGTACGATAGTGGATTTCTTCTATCATTTAGTGCGATCTTAGGAATTGCTTTTGTAGCACCGAGTATGGACAATCTGACATCCTCTAAATTCTGGAATAAAATGATATCGAATCTAATGACTAGTTGGGGGATTCAATTAGCACTTCTTCCAGTTCTATTGTTTTATTTTTATGAAAGTTCCCCGTATTCTATCTTATTAAACCTTATTGTGATTCCATCTATGACCATTCTTTTGACGCTAGGGATTGCAGGGCTAATCCTGGGTATCATCTGGACGCCTATTGGTGAGTTGATATTCTTTTTCTGTGACCTGATTCTAAATGTGATTGATCAAATAAGCCAATGGGCCTTGTCACTGCCATTTTCTAGACTGATTAGTGGTCGGCCTCTGATTATCTGTATCATCATTTATTATATTCTCTTGGTTATCATCATATTTCTACAAGAAAAAAATAAAAAAGTTTGGATTGCAAGCTTGTTATTACCTCTTTTATGTTTTGTTCGAGGCGGGACGAGTGAGCTAGAGATTTCGATGCTAGATGTGGGGCAGGGGGAGTGTATCTATATCAGAGGACCTAAGGGGAATCATTATCTCATCGATGGAGGAAGCACGGATATCAAAGAGGTTGGGAGATATCGAATTGAGCCATTTCTGAAATCAGAAGGAGTTTCTAGGATTGATTATGTGTTCCTTAGTCATGGGGATGGAGATCATGTCAATGGAATTATAGAGGTGATGGAACGAAAGGATCGGGGAGTAGAGATTGGTACGATTGTATTATGTGATCGGAACTATCATGATGAATTTTTTTTACATATAGTCAAGCTTGCCAAGGAACAGGGGATAGAAGTTTTGGAAATGAAGGCAGAAGATATGCTTATGGAAGGGGAATTAAAAATAGAGTGTTTAGGGCCAAATGAAGAATATAGTGGAGAGATTGGAAATGATAGTTCCTTGATATTGGGAATTGAGTATGAAGAGTTTGGCATGTTATGTACAGGGGATATAGAGAGTAAAGGAGAAACAGCCTTAATCAATACGCTTGAAGAGGAACCACGAAGTTTTGATGTTCTCAAGGTGTCGCATCATGGCTCACAAACATCTTCCACAGAGGAGTTACTAAAATTAGTGGAATCTAGGATTGCAATTATCTCTGCAGGTATAGACAATTCCTATGGACATCCTCATGAAGAGGTTATCAGTAGATTGGAGACATATGGTAATTATGTGTATCAAACGAATGAAAACGGGCGTATCCAGATACGATATGATGAAGGGAAAATAGAAATAAACAAGTTTTTTTGAAAAATTAAAAAAAAATAAAGGAAATCACAGTGTTTTGTCGAATATGTAGTGTAGAGGAGTTATCGGGAGAGGAGGGTGTCATGCATTATTCAGAAGAGTTGATTGAAGAGGTTCGCAACAGAAGTGACATTGTGGATGTGATTTCTGGATATGTGAATCTTCAGAAAAAAGGAAATAATCATGTGGGACTATGTCCGTTTCATAATGAAAAAACACCTTCTTTCTCTGTGAATAGACAGAGGCAGATCTACCATTGCTTTGGATGTGGAGCTGGTGGGAATGTGATCACTTTTGTGATGGAATACGAGAACTATTCCTTTCCAGAAGCATTGAAATATCTAGCAGATCGGGCAGGGGTCGATTTGCCAGAGATAGAATATTCGGAAGAGGCTAAAAAACAAGCCAACGAAAAAAGTATCATATTGGAGATGAACAAGTTGGCTGCTAATTATTTTTACTTGCAGCTAAAAAGCGAAAGAGGGAAGCGTGGGTACCAATATTTTATAGACAGGAAACTTTCTGAGCAGACGATTAGGGAATTTGGATTAGGATATGCCAATAATTTTAGCAATGATCTATATCAATATCTAAAATCTAAAGCATATTCGGATGATATCATCCGCAAATCAGGTTTGGTTAATATCGATGATACAAAGGGGATTTATGATAAATTCTGGAATCGAGTCATGTTTCCGATTATGGATATCAATAAGCGAGTCATCGGTTTTGGTGGACGGGTTATGGGTGATGGTATGCCAAAGTACTTGAATTCGCCAGAAACTCCTGTATTTGACAAGAGTAGAAACCTCTACGGAATTCATAGTGCTAGAACATCGAGAAAGTCATACTTTATCTTGTGTGAGGGATATATGGATGTGATTGCCTTGCACCAAGCAGGGTTCACCAATGCAGTTGCCTCACTCGGTACAGCATTCACCCATGGACAGGCTATGCTCATCAAGAGATATGTGCAGAAGGTATATCTAACTTATGATTCAGATAAGGCGGGTACGGCTGCTGCATTGAAGGCAGTACCGATTCTAAGAGAAGTTGGGGTATCGGCAAAGGTTGTTCGAATGGATCCGTATAAGGATCCAGATGAGTTTATCAGTAATCTAGGTGCGGAAGCATTTGAAGAAAGAATTGCAGGTGCGAGAAATGGTTTTATGTATGGATTAGAGGTTCTTGAGCAAGAATATGATATGAACTCACCAGAAGGGAAAACATCATTTTATCAAGAGGTTGCTAGACGCTTGATTCAATTTGAGGAGAAACTAGAGCGAGATAATTATATCGAGGCAGTTTCCAAGGCATATAAAATAGATTTGGGTGGATTGAATAAATTGGTTGCGACGGCAGCAGTGAAAAAGGGCTTAGCGACACCGACCAATCGACCGAGGGAAACATTATTTCGACAACAACAAAAATCAGACCCGACATTGGCTCCACAGAAAATCTTACTCACAATGATTACAACAGATATGAATCATTATCATAAGGTGAAGAAATACCTCTCACCGTCTGATTTTACGAATCCGCTCTATTGTGATGTGGCAAAAATATTGTTTGAACAATTGGAGTCAGGAGAGATGAATCTTGCAAAATTGATCAATAATTTTACCGATGAGGAAACTCATAGAGAGGTGACTAGCCTCTTTCACTCGGAGATTCGGGAATTGGAATCGAAGCAAGAAGAGGAGAAGGCTCTAAAGGAAAATCTGATAAAGGTGAAGAAATATAGTGTTGAGAAAAGATATGAAGAGGCAGTAGATATTGCTGAATTACAGAGTTTGGCTGAAGAAAAACGAAAATTACAAGAGTTGGAAAGACTTTAGATTAAGGAGAATTACATGGAAGAGAATATTGAAAAATTTCAAGAAAAATTAGCAGAAGTCATTGAGGTTGGAAAAAAGAAGAAAAATATGTTGGAAGAACAAGAGGTCTATGATTTCTTCTCTGAGCTAGAGTTGTCGAAAGAACATCTTGAAAAAGTAGTGGAAGAATTAGAGCGACAGGGTGTGGAGGTTCTACGTATCCCAGATAGCGAGGCCACAGAGGAAGAGGTGGAGATTGAAATCGAGTTAAGTGAGGAGATAGAAGAGATCGATGTAGAAAAAATCGATTTATCTGTTCCAGATGGAATTAGCATTGAGGATCCAGTGCGTATGTACCTGAAAGAAATCGGGAAAGTACAACTCTTAAGTGCAGATGAAGAAATTGAATTGGCACAGAGAATGGAGCAAGGGGATGAAGCAGCTAAGAAACGTCTAGCTGAGGCTAACTTACGTCTTGTTGTAAGTATTGCAAAACGTTACGTGGGACGTGGAATGCTTTTCTTAGATTTAATTCAAGAAGGGAATCTTGGATTGATTAAGGCGGTGGAAAAATTTGATTATCACAAGGGATATAAATTCAGTACTTATGCGACTTGGTGGATTAGACAGGCTATCACAAGAGCTATAGCAGACCAAGCAAGAACGATTCGAATTCCAGTTCATATGGTTGAGACAATTAACAAATTGATTCGAGTACAGCGTCAATTATTGCAAGAACTAGGACGCGAACCATCGGCAGAAGAAACCGCAGAGAAAATGGAAATTCCAGTGGAGAGAGTAAGGGAAATCCTAAAGATATCTCAAGAACCAGTTTCTCTGGAGACTCCAATTGGTGAAGAAGAAGACAGTCATCTAGGAGACTTTATTCAAGATGACAATGTGCCGGTACCAGCGGAAGCAGCAGCACAGGCTTTGCTTAAAGAGCAATTAGATGAGGTTTTGGATACATTGACAGAACGTGAGGAAAAGGTGCTTAGGCTTCGTTTTGGTATGACAGATGGGAAAGCTAGAACACTAGAAGAAGTTGGAAAAGACTTTAATGTCACAAGAGAGCGTATTAGACAAATTGAGGCAAAAGCTCTTAGAAAATTACGTCATCCAAGTCGTAGTCGCAAACTAAGAGACTATCTTGATTAGAGGTTTGGTATGGTGTTATCAAAGAGATTAGGCGCGGTTGCAAATTTTGTGGATGTGGGAGAACATGTTGCAGATATAGGGACGGATCATGGATATATTCCCATGTACTTGATCCGAAGTGATATCTCTCCCAAAGTATATGCTATGGATGTAAATGAAGGACCCTATCAGATCGCAAAACGTCATATTGAACAAGAAGGGTTATCGAATCAGATTGAAGTAAGACTTTCGGATGGAATGAAAGAATTACATGTTGGAGAGGCTACGACAATCATCATTGCGGGCATGGGTGGTGGATTAACCTGTAGGCTACTAGAACAAGATAGAAGACTTTGGGACTCGTTAAATTATTTGATCCTACAACCACAATCAGAGATTGTAAAAGTGAGAGAATTTTTATTGCTCAATGGTTGGAGAATCATAGATGAGGATATTGTGTTAGACGAAGGAAAGATATATCCAATTTTAAAATGTCAGCATGGACAAGAGTCCGAGTACTCTTCTACAGAGTTACTGTATGGAAGGCGACTGATTGAGAAAAAACATCCGATTCTATTAGAATTGGTGAAGAAGAATATAGAACAGAAAGAAAGTGTAAGAGATTTTCTAAAGGGAAAACCGGGGAAACACATAGAAATGCGACTTGCTGAGTTTAAAAAAGAATTGGAGATGGATTATGAAGTGTTGCGACATTATCAATAGTTTGGAAGAGAGAATTCCTATTCAAAAGGCATATCCTTGGGATAATGTAGGACTTCTAGCAGGACGAGATGACAAGGAAGTCAAACGTGTATTGATTGCATTGGATGCGACAGATGAGGTGGTGGAATTGGCAATCGATGAGGGTGTGGATTTATTAATCACCCATCATCCACTCATATTTTCTCCACTGAAGAAAGTCAATAATCAAGATTTTATCTCGCGTAGGATATTGAAACTGGTTCAGCATGATATCTCATATTATGTACTACATACTAATTATGATATTGTACGAATGGCAGATTTAGCGAGTCAAAGACTAGGTCTTATCAATGAGGCTCCAATGGAAGTTACGGATCTTGTTACCTCAGAAGGGCTTGGGAAGGTGGGAGAGTTTCCGCGGGAAATTACTTTGGAGCAAGCAGTGGAACAATTAAAAAAGGGATTTTTCTTACCTGAGGTCAAAGTCTATGGTGACCTAGGGAAAAAAGTAAAAAAGGTTGCAATTTTACCAGGATCTGGAAAGGGTGAGGTTTCTCTAGCAATCAAACATGGTGCGGATGTTTATATTACAGGTGATATTGGATATCATGACGGAATGGATGCTACCTTGCAAGGCTTGGCAGTGTTAGATGCGGGGCATTATGGATTGGAACACATATTCATCGGTGATATGGAGAAACTTATGCAAGAATTAGCCGATGATCTCATTGTAAGGACAATGAAGATTGAACATCTATACACTACAGTATAAAGCTCATATCATCAGGTAGTGGAGAGGTGAAGGTCATCGATTCCTTCGTGATTGGATGGACAAAGGTTAGTTGGTGAGAGTGCAAAGTTTGTCGCTTAGCAAATCTATAATCAGGATTGTAGAGGAAATCTCCTAACAGTGGATGGCCGATAAACTTCATATGGACACGAATTTGGTGGGTGCGTCCTGTTTCTAATTGGAGAGAAACAAGGGAGCATCCATTTTTTTGATTCAATTTTTTGTAATGGGTACAGGCATAATCTCCACTGATAGGATTTACTTCACGCTCAATGGTAGAAGAATCTACACGTGCAATCGGAGCAGTGATGGTTCCATGATCTTGGGTTTCACCTGAAACGATTGCAAGATATTCCCGTGTAATTTCCCGGTTTGCAATCATATTAGACAATAAAGCTCCACTATATTTGTTTTTTGCTAGAATTAGAAGACCTGTTGTATCACGGTCTAATCGATTGATGCAGCGAAATACAAAGGGTTCATTGCGAGTTTGATATAACCATGCCACTGCATTTGCAAGGGTGTTGTCATGATTTCCTTGGGAGGGGTGGATTGGCATGTCAGACGGCTTGTCTACTACCATTAAATCCAGGTCTTCATATATGATATTTAATCCTAGATTTACTGGGAGAATCTGTTCGGAGGAATCACTCTCGGTTAGAGTGATTACGAGGGTATCACCAGGAGTGAGCGACTGGTTGACATATGCCCAAACGCCATTAAGCGTAATCCCATAGGGAGTACGCTTAATGTGGGTGAGAATACCTTGGGAATAGCCTATTTGCTTGAGGTATTCATGAATGGTAATATTTTTTCTTATCGAGGTCTCGATTTCATAAGTAAAGATTCTATTGTTCATATTAGTTTGATTTAATTTCCTGCCATAATTTGTTATAAGTGTCTGTCATTTCGGGACCTAAGTATCGGAATGTTTCGCAGTTCACCAATTGATCTGCTGTAGGGAAGGCGATGCTACTATTTCTGATTTCATCATCCTCGATCAAGGCTCTGGCTGCTGCATTTGGCGTAGAATATGTGATGTATTCAAAGTTTAACAATGCAATATCAGGGCGACATAAGAAATTGATAAAGGCTTCTGCGTTCTCCTTGTTCTCTGCATTTTTAGGAATGGCCCAACCGTCAATCCATACATTTGAGCCTTCCTTTGGAATAACATATTCTAAATCAGGGTTTTCGCTTTGAGTATAAATCGCTTCTCCTGAGTAGATAATCCCGATAGCGGCTTCATTTCCAATCATCTTGTCACGAACTTGGTCTACTACATAGGCTTGGGTGAGTGGCTTTTGTTCTATCAGTAATTCTTGTGCTGCATATAATTCATCTAAATCCGTTGAATTTAGAGAATGACCATTGTACTTCAAGGCAACCATGAAGGCATCACGGACACTGTCTTGCATTAGGATATTATTTGCATATTGCTCATCCCACAGAACAGACCAACTATCGATGGGTTCTTCTACCATGGTGGTATTATACAAAATCCCAACAGTTCCCCAACAATAAGGGACAGAATACTTGTTTTCAGGGTCGAATTGTTCAGCTTGAGCTAAGTACGTAGGATCAATATTTGTGATGTTTGGAATGTTATCATAATTCAATTCTTGTAATAAGTTTTCTTCGATCATTCGTTCAATCATATAATCCGATGGGCAGACTACATCATAAGGTAAGGCCCCAGAACTAATCTTAGGATACATAATTTCGTTTGTCTCGAATTCTTCGTAGATGACATCAATTCCCGTCTCTTCTTCAAACATTTCCAATACAGTAGGATCAATATATTCGCCCCAATTGTAAACAATCACTTGTTCTCCGCTCGGGCTGTTTTCTGAAAATCCATAATAAATGCCTCCAAAGACAACTAGGATGGATAGTACAGCAGGGACAATTCTCCTATAAATCATTTTATTGATACGAAGTCTTTTCAGAGAGGCCTCGGAATTAATGACTTTCTTCTTTTTTGAAGGACTAGCATTTACTAATATCAACAGTATAAGAACCGATATGAATAGCAAGGTGGATAGTGCATACATCTCAGGTTGGATACCCTTGCGGACTTCACTATAAATCTGAGTGGATAGTGTATTGATTCCTGGTCCCTTCGTGAAGTGGGTGATGACAAAATCATCCAACGACATGGTGAAGGATAGCAGAAAACCTGTAAATATCCCCGGTAATATATCTGGTAAAACCACTTGAAAAAAGGCTTGTATCGGTGAGGCACCCAAATCCAAGGCAGCTTCATATGTGCTGCGATTTGTCTGTTTTAGACGTGGTAGTACACTTAAGATCACATAGGGAATATTAAATGTAATGTGAGCCAGCAATATGGTTGAAAATCCCATGTTCATGCGAATAGCAATGAATAATAACATCAGAGAGATACCGGTCACAATATCTGCGTTTAGCATAGGAATATTGGCGACACCCAATAATACAGTACGGAGTTTTTTGCCCAACGCCTGAAGTGCAAGTGCAGCCATTGTACCAATTACAGTGGCAAAAAATGCAGATAAGAGCGCAATGATAAAGGTGGTGTATAGAGCATTCATAATTTCAGCATCTTGGAAGAGTGACACATACCAATCAAAGGTGAATCCGCCCCATTTTGCCCGTGTCTTGGAATCATTGAAAGAAAGAACAATCAAGGTTCCAATCGGTGCGTACAATAAGATGACAATGAGGGCTAAATAAATGCGCTTTGCGTGTGTTTGTATTTTTTGAATCAAAATGCGGTTCCCTCCCCATCTTTGTCATATTTGGCAATGATAGCCATACTAGCGATGATGAACACCATCAGTACAAGTGAGAGACCAGAACCCACATTCCAGTTACTTCCTTGTTTAAATTCTTGCTCAATAATATTACCAATTAACAGGATCTTGCTACCGCCTAGTAAGTCTGAGATTACAAATGTCGTAAGAGCGGGCACAAATACCATGGTTATTCCGCTGATAATTCCAGGGACAGAAAGTGGTAATATAATCTTTGTGAATGTTTGGAATTCATTAGCGCCTAAGTCTTTTGCAGCGGAAATAACATTTCGATCTATTTTAGATAATACATTGAATAATGGTAGTATCATAAATGGCAAAAAGTTATATACCATACCCAAAAGAATTGCATATGGGGTATTGATGATGTCGAGGCTTGGCAGATGAAAGAATCCAAGCACACTATTAATCACTCCATTTTTTTCTAAAAGAGTTTGCCATGCTAATGTCCGCAATAAAAAGTTCATCCACATAGGTAGGATAAAAATTAATACGACGAAGCTTGTTTGATTGACCTTCATATTTGATAAAATCATTGCCAGTGGATAGGCCAAAACTAAGCAGATTACAGTACTAGCTAGAGACAGCAGCAAGGAGAGTCCCAAAGCTCTTAAATAAACAGGTGAGGTAATGGTTGCAATATTTTCTAACGTAAAACTCCCATCCGAAGTTGTTAAACCATAGTATACAATCATTAGGAGTGGGATAACAATAAAAGAAACTGCCCAGACCAAATAGGGTCCGGATAATAATTTTCTACTCTTCAATTCCCACAGCCTCCTCATCTTCAGATTCAGGTTTATTCATAATCTGTATGTCAAATGGATCAACAGAAATACTAACCTGTTCGCCGACTGCTACCATGTCTGTGCTCTGGATGAGCCACTCAAAATTATTGGCCATGACAGTCATTTCATAGTGGACACCTTTGAAGATTAAGTGTGTCACCACACCTTCCATAAGACCTTCGCCAGGTTTTAACAAATCTACATCTTCGGGGCGAATGACAACATCCACGGGCTTGTTGATTCCAAATCCAGTATCTACACATGGGAAGTTTACACCATGGATGTTTACGAGTTTATCCTTGACCATGGTTGCAGAGATGATATTACTTTCTCCGATGAAATCAGCAACAAAAGCATTCTGCGGCTCGTTGTAGATGTCTTCAGGAGTTCCGATTTGCTGGATATATCCTTGGTTCATAACTACGATAGTGTCCGACATGGTTAAGGCTTCTTCTTGGTCGTGGGTTACATAGATAAATGTAATGCCGAGTTCGTTTTTTAAACGAATTAATTCATATTGCATGTCTTGTCTTAGTTTTAGGTCTAAGGCGCCCAGTGGTTCATCGAGCAATAGGACCTTTGGTTCATTTACGATTGCACGAGCAATTGCGATTCGCTGTTGTTGACCGCCGCTTAACGAATCGGGTAGGCGTGGCTCGAATCCTTCTAAGTTTACAAGTTTTAGGGCGTAACGAATTTTATCATTAATATAGCTTTGAGACTTTCCTTTGATTTTAAGCCCAAAGGCGATGTTTTCCGCAATGGTCATGTGAGAAAATAATGCATATTTTTGAAAGACTGTATTCAATGGTCTTTTATTTGGCGGAAGGGCATTGATATTCGAGTTGTTGAATATAATATCGCCTTTGTCAGGGGTTTCAAACCCGCCAAGAATACGTAATAAGGTTGTTTTTCCGCAGCCACTTGGACCGAGTAACGTTAGAAATTCATTTTCCCTTACATACAGGTTTAGGTCATCTAATACAAGATTATCTCCGTATGATTTTGAAATGTTTACAATATCAATTAACTTGTTTGGCATGATCCGCCTCCCTTCTCTTTTGTTTCTTTGGTGTTATAAAAATCTACTACTTGACTTAACTTGCTACTCATATTTACAAATAATGCATCCAATAGGGTGATTGCAACCATCGATTCCACTACCACAACAGCTCGAGGGACAATGATGGGATCGTGTCGACCATGGATATTGATATCGACTACTTCGCCTTGTCGAGAAATTGTTTGTTGTGTTTGGCTTATGGAAGGTGTTGGTTTGATTGCAACTCTCGTGATGATAGAAGACCCATCACTCATTCCTCCTAGGATTCCCCCAGCATGATTTGTTTTTTTTGTTACTGCCTCATCTTGAATGGAAAAAGCATCGTTATTTATGGAACCATTCATTTGAGCTGCGGAAAATCCAGCACCGATTTCTACGCCTTTTACAGAGCCGATAGACATCAGTCCCTTCGCTAGATTTGCATCCAATTTTTCAAATACAGTATCACCGATTCCTGTCGGCATATTTTCTACGACGCATTCTATAATTCCACCTACAGAATCTTGGGCATTCATACATTCTTCGATATAAGATGCGGCTTGTGCAGCATAGTCTTGATTTGGCATATACAATAAATTGTCAGAGATGCAGTCTAAATTGTATTTGGATTCAGGAATTGAAATCGTACCGATTGACTTGGTATAAGCGCAGATAGAGATTCCTAGCTGATTTAAAATTTTCGAAGCAACCGCACCAGCAGCTACGCGAGAGATGGTTTCGCGCCCAGATGAACGTCCACCACCGCGGTAGTCACGTATTCCATATTTTTCTTGAAATGTGTAATCCGCATGACCAGGGCGATAAATCTCTGCAATATTCCCATAGTCTCTGGACTTTTGATCCATATTTCGTACAATCATAGAAATAGGAGTTCCTGTTGTTTTGTTTTCGAAAACACCAGATAAGATTTCTACGACATCCCCTTCCTTGCGCTGAGTACTGAACTTTCCCTGTCCTGGTTTGCGACGATTTAAGAATGTCTGCACATCCGCTTCGGATAAATCTAAACCAGCTGGGCAACCATCGATTGTGACACCTAGCGCAGCACCATGTGATTCGCCCCAAGTTGATATTTTGAACAATACTCCATATGTTGATCCTGACATAGTTGCCTCCTTGTTTTATCATACAAATTTAATACCTTGTTTCATTCTATCAAAAAATATGATTATTTCAACATTTATCTTCAAAATATGTAATTTTTTTCTGTACAAAAAGGGGCGGCTATACTATAATATAGAACGTATGATGATTAAGATTTGGTTGGGAGAAGTGTATTATGGGAAAGAAGAAGAGAAAGTCTAGTCAAGAAGATGTGAATTTTGTAAGCTTAGATGAGACACAAAATTACGATGAATCAGAGCTAGAAGACGAAACAGTAGATTTAGACGATGCTGAGACTGAAGAGCTTGTTTCAGCGGAAGAATCAGAAAAAGCTGATGAGTCAGATTCAGCAGAAGAAAGCGAAGAGTCTAACTCGGCAGAGGAAACCGAGGAACCTAATTCAGCCGAAGAAAGCGAGGAGTCTAACTCAGCCGAAGAAGGCGAGGAATCTGACTCGTCAAAAAAAACTGAGGAATCTGGTTCAACAGAAGAATCTGATGAAAAAGAAGAGGTTACAGAGTCGGATGGCAGTGAGGACTTGGAAATTGTGAATCTAGATGATGAGGAAATAGAGAAGAAATCTGTGAGGAAGAAAGGACTATGGTGGAAAATCTTAGCGGGGATTTTTGGGGCGCTAGGGGTTGCATATTTGGGAACTGTAGTATTTTTTAATTTCTTCTATTATCAGGGAACCGTGATTAATGGTGTTGAGGTATCGCTCTTGACAGTTGCAGATGCAGAAAAATATTTTGCAGACGTGGTGGGAGTGTATGAATTAGACCTTCACACATCGGATGATGAGATTGAAACAATTCAGGGAACAGATTTTGGGATAAAGTATGTGCAAGATGAACAGTTGAAAAACATACTTGCAAGCCAAAATCCTTGGACTTGGTTTGAGATGTTTAACGAAGAAAATAAATATGAGTATGACTATCAGATTTCTGTAGAATACGACGAAAATTTATTAAAGGAAGCTATGGCTGAATTGGAGTTTATGCAAAAAGAAAATATGGAACAACCCGAGAATGCAGAGACAGTTCTTGTGGATGGGAAATATGAAATCAAACCAGAGACAATTGGATCGATTGTGGTAGAGGCATTCTTATATCCAGCGCTAGAAGAACCGATTCTAATGATGGCAGACGTGGTTAAATTAGCAGAAATTGGTGCATATCAAGAGGCAGAAGTAACATCGGAGCATGCGTCTGTGAATGAGTTGATGGAAAATCTCAATCGCTATGTAACTTCGACGATCACATATTCGTCAGGAGAAGTAGCATCTGGTGACGTGATTGCTGAATGGCTAATTGTGGATGAGAATAATCAAGTTACAGTGGACGAGGAAAAAGTGCAAGTGTATGTGGAACAGCTTGCTGAAAACAATAATACAGTTGGAACTACTCGAACATTTATAGCGGGAGATGGAGATGAGGCCACTGTTTCCGGTGGGGATTATGGGTTTGAAGTAGACGAAGAAGCGGAGTATGAGCAGATACTAGCAGATTTGGAAGCGGGAGAACCGGTGACACGTGATATCGTGTATTCCCAAGTTGGACTGTCTCATGGCGAAGTGGATTGGGGCGATACTTATGCAGAGGTGGATCTAACCGATCAAAAGGTGTATTTTATCCTAGAAGGCGAAGTGGTGTTAGAATCTGATACAGTAACAGGTAGTCTGTCGGCTGGACATGACACACCACAAGGGGTGTTTGACTTGACATACAAGACTAAAAATGCAGTATTACGTGGAGCAGTTCGTCCGGATGGAACTCGCGAATATGAGTCTCCAGTTTCCTTCTGGATGCCATTTAATGGCGGAATAGGGTTCCATGATGCGTCTTGGCGTTCAAGCTATGGTGGGGAAATCTATAAGACGAATGGATCCCATGGTTGTATTAACATGCCTTATGATAATGCCAAGGCATTGTACGAATTGATGGATCATCTAGGAGATGACACACCGGTTATCTGTCATTTTTAGTGTAAAAGGAAACTGCTTATTGCGGTAAATTAGGAAGAAGAAAATAGATGATGTATGAAGTGATAAAAAGAGATGGAATGGCAAAACGTGGGCGATTGCAAACAGTTCATGGAGTGATAGAGACTCCGGTATTTATGAATGTAGGAACAGCAGCTGCAATCAAAGGTGGTGTATCCACCGTGGATTTGGGAAATATAAAAACACAGGTGCAACTGTCTAATACCTACCATCTTCACGTGAGACCGGGAGATGAAGTGGTTCGCTCGCTAGGGGGGCTCCACAAGTTTATGAAATGGGACAAGCCGATTTTAACAGATTCGGGTGGGTTTCAGGTGTTTTCACTTAGAGGATTGAGAAAGATAAAAGAAGAAGGCGTGTATTTTCAGTCTCACATAGATGGTAAGAAAATCTTTATGGGTCCAGAAGAAAGTATGCAGATTCAATCAAATCTAGCCTCTACGATTGCCATGGCCTTCGATGAGTGTCCGCCGAGCACAGAGAGTAGAAGTTATATTGAAGCTTCTGTTGCTAGAACAACCAGATGGTTGGAGCGATGCAAGGTGGAGATGGATCGATTGAATAGCCTAGACGATACTTTGAATAAGAAACAGATGTTGTTTGGTATTAATCAAGGTGGGGTGAGTGAGGATATTCGGATTGAACATGCAAAAGAAATAGCACAGATGGATTTGGATGGATATGCAATCGGTGGTTTGGCAGTAGGAGAGTCTCACGAGGAAATGTATCGAGTGATTGAAGCGGTGACACCCCATTTGCCAGTGGAGAAGCCGACCTATCTAATGGGCGTGGGAACTCCAGCCAACATCCTAGAAGCGGTGGAACGAGGCGTTGACTTTTTTGATTGTGTATATCCGAGTCGAAATGGAAGACATGGACATGTTTATACAAATCAAGGGAAACTAAACTTGTTTAATGCAAAATTTGAATTGGATGACAATCCGATTGAAGAGGGATGTGAGTGCGAGGCTTGTAAGAATTATAGTCGAGCATATATTAGACATCTACTCAAGGCAAAAGAAATTTTAGGGTTGAGACTATGTGTTATGCATAACTTGTATTTTTATAATCATATGATGGAAGAAGTAAGAGAAGCCATTGAACAGGGTCAGTTTCAAGAGTACAAACGAAAAAAGTTACTTCATTACTAGTGAAAATATTGTGTTTGGGATAGACAAGCATGGTTTTTTGTGATATGGTTTATCTTAGTTGATTTTTTGGAAGAAAATTTAGGAGGAAACAAAATGATTTTAGCAACAGGTATAGAAGGGTATTTACCGATTATTCTAATTTATGCAGCATTTTTTGGTGCGTTATGGTTTTTCTTATTCCGTCCACAAAAAAAGGAGCGTAATAGAATTGCGGCTATGATAGCAGATGTGGCAGTAGGAGATACAGTGTTGACTACAAGTGGATTTTACGGAGTTGTGATTGACATTACAGAGGAAGATGTAATTGTTGAATTTGGAAGCAATAAAAACTGTAGAATACCAATGCAAAAGCAAGCGATTGCTCAGGTAGAAAAAGCAAACGCAGAATAAAGTAAACAAGCGAAAAGGGTTTCGGCATGAAACCCTTTTTTGTGTAATAGGAAACGTTTGTAAAGGAGAGACATATGGAAAGACTAAAGAAGAATGATATCGTACAGAGTTTCAAAAGAGAAATGTTAGATGAGATAGAACTACAGAGTACACGGTATTTGTATCAAGTGCTAGATGTTGCAATTCATAGTGAGACGGAAGAGTGTATGGTTATCTATAAGGCGCTCTACCCACCGTATGATACGTGGGTTCGACCGTTTGAGATGTTCATGGGCAAGGTTGAAGGAGAAAAATATCCAGATATTAAGCAAGAATTCCGATTTGAAAAAGTGGAAGAGGATATCATACGAAAGCTTGTACTTGTTCAAAAGAAAGAGTATAATTATAATGATCTACTAAAAATTATCGAAATATTGAGATCGGACAAAGGATGTCCGTGGGACAAGAAACAAACATTTGAAAGTATGAAAAAATGTTTGGCAGATGAAAGTCAAGAAGTCTTTGAAGCGATTGATAAAAATGATATGGACAATCTCTGTGAGGAATTAGGGGATGTATTGTTGCAAGTTGCTATGAATGGGCAGATTGGGAAAGAGCTTCAATTGTTTGAGATGGCAGATATTATTCAAGGGGTTAGCGAAAAACTAATCCGTCGACATCCACATGTGTTTGGAGAACAACAGGTGGAGAATCCAGAAGAAGCGCTTTTGAGTTGGAAAAAAGTGAAAGAATTGGAGAAGGAACAGAAAAATAAAGGATAAAACATTAAAAGGAGGGCTTATGGATTTTTCAAAAGAAACAATTAAAAGAATCAAAGGATTAATTATTTTTACAATTTTAGTCATTGTATGTTTGGTGCAGTATGAGCGTGTGCTTGGGATTGCGTCTTATATTTTGGGAATATTACTTCCGTTTATTTTAGGGGGAGCGATTGCGTTTATATTGAATGTACCAATGAGTTTTATTGAAAGACATGTTTTTAAGAAGAGAAATTATAAAAGTAAAAAAACAGAACGATTTTTGGATAAAATCACGCGTCCTACGTCATTGTTATTGACTTTTTTATTTGTTGCGGCTTTAATTGCTATTATTATCTTGGTAGTCGTGCCACAGCTTGGGGTGACATTTACAAGCTTAGGAGTTAGTATTCAGGCAGCACTGCCAGAATTAGAGAAGTTTTTGACTGAAATGTTTAGTTCGGATTCACCAATCACAGAGTTTGTGCGTACACTGGAATTTGATTGGTCAGCGATTATGCAATATGCATTCAACTTCTTGCAAGTAGGGGCTGGAAGTGTGATTGATGTTACGCTTTCATTTACAATTGGTTTCTTCTCGGTAGTTACAACAGGGTTTATCGCTCTTATTTTTGCAATCTATGTATTGGCCCAAAAGGAAACATTGGGGACTCAGGCACGAAAAGTATTGTTTGCCTTTGTAAGAAGAGGAAGAGCGGAAGCGATTATGGAAGTAATGAGTTTGACATACAAAACGTTTGCAAACTTCCTAACAGGCCAGTGTACAGAAGCAGTAATCTTAGGTACTATCTTTATTGTAGTTCTTACATTGTTTGGAATGCCATTTGCATTTTTGATTGGAATCTTTATCATGTTTGCGGCATTGATACCAATTTTCGGAGCATTTTTAGGATGTGGGTTAGGAGCCTTGCTCATCCTCATTGAAGATCCGCTTCAAGCTGTTTATTTTGTCATTATCTTTATCGTGATTCAGCAAATAGAGGGAAACCTCATCTACCCACATGTTGTTGGAAGTTCTGTTGGTCTACCAGCTATCTGGGTGTTGGTTGCAGTGACGATTGGTGGGAGTCTTGGAGGCGTGGTCGGAATGGTTGTTGCGATCCCATTATTCTCGGTACTTAATGCATTATTCAAAGAAGTGGTTTATCTCAAATTGAAGAAGAACGAAATTGATCCAAAGGAGCTAGAATAGTATTTCCTTGGAACTAAATAAGAGTCGAGTTGATAAATTTTTCTTGAAATTTGTATGAAATTATAGTATTATGGTCTTTAGAAATGTGTGGGGGCGCTATTTCTAAAATTTATTTAATAAGGTGGAATTACATATGAAAATGAGAAAAGTAGTGAGTGCATTGGCAATCATCGCATGCACAGCGTCTTTAATCGGACCGATGGCACTGGCGGCACCGTCAAGTGATGAGTTGAAAGAGGAAAAAGACGAAGTAGAAGCAGAGTTAGCCCAATTAGAGGCTCAGTTAACAGAGCTGTTGGCTAATATCAAGGAAAATGAGGAAGACATTGTTGTAATCAAAGAGGATATTGAAATCGCTGGGGAAGAATTCGATATTGCTCATGAAAGAGAACAAATTCAGTATGAAGCACTTAAGTATAGGATTCAATATCTATACGAAGAGGGTGGTTCGGTAGATATATTTGAGAAGGTATTGACTTCAAAATCCATTACAGACTTGTTGAACAGTGTGGAATATGCGAATACAATTCATAATTATGATAAAGAATTATTAGAAGAGTATGTAGAAGTAAAAGAAGAGGCTCAGGCAACAGGAGAAGCTTTAGGTGTAGAGTTAATTAATTTGGAAGAAAAAGAGGCAGAACTTGAGGCGAATAAGGCGGAATTCGATGCCCTGATTGTCGATAAAGAAGATGAGATATCTCAGTTAGATGCAGATATCCAAGCAGCACTAGCAGCAGAAGAAGAGGCGAGACGTCGTGAAGAAGAAGCGAGACGTGCGGCAGAAGCTGCAGCAGCAGCGGCAGCGGCGGCAGCACAACAACAAGGTTCGTCAAGTAGTGGATCGTCAGGAAGTTCCACACCTCCTGTATCAAATCAACTTCCAGCAAATGTATCATCAGTAGTAGATGCAGCGCGAGCATATATTGGAGTTCCATACCTGTGGGGTGGAACAAGCTTTAGTGGAATAGATTGCTCTGGATTGACACAAGCAGCCTATAAAGCGGTAGGAATCAGTATACCGAGAACGTCCTCGACTCAGCGTGCGAGTGGAGCGACAGTAGGATATAGCATATCAGATGCACAACCAGGAGACATCCTTTGTTATGACGGACACGTTGCAATATATTCTGGAAACGGAAATATGATTCATGCACCATCATCAGGAAAATTAGTATGTGAGGTTGGAGCACGAACAAGCGGATTATTAAAAGTAGTAAGATTCTAATAAATAAAAGAGAGGAACTTCCAAATGTCGGAAAGTTCCTCTCTTTTATTTTTGTGCAATAGGAAACTTTGTTTCCATAGTTATTCTTTTTTAATCAAGCTTGCAAGTAGCAATGTTCCGACGAGCGCAATGACTCCTAAGATTGAGAATAAAAGTACTTGATTATCGACAAACCCGAGTGCGATTGGGAAGAGGAGTGCGGAGATGGAGAAACCAACCATGACGCAACCGTAGTTAGAGCCGATGTTTTTCAAACCGAAGAATTTTCCAGTAAGTAGTGGGAAGGTTCCGGAAATTCCACCGTAGCAAAATGTTATTACAATGATAACAGCCATGAGTAGATAGCTAGTTGAGAATATAAGTAGAAAGGCTCCTGTGGCTGTAATTAATAGTGTTAGCATTGCAGCGAAACTGCGGCTTGTCTTATCAGAGATGATCGGGAAGATTAGTCGTCCCAAGGCATTGCTGATTCCAGTAAGCATAATCATAATTGTTGCCATGCCATCTGTTAGTCCTCGTTCTAAGGAGAGGGATTTGAAAGATGGATTCAATATAAAATAAACGGCTGTTCCAAACATAATAGCAAGTGTGATGAAATAAAAATCTTTTGTCTTTAGCATTTCGCTTTGCGTGTAGTCTTTTCCTGAAGTTGAAGCACTAGCAGTAGCCTGTGTTTCTGTTGGCATTGTAATAAAAGAGAAACATGCAAGCGTGGCGATTAGGAAAGTAATACCTAGGATGAAAAAAGTGGTTTGTAGGCCGATAGCGGCTTCCAGTATTTCCACGAGTGGTGCAAAGATAACCGTTGAGAATCCAAAGGTACATACAGAGATTCCGGTCGCTAATCCGCGCTTATCGGGAAAGTTTCTCTGGGCAGTACTGATGATCGCATTGTATCCCATACCAACACCGAATCCACCGATAATCCCATAGGTGAGATAGATGAGAAGACCTAGATCTCTTGGTAACACGGCTGTTAGAAACATAGCTAGGGATAATAGAACTCCGCCGAGTAAAACAGTTTTTTGCGTGGTGTGTTTTACTTGGAATCTTCCGCCGAATAGAATTCCAACAACGAAGAAACATAGCATAAATGATGAAGTTAACTTCACACGACTTGGATCCAGTGCAAAATATTCAGATACGGGTACAACGAAGATGCTCCATATGTAGATGATACCTAGGAATAGTTGCATGATGGAGCCGGTTAATAGGACGACATTACGATTTCTTTCTTTCATGGTATTTACCTCATTTCCTTATAAAATTGTATGGAGTAATGATATCATAGGTTAGGTTTTTAGTCAAAATCTGTAAGCTAATATTGACAAGCATAGATTATTAAACTAAAGTAAGAAAGTAATAGTTTAATGAAGAGAAGCGAAAAGACGAAGATACGAGGTATTGCATGAAGTATTTAAAGCAGTTAGCAATTATATTGATCATCACTTTTATATCTGAAATTTTGAAGTATTTTATTCCACTTCCAGTGCCTGCTGGAATATATGGCATGGCGATATTATTTCTACTGCTTTGTACAAAGGTTATTCGTCCTGAATACATTGAAGAAACAAGTGATTATTTGATCAGTATCATGGGTGTGATGTTTATACCAGCAGGTGTTGGGATTATAAATAACGTTGATAGTATGCTGTCTATGTTACCAGCGATTATTGTGAGTATTGTGTTCGTGACATTGGTTGTCATGTTTGTCAGCGGAAAGGTAACGGAAATAATAATAAGAAAAGAGAAAAAAGATGGAATTGATTAATACTTCAATTTTTTTTGGTGCTGCGATATCACTCGGTGCATATCTAATCGGAGTAAAAGTCAAGGAGAAACTAAAGAGAGAGATTTTTAATCCGATTTTGATTGCAATTATCCTTGTGATTGGGGTTTTACTTATATTTGATATCGAATACGCTGTATATAATGAATCGGCACAGTTGATCAGCTATTTTTTGACACCGACTACAATATGTCTAGCGTTGCCACTCTATCGACAAGTGCAAATTCTGAAGAAAAGTGGCGCAGCTATTTTAATTGGAATCTTCAGCGGAGTGGTGACGAGTTGTTTGTCCACTTATGTAATGGCGGTTGTAATGTCTTTGTCGAAAGCGCAGTATTATACATTGTTGCCAAAATCTATTACGACTGCAATTGGTTTGCCGCTCAGTCAAGAACTGGGTGGAATCGGAGATATTACAGTTGCGGTGATTATACTTACTGGTATCTTTGGGAATTTGATTGCGACCTATGCACTGAAATGGTTTTGTATCAAAAATCCGATAGCGAAAGGAATTGCAATTGGGTCGTCTAGTCATGCGATGGGAACGGTAAAAGCGATGGAACTAGGGCAAATCGAAGGAGCAATGAGTAGTTTATCAATTGCGATTAGTGGGATTTTAACAGTTGTCTTGGTTCAATTCATGGGTTAAGAAAAAAATGGATTAGATGAGAAATAGTACTTGAATAGCTGTTCTAGTTATGTTATAATTTTTTAGTCGTAAAAACACACGTATATGGTATCCGATTCACGGTGCTGAGAATTCTCGGTTGATTTTGGACTTACATATACGGAAGAAAAACCAAAAATGGAGGAAAATTAAATGAGCGTTATTTCGATGAAACAATTATTGGAAGCAGGTGTACATTTTGGACACCAAACAAGAAGATGGAACCCTAAGATGGCAGAGTACATCTACACAGAGAGAAATGGTATCTATATCATTGACCTACAAAAATCAGTAGGAATGGTTGACGATGCTTACAGAGCGATCGCAGATGTTGCAGCTGATGGAGGTACTATCCTTTTCGTTGGTACTAAGAAACAAGCACAAGATGCTATCAAATCAGAAGCAGAGCGTTGTGGAATGTACTATATCAATGAGAGATGGTTAGGTGGAATGTTAACAAACTTCAAAACAATCCAAAGCAGAGTAAACCGTTTGAAAGACATTGAAAGAATGGCTGAAGATGGAACATTTGATGTACTACCTAAAAAAGAAGTAATCGAATTGAAAAAAGAGTGGGCTAAATTAGAGAAGAACTTAGGTGGAATTAAAGATATGAAGAGAGTTCCAGATGCAATCTTCATCGTAGACCCTAAGAAAGAAAAAATCTGTATCCAAGAAGCACATACACTAGGAATTCCATTGATTGGAATTTGTGATACAAACTGTGATCCAGAAGAATTGGATTATGTAATCCCTGGAAACGATGATGCGATTAGAGCGGTTAAATTAATCGTAGCTGCTATGGCAGACGCAGTAATCGAAGCAAACCAAGGAACTACAGCAATGGATGTTGCTGAAGAGATGGTTGCTGAAGAAGTAACAGAAGAAGCATAAGAACTAGTTGAGTATATTTGATATAAAGCAAAACGGAGGGAATTTATCATGGCAATTACAGCAGGAATGGTAAAAGAGTTAAGAGAAATTACAGGCGCAGGTATGATGGACTGTAAAAAAGCTTTAGGCGAAACAAACGGAAATATCGAAGAAGCGGTAGAGTACCTAAGAAAAAATGGACAAGCAAAAGCTGAGAAAAAGGCTGGAAGAATTGCAGCAGAAGGTATTGTTGCTACTGTAATCGTAGACGATACAAAAGCAGCGATCGTTGAAGTAAACTCAGAGACTGACTTTGTTGCAAAAAATGCTGATTTCCAAACATTTGTATCAGATGTTGCGAATCAAGCAATCAATTCTGATGCAGCAGACATGGATGCATTTATGGCAGAAGCTTGGAATGCAGATTCGGCTAAGACAGTAAAAGACGCATTGGTTGAGAAAGTTGCAGTAATCGGTGAGAACCTTACAATCAGAAGATTTGAAAAAGTAGAAGCAAACGATGGATGTGTTGTTGGATACATTCACGGTGGTGGAAAAATTGGTGTTCTTGTAAAAGCTACAACAACTGTTGTGAATGAAGATGTGAAAGCTTGTCTAAGAAATGTTGCAATGCAAGTTGCAGCTATGAATCCAAAATATGTAAGCCGCAACGAAGTAGACGCTGATTACATCGAGCGTGAAAAAGAAATCTTATTAGCGCAAGCAAAACTTGAGAACCCTGAAAAGCCAGACAACATCATTGAAAAAATGATCATTGGTCGTGTAAACAAATTGATGAAAGAAGTTTGTTTGTTAGATCAAGCATATGTTCAAGATGGTGATATGACAGTGGAAAAATATGTGGAGTCTGTAGCGAAAGCAACAGGATCTAATCTTGCACTGACTTCATTCGTTCGTTATGAAACAGGTGAAGGTATCGAGAAAAAAGAAGAGAACTTTGCAGAAGAAGTAGCAAAGCAAATGGGTAACTAATACGGACGGTTTTCCGTCGAACGAAAGGGACGGGGGAAGAATGGAGCATTGCGACATTTTCCCCTGTCCTTAATTAATAATAGGGAATATGAACCGAGTCAATAAGAGTAGGAAAAAGGAGAGAATTATGAGTGAAGAATTAAACAAGGTAGAAACAATGGATGATTACAAGGATCAGTTAGATGTTGCGAATCCATGGAATAGAATCAAAGAGTATATGGCGAACAAAACAGTACTGAACGTAAAAGTAGAAGGTATTGTAAATGGTGGAGCTGTTGCTATGGTAGAGGAAGTGAGAGGGTTTATTCCAGCATCTAGATTATCTCTTGGATATGTAGAGAATTTGGAAGAGTTTTTATTACAAGAGATTCAGGTAAGAGTGATTGAAGCGGATCAAGAAAACAATCGTTTGGTCTTGTCTGCAAGAGAAATTTTAAGAGATAATGAGAAAAAAGTACAACAGAAGAAATTAGAGAATGTTGTGGTAGGAACTGTATTGAATGGTGTGGTTGAAAGTTTACAAAACTACGGTGCATTTGTGCGTCTTGAAGATGGATTATCAGGATTGGTTCATGTGTCTCAAATCAGCCCAAAACGTATCAAGGCACCATCGGATGTACTTAAGGTGAATGACGAAGTTCAAGTGAAAGTAATCGGAATCAAAGAAGGTAAAATTAGCTTGAGCATGAAGGCTCTTATGGAAGTAGAAGAAGAGGTATATGAAAAGGTGGATATTCCAAAATCAGAGGATATTGGAGTGAGCTTAGGAGAACTTTTCAAAAACATTAAATTATAAGAAAGAGAATGAAATTTGGAAAAATATAGAGAGAAAAAAGTTTATGTAGTAGGGCATAAGAATCCGGATACGGATTCTATATGTTCTGCCATCGCGTATGCAAATTTAAAATGTCAATTGACAGGCGAATCCTATGTGGCAAAGCGTGCGGGGCAATTGAATGAGGAAACGCATTATGTATTGAAGAAGTTTAATGTCCCAGCGCCTACCTTGTTATCGAATGTCCAGGCGCAAGTGAAAGATTTGGAAGTAAATAAGCTTGAGGGTGTCAAAAGTAATGTGTCCATCAAAGATGCTTGGGAAATGATGAAGACAAATCATATGATGACCTTGCCGATTACGAATCAAGGGGAATTGAAAGGGCTCATCAGCATTAGTGATATTACCACATCTTATATGGATGTTTATGATAGTCATATCTTAGCAGAGGCCAAGACGCAATTTAAGAATATAGTAAATACGATTGAAGGAACAGTTGTAACTGGAAATGAACATGGGTATTTTACGAATGGAAAAGTGGTGATTGCAGCCTCTAGTCCAGAGACGATGGAGAATTATATCGAAGAGGATGACCTAGTAATCTTGGGGAATCGATATGAGACACAATTATGCGCTTTGGAGTTGGGTGTGAGTTGTATTATTGTTTGTGAAGGAGCTGAAATTGGTAAAACAATCTTGAATATGGCGGAGAGAAAAGAAGTCGTAATGATCCGAACAAAGCATGATACATTTACTGTAGCACGACTCATCAATCAAAGTATTCCGATTAAGCATTTTATGAGAACCGAGAACCTGGTTACATTTGGAACAGAAGAGTTTGTAAATGATATCAAAGAAACTATGGCGAAGAAGCGATACAGAGACTTCCCTGTTTTAGATAAAAAAGGAAAATATGTAGGATTGATTTCGAGACGTCGTTTGATGGGAGTTACCAAAAAACAAGTAATCTTAGTAGACCATAATGAAAAAACTCAGGCGATTAATGGGATTGATGAAGCGGATGTGCTGGAAATTATAGATCATCATAGATTGGGTGGTTTGGAGACTGTTTCGCCGGTGTATTTTAGAAATCAACCAGTTGGATGTACTGCGACAATCGTATATGAGATGTATTGTGAGTCAAATGTAGAAATCAGTGTTGAGATTGCATCACTACTTTGTTCGGCGATTCTATCAGATACCTTGATGTTTCGATCTCCTACATGTACAGACAGAGATAAAAATGCTGCTGAGAGCTTATCTAAGATTGCAAATATCAGCATTGAACAACTTGCAAATGAGATGTTTCATGCAGGAAGTAATTTGAAGAATAAAACACCGAAGGAAATCTGTTCTCAAGACTTTAAGAAGTTTGAATCAGGGGATGTTCGCTTTGGTGTAGGGCAGATAAATTCTATCAATGTGGAAGAGATTCAAGAGTTAAAGAAGAAGATTTCTGGGTATATGGAAACCATCAAAAAAGAAAAAGATTTAGATATGGTTTTCTTTATGATTACCAATATTATTAGTGAACACTCTGATATGGTTTGTTATGGAGAAGGTGCGAAAGAGAGCTTGATTGAGGCTTTTGACTTACCAGAGGATATTGAAGAAGTGAGGTTGAAGGGAATGGTATCTAGAAAGAAACAATTGATACCGAATTTGGTAGCGACACTTCAGAAATAATAAGGAGACCAAGATGAAAAAACAAGAATGGAAACCGGGAAATATGCTTTACCCTATACCTGCGGCTATGGTATCACTTGGAAATGAGACGGATTCCAATATCATAACCATTGCATGGACGGGGACGATATGCAGTGACCCTCCGATGCTCTATGTTTCTGTTCGACCAGAGCGTTATTCCTATGATATGATAAAGGAAACAGGAGAATTCGTAGTGAATTTAACGACTGAATCTCTTGCCAAAGCGACGGATTACTGTGGTGTGAAGTCTGGAAGAGATGTGGACAAATGGAAAGAAACAGGATTGACGAGAGGAACAGCAAAACATTTGCAACATGCACCGATTATAAATGAGTGTCCCGTGAATATCGAATGTAAGGTGTTTGAAGTCAAGGAGCTTGGGACACATCATATGTTTATGGCAGAAGTAGTTGGTGTGCAAGTCAGTGAAGAGCACATGAATGAGAAGGGGAAATTTGAACTCAATAAAACTGGACTGCTAGCATATTCGCATGGAGAATATTGTGGATTAGGTGATGGAATAGGAACCTTTGGCTATAGTGTGAAAAAAGGGTGAAATAAATAGGAGGGAATGAGGCGATGCTTCATTCCCTCCTATGATGTTAGAGATGTTTTATTTCCTTTGTATAGATTCGACGAACAAGGAAGAGGGACGAGGCGACGGAAAAGATTTCCGCTAGCGGGAAGGACCACCAGATGTGGTGAAGTCCCATATATGTTGCTAAGATGTATGCCAAAGGCAAGAGTGCTAGTAGTTGCCTTGCAACGGATGTAATCAAGCTATACATGCTAAACCCTACGGCTTGGAAAAAGCATGAGGTACAGATACAGTAACCGGCAAAAGGGAAACTGACACTGATGGAGCGTAAGGCTACCACACCTATTTCAATCATTTCTGGAGAAGCATCAAACATGGCAAGTAATTCTCTTGGAAATATCTGGAATATCACCAAGCCTAGAAGCATGATGGATATAGCGATATAACAGGAGAGTCGATAAGTGTGCATGATACGCTTTTTGTCGCGAGCTCCAAAATTATATGCCACAATTGAAATTAAGCCAGAGGTCAGTCCAAATACAGGCATAAAGATAAAACTCTGTAATTTGAAATAAACACCAAACACGGCTGCTGCTGTAGAGGAAAACATGAGCAAAATCGTGTTGAAGCCAAACACCATGATGGAACCGATGGATTGCATGATGATGGCAGGAAAGCCAATTCTGTAAATTGCAAGGATGTATTCTTTGGATGGAAGAAATTTTTTAAAGTTTAAATTAATTTCTCGGTTGTGGAAGATACAGATAAATAGCCCAACCGAAGCACCGATTATTTGACCAATAATGGTTGCGAGTGCAGCACCAGCCACTTCCATACGAGGAAGTCCAAACATTCCAAAGATTAAGATCGGGTCCAAGATGATATTGACAAGGGCACCAATTCCCTGAACAATCATGCTCAAATGTGTTTTACCTGTGGCGTGAAGAAAACGCTCAAAAGTAATCTGGAAGAACACACCGAATGAAAAGAGGCAGATGATATACATATAACTCTTTCCATAGGTTAAGATCGCAGCATCATCCGTTTGAGTTTGGTAAAAGAGATCAGTTGCAAACACTCCGATTAATACGAAGAGAATCCAACTGAGGACAGCTAATACTAAACCATTTTTACAAACCAGTGATGCCTTGTTCAAATCCTTTTCCCCGAGATACCTTGCAGCGAGTGCGTTGATACCAACTCCTGTACCAGCAGCAACTGCAATCATTAGATTTTGGATTGGAAAAGCCAATGAAACTGCGGTGAGGGCATCCTCGCTAATTTGTGCTACGAAGATACTGTCGACAACATTATAGAGCGCTTGTACAATCATCGATATTATCAATGGCAGTGATATCTGTATTAATAGTTTTGGAATGGGCATTGTACCCATCTTATTTTCTTTTGTATTCATGTTAATAAACATTCCTTTCTCAAAGTGTTTATACTTTGTTCAAACCTATTCATTGTAACATTAAAAGGAGATGCTGACAATATAATAATAAAAACATAGTTTTGTGGATGTGCAAATGAGTTGTTTTCATAGAAAATCCTTGAAATGGATTGTCTTATTTTTTGTTTTATTAATCGGTGCACGGGGGAGTGAAATGAGCCTGAATTTTTGGAGAGAAGAGGTAAGGCAGATTTTTTTTCAACAAGATGGATTTATTGAAGTCGAGCAAAAGAAAGTCGCTCTAACATTTGATGATGGTCCGAGTGAAAATCCAGAGATAACCAATAGACTTTTGGATGAATTGAATACGAGAGGTGTAAAGGCGACCTTTTTTCTCCTAGGTGTCAATGCTGAAAAAAATCCAGAGACTGTAAAAAGAATTGCCGAAGAGGGACATCTTCTTGGGAATCACTCCTATAGCCATATTAATATAGAGCAAGCAAGTGATGAAGAGGTGATCGCAGATTTTCAGAAATCCAGAGAGGTAATCGAAGAAATTACAGGTGTGAAGCTAGAGTTTTTGAGACCGCCATATGGGATATGGAGAGAAGAGTTAGAGGAGGTGATTGGGCTGGTTCCAGTGATGTGGAGTGTGGATCCCTTGGATTGGAATACAGATAATGTTGAAAAAATTGTAAATAAGGTAGTGACGGATACAGAAGAAAATGATATCATTTTAATGCATGATTCTAGTGAATCATCGATAGAGGCAGCGATTTGTATTATAGAGCATTTGACAGAAGCGGGATTCGAATTTGTTACCGTAGATGAGCTTTTGTTGCCTTAGAGAGTAAGTATAGCATGAAAATAGATGACAATGATGAATGAGAAGAGGAATACAAAATAGTGAATGAATTTATTAGAACAGAAATGTTAATTGGAACAGAGAGAATGCAAAAACTACAAAACTCCTGCGTTATGGTGTTTGGCGTGGGGGGCGTAGGTTCTCATTGCATTGAGGCGCTAGCGAGGAGTGGTGTTGGAAAATTAATTCTCGTGGATAATGACCGTGTTTCGCTCTCTAATATTAACAGACAAAGCATTGCATTTCACAGTACAATGGAGCGATATAAGACTCAGGTCATGAGGGAGCGGATTCGAGATATATGCCCTCAAATAGAGGTGGAGACAAGAGAGGTGTTTGTCCTACCAGATAATTTGGACGAGGTGGTTCCAGTAGGTGTTGATTATATTGTGGATGCAATCGATACAGTCACGGCTAAAATAGCGATTGCAGAGCTGGCGAACAGAAGAAAAATTTCATTGATTTCTAGTATGGGAACGGGCAATAAATTACATCCGGAGTTGTTCGAAATCACAGATTTACAGAAAACATCCATGTGTCCCTTGTGTAAGGTGATGAGAAAAGAATTGAAGAATCGAGGAATTCCACATCTAAAGGTGCTATATTCAAAAGAAAAGCCATTGAAACCGATGTTAGAGTCGAAAGAGACAGGAGGAAAAAGAAATATTCCTGGAAGCATCTCTTTTACGCCACCAGTGGCTGGAATTTTGATTGCAGCGGAAGTGATACGTGACATGATAGGAGAAAATTATGGATTTGTTTGATTATATGAGAGAAGAAAATCAGGAGAAAGAATCGCCGCTAGCATCTAGATTACGACCGACCAATCTAGATGAAGTTGTGGGGCAACAACATATCATTGGTAAGGATAAACTCTTGTATCGAGCGATCAAGGCGGATAAATTGAGTTCGTTGATCTTTTATGGACCCCCTGGTACAGGAAAGACAACCTTGGCAAAAGTGATTGCGAATACTACGAGCGCGAAGTTTTGCCAGATTAATGCAACCATTGCCGGGAAAAAAGATATGGAGGCTGTTGTTCAAGAGGCAAAAGAGAATATGGGAATGCACCAAAAGAAGACCATTCTCTTTGTGGATGAGATTCATAGATTTAATAAGGCGCAACAAGATTATCTCTTGCCTTTTGTAGAAGATGGAACCGTTGTTTTAATTGGTGCCACTACAGAGAATCCATATTTTGAGGTGAACGGCGCGCTATTATCTCGCTCGAACATCTTTGAACTAAAATCACTAAACAAAGAAGATATTAAAGTCTTGTTACATCGTGCGGTTTATGATGAAGTCAAGGGGATGGGGTCTTATGATGCGCAGATTACAGAAGAAGCTCTTGATTTTCTGGCAGATATTTCTGGAGGAGATGCGAGAAATGCATTGAATGCAATTGAATTGGGAATTGTAACCACACCGAGGGCTGAGGACGGAAAGATTCACATTACACTCGAAGTGGCAGAGGATTGTATTCAGAAGAGGGCAGTTCGCTACGATAAGAAAGGCGATAACCATTATGATACGATTTCGGCGTTTATTAAGAGTATGCGGGGATCAGATCCTGATGCGGCGGTATTTTACTTGGCGAAGATGTTGTATGCGGGAGAGGATATTAAATTTATAGCGAGAAGGGTGATGATTTGCGCATCAGAAGATGTGGGAAATGCAGATCCGAATGCGTTGACCGTAGCAGTATCAGCATCGCAGGCAATTGAGCGAATTGGTATGCCCGAGGCGAGCATTATACTGTCACAGGCGGTTACTTATGTGGCATCTGCGCCAAAGAGTAATGCATCGTATATGGCGATTAATGCAGCCTTTGAATGTGTGAAAAACACGAAAACCACAGTTCCTACGCACCTACAGGATGCTCATTATAAGGGAGCGAAAAACCTAGGACATGGAGTGGGATATCTTTATGCCCACGATTATCCGAATCATTATGTTCGTCAACAGTACTTGCCGGATGAGATTCGGGATGAAACTTTTTATATCCCAACGGAACAAGGCTACGAGAAGAAGATATATGAATATTTAAAAACGAGAGATTAAAGCAATTGCTGCATCAAATATGCGTAGATGTCTTGGTTTTTATTCTTCCAATTCTCCGTGATGCCCTCTGCGATTTTTTGCGTGGGCACCACGAGAGTGAGGTCGACCAATGTAGCGTTGTTCTCTAGGACTTGAAGTCGCACATCATATTCGTTATTTTTATTCTTGTAATAATCTGTCTTGATTGAAGTGTCAGACTGCATTTTTGAATAAGAATCATTCAAATATTGGTTAATCTCTTCGCGAATCAATGGGGAAATGTCCCCATTGAAAAAGCCGATTGTTTCAACTCCAGTTTCCGTTATTTTGTAAAATGTTTTGTTATGTGTTATTTCAGTGTGGATAAACTTCGCCTCTACTAGTTCGGTTAAAGCTTCCTGTAATGTGAAGTAATTCGTATATTCTCTTTCGAGAAAAAAATCAAAAAGCTGCGATGTATTTATAGGGAATTTCACTTTGTTTAGTATATATAATAGCATTAATTTATATAGGGTAAAGGTTTCGGTCATAACTATACTCCTTTGTATTTACTTTTCTGTCTTTATATGGTATCATAACACTAAGCATTATTGCAATCAAGAAATATCTTTGGCGACCAATTCTGGTCATAACTCCAAACAAATGAAACAAATAAAAATTGCAAAGCGGTAGCTATTATATATTAAGAAAGGACAAGCATATGAGAGAAAAGTATGAAACACTCGCACTGACAACCTTGAAAGAACTTGCAAAAATTAGAGGGATTAAGGGTATCACTAATATGAAGAAAGCAGATGTAATCGAAGCAATGATTGCAGAAGATAAAAAAGATAAAGAGAGTAAACAGGGCGAAGAAATAAACAAAGCACAAGAAAAGAGTGGCGAGAATGCGAAAGCACAAGACGCTTCTCGTGAGGAGAAACGAGGCGGTTCTTCCGAAGGGAAAAAAGAAATTGCAGATGTCGAGCAATTAGACAGTGGAATCTCTGCACATGGAATTCTTGAGGTGATGTCAGATGGATATGGTTTCATACGATGCGCAAACTACTTGCCTGGAGATAATGATGTATATGTTGCGCCATCTCAGATCAGAAGGTTTGGACTTAAGACAGGGGATATCATTACTGGAAACACACGAATCAAAACGCAGACAGAAAAATTCAGTGCCCTATTGTACCTGACATATATTAACGGAATGGATCCAGAGGTTGCAAGTCGTAGAAGGAATTTCGAAGATTTAACTCCGATTTTTCCGAATGAAAGATTGCGATTAGAGGGAGCACGTTCTAGTGCTGCTACTAGAATTGTAGATTTGTTATCACCGATTGGAAAAGGGCAAAGGGGAATGATTGTTTCGCCTCCGAAGGCTGGAAAGACAACATTGCTAAAAGAAGTGGCATTAGCAGTTCGAAAAAACAATCCAGAAGTACATTTGCTTATCTTGTTGATTGATGAACGTCCGGAAGAGGTAACAGATATCAAGGAGGCGATCGAGGGTGATAACGTAGAGGTTATTTACTCTACATTTGATGAGTTGCCAGAACACCATAAGAGAGTTTCCGAGATGGTAATCGAGAGAGCAAAGCGTTTAGTTGAACATAAAAAGGATGTAATGATTTTATTAGATAGTATTACACGTTTAGCAAGAGCTTACAATCTGACAGTTCCACCGAGTGGAAGAACGTTATCAGGTGGTCTGGATCCAGCGGCATTGCATATGCCAAAGCGTTTCTTTGGTGCTGCACGTAACATGCGCGAGGGTGGAAGTTTAACAGTCTTAGCGACCGCCTTAGTGGAGACAGGAAGTAAAATGGACGACGTTGTGTATGAGGAATTCAAAGGAACTGGAAACATGGAGCTTGTTCTAGATAGAAAGTTACAAGAAAAGCGTGTGTTCCCTGCAATTGATATTCCAAAATCTGGAACCAGAAGAGAGGACTTGTTGTTGAATAGAGCTGAGCAAGAAGCGGTTTATATTATTCGAAAAGGTCTAAATGGTTTACGCCCAGACGAAGCAGTCGACAATCTTGTAAACATGTTTTCTAAGACAAAGAATAATGATCAATTAGTGGAAATGGTAAAAAAACAAAAGTTTATATAAATACTTGCATTTTCACTGAAAGTGTGCTATGCTATTAAAGCTGTTTAAAAGAAAAAATATTACAAGGTAAATGACTTTGTGAAAATTAATAATAAAGAGGTGAAAAATATGAAAACAGGAATCCATCCAGAATATCATCAAGCAAACGTGAGTTGTAACTGTGGTAATACATTTGTAACAGGTTCTACAAGCGAGAATATTCACGTAGAGATTTGTGCAAAATGTCATCCATTCTACACAGGACAACAAAAAGCAAACCAAGCACGTGGACGTGTTGATAAATTTAACAAGAAATACGGTATGTAATCATAACCATCAACTAAGGACCTCGTGGCAGCTGTCACGAGGTTTGTTGTATGAGAGGGACTTTTGTTTCTGATTATACAGACTATTTATATAGCAGGAGAACATTAAATTATGAAACCATCAAATGTAGGTGGACAGGCTGTTTTGGAAGGCGTAATGATGCGTAGTGGGGACCAATACGCCGTGGCTGTTCGAAAAAAAAACGGAGAAATTGAGATAAAAAAAGAAACGTATAAAGGGATATTTAAATGGGACAAGTTAAAGACAATCCCGTTTGTCCGAGGAATTTTTAACTTTATTGACTCTATGGTTCTAGGATATAAGAGTCTTAATTTCTCGGCAAGTTTCTATGAGGATGAGGAAGAAGAGGTTGTTAAAGAAGGCAAAAAGTGTGGAAGTAAAAAAAGTAGCGAAAAGATGGATCAACTTATCATGATTCTAATCACGATCTTATCCTTTGTTTTTGCAATCGGTATTTTTACAATGTTGCCTTATTTTATCATCCAGTTCGTGGAACGTTGGGTTCAATCTCATGTTCTTTTATCTGTTATTGAAGGGTTTTTGAGGATTTTTATCTTTGTGGCATATATATGGGTTGTATCGAAAATGGAAGACATCCGTAGAACATATATGTATCATGGGGCAGAGCATAAATGCATCAATTGTATCGAAAATGGTTTGGAATTGACTGTAGAAAACGTAAGAAATAGTTCAAAAGAACATAAGCGATGTGGAACAAGTTTTATATTCTTCGTAGTTTTAATCAGTATTGTGTTTCTTTTTTTTATACAGACAGACACCGTGTGGTTGAAGATTGCTTCTAGAATCGCGCTTCTGCCTGTGATTGCTGGTATTTCTTATGAATTGATAAAGCTTGCTGGAAGAAGTAACAATCCAATTGTTACTATTTTGAGCAAACCGGGGATGTGGATGCAAGAACTGACGACCAAGGAGCCAGACGATGATATGATAGAGGTTGCAATCGCCTCAGTAGAAGCTGTTTTTGATTGGAAGTCATTTATCAAAAGGAGTTAGTTATGGTATTGGCAGATGCTTTGAAATACGGAAGAGAAGAGTTAGGTGAAGCAAAGATTGAAGCAGCAGACATCGATGCTTGGTTATTATTGGAGTTTGCGACTCATGTGAATCGTGCCGAGTATTTTGGAAATCCAAAGAAACAGATGGCAGAAGAAGAGTGGCAGTATTATTGTGGTATTATTGCACAGAGAAAGAAGAGAATTCCCTTACAACATATTACGGGTGTTCAAGAGTTTATGGGACTTGTATTTCGAGTGAATGAGAATGTGTTGGTGCCGCGCCAAGATACGGAAGTTCTTGTGGAGCATGTGAATGCATATGTTGAGCCAGAGATGAAGGTGCTCGATATGTGCACAGGGTCTGGATGCATAGCAATTAGTTTGAAAAAATTTCATCCTTCCTGTTTCGTTACAGGTGCGGATGTGTCAGGATCAGCGCTAGAGGTTGCACGCGAGAATGGCAGTCTCAATGAGGTTACATGTGAATGGGTTCATAGCAATCTGTTTGAGCAGATAACAGAGCAATATGATATCATTGTTTCGAATCCACCATATATCAAGACCTCTGTAATTCAAGAATTGGAGGAAGAGGTACGAATCCATGATCCGATCCTAGCTCTAGATGGAAAAGAGGATGGTTTATGGTTTTATCGCAAAATCATTGAGGAGACATCGGCTCGATTCTTAAGAGCGGGAGGGATGCTTTTTTTTGAGATTGGTCACGATCAAGGACAGGAAGTATCCGAATATATGCTGAAGTTTGGGTTTTGCAATATAGAAGTAAAGAAAGATTTAGCTGGGTTTGACCGCGTAGTTTATGGGGTGCGAAAGTAAAGAAATAAGATAGAGAAATAAAAGAAGTTTTTTTGGATATAATAATGGAGGTTACTATGTTTGATAAGTTAGATGTACTTTTAATACGTTATGAAGAGGTGATGGGAGAGTTACAGGAGCCAGATGTGGTGAATAATCAATCACGTTTTCGTGGACTGATGAAAGAACAAAATGATTTGATGCCGATTGTGGATGCATATAAGGAGTACAGAGGCTGTAAGCAAACAGTCGAAGAGAGTTTAGAGATGCTGTAATTCCTAACAGATGAAGAAATGAAAGAAATGCTGAAAGAGGAGTTAAGTGAGGCAAAGAAGAGAATTGAGGAGCTAGAAGGCGAATTGATGATTTTACTATTGCCGAAAGACCCGAATGATGATAAGAACGTAATCGTAGAAATTCGAGGTGGTGCAGGT
>CAYJFY010000017.1:0-27661 GCA_964369755.1 uncultured Lachnospiraceae bacterium
AACAGCGTAACAGATCACGCAGTGATCCATCCGAGATGTTTAGGCTGAATAGTTAGAATTCTCATGTACAATGGAAAATATCTTTATGGTTTCACATATATTTTCTCAACCGATTGAATTGCCTCTTCCATAAGGGCATCTATCTTCTCACTCAAATTCAATTCAGAACGCTTGATGATGTTTAGATTTGGTTTTGTCACCGGGTGTTTTGCAACGAAGATTGTGCAACAATCTTCAAACGGCTGAATCGATGTTTCATAAGTATCTATCTTTACCGAAACATCTACAATCTCTTGCTTATCAAATCCAATCACTGGACGATATACAGGCAAAGTACAAACTTCATTGGTCGCCATCAGGCTCTGCATGGTCTGGCTCGCCACCTGTCCAATACTCTCTCCTGTAATCAATCCCAAACAATTGCTTTCCTTTGCAAAATGCTCTGCAATCTTCATCATGTATCTTCTCATGATAATGGTAAGCTCTTCATGTGGGCATTTATCATAGATATAAAGCTGAATATCCGTAAAGTTCACTACATTTAATTGAATTGGTCCAGCAAACTTCGCTACCTTCGCTGCTAGATCCACGACCTTCTGCTTTGCTCGATCACTTGTATATGGAGGTGCATGGAAATATGTCGCCTCAAGTCCTACTCCACGTTTTGCTATCATGTAACCTGCAACTGGGCTATCAATACCGCCTGATAATAATAGCATCGCCTTACCATTGGTTCCAACTGGCATACCACCCGCTCCAGGTATAATCTCAGAATAGATGTAAATATCTTCCCTCACCTCAATATTTAACATAATCTGTGGCTTATGCACATCTACACTCGTATTCGGAAACTCTTCTAGAATGGACTCTCCTACCTTGCAATTAATCTCCATGGAATTCATCGGATAACTCTTGCGACTTCTACGAGAATTCACCTTAAATGTATAACTTGCCTCTGGATGAACCTCTGACATATATGTGATAACATCCTTGCATAATTCATCGATTCCATTGTCCTCTAATATCACTGTCGGACAGATTCCAACGATACCAAACACCCTTTGCAAGCTTGTGATTGTTTCCTCGTAATCATAATCTCCATCACAATCTACGTAGACTCTTCCCTGTGTTTTTCTCACATGGAATTTCCCATCTACTCCTTTTAGTCCAAATCGTATCTGACGAACCAAAGCCTCCTCAAATATATAGCGATTCTTTCCTTTTACTCCTATTTCTCCGTATTTTATCAAAAAAGATTGAAATTGCATCTGCTTCCTCCTATGAATATGATATGCCTTTGGTATCGTAGGCATTATCTCCTTGTATATCTTCTCAACATCGGTATATAATTATATAACGTTTCTAACGTATAGTCAATTTCCTCACGCGTGGTAAATTCTGATAAACTAAATCGCAACGTAGAGTCTAAGTATTTCTGATCCAATCCGATCGACTTGAGCACACCACTGATTCCTGGGCGATTCGAGGAACATGCTGATCCTGCCGATACATAGATTCCCTTATCCTCCAAAGAATGAAGTAATACCTCACTTCGAATCCCCTCAAATCCCACGCTGATGATATGAGGTGCACTCTCGTGAATTGGCGTATGAACTTTCACATCTTGTATCTTCGACACTTCTTCGATGAAATACTGTTTTAGTTCCAACATTCGCATCACCTTATGATCAAATCCTGCATAAATCTCCTTGCACGCCGTGGCAAAGCCAGCAATTCCAGGTACATTCAAAGTTCCCGAACGAATACTCTGTTGTTTCCCTCCATAGAAGATTGACTTCATCTTAACATGCTGCCCCACATACAACAACCCACTACCTTTCGGTCCATGAATTTTATGCCCACTGATAGACAATAAATCTATATTCTCGCGTTTTGGATGAATCCGAAACTTCCCAAACCCTTGCACTGCATCCACATGCAACAATACATTCTTTTGATTCCTGTAATTAAATTCTTTGATTGCCAAGCCAATTTGTCCAATGGGCTGTACAGAACCAATCTCATTGTTCACATGCATAATAGACACGAGTACAGTCTCTTCACACAGAGCATCTCTTAGTTCCTCTACAGACACACAACCATTCTCGTCCACCTGAAGATACGTCACCCGATACCCCTCTTCGTCTTCCAAATAATGCATGGTATTCAAAACCGCAGGGTGCTCGACTACAGATGTAATCAGATGTTTTCCTTCCCGACTATTCCCATGCACAGCGCCGATAATCGCCAGATTATCACTCTCAGTTCCGCCCGAGGTAAAATATAACTCTTTTTCCTGAACCTTCAACAACCTTGCCACAACTTCTTTTGACCAACGTACATATTGTTCAGCCTCGACGCCCTTTCGATGAGCAGAAGATGGATTCCCATAATCTTCAGACATTGTTTTTGCAACCACCTCGCATACCGAATCATAGCATTTTGTAGTTGCTGAATTATCTAAATAAACTTCCATTTTGATAATGATCCCTTTCTCTTGTTTCTCTTTATTAAAATATGTGTTTTCCAGTTAAATTGCTACTGACTTTCCCTGTCCTCTAGCTGAAACATCAAAACTGACAGAACTGCTAGTCCTGCTGTTTCTGTCCGTAGAATTCTCTTGCCCAATGTGATCGGTCGTGCACCTTTCTTCACTGCCTCATCCACTTCTGTTCTTTCAAATCCACCCTCTGGTCCAATAAAAATCGCAATACTCTCTCCACTTTTTATCTGTTGGATTATTTTCCTTGTATCATTCATTCCAGTTGCTAATTCATAAGGAATCAATATATGATCCTTTGTTTTCGCATCCTCCAAAGCCTCCTTGAAGCTCTTTACTTCTGCAATCTTGGGAATGATTCCTCTTGCCGCTTGTTTCGCTGCACTCTCTGCGATACTCTGAAATCTCTGAATCTTCTTCTGCTTTTTCTTCTCATCCAACTTCACAATGGTACGATTCGTAAGAACTGGAATCACCTCAGCCACACCTAGTTCCACTGCTTTTTGTACAATCAATTCCATCTTATCTGCCTTTGGAAATCCTTGGTATAGATAAATCTTCGATGGGAGTTCTGCTTGATTCTCTATGCATTCCTTCACCGTTACAATTACAGATTCTTCCATAAACTCTCGAATCTCACCGATGTATTTATGTCCAAACCCATCATTTAGCTCTACGTCCTCTCCCACTCTCATTCGAAGAACATTTTTCATGTGATTTACATCGTTTCCTGTCACTATAATCTGATCATCTTGTACTTGTTCTGGTGATATAAAAAAATGTTGCATACAACTTTCCTTTCCTACAATCTAGACTCTTCTCGCTGTAACAGAAACCCATTCTCCCTGATATGTTGTCTCCACAATTTCAAATCCTTCACGAACCATAGTTTCTCTCATCCAAGTTTCCTTGTCATTGTAATCAATGATTCCACTTGTGATAAACAAACCGCCCTTCTTAATCAGCTTGGCTACTACAGGAGTGAGCAGAACTAGAACTTCCGTGAGAATATTCGCCACAACCATGTCTTGCAACTTGCTTCCAATCTCATTTTGCAAACCTTCATCATCGATAATATTCCCTTGAATCACTTCATATGATGTTTCAGCAATTCCATTCACTTGCATATTCTCATGTGTTGCTGTAATGGCACATGGATCCAAATCAGTTCCAATCGAATACGAAGCCCCGAATTTCAATGCGAGCATTCCTAGAATCCCACTTCCACATCCAATATCTAGAATCGTTTCTCCATGATTTAGATACTTCTTTATCTGGCGAATACACAATTGTGTCGTATCGTGCATCCCCGTTCCAAATGCAGTCCCTGGATCAATCCGAACAACCATCTTGTCTTCATTAATCTCTTCTACTTCTTCCCAAGATGGAATAATCAACACATCATCAATGACAAACTGTTGGAAATACGCCTTCCAATTGTTAATCCAATCCAAATCTTCCGTCAGTGACTCCTCAATCACAGCCTCTCCCACATTCATATACGCTCTCATCTCTTCGAGTTCTCGGTTGATTCGTGCGAGCAGCTCTGTCTTATCCGTTCCCTCTTCTAGGTAAAAACTGAGATAGGCAATTCCATCATCTGGCAGCACTTCCGGTGCGATATCCACATACATTGCATTTAATTCTTCTTGTGTCAATGGGATTTTATCCTCAATCTCCACACCTTCTACTCCCAAATCCATCAGCATGCTTGCCACAACATCTTCTGCCTCTGTCACCGTCTTTAGACGAAATCTCATCCATCTCATAACACTATCCTTTCTTGCCCTTCTGACATCAAACAACGCAAGTTGCTGATTTCCTCCAACAACTTGCGTAATTCGCTTTTAACCATTCCCTCTAGTCTTCATCTGTATCAAATATCTCGTAACTCTCTACTTCAGCTATTTCTTCTGTATTTTCTTTACTCTTTTTCTTTGATTTCTTTTCCTTTTTTGTCTGATCAACCTGAATCCCATCACGATCTTGCACTCGGTCATTCTCTGATTCTTGCACTGAACGCTCCTCAATCTGGTTCAAAACAAACCCTTCATCTTCATCCTCTTCGGCGTCTTCAAAACTCACCTCTGATACCTCAATGTCGTCCGCATCCTCAAGCTCTTCCTCATCTACCGAATCATCATTCGCGATTCTTTTTCCTTTTTTCTTCAATAATACAAATACTACAATCAAAAGAATTAACAAGACAGCACTCACGCCTAATGCAATCATTAAAAATAGCTTCAATTGCTCATTTTCACTTTTTGCACTATCTCGTTCCTGCATATAAGTCGCAGAGTCTTGTGTCAATTGAGCAAATGTCTCCTCTGTAATCGGTGAAAAATTCGGATTGATAATCATTGCATTTTCAGGCATATAATACAAATACTCTACTGTTTCCCCTGTTTCGCTAATCACGCGAATCACATAATACCCCTCAAAAGCAGGATCTTCAAACGCCCAACCATATAGTTGATTTCCACTTACAGTAACCTCTTGAAAAATCATACCTTCTCTAGCTTGCTCTTCTTCTGGAATCTCAACCACAAAGATGTTCTTTCCTAGTAATCCTAGTTCCAAAAATGGTGATATTCCCTCTTCTTCATATACATACCACCCTTTATTTCCTTCTGCATCCATCATATACAGAATTGTTTTTCCAATAAGAGGGCTCTCCCAAGCTACAACTTCTTCTCCATTGATTGTAACGGTAGTCTCTTCGAAATTTGCTGGTGGAAGTACATCAGATATATCCTTCACTACACCAAGTTCCATCTCACCATATGTTAGGAATACGGATGGACTTTCATCCTTAAACACATTAAGCGTATAAGTCTTCTCATTCCCATTCTCTGCTGTTACAATAATTTCAAATGTATTATCACCAAGAACTAGTTCTTGCTCTCCGTCTCCTGCTACTGTCGCCTTATCGTCGGCTGCTGTTGCTGTTATCGCAATCGTATCCACATCTAAAACTTGAACTTCATACTCTGTTGTCCCCGCCTCAAACTCAGGAGATAGAGTCCCCTCTGAAATCGTAAGGTCACTCAAATTCGTATTCGACGACTCTTCTGGTTCATCATCGTCATCATTATTATTGGACGATGACGCTGGTGCAGATGGCGTTGATGGTGTCGCTGGTGCCGGTGCTGGATCTGGTGTCGCTGATGCTACCGAAACCGATACAGATTGACTTCCACCGATCAAATTATAGGAAGAATCTGTAACATCAACCGCAGTTACGGTTACTGTTGTTGTTCCTGCTCCTGATGCCGTTACCGATACACTGCCCCCGCCTTCAGACCATACTTCTGAAGATGATGCACTACCATTACTTACACTGATGCTATATTTTCCTGTTGTTCCCGATCCAAAAGATACGGTAAACGAACCACCTTCATTGACTTGACCACTAGATGCCGAAATAGAAAACGCATCCACTTGCACACTATACATAAAGGTGCACACAAAAATCATAACACCCATCATACTTATCTTAAGTTTATTCATTATTTTCATTTGAACTTTATACTCCCTCTATTAATTTAAAGTTGAATTTTCCCCATAATATAATCTTTGATCATCAGATAGTCGTTTGACTTCACCTGTCCATCACCTGATACATCTGCCGCTGCCACCTGGTCAGCATTAAGTTGCAACTTGCCCATTATGTAATCTTTAATCATCAGGTAATCATTAGACTTTACTAAACCATCGCCGCTGGTGTCGCCTTTTCCACCTTCTATCACCTCTCGCTCTGCACTTATCAACTGCACCTTCGAAGCTTCCACATAAACATAATCTCGACTAAAATCATATACCCCCGATGATGTATTTACCGTCTGTCGATTAGAATTAAGCACCGCATCTGATGGAATCTTATACCACTCCGTGCCGCCTGCACTAACCGTTTCCAATACTACCACTGGTAAATTATTAACAACCTTACTATCTGTATCTGAAGTATTATATGGACTATATTTCTTGTCCGTTTCTGAATATGCCTTGACAATCGAAGATGTTACTCCAATTGTATATTTATTCACATCCCCCACCGTACCGCCAAAATACGCTTCCATATGATATCCTGTAGCCGCGGCCTTTTCTCCCCAATACGGATCTGAGGCATATCTGATATTCATTCCACCTTCCTTATTACCTAGATGTGAACCATGATACTTCCAATTCTTTGGATTCGCATATTGTTTGGAAACAAAATATTCCGCATGATACTTGATACTCTCTGCCGGCGATGAATATCCATTTGCTCCATAATATGGGTTACTATCTACTGCACCATGACCAAATAGGTTGTTCCAGTCATTAGCAATATCACTTGTCCCCCATGCACTTTCATTAATCGCAAGCCCAAACATTAGGATTGCATTCACACCATACTTGTTCTGATTATCGATAAATGCTTGTCCCGTATTATATAACTGACTACTAGAATTCGTCATGTACGCTATATATTGGTTGATTTGACTTGCAGTAAAATTCGTTGTAGTACGATGAGACAGATATTGATAATAGTTATAATAAGGCATCGTAGGATTGATTGAATTCTTATAATGACCTGCCTTATAGTCTGCAACCATCTGCTCATAGCTCATATAGAAATAATTACCGTCATAACTATAGTATGTAGCACTATCCTTCATATAAGATTGTTGATATCCTACGAGGATAGAAGAGTTAATCTTCGTCCCAGCTGTAGTAATATTATGATACAAATTCCCATTTTTTGTGGTATAACTGCTAGTGATTTTTTCCTTGGTATAATCCTCATAGGTATAGACACTCACCTTACTACTATCAACTTTACCAGTCACACCTGCCTGTCGGAATATGACCTGTCCATTTTCCTCTCCTAGATATGCAGCATCTGGAGCATATGCTGCACTGAGGTATCCTGCTCTTCCTGTGTACAAATCTGTGTAACTCGTCGTATTACTCCGATCTGTAAACACAACAACTTCTGCCTCATTCTTCTTTGTTACCGAATAAACTTCTACACTCGAATTTCCTGTTGCCTGTGCCTCGATTACAAACATATCAAAAATCTGTGAAACGAGATTCTCGCTGTCGTCTTCCATTTCCAATTGCTCCTCTTCCCCAACTTCTTCCTCTGGTTCCTCCGCAATCTCCTCTTTTGCCGTTTCTTCGTTCTCTTTTTCCGTTGCAATTTCTTCTGCGATTTCTTCCGCTTCTTCAAGCGTCTCTAAGGTTTCTACAACCTCGGTCTCTCCACCTTCTTCTACCACAACCTGATATTCAACCGCTTCCTCTCCCTCGAGCGGAGTTAAGTCTACCGTTTCCAGCTCATCAAGAGGGATATGTTCCACATCCCCCTCAGCATCCATCGCTATAAACACTTCCTCTGTAATTCTATCTGGATCAGCTACTGGAACTTCTTCCATCAACTCATCGCTTTTTTCCGCATAAACAACACTTGACAAATCCAAGGTTGCCCCCATAATCCCCACTGCTAATAATGCAGCAGTTATTTTTCTTACTATACCTTTCATGCTTTTCATGCTTTCTCCCCTTAGTCATTGAATCGCGTTTTTATTTTCTTTCTTGTACATGAGTACAGATAAATGAATTATACCACTTGTCACAAGAAAAAGCAAGCAAAGGGACGGAAATATGAAGCAATCTTCATACATTCCGTCCCTTAGTTGACAATTTTTTAACTCAATTTTTTACCAATATCAAAGCAATCTAATGTTGCAAAATAATCGCTTGGCTTTTCAGCTCTTCGAATCAACTGCGCACTTCCATCTTCCTTTAAAAGTACTTCTGCTGATTTTAACTTGCCGTTATAATTATATCCCATTGCATATCCATGTGCTCCAGTATCATGTATTACTAGGGTATCCCCCTTATCAATCTCTGGCAACATCCTATCGATGGCAAATTTATCATTGTTCTCACAGAGAGAACCAACCACATCATACTTATGTGTGCATGTTGCATCTTCTTTCCCCATAACTGTGATATGATGATAAGATCCATACATTGCTGGTCTCATCAAATTCACCGCACAAGCATCCACACCGATATATTCCTTGTGTGTGTGCTTCTCATGAATGGCTTTTGTTACCAAACAACCGTATGGCGCTAGCATGAAACGTCCTAGTTCTGTATAGATGGCTACATCTCCCATTCCTGCTGGAACGAAGACTTCTTCGTATACCTTTCTTACCCCTTCTCCAATCGCCTTGATATCATTTGGCGTTTGGTCTGGCTTGTAAGGAACACCTATTCCACCGGATAGGTTAATAAACTTGATGTGTACTCCTGTTTCTTTCTGGAGTTTTACCGCAACTTCAAAGAGAACCTTTGCCAACATCGGATAATAGTCATTTGTAACTGTATTACTCGCTAGGAATGCATGGATCCCGAATTCTTTCGCACCCTTTTGCTTTAATATCTTGAACGCCTCGAACAATTGGTCTGTCGTCATACCATATTTTGCATCCCCAGGATTGTCCATGATATCATTGCTGATTTTGAACAATCCGCCTGGATTATATCTACAGCTGATAGTCTCTGGAATGTAACCAATGGTTTCTTCCAAGAAATCTATGTGTGTAATATCATCCAAGTTGATGATGGCATTTAATTTTGCTGCATAGGCATATTCCGAAGCAGGAGTTTCATTCGACGAGAACATAATGTCCTCGCCTACCGCTCCCATTGCCTCGGATAGCATTAATTCTGTTAGAGATGAGCAGTCACATCCACATCCATACTCACGTAAGATATCAATCAAAAATGGATTCGGATTCGCCTTGACTGCAAAATACTCCTTATATCCTTCATTCCAAGCAAATGCTTCCTTCAAAGCTTTTACATTCTCACGAATCCCCTTCTCATCATATAGATGAAATGGTGTTGGGAATTCTTCTGTTATCAAATTTAATTTTTCCTGTGTTACAAATGGTTTCTTCACTGCTCTCTCCCTTTGCTATCTCAATATCAATTTACTCTACTACTGTGATTTGCATCATGTTACTTACACCAGCTGTTGTACTGTTAATGCTTGGAGCTGGAACACCAGCTGTTAATACAACTACATCTCCTGATTCTACGATTCCTTTTGCTTGAAGTAAATCGATTGCTCCTGCGCAGATGTTCTCTGTTGTGTGGAATTCTAGTGATTTCATCGGTTGAACTCCCCAGTATAATTGCATTTTACGTAATGTTCTCTCGTTTGGAGTAATTCCCATAATTGGAACTTCTGGTCTGAATTTTGAAACCAATCTCGCTGTAGCGCCCGATACAGTCGGTGTGATAATGCATTTTGCATTTAAGTTCGCTGCTGTCGAAACCGATGCAAAACCTAGTGAATTCGAAATCTGATTCTTGCCATATGTTCTATTCTTATTTAAGATGTTTTCGTATTCTAAATGTTCTTCTGTCTTCTTAACGATTTGAGCCATCATGTTCAACGCTTCAAGTGGATATTTCCCTTGCGCTGTTTCTCCCGATAACATCACTGCGTCTGTTCCGTCGTATACTGCATTTGCAACGTCAGTTACTTCTGCACGTGTTGGTCTTGGATTTCTCATCATAGAATCCAACATCTGTGTTGCTGTGATTACAGGCTTATATGCTGCATTACACTTTGCGATCATTACTTTCTGCAAGTAAGGTACTTCTTCTTCTGGAATCTCAACACCCAAGTCTCCACGCGCAACCATAACACCTTGTGAAATTTGAATAATTTCATCGATATTAGCAATTCCTTCTGCATTCTCAATCTTAGCAATTACAGGAATTGGATCATATCCATTCTCTGTCAATAATGCCTTGATTTCCATAATACACTCTACGTTACGAACAAATGAAGCTGCGATGAAATCGATTTCTTGGCTTGCTCCAAATAAGATATCTTCTTTATCTTTATCGGTCAATGCTGGTAAACGAACTGGTACATTTGGTACATTAACACCCTTTCTCATTCCAAGTTCTCCACCATTTAACACCTTACAAATGATATCTCCACCTTTGATTTCTTGAACTTCAAGTTCAATCAAACCATCATCGATCAGGATGTGCTTTCCTGGTTGAATATCAAACACTAGATCTTTGTATGTGATTGATACTTTCTTATCATCCCCTTCGATATCCTCTGTTGTCAAAACAAAAGTAGCGCCCTCTTCAAGCATTACTTTATTTCCACCCTTCAAAACACCAGTACGAATCTCAGGTCCTTTTGTATCTAATAGAATCGCTACTGGTAATCCCAATTCTTCACGCAACTCTTTTATCATGTCCATACGACCTTTTTGTTCCTCATGATCACCATGTGAAAAGTTAAATCTCGCTACATTCATTCCGCCTAACATTAAGGCTTTCATCACTTCTCTGTCATTCGTGTTTGGTCCCATTGTACAAATAATTTTAGTTTTTCTCATTTTTTCTCCTCTTTACATCTCTTCTTCTAATTTCTCTTCTAAATTACTAATTTATTTCACATGTTCGTGTGTAAATAAGTGGTCATTGCAATATTCCCGATTCCCACCGCACTTCGAACAATAACGAAATTCTAATGTTGGATCATCTAGCTCTGTTCTTCCACATACACAGCACTTATGTTTTGCACCGTTTTCATATTGTGTCTCTGGTCTAGATTTCTTTACTTCTGCTTGAAACTTCTTCTTTCTCACTGCTTGTTTTGCATACAGATTCCTCTTACCCTTTTGAATCCAAAAAAAGAAAATCAAAAAGTTCAGAATTGCAACCAATGCAGATATAGAATTTGATAACATCACCAACTGTGTCAGCACATCATTGGTTGGGATAAACCCACGCACAATATTCAGTGTGAAGAAAAATCCATTGGCAATTGCAAGATACTTCATCTTGATTGGAAGGATGAACATAAACAATAATTGCATATCTGGATTAATCATTGCATATGCAAAGAATAGTGACATGTATAAGTACAACGTTCCCATCGGTATCGGAAGTCCTGTTATCAAATAGGACAACACAGCACCTATCACATGGAATAGAACCCCTGTTATCATATATAGGTTGAATCGAAATGCCCCCCATACTCTTTCAATGCTTTCACCAATCATGTAATAAAAATAAAATGCAAAAATCACCCAAATTGGACTCGTTGACGGCGGATATGTCAGAAATGTAACAATCTTCCATACTTCTCCCCTTAGGATTGAAGCACCATCGAGCATGAAATAAGTAGTATAAGCACCACTATCGATATAAATCAACACAATTCCAATCACTTGCAAGATAATGATATATTTCATCAAGCCTTTAATGGCATAGCGACCGAATTTGCGTTCTAACTTATTTAACCAATTCATTCATTATTTCCTCCTTGCTTAAAATATTGTAACGTAGAGACTACGCTTTGTCAACGAATGCTATGCATTTCTTGCCCTATGCAATAGAAACTGTTATATTGTATAAAATTTTCATCATATTTTTCAATTCTTTGGTTTGTATTTTGCATTTTTATGTCGTATAATGTACTTTGTGAATTAAGATAACATTATATATAGAAGAAATATTATTGAAGAAGATTATTAAGGAGTTACAGCTATGGTTAAAGCAACACATTCATTGGGTATTGACATCGGCTCTACAACCGTAAAGATAGCAATCCTGGATGAAGATCAAAACATCGTATTTTCAGATTACGAGAGGCATTTTGCAAACATTCAAGAAACCCTGTCCGACCTCATCGGTCGTGCGATATATAAATTAGGCTCCATCAAGGTTCATCCTGTCATCACGGGATCTGGTGGGCTCTCACTCGCAAACTACCTACATATTCCATTTACCCAAGAAGTAATCGCGGTTTCTTCCGCCCTACAACACAATGCGCCACATACCGATGTAGCCATTGAGTTAGGCGGTGAGGATGCGAAAATCATCTACTTCGAAGGAGGTAATGTAGAACAGCGTATGAATGGTATCTGCGCTGGAGGTACCGGCTCATTCATCGACCAAATGTCCACCCTATTGCAAACAGATGCAATCGGGCTTAATAATTATGCCAAAAACTACAAAGCACTCTATCCGATTGCAGCTCGTTGTGGCGTATTTGCAAAATCAGATATTCAACCGCTTATCAACGAGGGTGCAACCAAGGAAGACCTATCTGCATCCATCTTCCAAGCCGTTGTAAATCAAACAATCAGTGGACTCGCATGCGGAAAGCCAATTCGCGGCCATATCGCATTTTTAGGAGGACCTCTCCACTTTCTGTCCGAGTTGAAACAAGCATTTATCCGCACTCTAAAACTAGATGCCGACCATATTGTTTCACCTCAACATTCCCACCTCTTTGCAGCCATCGGATCTGCATTGAATCATGATTACGAGACAGAAGTTTATCTAGAACACTTACGTGAACGATTGACAAAACGTATCACCATGGAATTTGAGGTCGAGAGACTACAACCCCTCTTCACTACGCAAGCAGAATATGACGCCTTCCATGATCGTCATAAGAAACAACAGGTTCCTGTTGTAGATTTAGCTACGTATAAGGGGAATTGTTACTTGGGAGTGGATGCTGGTTCTACCACCACAAAGGTAGCCTTAGTCTCTGAAAATGGTGACTTGCTCTATTCCTTCTATCGTAGTAACAAAGGGGATGCACTGGGAACGACTATCAGTGCCATGAAAGAGATTCAATCTCTATTGCCTGCCGATGCACAGATTGCATATTCCTGTTCTACTGGATATGGCGAAGCGTTAATCAAGGCTGCTTTGCAGTTGGATCACGGCGAGGTAGAGACTGTTTCACACTATTATGCTGCATCTTTTTTCAATCCAGATGTAGACTGTATCATCGATATCGGTGGGCAGGATATGAAGTGTATTAAGATAAAAAATCAGACAGTTGATAATGTACAGCTTAACGAAGCATGTTCTTCTGGTTGTGGTTCCTTTATCGAAACATTTGCAACCTCTCTAAATTATGGAGTAGAAGACTTCGCACAAGAAGCCCTCTATGCAAAATCACCGATTGACCTGGGAACCAGATGTACAGTTTTCATGAACTCCAAGGTAAAACAGGCACAAAAAGAAGGTGCTCAAGTATCTGACATCTCGGCAGGTTTGGCATATTCTGTAATCAAAAATGCCTTATATAAAGTAATCAAGGTTTCCGACGCCTCGGAACTTGGGAAGAATATCGTAGTTCAAGGAGGTACATTCTATAACAATGCCATCTTGAGAAGCTTCGAACTCATTGCGAACTGCGAAGCCATTCGTCCAGATATCGCTGGAATCATGGGAGCATTTGGTGCTGCTCTAGTAGCGCGTGAACGTGGTGCTGGCAAGAAATCGACTCTTCTCACCATCGATGAAATTATCAACTTGAAATATAGCACAACCATGTCAAAATGCAAGCTATGTACCAACCAATGTCGTCTCACCACAAGCCATTTTAGTGGGGGAAGATCATTTGTAACCGGAAATCGCTGTGAACGCGGTTTAGGTTTGGAGAAAGTAGCAAATCGTCCTCCAAACCTATACGAATATAAATTAAAGAGATATTTCCAATACAAACCTCTCAAGCAAGAAGAAGCGGCTCGCGGTACTGTAGGGATTCCAAGGGTACTAAATATGTACGAGAACTATCCGTTCTGGTTTACATTTTTCAATCAGTTGAAATACCGTGTTGTACTCTCTCCATTATCTTCAAAGAAGATTTATGAACTAGGAATCGATAGTATCCCGAGCGAATCCGAATGCTATCCTGCAAAGTTGGTACACGGACATATTGAATGGTTGATTGAACGCAAGGTAGATTTTATCTACTATCCATGTATCGCCTACGAGCGTGAGGAGTTCACCGATGCAAACAACCACTACAATTGCCCGATTGTAACTTCCTATGCGGAGAATATCAAGAACAATGTAGAAGCCATCACTTCAGGAAAAGTAAAATTCTACAACCCATTCTTCTCTCTCCGCGATGAAGAAACCATTCTCAATCGCTTATTAGAAGAGTTTGGCACAATGAGTGACATCTCGAAAGAAGAAATTCGTGAGGCTGTCCACCTAGCATGGGAAGAATTGATTGCCGCTAGGAATGACATGATGAAACAAGGGGAAGAAACTCTCGCCTACATGGAGAAGGAAGGCATTCACGGAATTGTATTAGCTGGTCGTCCTTATCATGTGGACCCAGAGGTGAATCATGGCCTCCCAGAACTGATTAACTCTTATGATATTGCTGTATTAACCGAAGATGCAGTCTCTCACTTGCAACCAGTAGAGCGACCACTCATTGTTATGGATCAGTGGATGTATCACTCTCGCCTCTATGCAGCTGCAAACTATGTGAAGACAAGAGATGACTTAGATCTCATCCAATTAAACTCCTTCGGTTGTGGTTTGGATGCTGTTACAACAGATGCCGTTGCCGACATCTTACAAAAATCAAACAAAATCTATACTACTTTGAAGATAGATGAGGTGAACAACCTCGGTGCCGCGCGAATTCGTATCCGCTCACTCTTAGCCGCTCTTCGCGTGCGCAAGGAAAAGCAGATGCAACGCGAGATACAACCTTCTTCGATTAACAAAGTTTCATTTACAAAAGAAATGAAGGACAGCTATACCATCTTGTGTCCACAAATGTCACCGATTCATTTTGACTTAATCGAGGGTGTATTCAATACTCAAGGTTATCATCTAGAAATATTAAACAACGATAACAAGCAAGCAATTAATGCTGGACTAAAATATGTAAATAATGACGCTTGCTATCCTTCCTTAATTGTTGTAGGGCAATTCATGGATGCTGTACTATCTGGAAAATACGATACCGATAAGCTGGCTCTACTTATGACACAGACGGGTGGAGGCTGCCGTGCTTCCAACTACATCGGATTTATTCGCCGTGCATTAGAGAAGGCAGGATATCCACATATTCCTGTTATCTCACTGAACTTAAGTGGTTTGGAGGACAATCCTGGCTTCAAACTTACACCGATGCTAGCACTCAAAGCTGCATACGGATTATTATTCGGCGATATCTTTATGCGCTGTGTATACCGTACCAGACCTTATGAAAGGGATTCAGGCTCTGTGAACGAGTTGCACGAAACGTGGAAGAGGCATTGCGTCAAGTTCTTAGAGAAAACATATCCGAGCAACTATGAATTCAAGAAGATTTGTCGTGATATCATACAAGATTTTGATCGAATTCCACTTCGCGATATTCAGAAACCTCGTGTAGGAATTGTTGGAGAAATTCTAGTGAAGTTTCTACCATCGGCGAATAATTATCTAGTAGATTTATTAGAAAAAGAAGGTGCAGAGGCTGTAGTCCCTGATCTAGTAGACTTCTTCCTATACTCCTTCTATAATACAAACTTTAGAACTTCACACCTAGGCGCAAGCAAGTCAACCGCACGCAAGGGAAACCTTGGAATCAAAGCAATTGAAACCTTAAGGAAACCAATTTACAAGGCTTTCCAAGCCAGTGAACGTTTTACGCCACCTGCTTCTATCTCTACACTAGCAGACATGGCAAAAGACATCGTCTCCCTCGGAAACCAAACCGGAGAAGGTTGGTTCTTAACTGGAGAGATGCTAGAATTAATCCACTCGGGAGTTCCAAACATCGTATGTGCGCAGCCATTTGCTTGCCTACCAAACCACGTGGTTGGAAAAGGAGTAATCAAGGAGCTTAGAAAACGCTATCCGCTTTCTAATATTACGGCCATTGATTATGACCCAGGGGCTAGTGAAGTAAATCAATTAAACCGAATCAAATTGATGCTGTCAACTGCAAATAAAAACCTTTAATAATGTAAAGGGACAGGGGAGATATGAGCTATCGCTCATCCTACCCCTGTCCCTTTTGTTTGACAATACTTAACTAGTCTATTTACCTTGTCCCTTTTGTGTGACAATACTTTACTGGTCATTTACCCTGTCCCTTTTGTTTGACAGTTCTTTACTAATTTTTATCTGTAGATAATTTCATTTCTTCCTGGTCCGTTTGAGATCATTGTGATTGGGAAGCCAATTTCTTTTTCTACAAATTCTATATAGTTTCTACAGTTTTCTGGTAATTCATCGTACTTCGTGATTCCACGGATTTCGCATTTCCATCCTGGCAATGTCTTCAAGATTGGTTTTGCTTTCTCCAATTGTACTGTTGTCGGGAAGTCTGTTGTCACTTCACCGTCGATTTCATACCCTACACATACTGGGATTTCATCTAGATATCCAAGTACATCTAATACTGTAAATGCCACGTCTGTTGTTCCTTGGATTCTACAGCCGTATTTCGATGCCACACAGTCGAACCATCCCATACGTCTTGGTCTTCCTGTTGTTGCACCATACTCTCCGCCATCTCCTCCGCGACGTCTCAACTCGTCTGCTTCGTCTCCGAAGATTTCACTCACGAATGCACCGGCTCCTACCGCGCTTGAATATGCCTTACATACTGTAATAATCTTCTTAATTTCATATGGTGGAATTCCTGCTCCGATTGCACCATATGCAGCCAGCGTAGACGAAGAAGTTACCATTGGATAGATTCCGTGGTCTGGATCTTTCAATGATCCCAATTGTCCTTCTAGAAGAATTTCTTTTCCCTCTTTGATTGCCTTATCTAAATAAGATGAAACGTCACACACATAAGGTGAAATCATTTCTTTATATTCCATTAACTCTGCCATCAAACCATCTACTGTGAGTGTTGGCTTGTGGTATAAATGTTCAAGAATTACATTTTTTTGTTCACAAATACGTGTAACCTTCTCTCTCAATGACACCTCGTCAAATAACTCACTTACTTGAATTCCTATCTTCGCATATTTATCTGAGTAGAATGGCGCAATTCCTGATTTTGTGGATCCAAATGATGCACCTGCAAGTCTCTCTTCTTCATACTGATCAAATAAAATATGATATGACATTACCATCTGCGCTCTATCAGATACTAAAATCTTAGGCATTGGAACGCCTTTTTCCACAATCTCATTGATCTCATTCACGAGAGTTTTTACACTAAGTGCTACACCATTTCCAATCACACTTGTAGTATGTCCATAGAATACTCCTGATGGCAATGAATGTAGTGCGAACTTACCATAGTTGTTGATGATTGTATGTCCGGCATTTGCCCCTCCCTGAAAACGAATGATAATATCCGCTTTTTCTCCTAGCATATCAGTGATTTTTCCTTTTCCTTCATCACCCCAGTTAGCTCCTACTACTGCTTTTACCATTTATTGTATCCTCCTCTTTGCGAGTTTTTTTAAAGTGTTGTTTCCAAATAGAATAGAAACAAGAAAGATTATACTATATTTTGACGAAAAAGTACATGCCTTTTTCGTAAATTTCACGTACTCGCCCATCACTAATCAGCAGAGTGATTAGCGCGAGACTGAAATGTAACCGCATTTCTACATAAGCGGAGCAATCAATCGGAATATATGTCCACAGACCTTTTCCTTAATTGGTCTGTTGTTCACCTCCACAAGTGTTAATTTGTGACATTTCTCCAAAGTATCTTGAAAATCTTCCTCCACCTCTCGAACTACTGGATTGCGATAGATAAAGGCTCCACATTCAAAGTGTAGATATAGACTGCGATAATCTAGGTTAATCGTCCCCACCACTGCCGTGTCATCATCAGATATAAACATCTTCGCATGGACAAACCCTGGTGTGTATTCATAGATTTGCACCCCTGCACCAATTAACTCCGCATAATAAGTTTTTGCCAGAACAAAGGCATACCATTTGTCTGGAATGGATGGCATGATAATGATAACCTCGATTCCTGATTTTGCCACACTCATTAATGTAGACATCATCTCATAATCCAATATCAAATACGGTGACATGATGTGTACATAGGATTTTGCATGATTTAATATGTGTGTATAGACTTGTGCACCTACATTTTCATTATCATAAGGACTGTCTCCATAAGGAATCACATACCCCAAACCAGCAGATGGAATTTTAGATTTCGGAACTAAATACTTTCCATAATCCTCTTCTTGCTTTTCCTTCAGATTCCATAATTGTAGAAACATCATGCTGAAACTCTGAACTGCCTCTCCCTCTACCATAATTGCGGTATCCTTCCAATGTCCGAACCGCTCTATTTCATTGATATATTCATCTGCCAGATTAATTCCACCTGTATATGCAACCCTTCCATCTATCACACAAATTTTTCTGTGATCCCTGTTATTTTGAGATGTGGTTAAAATCGGCTTAATCGGATGAAACATCTTGCATTTTATCCCTAGCTTTCTCATCTGCTTTGGATAGTCATAAGGGAGCAAGGACAGACTACATGTTCCATCATACATCAATCGAATCTCCACTCCTTCTTTTGCCTTTTTCTTCAAAATCTCAAGAATAGAATCCCACATCTTTCCCTTTGCAATGATAAAATATTCCAAAAAAATATATTGTTTTGCTCTTGAAAGTTCAAACAACATGGACTCGTATTTTTCTTCCCCTGAAGAAAAATATGTCACATCACTATTTTGATGTAGCGGATATCCCACTTGATTGCTCAAAAAATATGACAAGTTCGCATTGGATGGATTATCCTTTTTCATTCGTTCCATTGCCGTATCATTTTGTGCCATATATGGTCGAATATCGTACCAGAGATAATCTAAGCGTTTTTCAAAAAATTCTACTGTCTTCTGACTTCTACAAAAGATGTAGAACCCACTTCCTAAAAAAGGAACCAAAAGAACAGGGAGCATCCACGCTAGCTTATATGCTGGATTGCCCTTTTCGTTGATGATAACAATCACTACAACCACACTTAATGCTACAGATATTCCATATACATACCATGCATAATCACTCAGATATAGTAATCCCCAACCCAAAACTAGGACTTGTAGAATCAACAACAATACAAAAAACGCAGTTCTACCAAAGACGATATTAACAGCACCTCTCACCGCCTTATTCTTCACCTCTTCAGCCTTGATTTTCACTTCGTCTGCCCTTACTTTTACATCTGATACTTTGGCTTTTTCTATTCTATTTTTTTGTGGGACTCTTTCCCCATTCACTCTCTGTCTGTTTTTCTTATTTATCTGCCTCATATCCCTATTATACGTAATTCTCCTCCGCTATTTCGTCGCGCACTCTGCCGCGCTTCCAGTCAAAATATCTAACCCATGTCTCAATGATGGAAGAATTGATTCTAGATTCTCCTTAGCCGCCTTAGGGCTCCCTGGAAGATTGATAATCAAAGTTCCCCCTCGAATTACAGAAGCTGCTCGGCTAAGCATAGCTCGCGATGTAATCTTCATAGATTCCGCCCTCATCGCCTCCGCAATTCCGGGCGCATTTCTCTCTGCCACCGCCATAGTGGCTTCTGGCGCACGGTCCCGCACTGAGAACCCCGTTCCACCAGTAGTTAAGACCAACGGAATCATTTTGCAATCACTTAATTCTATCAAAAGTTCTTCAATTCCTTCTTGGTCGTCTGACACCATATGCTTCTCTTCAACCGAATATCCATTTTCTTCCATCATCTTGCAGATAATTGGTCCTGACTCATCAATTCGCTCTCCTCTGGATCCTTTATCACTGATTGTCACAACTGCTACTTTATATGCTACAATTTCCTGTAAATTCTTATCACTCATCCAAATTTCTCCTCACTTATTTTCCCTATAATTCGATGATGTCCACATCCATGTATAACAAATCCATGTACAACATCTTGCCAATCAGCGAACACTCTCTCCCCAACAGATATTTTACCGCTTCTGCCACCTGAATCGATGCACAGATTGCTGGAGTAAATGCCAAACAACTAAGACTAGACTCTCCACTGGCTTCCCCGTAGAGTGTCTTCAGCAATTGACTTCCTGGCATCACAAGACTTGCTTGCAGATACCACTCTTGAATTGCTCCATGCATCAACGGGATATTTAACCTCCCACAAAACTCCCCTAACAATAACCGAGTTGGCACATTATCTACTGCATCGATCACGATATCATGACCACCTATAATTTCTTTTATATTCTCTTCTGTCAGTCGCACATTCAACGCCACAACTTCCACTTCTGCATTTACAAGTTCCCCACGTTCCTTCGCTGCAGCCACCTTAGGTTGTCCAAGATTGTCTGCACGACACAACAATTGACGATTCAGGTTGCTGACACTAAATTCATCCATATCCACAATCGTAATACATGCAACACCAATGCGCAATAACTCCTCTAGAACAAATCCACCTAATCCACCACTTCCGATTACGCACACGCGCTTCTTCCGCAAGATTCTAGCTTCCTCTTCTGAAATAGCTCCAATATTTCGCTCATATCGTCCCTTCATCTTCATCACCTCACTTCATACAGTATACAGCTTTTGGATCGTGAATTCAATCGGGAACGTTCATTGGGGACGTAGTTTTTCTTCAAAAAACTACGTCCCCAATGAAAACATCCCTGTCCCTATATGATAATACACACCATTCCACCATTGCTATCATTCACTATCTTCTGCATGGTGTCCTGCAACTTCATCTGGCTATCTTCAGTAATCATGGTAATCTTATTTCTGATTCCATCATCCACTAGATTCTCAATAGACTTCCCAAATATATTGGTATTCCAAATCCCCTCTTCTGATCCACCTGTCTTCTTGATATACTCTACCAAATCCTTTGCCTGCTCTTCACTTCCCACAATCGGTGCAATTTCTGTTTCGATATTCGCTCGGATAAAATGTATCGATGGTGCCACTGATTTGATTTTCACTCCATATTTATTTCCTTGTTTGATAATCATTGGCTCTTCTACCATAATTTCATCTTTCGATGGTGTAACAACTCCATACCCTTTCATTTTTACTGCTGATAATGCATCTTGCACTTGTTGATATTCGTATTTCAGGGTTGCCAATTGCTTCAATTCCCCAATTAGGTCGTACTCACTATTCATGCTCGTACCCGTCAATTCACTCAATATCTCATAATAACATTGTTCATACATCTGGATTTCCACACAGATGCTGCCCGTATCCATATGTATTTTATCCACTCGTATCTGCTCCACATAAGGGCTATCCAATGCATAATCCAGGTTCATAGCGGATTGCATACTATCCATACTCGACATGATATTGCGGACATGTTCCAACAAATCTTTCTTCACCCGATGTTCTCGACTAATCATCTCTACCCATTTCGGCACCAAAAATTGTATCTCTGTAATCGGAAATTGATATAATATTCGCCTCATAATTCGTTGGATATCTTCTTCCTTGAGTTGGGCGCAGTTGATTGGCATTGCAAAGACATTGTAAGTACTCTCAATGCTCTCTGCTATTGATTTCGCTTCCTCTCCCAATGGTTTTTGAGAATTAACTAAAACAATAAACGGTTTGCCTATGGCTTTCAGCTCTTCTATTGTCTTCTGCTCTGCCTCTAGGTAATTGCTCCGTGGGATTTCCCCAATGCTACCATCAGTAGTCACCACAATTGCAATATTGGCATGGTCATGAATTACCTTCTTGGTTCCCACTGTAGCCGCCTGTGTAAATGGAATCTCAGACTCAAACCAAGGAGTCTTCACCATTCGTTCTGTTCCACCCTCAATATGTCCCGAAGCTCCGTTGATTACAAATCCTACCACATCCACTAATCGCACCTTCACATCTACTTCGTCACTCAACGAAATCTCTGCCGCTTCCTTGGGTATAAATTTTGGTTCCGTAGTCATAATCGTCTTTCCAGCCGCCGATTGTGGCAGCTCATCTCGTGTGCGCTCTAATTCATGCACATTTTTCATCTTTGGCAAGACGAGTACATCCATAAATCGCTTGATAAAAGTTGACTTGCCTGTCCTTACCGGTCCCACCACCCCAATATACACCTCGCCATTTGTCCGCTCTGCAATATCTTTATACACATCAAATTCCTGCATAATAAATTCCTCCATTATTCATCATGTTATACCTAAATATATGTTAGAATCCCCTATTTATTACAAGCATTTGCTTAAGAAAATCAGAAAATTTCTTCGTTAACTTGTTGACAAACAACATCGCAAGCTATAAAATTGACTCTAAATATACAAGGAAGTGTGAAATGGCTATGAGTACAAACGAATCTATCTTAAACAAATTATTCAGCAACAAACAAGAAAAGCTAATCTCAAATGGATATTGTAACGCCCTAACAATCTCTGAGTTTGAGAAAAAATCGGAGATAATACTAGCCAATGCTAGCCCAGATGAATACATGCTCGTAGCATTTGAAATTGATCAATTCGCTGCCATCGTAGACATCTGCGGAAAAGACAACTTAAAATTAATTCTAACCTATATCGTCGAAACTGTGAATCCACTCCTCACTCAACTCGAGGGAATTATCTGCCACCTAGCAAATAGTCAGTTCATCATTCTTGCCAAGAACTTGCCTTTTTCTGATTTAGAGACGGCATTTTATGGATTTGAGAAAAAGACATTGGATCAAATCATTACAAATGATTATATCGCACAATTAACGCTAAACGTAAGCGCTGGTATGTATTATATTAAGAACACCAAGTCGCATATCTATCAATACATCGAATATGCAAATACAGCAAAAGACATAAAGAAAAGCGAGTTTGGCTCTACGATTGTAGAGTTCACACCTGAAATGCTAGCAAAACAGCAAGAAGTAACCGTCGTAAATAGCAAGATGCAAAATGCATTGTCACGACGCGAATTCGTAGCCTATGTTCAGCCAAAAGTAGGATTAAAAAACGGAAAACCAACAGGAGGAGAGGTGCTCGTTCGTTGGATTAGCCAAAATGAGATGATTTCACCTGGCACATTCATTCCGGTTATGGAAGCGAATGGTTTTATCGCTTCATTAGATTTATACATGTTTGAGGAAACTTGTAAAATCTGGAGAATGTTGTTCAAGACTCGAGTGAAAACTATCGAAACTCTCAGTGTCAATCTTTCACGCCTCACCTTGTTACAACCGAATTTAATCGAAAAATTAGAAAAAATATTGACTCACTATGAGCTAGATCCACATCTGATTGAATTAGAGATTACCGAATCCGCATTTATCGATAACAAGAAACATATCATGGACAAGGTTCAGGCTTTGAAGCGCTTTGGATTCCAAGTTGCAATCGATGATTTCGGCACAAATTATTCTACATTGATTTCCTTACTTGAGATGGAAGCGCACACCGTAAAATTCGATCGCGAATTTATCAACACATTGATTACCCAGAAGGGGAAAGCATTCGTATCTTCTATGATTATCACTTTCCAAAATGCGAATTTCCACATCGTATTCGAAGGGATTGAAACTCAGGAACAACATGATATCCTCTCTGACTTTGGCTGTGATACAGCACAAGGATATTTTTATTCAAGGCCATTACCGCTAGAAGATTTCTTAGTATTTTCAAATAAATCAAAATAAAAATATAAAAAATGAGAGAATCAATTGTATACCACATACTTTTGATTCTCTCATTTTTTTATTGCTCTATCCCTATTCTTGCATCGACACCTCGATCCATCGGATGAGCTTGCTTATTAATTTCACTGAGATAGTCCGCTAGTTCTATCAATTCTTTTGCTGGGTTTCTGCCCGTCAGTACAATTTCTATCTTCTGAGAGTTCTGTTTCAAAAAATCTAGAACCAATTCTCGATCAACCAAGTCAAGTTCGTAGGTTGCACACATCTCATCTAGCACTACTAATATTGACCCCTGTGTATCACTGCATTCGTCTTTGACTTGTTGGAGCAAGCGCGTGTTCTCCATTCGCAACTCACCTAACTCTTCTTGCGAAAGTGTCCAAGTAAACCCAAATGTTTTATCACTTACAATTGTGGTGACTGCCTCTAACTCTTTTAAAATCTTCAATTCACTCGAATCATCATTCTTTAGAAATTGTGCAAATATCACCCGATACCCTGCACCCAGCGCTCGAATAGATAACCCAATCGCGCAGGTTGTTTTTCCTTTTCCATCTCCATGATAAATATGAACCACTTAGCTTTCCTCCTAAATCAAACACCTTATAATATGTTCTTAATTCTATAAGAACATATACTTCAAGATGAAGATAATTGCAAGTGCATACATTAATATACTCAATTTCTTCTCTTTAATCTTACCTGTAAAGATATTCAATGCCGCATAAGCGATAACTCCCATTGCAATACCTTCTGAAATACTATAGAAGAAAGGCATAGCGATGATACAGATAAAACATGGTATTCCTTCGCACATATCTGCAAAATCAATATCGGTTACATTTGACAACATATAGAATCCAACAATGATCAATGCTGGTGCAGTCGCAAACGCTGGAATTGCTAGGAAGATTGGTGAAAGGAATAATGCAAGTGCGAATAAAATCGCTGTTACAATTGCTGTTAAACCAGTACGTCCACCTTCTGAAACTCCTGATGCACTCTCTACATATGTAGTTGTTGTAGATGTTCCAAGAACTGCTCCTGCTGTTGTTGCAATCGCATCTGCCATAAGAGCTCCTTTGATACGAGGTAATTTTCCATCTTTATCTAGCATTCCAGCCTTAGTCGATACTCCAACCAAGGTTCCCAATGTATCAAACAAATCTACAAATAAGAATGCGAATACAATTCCAAAAAACTCCAATGAAAGAACGCCACTAAAATCTAATTGACCAAAGATTGGTGCAATACTTGGTGGCAACAATCCTCCACTAAAGTCAGGTAGTAACGGATAAAAACCAATCTCTGGATTTGGAACATAAAGACCTCCTAATTGACAGATGATTCCAAGAATCCAAGTCGCTAAGATGCCCCAAAGAATGTTTCCTTTCACTTTTTTGATTACCATGATACCAGTAATAATTACTCCAATAATTGCTAGAATCACCGTAATTCCAACATCGCTCATTGTACCTGCAGTTCCTTCAGCAAGCCCCGCATTATACCCCTCAAGCGAGAACAATTCGACAAGTGTTGCTCCCCCAATAACAAGCTTTGCGTTTTGCAAACCGATAAATGCGATAAATAAACCGATACCTACACTAACTGCTGATTTCAAGTTCTGTGGAATCGCATTGAAGATTGCCTCACGCACATTCGTAACTGACAATACGATAAAGATTAGACCTTCTACAAATACTGCCGTAAGTGCCAACTGCCATGAATGACCATAAGTCAATACGACTGTAAATGCAAAGAACGCATTCAACCCCATTCCTGGTGCAAGTGCGAATGGATAGTTCGCAAATAACGCCATACAGACTGTACCAATTACTGCTGCTAATGCTGTTGCTGTAAATAGTGCACCTGCATCCATCCCTGTAACCGCAAGGATGCTTGGGTTTACTGCCAAAATATATGCCATTGTCATAAAGGTAGTAATCCCTGCCAAGACTTCTGTCTTAACATCTGTTTTGTTGTCTTTTAGTTTAAATAATTTTTCTAACATGTTTTCCCTCCTCATTTTTATTAAGTTTTTCTTAATTCTTTTTAATTATAGCAAAACTCCTTGTAAATGTAAATGTTATAACTGTAATTTTCACACAATAACACTATCTTATTCTCCAAATAATGTAGTAGAAAGATACCGCTCTCCTGTATCTGGTAGAATCGCTACAATTGTTTTTCCTTTATTTTCCACTTTCTTTGCTTCTTGAATCGCTGTATAGAGTGCAGCCCCTGATGAAATCCCTACCAAGACCCCCTCTTCTTGAGCCAACATTCTAGCACTTTCATAGGCTTGTTCCTCGGATACTTGCTCGACCGCATCATAAATACTCGTATTCAGAATCTCCGGCACAAATCCTGCACCAATTCCCATAATCCCATGTCCTCCTGGCTGTCCCCCTGAAAGAATCGGAGATTTGGTCGGCTCTACGGCAATCGCTATCACAGATGATTTCTTCTGCTTCAGATATCCTGCAGTCCCCGTGATTGTTCCTCCAGTTCCAACTCCAGCTACCAAGATATCAATCTCACCATCTAAATCTTCCCATATCTCAACTCCTGTGCTTTCCTCATGTGCCATTGGATTTGCCAGATTGTTAAATTGCCCCAATACCACCGCATTGTCCATAGAAGCTGCCAACTCATCTGCCTTTGCAATCGCACCACGCATTCCTAACTTCCCTTCCGTCAACACAATCTCCGCACCATAAGCTCTCAGAAGCTTCCTCCTCTCAACACTCATTGTCTCTGGCATAGTAAACATCGCCTGATACCCCTTAGATGCTGCTACGCTGGCTAAACCAATTCCTGTGTTCCCACTCGTAGGTTCAATAATCACACCTCCTGGTTGGAGCCTCCCTCTCTTCTCGGCATCCTCCACCATCTTCAGTGCAACACGATCCTTTACACTTCCAGCAGGATTAAAACACTCCAACTTCACTAACAAACGAGCCTGTAATTCTTCCTTTCGCTCAATATTCTCCACCTCAAGCAACGGCGTTCTTCCAATCAATTCCGTTATATTCTTAAATATTTTAGACATACTTTCCTCCTAATTTCTATTCTTATTTACAATGTTATTTGCTACAATGATATTCTATTTACAGATATAAAGCAATAAAAACTCTGTATTTTTACCTTTATTTCGTTAATTATAAAAATTTTTTGTATATTTAAATAAGTTTTTTGTAATTTTAATTGACAACTTCTGTAAATTATGCTATTCTCTTTCTTGTAGACATACATGTGCAAGTTCACAATGTCTACAGAGTAACATTTTATTTTTATTTAATGGAGGGTTTGCATTATGAGCAAAGGTACCGTAAAATGGTTTAACAACCAAAAAGGTTATGGATTTATCTCTGATGAGTCTGGAAACGATGTATTCGTACACTATTCAGGATTAAGCATGGATGGATTCAAATCTTTGGAAGAAGGTCAAGCAGTTGAGTTCGACGTAACTGACGGAGCTAAAGGACCACAGGCAATCAACGTAATTAAACTTTAATCTAGCATTTTAGCTGTACCTTTTACTATATAAACAAAATTTTTATAATATTAGGCTATACTAGATGGACAGATGGAAAAAGGAACTGAGGAATCAGTTCCTTTTTTTTGCTCTGTTGGGGACGGGGGTTTTTGTAAAAAACCCCCGGCCCCAACGAGAAAATCCCTGTCCCTTTATGATTTAAAATCCTTAATTT